>DASUGU010000001.1:0-53776 GCA_036273855.1 Pseudonocardiaceae bacterium
AACCACCGGGACAGTCGCTGGAGCCTCCGCTGGAGTAACAGGGAATCGGCCGCGAGTATGTGACGGGTGCCTGCGGCAAATGGGTCGGGCGGAACAGCGGGCCCGACGTCACCGCGAATCCCCAGAACACCAGCGAAACCACGAAGACAACCGCAAAACCCACACAGACCCGGTGGTGCCTCTGGTGTACAGCGCCAGTATCGCGCCGACCACCGGAACGGCCAACGACGTGACCAGGCCCCAGTCGAACAACGCAGTCTGCTGGGCCTGCGCAGCGGTGAGCGGCTGTGGTTCGAGCAAGGAGTAGGGCCCGGTCAGCGCTCGGTACACCAGCAGCACCGGCGTACCGATCAACCAGATCAGAGCCATCAGCACGAACAGACCGATGACCGGTCCACCCATGGTCTCGGCCCGGCGCGATGGCGACACGTCTACCAGTTCAGTATTGGCCGCCGACGACCGCGCACCATCCGTGCTGCTACGGAGATCACCCGCCCAAGTGCGATTGCCGCACAGAAACGGCCCTCGCACTCGTCGAACCGCGAGCCGCCCGACAATCCAGCGCCCTGTTCGCCGGCTACCGACGACCGAGCGCGACACATTGGACACCGATGATCACTCCGTCGTCGCCGGCGGACCGGACGAGCTCGTCGGGCCAGCCGAGCTCCAGCTTTCCGCGTACCTCGTGCAGCGCGCCGAACTTGGGGTCGATGTCAAGGTGCGGCGCGTCGTCGTCGAGGTAGGCGCGGATCCACTGCAACCCGGCGATCTCGCCCGACCGAAGGCCGCTGCCCGCCAGTTGCACGCCCGCGGCGATCGGCTGGTGTTCTCCAACGGCATCCTGCTGTGGGCTGGGTTCGCCATCGCGCTGATCGTGGTCACCCGCTGGTGGCAGAGCCTCCCGCACTACCAGAGCGCCCGGCGGCTCAAGCCCGCCTGCTGTTGACCCCCGGCGTGGCGGTCACCGACGTGCCCGACCGGTTCGACCAGCCCCAGCAAGGCTGGCTGGGCACCGCACCCCCCGATCCACCCGGCACCACATGAGCACCTCAGTCAGCCGTGTCGATGACACCGCATGGACAGGCCTGGGCGGCCTGCCGCACGGCGTCGTGCTGGGCCGCCGGCGGTGAGTCGTCCAGCAGGACCACCCGGCCGTCCGCACCGTGCTGGTCGAACACATCGGGTGCGATCAGCACGCACATTCCCGCACCGCAGCAGTGCTCGTGGTCGACGGAGACCCGCATCAGCCATCCCCGTCCGCGTCCCAGGTGACCGGGATACGCGGTGCGCTGTAGATGGCTGTGACGTGCACCGGTATCTCCGCCAGCGGCGCGGCCAACCGCAGCGTGGGGAACCTGGTGAGCAGTGCCCGGAACGCGACGCGCATCTCGACACGCGCCAACTGCTGGCCGAGACACTGGTGGATGCCGTGCCCGAAGGCCAGGTGGCCGACGGCTCTGCGCCGCACGTCGAGCGTGTCCGGGTCGGTGAACCGTGCCGGGTCGCGGTTGGCCGCGTGCATCGAGAACGTGACCGAGTCGCCCGCTCTGATCGACTGCCCACCCAGTTCCACGTCCACCAAGGCCGTCTGCACGTTGGTGTGCACGACGGTCAGGTACCGCAACAACTCCTCGACCGCGCCGTCCACCTGTGCCGGATCGTCACGCAGGGCGGCGAACTGGTCGGGATGGCTCAGCAGCGCCAGCACGCCGAGAGCGATCATGTTCGCCGTCGTGTCCAGGCCGGCGCCCAGCAGCACGGTGCCGATACCGACCAGTTCCTCCTCGGTGAGGTCGGTCTCCGTCAGGTCGCCTAGCAGATCGTCGGTGGGGTGGGCGCGCTTGACGGCCACGAGTTCACGCATGTACGCGTCCAGCGACGTCGCTGCCGCGTACGCCTCAGCGGGATCGTTGTCCAGCGCGTTCATCATCCGTGCCGTGCGCTTGAACCGGTCGTGGTCCGCGGCCGGCACGCCGAGCAACTCGCAGATGGTCAGCGCCGGAACGGGATAGGCACAGCATTCCACGAGATCGGCCGGCGGACCCTGTCGCACCATGGCGTCCAGGTGCTCCGCGGTACTCCGCTCGATCCGCTCGGTGAGCTGGTCCATCCGGCGGACCGTGAACCTGCCGGCCAGCAGCCGGCGGTAGCGGGTGTGCTCCGGCGGGTCCATTCCGTGCAGGTGGCCGGGCGGGGCGGGCGGCATCGTGCCCACCGGGCCGCCGGGGAACGGCACGCGCAGCAGTTCCCGTTTCGAACTGAACCGCGGGTCGGCGAGCACTTCGCGGGTCAGCGCGTAGCCCGTGACCAGCCAGCCGACGTGCCCGTCAGGGTACTCCATCCGGGTGATCGGGTTGTCCGCGCGCAGTGTCGCCAGCCCGTCCGGGGGGTCGAAGGGGCAGCCCGGGGCCCGCGTCATCGGCATCCGCACCGCCTCGGGGCGGGTCTCCGTCATGTCGATTCCTTTCCGCCGTCGTGCTGATTCTCAGCACACTTCGACCATCGGCGTCCGTGCCTGGCCATGGGACTGACCGACGATGTGCGTGGCATCACCCGAACATCTCGCCGAGGGCGTCCATGTCGATCGGGACACGGGCCAGCCGGTAACCCGCCGGCGGCTCGACTCCGAGCAGATGGGCCACCAGGAAGTCCCACCGCCTGCGGGTGACGTGGTGCTCGTAACCGAAGTACGTGTGGTCGGCGTCGGGGATGACGAGCAGGTCGACATCCTTGTCCGCGGCGACGAGCCGTTCGACCAGCCGCAGGGTGAGCGCCGGCGGCACCCGGTCGTCGAGTCCACCGTGGACGAGCATCAGCTTGCCGCTGAGCCGATCCACTTGGTCCACATTGGACGCAGCGGCGAGGGCATCCGCCGTCGGGCCGTTGTACGGCTCGGCCAGGCCGGGATTGACCAGCCGGAAGTCGTGCATCCCAGACTCGGCGACGCCGACCGTGAACACGTCGGGGAAGTCCAGCATCGCCCGTACCGCGGCGAAACCGCCGCCGGACATGCCGACGACCCCGACCCGCGTGAGGTCCAGCCACGGCCGGGTCGCCGCCAGCTCGCGCAGCGCGGCCACGTGGTCGGCCAGGCCGCAGGCGCTCGCGAGATCGCCGTAGGAGGCGTCGTGGAATGCCTTGTCCCGGCCGGGTGAGCCACGCCCGTCCACCGCGATCACCGCGAACCCCAGCGCCGCGAGGGCTTCTGCGTCGGCCCCGTAGAACCCGGGATCGAAGGCCGGGGACACCCGGTTGGCCACCGGAATGCCGTACGGCGTGTCGATCACCGGGTACCGCCGGGCCGGGTCGAAGTCGCGCGGCAGGTACAGCAGGCCGTGGACGTCGGTGACGCCGTCGGCGCCGGTGGCACGGAACTGTTCCGGCGGGCGCCAGCCGGTGCGGTACAGCTCCGTGACGTCGGCGTGTTCCAGTTCGACCAGCACCCGCCCACTCCAGTCCCGCACGGTGATCACCGGCGGCGTGTCGTGCGTGGAGGCCGAGTCGACGAAGTACCCGGCGCCGGGCGGCACGGTCGCCGCATGGTCCAGCCGGTCGTCAGTGATCCGGGTGAACCCGGCGCCGTCCAGCCCCACCCGGCACACCGATCTGCGGTATGGACTACCGTCGACCAGTCCGGACGCGACGAACCAGACGACTCGCTCGTGCTCGTCGACGTGCAGGATCTCCCGCACCGCCCACTCCCCCGACGTCACCCCGACAGGCGGTGTGCCGACCCGGCTGTGCAGGTACAGGTGGCCCCAGCCGTCCCGCTGCGAGTACCACAGCACCTCGTCACCGCCGGACAGCACGCGCACCACAGGGGGCTGGAGCTGGTACTGACCGGGCTCGACCCGGGTCGCGCCGGTCTCGGTGACCAGCGTGGTGACCGCGCCGGTGCCCGGGTCGAGCCTGTTCAGTCGCAGGGTGTGCCCGTCCCGCGTCCAGCTCAGGTAGTACACGGCCGAACCGTCGTCCGCCCACCACGCCCACCGCTGGAAGATCGGCGACACCGTCGGCATCGGTTCCGGCGGCGCGTCGGCACGGATGATCTCCCCCGTCGACACGTCGATCACCACGAACTCGGCCAGCGGGATCCGCTCGTCGCCGGTGGCCGCGGCGCGCTGCGTGATCAGGCACGGCGGGCCGCCGCCGGGCGGCGCGGCACGCAGCAGGTGCGCCTCCCGGACTCCGCGCTGGTCGGTCCGGTGCGTGAACACCTGCCTCCCGTCCGGTGACCACGCCAGCGCGGGCGGCAGGTGGGGCAGGCCCAGCTTGCCCAGCAACGTCGAGTACATCAGGTAGTCGGGGTTGGCGCCGTAGTCCAGGTCGGCGCTGCCGTCGGTGGTCAGCGCCGTGTCGGTGGAGTCGTCCATGGTGCGCAGGCGCAGGTCGTGGCCGGCCCGGTAGATGGCGTACCGGCCGTCCGGCGACGGGATCTCCAGCGGGTTGCCGGGTCGGGTGGCGGACTGCTGGCACTCGTAGGTGTCCAGTGCACACCGCCAGTGCGCGCCGAACGCGTCGAACTCGACGGCGCCAGGGGTGATGGCGACCGCGGGGAACGGCAGCGCGGCCGCGTCCACGTCCTCACCCGACGCCACAGCGAGGGCCTTGGCCAGCCGGTCGTGGTCGAACGCGGGTTCCCGGGTTCCGGCAGCAGGGTCCACGACGACGAACCGCCGGCCCGCCGGGGTGTCGACCGTGTACCAGAAGCGGGCACCACCGTCGAGCCAGCGCGGCCTGACCCGGCCGCCCAGGACGAGTTGCCCACGGTTGTGGCGCAGCAACCGTTCCGCGGTCGCGTAGGCGTGCGTGTCGAGGCGGGTCATGGCAGGGGCCTTTCGGCGGGAAAGGTGAACGAAATCGCGTCGAAATGATTGTTTCAGCCGCCGGATGTCATGTCCAAGTCGGCGCAGCGGCGACCGGTGTCCGGTCGCCGGGACATGACGGAACCACCGGGTACGAGGTCCGGGTTACGCGAACCAGCCGTCGCTTCGTTGTGCCGCGCCGGAAGTACCGGTCCGGCCGGTCGACAGTTGGCGGTCCAGGCCGTCGAAAATGGTTTCCAGGCCGAATTCGAAACTCTTGTCCGGTGCCGAGTAGTAGTCGGTGTCGTCCACCGACTCGATCCGGGCGCGCAACCTGGGGAACGCCATCGCGACCTCGGTCTGTTTCGCGATGGTCTCGCGGATCAACTCGTCGGCGTCGTGGCCGGCGCGGCGCAGCTGCCGGCGTAGCGACACGCCGGCCGCCTCACCCAGGGCGCTTCCCAGGACGAACAGGAAGACCGTGGTCATCGCCTGGTCGGCCGCCGCGCCGGCGAAGCCGGCCCGCTCGTACACGGCCAGACTGTGGTCGTCGTACCTGGCCTTGCCGGGGCCGGGGAGCACATAGGTGCCGAACGCCTGCACCAGCCACGGGTGGCGGGTGAGCATGGCGTACAGGTCCTTGGCCATGGCTGTGCCCGCGGTCCGCCAGTCGACCGCGTCCAGGTCGGGCAGGTCGATCTCGTGCCACACCTCGTCGCCGGCCAGCATGACAAGGTTGTCCTTGCTTCTGACATGCCAGTAGACCGCCGTCGCGGCGGCGCCAAGCCGCTCGCCGAGGGTGCGCATGCTGAGCCCTTCGAGACCCTCGGCGTCCAGCAGTTCGATCGTGGTCCGCACGATCCTTTCCTGCGTCAGCGTGTCCCGGGCCATTCGCCCAGCATACGGTAGACCCGCCCGACGTGCGGAAACGGCGCGGAACGGCTAGCTCATCCGGTGCGCATCGGCAGTGACCGGACGCCGATCAGGTCAGGATTGGGGAAGAACTCCGGCGGTTCGTTCGGGTCGACGTACAGCTTCGGGAACCGGTCCAGCAGCCGGTTCACCGCGATGCGGCTCTCCACCCTGGCCAGCGTCGCACCCACGCAGTAGTGGACGCCGTGCCCGAAGCCGAGATGGGGGTTCGGGTCGCGGGCGGCGTCGAACCGGTCCGGATCGGCGAACCGGCGTGGATCCCGGTTGGCCGCGGCCAGCCAGGGCAGCAGCATCTGTTCCTCCGGCACCCGGACGCCGGCTATCTCGACCTCCGTTGTGGTGCGTCGGGACAGTGCCGCGGTCGGGCTGAGCACGCGGACCGACTCCTCAAGCGCACCGGGAACCAGTGAGCGGTCCTCGCGCACGCGGGCGAACTGGTCGGGACTGGCGTCCAGGCACAAGACCGTGTTGCCGATCATCATCGTGGTGGTGATGTGGCCGGCCACCAGCAACAGGTTCGAGAGGTTCACGATCTCGTTGTCGGTGAGTCGCCGGCCGTCCTGTTCGGCGGCGGCCAGTCCGCTGATCAGGTCCTCGCTCGGCCGCCGGCGGCGCTCGGCGAGTTGGTCACGCATGTAGTCCATCATCGGTTGAAAGCCCTCGACGGCGTAGCCGATGTCCTCCTTCGCCGACTCGTCCAGGAACGACAGCCCGTTGAGCTGTTCGATGAACCTGGTGGAATGGGCGATGAACAGTTCCCTGTCGGTCGACGGGATGCCGAGCAGTTCGGCGATGACGATCACCGGCAGCGGATAGGCCAGCTCGGCGACCAGGTCGATCCGCTCCTTGCCGCGCATCGCGTCCAGGAGTTCGTCGGCGATCTGGGTGATCCGGGACTGGAGGCCGGACACCACCTTCGGGGTGAACGCGCGGCTGATCAGCTTGCGGTACCTGGTCTGCTCGGGCGGGTCGAGTTGGGAGACGTCACCCTCGTTGAACGACTCGTCGATCGTCACGGCGGCCAGTTGCGCGGTCCGGCTGGAGAAGGTCTTCGGATCGTTGACGATGCCGAACACGGCGTCATAACCGTAGACGAACCAGGCGTTGAGCTGCTCATTGTATTCGACGTCCGATCCGGGCCGGATGCCACGCAGCCACGGGATACCGGGATGAATGTTCCACCGCTGCACGACGGTGACCATGACCTTTTCTCCTTCGTCCGACGGCCGGTCAGCGGGTGGCGTCCATCGCCTCGCGCAGGCTCCTCGGCCGCATGTCGGTCCAGTTCTCCTCGACGTAGTCGAGGCATTCCTGCCGGCCGGCGACACCGAACACCACCCGCCAGCCGTCCGGCACGTCCGCGAAGGCCGGCCACAGCGAATACTGTTCCTCGTCGTTCACCAGCGCGTAGAACTGGCCGTTCTCGTCGTCGAACGGATTGGTACTCATCAGCGAACTCCTTTCGGTACAGACTGACCGAGGATCCGGCAGATCTCGGCCGCCGGTCCCGGCGCGGTCAGATCCTCGTGGGTGCTGTCCACCTCGTACCGGTGCACGGTGCCGGACACGTAGGGCCGCCACCGCTCGGCGTCGCCGCCGGTGTCCCGCGCCGCGGTGAACAGCAGCGCGTCGCCCCGGTAGGCCGGTGACGTGTAGGTGGACATGTGTGCGGCTAGGTTGCGCATCACCCGGACCGCGTTGTCCACGAAGGACTCCAGGTCCGGGGCCTCGGCGAGACCGGTGAGGTGCCGGTGGAAGTAGTCACGGAACTCGGCTGCCGGCGGCGTGCGGCCGGCGAAGCCGGCCGCCGGCACGCTGTCCAGCATCGCCAGCACCGCCACCTCGTGGCCGCGCCGCTGGAGTTCCGCAGCGACGGCATGGGCCAGCGTGCCGCCGATCGAGTAGCCGGCGACGTGGTACGGCCCGGCCGGTTGGCCGGCCAGGATCACGTCCGCGTAGTCGGACACGATCTTCTCGATCGACTCCGGTAGTGGTGTCCCGCCGGCGAGGCCCTTGGCCTGGAGGCCGTAGATCGGCCGGCCGGGCGGCAGCAGCCCGGCGAAGCCCAGATAGGGCCAGCACAGACCACCGCCGGAGTGGACGAACCACCACGGTTCGATGTCGCGGTCGCCGGTCCGGACGGGGAGCACGGCGGCGAACGGGTCGGTGTCCGGTTCCTCGGGCGCTCCTGGTTCCAGATGGGCGGCGAGTTCGGCGACGGTGGGCGACTGGAACACCAGCCGGACCGGCAGTTCGACGCCGAGCACGGTGCGGATCCGGTCGACCAGCCGGATGGCCAGTAGCGAGTGTCCGCCGAGGGCGAAGAAGCCGTCGTCGACACCCATCTGGTGCACACCGAGAACGTCGGCGAACAGCCCGCACAGCAACCGCTCGCGCGGGGTGCGCGGCGGCCGCCCGCGGGCGGCCCCGGGAGTGTCGGGCGCGGGGAGCGCCCGGCGGTCCACCTTGCCGTTGGCCGTGAGCGGGATCCGGTCGACCACCGTGACGGTCGCGGGCACCAGGTGAGCCGGCAGCCGACCGGCCAGGTGGCGACGCAGCCGATCGGCCAGATCCGCCCGCCCGTCGACGGGCTCCACATAACCGGCCAGCCGGCGGTCACCGGCGTCGCCGGTCACAACCACGACGGCCCGCCGCACGTCCGGGTGGGCCGCCAGCGCCGCCTCGACCTCGCCGAGTTCGATCCGTACGCCGCGGATCTTCACCTGGTCGTCGGCCCGGCCGTGGCATACCAGCGCACCGTCCTCGGTCCGGGTGGCCAGGTCGCCGGTGGCGTACATCCGTTCGCCGGGCACGCCGAACGGGCAGGCGACGAACCGCGCCGCGGTCAGGCCCGCCTGGCCGGCGTATCCACGGGCCACGCCGGTGCCGGCGACGTACAGCTCACCGGGCACGCCGTCCGGCACCGGCCGCAGCGCACCGTCCAACACGTACAGCCTGGTATTCGGTACAGGCGTGCCGATCGGGAACGGTCCGGTCGCGTCGGCGGACAGCGGCGCGCTGATCGTGGCCGCGACGGTGGTCTCGGTGAGGCCGTAGGCGTTCACCATCCGCCGGCCCGGCGCCCACCGCGCCACCAGGTCACGGCCGACCGGCTCGCCACCGACCACCAGGCACCGCACGGTGGCCAGTGAGCCGGCCGGCAGCGCGGCGAGCATCGCGGGCACCAGCTGCACGTGGGTGACCTCGTGGTCAGCGATCGTGGCGGCCAGGGCGGGACCCGGCGCCAGGCGAGTTGGACCGGCCACGACGATGCTGGCGCCGGACAGCAGGACACTGAGGATCTCGCACAGCGACACGTCGAAACTGGGCGACAGGAGTTGCAGCATCCGGCTTTCCCGGGTGATCGCCAGCCGATCGACGTGAGCCGCCACCATGCTGGCCACGCCCCGGTGGGTGACGGTCACGCCCTTCGGCCGGCCGGCCGAACCGGACGTGTAGATCAGGTAGGCGGCGTTGTCCGGCACGGCCGTGGGCGCGAGCTGGGCGGCCGGGACGTCGCCGGACGGCCGGTCCACCCGCACGGCGTCGACCGGCAGGCCGGCCAGCGCCTCCGCGGTTGCCTCGGTCACCACGGCCAGTCGGGCGCCGGAGTCGTCGACCAGGTAGGCGATGCGCTCCGCGGGATATTCGGCGTCCACCGGCAGGTACACGCCGCCTGCCTTGGCCACTGCCAGGAGCGCGATCACGAGTTCCGGCGACCTGGGCAGCGCGACGGCCACCACCGACTCCGGTCCGGTGCCGCGGCAGCGCAGTCTGCGCGCCAGCCGGTCGGCCCTGGCGTCGAGTTCCCGATAGGTCAGCGACCCGCCGGCGAAACGCACCGCCACCGCGTCGGGGGTCGCCGCCACCTGCCGCTCGAACAGTTCCGTTACGGTGCCGTCCAGGCCGGCGACGACCGTGTCGTTGCCGCACGCGAGCAGCCGGTCACGGTCGTCCGGGGCGAGCAGGTCCAGGCGACCGAGCGGGACGGCAGGGTCGGCCGCGATCCGGCCCAGCACCGACGCCAGCCGCGCCGCGATGTCGCTCGCGGTTTCGGTGTCGAACAGGTCCCGCTGGTACTCCAGGACCGCCCTCAGATGCGGGGACGCCGTGGCCGCGACGCCGATCGGGTAGTGCGTTCCGTTGTCGGTGCTGACGCCGGTGATCGCCACTCCGGTCGCCGGATCGACCAGTCCGGGTCCGTCGACCGGGAACGACTCGAACACGGTGACCGCGTCGAACAGCGTGTCGAATCCGGTGGCGCGTTGGATGTCGACCAGCCCGACGTGGTGGTGATCCAGCAGTCGGTGCTGCCGCTTCTGGAGCCCGGCCAGCAGCTCGCCGAGCGTGTCCCACGGGGACAGCGGCACCCGTACCGGCACGGTGTTGATGAACAGGCCGACCATCGACTCCACGCCCGGCAGGGCCGCCGGGCGGCCGGACACCGTGGTGCCGAAGACCACGTCCTGCCGGCCGGTCAGCGAGCCCAGCACGATCGCCCACGCGAGCTGCACCACGGTGTTGAGGGTGACGCCGAGTTCGGCCGCGCGACGGCTCAGGTCGCGGGCGACGCCGGCGGGCACCGGCACGTCCAACTGTCCGGCCCCCTCCGGGTTCGGCCCGCCACCGGCCGGTGCCACGAGCGTCGGTCCGTCCAGCCCGGCCAGTTCGTCCGCCCAGACCCGCACCGACCCAGCACTGTCCTGTTCGGACAGCCAGGCGAGGAAGTCGCGGTAGCGGCTGACCTTCGGTAGCACGGCGTCGTCGCCGCCGGACCCGTACAGGCGCAGCAGTTCACGCATCACCAGGCCCATCGACCAGCCGTCCAGCAGCGTGTGATGGGAGGTGAGGACCAGTTCGGCCGAGTCCGGGCCGGTCCGCAGCAGCGCCAGCCGCAGCAGCGGCGGGGTGGCCTGGTCAAAGTGGTCCCGCTGGTCGGCGGCGAGGAACCGCCGGGTCGCGGCGGCCCGGTTGGTGGCGTCGAGACCGCGCAGGTCCACGTCCTGCCACGGCAGCGCGACACCGTCGAGTACCAGTGCCACCCGCTCGCCGGACGCCGCGCCGACGAACGCGGTGCGCAGGTTGGCGTGCCGGTCCAGCAGCGCCTGGCCGGCCGTCCGCAGCCGGGCCGGCTCGATCGGGCCGGTCAGGTGGTACACGACCTGGGCGTGGTAGACGTCGAACCCGCCACCGGCCAGCGTGGACTCGAACAGCAGGCCGGCCTGCAACGGGGTGAGCGACCACACGTCGGCCAGCCCGGGGTAGCGCCGCTCCCACGACTCGATCTCGCTCTGCCGCATGCTCACCAACGGCATGTCGGAGGGTGTGCGGCCGCCGGCGCCGGGTTGGGCGACGTGCCGGGCCAGGCCGGTGAGGGCGGCGGACCACAGGTCGGCCAGTTGCCGCACCTCGTCCCCGGACAGCACCCCGGCCGGGGCGCCGAACACGGCGGTCAGCTCAGGGCCGTCCGGTGAGTCGGTCACCACGGTGTTGATCTCCAGTGCGGCCAGGGCGGGCATGTCCGGGTCGGGCGTGGCGATCAGGTCGGTGGTGCCTGGCGCCTGCGTCCAGCCCAGGCCACGCAGCTGTTCCGGCATGTCGGCGGCGGACTGCCGACCGAGATAGTTGAATGCGATCTGACCCGTGCCGTACTGCCGGAGCACGGCGGCCGTGTCGTCGTCCAGGTAACGCAGCAGGCCGTAGCCGATGCCGTGGCCGGGCACGGCCCGGAGTTGTTCCTTGACCGCCTTCACCACCGCACCGGCATCGGCTTCACCGGCGACCGCCCGGTCCACGTCGATGTCGCCGGTGTCGACGCGGACCGGGTACATGCTGGTGAACCAACCGACCGTCCGGGTCAGGTCGGCACCGGGCACCACGGCCTCCTCGCGACCGTGCCCCTCCAGCCGCACCAACACCGACGACTCATCCACCCCACGCCCGCGCCGCCACGCCCGGACCGCCACCGCCAGCGCAGCCAACAACCCGTCCGGTACGCCCGCCCGGAACGCGGCCGGCACTCCCGACACCAACGCCTCGGTGATCGACGCGGGAATACGCACGCGGAAGTATTCCATAGTGGACACAGTGTCGACGGCCGGATCCAAGGAACGTCGGCCCACCAACGGGTCCGGCTCCGCCACCACCGACCGCCACCACGCCAATTCACCGGCATGCGACCGCGCCCGTTCCGCCAGCGCATACGCCCACCGCCGCGCCGAGGTCCCCACCGCCGGCAACACCACCCCATCCGCCGACACCTGACGCCACGCCGCGGCCAGATCCGGCAACAGAATCCGCCAGGACACACCGTCCACCACCAAGTGATGCGCCACGATCACCAACCGGCCAGCGGCGGGGGCGTCGAACCACACCAACTGGGCCATGACCCCACCGGCCGCATCCAGCCGGCCCGCGGCGGCATCCAACTCCACCGCCGCCCGCTCCCGCCAGTGCTCGTCCCACCCGCCGTGCCACGGCAGCCGGCGCACCCATGAACCGACATCCACCGCACCCACCGGTGCCACTCGCAGACCCGCTCCATCCAACCGCGACCGCAACAGGTCGTGCCGGTCCACCACCGCCGACAACGTCGCCACCAGACCCGGCTCATCGATCCCCACCGGCAGGTCCACCACAACCGACATCGAGAACCGGTCCACACCACGGCCCAACTCCGCCAACCACCGACCCACCGGTGGCAACGGCAACCAACCCACCCCACCACCATCCAGTTCGGACAGTATCGGACCTCGGGTGGTCCGGCCGCCCGCGACCGCGGCCAGTTCGGCAACGGTGCGGAGTTGGAAGATCTCGCGCGGCGTGATCTCCACACCCCGTGCCCTGGCCCGCGACACCACCTGAATGGAGCGGATGCTGTCCCCACCGATGGCGAAGAAGTCGTCGTCCACACCGACCCGTTCCAGGCCGAGGACGTCGCCGAATGCGTCGGCGATGGTGTGTTCGGTGGCGGTGCCCGGCGCGCGGTACACGGCACCGGTGAACACCGGTGCGGGCAGCGCGGCGCGGTCCACCTTGCCGTTCGGGTCCAGCGGCAGCGCGTCCAGGACGACGAACGCGGACGGGACCAGGTAGTCGGGGAGGTGGGCGCCGACGAACTCGCGCAGCGTCCTCTGGGCCGGCGACACACCGGATTCGGCTGGGAGGACATAGCCGACGAGCAGCGGTTCGCCCGTGCGGCCCTGGCCGACGGTGACCACCGCCCGCGCCACACCGGCGCACGCGGCGATCACGCGTTCGATCTCGGCGACCTCGATCCGCAGCCCGCGCAGCTTCACCTGGCCGTCCGCGCGGCCGACGAACTCCAGCACACCATCGGCCCGCCACCGCACCAGATCACCAGTCCGATACAACCGCGAACCACCACGACCGAACGGATCCGCCACAAACCGCTCCGCCGTCAACCCCGAACGACCCAGATAACCCCAACCCACCGACGAACCACCCACATACAACTCACCCACCACACCCGGCGGCACCGCCACCAGACCCACACCCAACACATAGGCCCGCACATTGCCTAACGGTCGTCCGATCGGGACAGCCAGCCCGCCATCCCACACCTCACCAGCACCCAGTGCGTGACTCGACACATAAAACGTCTCGCTCTGTCCATAGCAGTTCACCACCCGAACGTCCGGAAACACTTCCCGTACCCGCGCCACCAGGCCACCGGGCAGCCCGTCCGCGCCGAACACGACCACGTCCGCGCGTGAACCTGGCGCGAACTCGTCCAACACCCCGGCCAGCACCGACGGCACCGCGCTCAGGACACCACCCGGTAGTGGCTCGTCCCGTTCCCCCAACGCCACCACATCCGCCACCACCTCCACCGTCCCCCCCGACACCAACCCCACCAACACCTCGAACACCGACACATCGAAATTGATCGACGTCCCAGCAAACACCCGAACCCCGGAAACACCCACCACATCCACCAACGACCCCAACACCGACACCACATTCCGATGCGAAACACACACACCCTTCGGCACACCCGTCGAACCCGACGTATACATCACAAAAGCCAACCCATCCGGCAACACCACCGGAACACGACCCCCCACGACAGGAGTAACCGACTCCATCAACACACACCCCACCCCCGCCGGCACCACACCAGCCGACACCACATCCGTCACCACCACCACCGGCGCCGCATCCCCCACGATCCACTCCAACCGAGCCGACGAAAAACCCGGATCCACCGGCACATACCCCGCACCCGCACACCACACCCCCACCATCCCCACCACCACATCCACCGACCGCGACACCGCCAAACCCACCACACAACCAGGACCGACACCACGCCGTACCAGTTCGGTCGCCAGCGCCTGCGCCCGCTCGCCCAACTCCCGATACGTCAACTCCACCGAGCCGCACACCACAGCCACCCGATCGGGGTACCTTGCGATCCGGTCCCACACCAATCCCGGCAGTGTGTCCGCCTCCACCGGGCTCGCCGTGCGGTTGACCGAATCGAGCAACTCCCGCTCGGCACCCACCAGAACATCCACAGTGGCCACCCGCTGACCACTGGCCCCCACCACGCACTCGATGACCTGGACCAGTCGATCAGCGAACCGCTGCACAGTGGCCCGGTCGAACAGGTCGGTCGCGTACTCCAGCACGCAACGGGTGGTGGACGTGCGCGTGTCGGTGGCGAAGTTGAGTTCCAGATCGAATTTCGCGGTCCCGGTCGGGACCGCTGCCATCGTCGCGGTGAGGCCGGGCAGGTCCAGGTCGATGCGGTCCTCGCTCTGCCACGTGAACATCACCTGGAACAGCGGATGATACGCGGTGGACCGTTCCGGGTTGAGCGCCTCCACCAACAGGTCGAAAGGGGCGTCCTGGTGCTCGTAGGCGGCCAGCGCGCGATCCCGCACCCGCGCCAACACCTGCTCGAACGTCGGACCACCACCCAGATCCACCCGCAACACCCACGTGTTCATGAAGAAGCCCACCAGATCGGCCATCGCCACCAGGTCCGCCGACCTCCGGAACGCCGTCCGCCGGGATCGTCGAACTCACCACACCAGCCTTCTCGAGCACGGGTACCTCCCCTACGCGCGGGCGCCGGTGGCGCCGCCGTCGTGGAACGGATCAATGCTGCGCCACCGACGTTGCGCGAGGATCGAACCAGGCTTGCACCACGGTGCCGGCGGGGAGGACGGGCGCTGCCCGGAACCGCTTGGGGTTGGACGGTTCCGGGCCGCGGTCCCGGCCTGCCCAAGGGCAGGGACCGACCGGTCGGCTCAGGAGGTGTCAGGCACGGTGCACCACGATGTCGTCCAGGTTGGTGCGGGCGTAGATGCGGACCGTGTTGGCGAACCCGGCCAGCTCGTCGACGCCGTTCAGCGAGTTGCGGATCCGCCCCAACTTCGTGCGGACGTCCAGCTTGGCCGCCGTGCCCTCGCGGACGCCCACCTCGATCTCGCCGACCGACGTGGTCAGCGTGACCCGGCCGCGGACGACCTCGGCGATCCGGATGCTGCCGGTGCTGGTCCTGGCGTCGACGTCGGCCTGTGCGCGCCGCACGACGATGTCCCCCTTGGTACCCCTGGCGCGCAGTGTGTCGGTGATCTCGTCCAGCACGATGTCGCCGAGGTTGGCCGTGAACGTGCTCTCGCCGAGGCTGCCCTCGGTCCGGAACGTGCCGAGCGACACGGCGCCGCGGATGCGGGATCCGGTGGGCAGTTCGACCACGACGGCGACGACGCCGCCGTCCGGGTTGTCGCCGAACTTGCGGTTCCACGGAATGGACTGCGTGATCTCCAGTGCGCCCGGCGTGTGGTCGACCTGCACCCGCTGCGCCGCCTCGACGCCGAACTTGTTGCCCGGGTCGGCCGGCGTGACCGTGACGACGGTGTCGGCCCGGTCACCGGCGACGATCCGCACGGCGCCGACGTTCAGCCGGATGTGCACCGAGATCGGTTGCGGTGTGGCGAACGTGGGCATGGGTGGTCCCCCCGGTGGTCCGATGATGCGGTCAGCTGGCGCGGTCGCGATTGAAGGCCCGGATCGACCAGACGAAGCCGAGGATGCCGATGCCGCCGCCCCAGCACAGGGCGATCACCGCGCTGTTGCCGATCGGGGTGCCCACCAACAGGCCACGGAGGGTCTCGATCATGGAGGTGAACGGCTGGTACTCGGCGAAGTAGCGCAGTCCGGTGGGCATCGTGCTGGTGGGCACGATCCCGGATCCGACCAGGGGGAGCAGGATCAGCGGGAACGGGCCGTTGCTCGCGGAGCCGACGCTCTTGGCCGCGAGCCCGAACGCCAGTCCCAGCCAGGTCAGCATGAAGCTGAGATAGGCCAGCAGCCCGATGACCGCCAGCCACTCCAGTCCGGTCGCGTTGGGCCGCAGGCCCATCGCGAACGCGATCGCGAACACGACCACGATGCTGGCCAGTGTCTGGATGACGAACGACAGCACCCGCGCGATGAGGATCCCGGGCCGGAAGATCGACATGGTGCGGAAACGGGCGATGATGCCCTCCGTCATGTCGACGGCGGTGTGCGTCGACACGCCGATCAGTCCGGCCGCGACAGTCATGATGATCAGGCCCGGCAGGACGTAGTCGACGTAGCTGGCCGCGCCCTCCGCCTTGGTGGCCGGGCCGAGCGCCCCTCCGAAGACATAGACGAACAGGAGCAGGAACAACACCGGGATGCCGATGATCGCGAAGACAGCGACCAGGTCGCGGAGTTGGTTGCGGATGTTGCGCCGCAGCAGCGTGACGGTGTCGCGGAACGGGTGGAACCGGACGGCACCCGGCTTCCCCGTGCTCGGCGCGACCCGGGTGACGGTTTCGGTGGTCACGGCTTGTCCTTGGTGGTGTTGTGGCCGGTGAGGGCGAAGAAGACGTCGTCGAGATCGGGGGTGTGCAGCGACAGGTTGGTCACCGTGTGGGAGTCGATCTGGTTGAGCACGGTCTGCACCGACAGGGCGGTTCCGTCGCTGGGCACCTGGAGCGTGAGGTTCTCGCCGTCGCGGGTCACGGTGTCGCCCAGGGCACGTGTGGCATCGTCCAGGGCGGCCGGCCCGGCGAACGTGAGCAGCATGTGGCCGCCGGGCACGCGGCGCTTCAGTTCGTCGGCCGTGCCCTCGGCGACCAGCCGGCCACCGTCCAGCACGGCGACGTGGTCGGCGAGTTGGTCGGCCTCGTCCAGATACTGGGTGGTGAGGAGAATCGTGACGCCGTGCTCGCGCACCAGGCCGCGGATCGTCTCCCAGGTCGCGTGCCTGCCCTCCGGGTCCAGCCCGGTGGTCGGCTCGTCGAGGAAGATGATCCGTGGCGACCCCACCAACGTCATCGCCAGGTCCAGCCGGCGCTTCATGCCACCGGAGAACGTCATGACCGGCCTGTGGGCCGCGCCGGCGAGGTCGAACAGGTCCAGCAGTTCGGCGACCCGCCGGCGACCCTCCCGTTTCGGCAGGTGCCACAGGTCCGCCATGAGTTGCAGGTTCTCGGTCGCGTTGTGGTACATGTCGACGGCGGAGAACTGGCCGGTCACGCCGATGACGGAGCGCACGCCGTCCGGGTCGCGCCGCAGGTCGTGGCCGAGGACCCGGACCTCGCCCGCGTCGGCCGACGTCAGCGTGGACAGGATCTTCACCATCGTCGTCTTGCCCGCGCCGTTCGGTCCGAGCAGCGAGAACACCGACCCTTCCGCGATCGTCAGATCAATGCCGTCGAGGACAGTGAGATTTCCGTAGGACTTCCGCAGTCCGCGGATCTCGATCGCGGACCGAGTGGCCGCCTGGGCAGCGGCCGTCGTCACCGCCGGGGTGGCGCCCGGTGGGTCCACCTGGCTCATGGTCATGTTGTCCTCCGGGTCTCGGCGAAGCCGACTTGTACGCTGTTCAAGTACCTACGGTAGCGCACACTTGAACACCGCACAAGTCCCGACTCGAACACTGTGCAGGACGGTCGAGCTGCGGATACATCAGACCGCAATGGCGCGTCCCGGCGACAGGACGAGCTTGACGACGGACACCGGCAAGGTCGACGGTAAAAGCCAACGGCGCACGAAGCACCTGCGGGGATCGTGGTCCGACCGATATCCGGCAATCCGACCATGAACGGGGAGTTGGGCCGCGAAATGATTCCGTTGGAAAGCCGTGAGCTGGTTCCGGTGAGCCCCTATCTGTGGCGCACCCGCAATCCGGGGCATGTCAGCCGGCTGATCTGCTTTCCGCACGCCGGTGCCGGTGCGGCGGCATTCACCGAATGGGCCGGACTGCTGCCGCCGGAGATCGAACTGGTCGCGGTGCAGCTGCCCGGCCGGCAGAACCGGATCACCGAGGAACCGTTCACCGAGAGCGGTCCACTGCTCGGCGCGTTGACACATGCGCTGCGCCCGGTGCTGGACCACCCGTTCGTGTTCTTCGGCCACTCATGCGGCGCCGAGATGGCGTACGAACTGGCGAAGACGCTGCGCTCACGCGGGCGCCGGCAACCCGAGCACCTGTTCCTGTCCGCCAGGGCGGCGCCGGACGCACCCCGCCTGCCGGACCTGCACACGCTGCCTGACGCCCAGTTCCGCGCGGAACTGCTGGCGCTCGGCGGTGTCGACGCCGAGATCGCCGCCGACGAGGACGTCGTGGCGGCGCTGCTGCCGCTGCTCCGGGTGGACTTCGGCCTCTGGGAGCGCCACCGCCCGACACCGGCGCCCCCACTGGACGTACCGATCACCGTGCTCCGCGGTGCGACCGATCCGAGGGCCACGGAACTCGCCGTGCGTGGCTGGGCAGCCCACACCACGGCCGGGTGCACCACCCGGACCTATCCCGGCGGCCATTTCTACCACCTCGACTCGACCGCCGACGTCGTGTCGTTCATCGCCCGGACGACGCTGACCCACGCGAGGAACCGGAGAAGCGCATGACGAACACCGAACCGGCTGCCGGCATCGACAGGATCGTCGACGAGATCGTCGCTGCGGTCGGACGAGTACCCGGGGTCACCGGCGCGGCAGGCGCGGTGCGTCAAGGCATGCGCCCGCTGCCGGTCGCCGATCCGCCCCACGCAACCGACCCACCCATGGGTGAACCGCCCGACACGGCCGACCGGCCGCTCGCGGATGTCGACGGCGGGCCGGTGCCGGTGCCCGACGGCGCCCCGGCGACGCTCCAGCAGGCCCTGCGCGTCGCCGTGGAAACGGCCCCGGACAAGGGAACGATCTACCTCACCGAAGGCCAGCCGGACGTCATGCAGACCTACGGCGAACTGCTCGCCGACGCCGAACGGGTGCTCACCGGCCTGCGCGCGGGCGGCCTACGGCCCGGCGACGCGGCGTTGTTCGTGTTCGCCGACAACCGCGACTACCTCATCGCCTTCTGGGCCTGCGTACTGGGCGGATTCGTGCCGACACCGGTCGCGGTGGCGACGACCTACCGGACGCCCGACGAGGCCAACCGCAAGCTGCGCAACGCCTGGCACCTGCTGGACCGGCCGGTACTGCTCACCGACGCCGGCACGGCGGGCGACCTGGCCGGCGTGCGCACTCTGTGGGACGAACCGGCGGTGCGGATCCTGACGGTCGCGGAACTCGTCGCCAACCCCCGCGACACCGACTGGTTCCCGGCGACCCCCGACTCCCCCGTGCTCAACCTGCTGACATCGGGCAGCACGGGCGTGCCCAAGTGCGTTCAGCACACCAACGCCAGTGTCGTGGCCAGGTCCTACGCCACGATCCGGCACTGCGGACTGACCAGTGACGACGTGAGCCTGATCTGGATGCCGTTCGACCACGTCACGGTCGCCTTCTACAACGTCCGCGACGTCTTCCTGCGCTGCCTGCACGTCAATGCCAGGACCGATCACTTCCTGGGCGACTGCCTGCGCTGGCTGGACTGGATCGACCGGTACCGGGTGACCAACACCTGGGCGCCGAACTTCGCGTTCGCCATGGTCAACGAACGGGCCGCCGAGATCCGTGACCGCAGATGGGACCTGTCGTGCGTCCGGGAGATGGTCAACGCCGGCGAGCCGGTGATCGCGGCCACCAGCCACCGGTTCCTGGAACTCCTGGCCCCGCACGGCCTCTCGGCCGACGCCATGGTCCCGGTCTGGGGGATGTCCGAGACGTGCTCCGGGGTCACCTATGCCCGGCAGAGCCGGGTCGACCCGACCCTCGGCACCGTCGCGGTCGATCCGACGTCGCTGCGCCGGACCGTGCGTCACCTCGACCCCGCGGACCCGGCCGCCGTCGTGCTGTCGACGGTGGGGCGGCCGATCCCGGGCGTGCGGTTGCGGGTCGTCGGCGACGACGGCCGCACGCTGCCCGAGGACCACATGGGCGAGTTGCGCATCCGCGGCGCGACCATGAAACACAGCTACTTCGGCAACCCGGACGCGGAGCGCGAGTCACGGGACGAGGACGGCTGGTTCCGCACCGGCGACCTCGCGTTCGTGCACGACGGCGAGGTGGTGATCGCCGGCCGGATCAAGGACCAGATCATCGTGCGCGGAATCAACTACCTGGCGCACGAACTGGAAAGCGTCGTCGAGCGGGTGTCCGGCGTCCGGGTCACCTTCTGCGCGGCAGCCGGCGTCCGCGAACCCGGTGCCGGCTCCGACCACCTGGTGATCTTCTTCGTGCCGGACCGGTGGGACCCCGCCGCTCTGGAACGGATCGCGGCCGACGTGCGAGCGGTGCTCGGCCGCGAGGTGGGTCTGGCGCCGGACCTGCTGGTGCCGGTGACCGAGGCGGAGTTCCCCAAGACCGGCAGCGGCAAGATCCAGCGGGCCGCACTCGTGCGGGAGTTGCGCGCCGGGACGTTCACCGGCCGGGTGATCGGTCCGGCCGGCGACGGCGCGACGGACACCTGGCTGGCCCGGCCACACTGGATCCGGTCGCCGGACCGATCTCGGCCGGCCGGCACCGGCGCGACGCTGGTGCTCGCCTCCGACGACGTCCTGCCGTACCTCGGCGTCGACTCCGCGGTGGCGGTCGACGGCCGCGGCACCGGGTACGCCGAGACCGGCCCCGCCCGGTTCCGGGTCGCGGCGGACGACCGAGGTCAACTGCGGCGACTGCTGGCGGACGTGACCGAACGGTACGGTCCACTGTCGACGGTCGTGTGCGCGTTGCCGCTGTCCGACGGAGGCCGGCACGATCACCTCGGCCGGTTGACCGAGGTGACGGCCGAGCTGAGGGCGCTGGCCGCCGCGCTGGCCGGCGGGGACTTCGGCGCGCCGCGGATTCTGGTGCTGACGTGCGGCTCGGTGTACGTCGTCGACGGCGACCGGATCGACCTGGGCATGTGTGCGCTCCCCGGCCTGGTGCGGACCGCCGCCGCCGAGTTGCCGCTCCCCGTCCGGCTCCTCGACCTGCCGGTCGACCGGACGGAGTGGGCAGCCGCGGTCCGGGCCGAGCTGGCGGGCGGGGGTGCCGCGGAGGTCGTCGCCGTCCGGCGGGGCCGGCGCTGGCGCCGCGCACTGGTCCCGGTACCCGACGAGCTGGGCGGCCGGCAGCCGGTGGTCGCCGGCGGGCTGTATCTGCTCACCGGTGGGCTCGGCGGTGTCGCTCACGAGATCGCCGGACACCTGCTGGCCGGCTACGGGGTGCGGCTGCTGCTGGTCGGTCGGGGACCCGTGACCGGTGTCCGGGCCGAACGGCTCGCCGAGCTGCGTGGCCTCGGTGACGTGGTGTACCAGCGGGTCGACGTCGCCGACGAGCCGGCGTTGCTGGCCGTCGTGGCAGCGGCGGAACAACGCTACGGCCGCCCGCTGGCCGGCGTGCTGCACCTGGCCGGGGCCGATCCCACCAGGCAGTGGGCGGACCTGGAGCGACACACCGTGGCCGAGGAATCGGACGCCACGTTCGCCGAGCAGTACCACGCCAAGGTCGCGGGCACGCTGGCCGTCGCACGGCTACTCGCGGAACGCCCGGCCGCGTCCCTGGTGCTGTTCGGTTCGGTCAACGGTGAGTTCGGCGGGCACTCGTTCGGCGCCTACTCCGCTGCCAACAGCTTCCTGGCCGGTTTCGCCGACCACTGGTGCCACGAACGCGGCCGCCTGGTGCACTGCCTTGCCTGGAGCATGTGGGCCGGGGTCGGGATGAACCACGGGCAACCCACGGAGCCCGCCCGCAACCGCGGCTTCCGCACGATCGAGCCGGAGGTCGGGTTGCGACTCTTCCTCGACGCCGTCACGACGCCGTGGCATTCGTTGCTGGTCGGCCTCGACCTGACCCACCCGGCGATGGTCGCCGAGCTGGACCCCGACCGGCTCCGGGTGAGCGAGGTGGTCGTCGCCTACACCGCCGACGGCGCCGAACCGAACGCCGTGCGGGCAGCGGCCGCGCCCGGCGAACGCGGCTGTCCGGTGCCGGTACGCCTGGTCCAGGTGCGCGCCATCCCCACTGGCCCGGCCGGTGACGTGGACGCCGCCCAGTTACTGCGGGACACCGCGCCGCGGCCCATGACGCGGATCTCAGCGGCGCCGGCCGGCGACCTGGAGCGGCGGATCGCCGTGCTCTGGTCGGACGCGCTGAACCGGCCCACGGTCGGCCGGGACGACTCGTTCTTCGAGCTGGGCGGCAACTCGCTGCGCGCGACGCGGCTGCTCGCCCTGGTCGACGCCGAACTGGCCGTCCGCTTCACCACCCGGCAGTTGTACGAGAACCCGACCGTGGCCGGCATGGCAGCCGCGATCTCGGCGCTGGAGAGGTGACCGACGCTCCTGAATCTCGTCCGAACGGGTCCTGACGCCGCGGCGCAGCCGGGACCAGACACGGAGTCGGTGCGGAGCGGCCAGCTGACAATGGACGGCGGACACGGTGACCACCTCTAAGGACGATCATGGCGAACGCCGTCTTGCTGCTGCGGCACAGCGACATGGTGCACGCTCTGGGCCAGGTCGACCTGCTCGACGTGGTAGCACGGGACATGACCGGACAGCTCGCCCCCGGACGATCCGGAGTATCCGCGACCACCGAGGTCACCACCGTCAACGACCCGGACAACGAGCTGACCTACCAACTGCCCACCCCCAGCCTGCTCATGATCCGGCTGGCCGGTCTGGCCGGAACCGCGGCGCGACACCTGCTCCCACCGGGAGCGATCACCGCGGCCGTGCTGGGTTCCGGTGCGGTGGCCCGGCTACAGCTCACCGTGATGGCCCACTACCTGCCCGACGTGAGCCAGGTGGCGGCACACCCGTCCGTTGTCCACATCAGACATTCGGCTGACTGCGACGTTCGTGGCAGTCTGTATCGTGCCGGCAGCACACTGTCGCTGAGCGACGACCCGATGCGCACGGCGTTCGGCGCGAACCTGCTGGTGATCGGCGAAATCGGCTGGGTCCCCCTCGACGTCGGCCACCTGCGAGCAGGTGCGCTGGTGGCCAACGCGACTCGCAGGGACTTACCCGACGCGCTGCTCGCCCAGGTCGACCGCGTCTGTGTCGACGACCTCACGCTGCTCGAACACAACCAGCACCGCACGTTCGTCCAGCGGCACCTGGGCTGTCCGCCACCCGGACCGGACCCGACCCACCAGCGGACCGACGGATGGTACCGGCGACGACCGTCGTGGCGGGCCACGCGACACATCGACACCGACCTGTGCCGCATCCTCGCCGAACGGCAGCGGCGGACGGACTTCGACGACGTACTCCTGCTGGAACTGCTCGAAACCGCCACCGCCGGCACCCACCTGGCCACCCGTCTCTGTCGCGCGGCCGGTGGCCTCGGCCTCGGCCTCGGCCTCGGCCACCGAATCGACGAGCCAAGAAACGGGTAAGCCCCCATGCGCCTGGACATCCAGATTCTCGGCAACCTGGTAGCCACCATCGACGACGTCCCGATCGTCCCGCCGGCCGGCAAGCCACGGCAGATCCTGGCGCTGCTCGCGATCAACGCGGACCGGGTGGTGTCGACGCCCGCGCTGATGACCGAGCTGTGGGGTCAGTCGCGGCCGCGCGCGGCGAGCACGACGCTGCACACGTACGTGGCGAAGCTGCGCAGGGGAATCGAGCCGGCCGTCCGCGGCGACGGCGGTGTCGACGCCAAGCGAATCCTGATCACCGAGCAGATCGGCTACCGCCTCCGCGCCCCGGTACTGGATGTGGACGCCAGTCGCTACGAACATCTCGCCGCGGCCGGCCGCCTGGCCGCCGACCGGGGTGACTACCAGACAGCGTCACGGCAGCTCGGCGCGGCGCTGTCGTTGTGGCGTGGCCCGGCGCTGTCCGACATCGTGGCCGGCCCGCATCTCGCGGTGGAGGTGGTTCGGCTGGAGGAGAGTCGGCTGAGCGATCTCGATCTGCGGATCGAGGCGGATCTCAGGCTGGGCAGGCACCGCCGGCTGCTGGCCGAGCTGGCTGGGCTGTGTGCGCGGTATCCGCTGTCGGAGAGCCTGTGCGCGAAGTACATGCTCGCCCTGTACCGATCGGGCCAGCAGTGGCGGGCCCTGGACGTGTTCCACCGGCTGCGCGCGACCATGGTGGAAGAACTCGGCGTGGACCCGTCCACCGAGCTGTACCGGCTGCATCTGGCGATCCTGCGCCGGGACCTGTCCGACGACGACGCCACGCGCTTCGCCCCTACGTGGGCGACGACACCGATCTCGGGGTGACCAGACACCCGGGTGCGGTGCAAGTGCAAGGATCGTCGGGCAGCATCGACACGCCGATCACGTCAACGCCCACTGGGCTGCGAGATTCAGGGATCACCGACCAAGAGGTCGCCGTCGGCGCCGTCACCGGATCCGACTCCAACCGACGTAGCCGCCGACCCCACCCCGCGTGCACCGCGTTCGGATGCGGCCCGGCCTCCACCTACCGATACCCATACGGCGAGCGCCCACCCAGAAACCACCCCTGCACCTGAACCTGTGACCACATCGCCACCCGCACCCGATGCCGCGCCCGCACGACCTCCCGCCGCGACTGCGCCCCCAACATCAACAGCAACGCCCGGCACGTCGGATCATCGAGTTCGACCGGACCACCCCACCTCGGGCAACCACACCTGCACACCGTGCGCCGCCAACTCCTCCGTCACCGACCCGAACTGATCCCCGCAGAACGCCCGCTCGTACTCCCCCACCACCGCATCGAACAATCCGTCACACGCCGCGGACAGCAAGGCCGCAGCCTCCGGCGCTCCGCCCATGCCAACTGACGCGAACACCCCACATCGAAATACTCGACCACAACCCGCACCCGACCAGCGATCGTCGCCACCGCCATATCCCGCTGCCACCCCAACGACGTCACACGATCCTGATACCCCCGCGTCGACATCCGCCCATACAACGCGAACCGCGCACCCATGCCGCCGCCACCATCCACCCGCGCTGCCGCCGTTGGCGTTCAGTACGGTCGCGGGCGGGTTCACCACTACGGCGAACTTCACCACACGCGCGGGTTCACCCACGGCTTCAGCTACACCGCCGTCCGAACCTCCCCGACGCCGCTGACTTTGCACCGGCGAAGCCTTCTGGACCACCCCGCTGGTCCGGACCGACCCGTAGTCCCGCCCAACCCCACCGGCCGGCCCGACGCCGCGCCGGCACTGACCGGCGCCACCGGGGCCGACTCAGCCACCAACGACGTGCTCGTGCAATTCGACCAGGAAATGTCGGCCACCGCTGCGGGCGGCCCGTCCAGCGCCCAGTTCGACATCACCGTGGTCGGGGTGCCCCGCACCCCGACCGTCGTGCAGCTCGTCAACGACTCACCACCGGCCGACGCGGTCCTGGCCATCACCTTCGACGGTGCGCCGCTCACCGCCGGCCAGACGGTGGAGGTGACCCGGCTACGCCCACGACCTCAACCCGCGTTTCCTCGCCAGCGCTGAACCAGGTCAGCGACGGCCACCGGGTCGCTCAGGTAGGGCGAATGGCTGGTCTTCCACGTTTCGGACGTCGAACAACGGGCAGCGAAGCGGCTGATCATCAAAGGAGCGGGGAAAGCACGATCGTCGCGTCCGGCAATATAGACGGAGGGGGTGTCGCGCCAGCTCGCACGGCTCGGTGTTGCTCCGAAGAGCGAGGGTGGTTCTGGACGCAGCAGCTCGAGTGCGCGCGTAACCGCGGGTTCGGTGACATCGCCGTAGAGGCTCTGCCGAGCGTCGGCGGCATCGAGGCGCAGCCGTCCGGTGCTGTCGGGTGCAGCGACAGGTCCTGTGGCTGGGACACCGGTTTCTCTCTCGACCTCGGCGAGTAGCTGGGCGGGTGATTCACCAGCATCGAGAACCCAGCCTGCCAGGAAGATCAGTGCTTCGGCACCCCGGACCATTCCGGCGGTCGCGCCGCCGAAAGAGTGCCCGAGTACCAGCGGCGGCCGTTCGGAGGTAGCGACGATGTCCTCGACCAGGGCGGCACTGTCTTCCAATGACAATTCGTAGAGGTCGGGCACCTCCACGCTCAAGTCCTGCGCGCGCAGTTGCCCGACAAGCTCATCGTAGTGAGCCGGTTGATGCCAGGCTCCGTGCAAGATGATCACGTCGGCCATGCTCACAGATTACCCGGTATCCACATCACGCTGGAGTACAGCGACCAGTACGCAACCACCGCAGTGACCACTCACCTGGCCGGCTGTCCAGGACATCCGGTCAGACCGCCGCAGCGCAGGGTCAGTTCCGTGTCGGCCGCGGTTCCGCCGGCGAGTAGCGGTGAGTCGCCACGACGTAGGGGGCCGACCGGTCCGTCGCCCGGGAGCACATTGGCCGGTTCCACCGCGATGACATAGGCACGCCGATACCACGGGTAGCCCGCACTGGCGTGGCATTCCTGCCAGAACCACGCGTAGGGGAACACCTCGGCGTCCCAGTGCAGCTCCACGGCCAGTCCCGTGGTCGGGCTGGTGATGGTGCAGCCGGGCCGGTCGAAGTCGGTGAGTGCGGCGAACACCGACCTGGGCACGGTCGCGGGCGGTGGTATCCGCAGGTCGTACTCCTCGTCCACCAAGGGGAAACCGGCGATCCGGTCGGCAGGCAGCAGGGTGCCCGGCTCGTGCGCGTCGCTGACGATGGTGTGTGCGGCGACCTGGATCCTGGCGTGCTCGTCGATGAAGGGCGCGCCGAACGCGGGGTGGTGCACCCACATCAGGGGCACCGGATCGGGGCTGAGGTTCTCGATCGTCTCGCGGATACGCAACTCCGGTCCGGTGACGGTCACGGTGCGGCTGACCCGGAGCGGGGCGGTGATCAGGTCGACGGTCAGCTCGGCGCAGCGGTCGTCGGCGGCGTGCACCTGCCACGGGACGACGGCGGCCTCGCCGTGGTAGCCGCGCAGGGTTCCGTCGACGTGCCTGGCCGGGCCGGCGTTGGGAATCAGCACCTGCCAGCCGCCCGCGTACCGGGCCAGCCAGTCCCGCTGACTGTCCCCGAACGGCGGCAGCGACCTGGGATCGCGCCAGCCCCACGGCGTCTTGAACAACAGGTCGACGCCGCTGGACCGGTCGACGACGGCGTAGATGTCGGCTCCCTTGCCCGGCAGGAGCACGACCTCCAGTTCGGCGCTGCGCAGGACCAGGCACTCGTCGGGCGGTGGCGCGCTCATCCGCCGAACCACCCGACCGGAGTGCCGGTCACGCCGACACCACTGATCGCCAGCACCGAGCCGTCCGGGCTGTCGTCGTCCGGTGCCAGACCGAGTCCGCCGCGGGCCGACGTGACGCACAGCGTGTCCAGCCTCTGGCCGACGAACGCACAGGACGACGGCTGGGCGACCGGCACCGGCAGCTCGGCGAGCACCTCACCGTCGGGAGCCAGCCGCACCAGTCGTCCGCCGCCCCACATCGCCACCCACAGGCACCCGGCGGCGTCCACGCTCAGCCCGTCCGGGATGCCGGTCGAGCCGGAGAACTCCCGCAGCACCCGCCGGTGGGTGAGCGCACAGGTCGCCTGGTCGACGTCGAACGCGAGGACTACCCGTTCCGCGGTGTCCACCAGGTACAGCACGCTATCCTCCGGACTCCAGCCGATCCCGTTGGGCAGGCTGAGGCCGTCGAGCACGACGCGGGTCGTCCAGTCCAGGTCGAGGACGTGCAGCGCACCCTGCCCGGTCGCGAAGTCCAGCGCGGTGCTGCCGGCCCACAGCCGCCCGAAGCGGTCGCACTTGGCGTCGTTCATGCGGATCCCGTCGGGCAGCAGGTCGACCCGGGGCCGGAAGGTGCCGTCGTCACCGACCTCCGCGAATCCGGCCGCGGTGGCCGCGACGAACCCGCCCGCGACCCGCCGGCCCGCGGCACCGACGGAGGTCGGGACGGTGAGGGTGGTGGTGACGCCCGTCTCGAGATCGCTCGTGTGGATGTGGCCGGCGAGGATGTCCACCCAGTGCAGGCCGGCCGTCTCCGGATTCCACACCGGCCCCTCACCGACGTCGGCCCGTGCCCGCACGGCCACGTGGACGTCGATGTCACCGTTCCGCCGCACGGGAATCCTCCCAATCGAGCGTGGGCCGCAACGCCACCGCCGGATCCGCCCACCGTTGGTTCGGCACCATCGGATACCAGTCCCGGCGGCCGGGGTCCCGGTCGTAGGGATAGCCGCCCTCCCGCCGGTAGCGCTCGGCGTACTCGGCGACCTTGTCCCGGTCCAGCCGGACGCCGAGACCGGGACCGGTCGGCACGGCGATCGCCCCGTCCCGGTAGGCCAGTTTGCCGCCCACGATCACGTCGTCGGTGAGGTGGTGGTAGTGGGCGTCGGCGGCGTAGGCGAGGTTCGGCAGGATCGCGCCCAGGTGCAGCATGGTGGCCAACTGGACGCCGAGTTCGCCGGACGAGTGCACCGCTACCGGTAGCTGGAACGTCTCGCAGACACCGGCCGCCTTGACGCACGGCCGGATCCCACCCCAGAACGTGGTGTCGAGCAGGATAACGTCGACGGCCGGTTGGAGCACGTTCGCGGCCAGTTGTTCGAAGTCGACCACCAGGGTGTTCGTCGCCAACTGCAGGCCGGGCCTGCGCAGCGCACGCATCCCGTTCAGCCCCCAGGTGGGGTCCTCGAGATAGTCGTTGTTCAGGTCCGCGATCGCGTCCACCACCCGGAGACTGTCCGGAACGGACAGCGCGCAGTTCGGGTCGTAGCGCAGCCGGTCGGTCGGGAACGCCTCGGCGAGCGCCCGGTAGCAGTCGATCTCGTAGTCCGGCGGGTACACGCCGCCCTTGAGCTTGTGGGTGGTGAAACCGTGTTGCGCCTTGAGCTGTGCGGCGTGTTTGACCAACTGGTCGGGGGTGCGGACCTCGCCGTGACCGTCGTCGGGATCGGGGTAGCGGAAGAACAGGTAGCTGGCGAACCGCACCGAGTCCCGCACCCGGCCGCCGAGCAGGTCGTGCACCGGTACGCCAAGGCGTAGGCCGATCAGGTCGAGGCACGCGAACTCGAGGGCGGCGTGCACCTGCAGGCGGTTGTTGTAGAGCGACGCCGTCGGGTTGCAGATCTTGAACCGCAGCGCCTCCAGGTCGAAGGGGTTGTGCCCGATCAGGTAGTGGCGCAGTCCGCGGACGGCGGCCTCCGCCGACTCGCCGCCACCGCCGAGTTCGCCGACCCCCACCAGTCCGTCGGCGGTCTCGACCTCGACCAGGGTGCGGATGAACCGGCCCCAGTGCGCGCCCGCCGCGTGTTGCAGCGGCGCCTCCAACGGCACGGCCACCGTGGTGGCCCGCACGTCGCGGATCACGAAATCGGTCGTGGCGCTCACGGCAGCACCACCGGAGCCACGGCCAGCAGGCCACCGTCGACCGGCAGTGCGACGCCGGTGATGAAGCCGGCCCGATCGCCGGCCAGGAAGCCGACCGCCTCGGCCACCTCGTCCGCCCGGGCGACGCGACCCAGCGGGTGCGTCCTGCCCCACCGTTCGATCAGCTCCCGCTCGCCGGCCTCGGTGCCGTCCGAGAACCGCCGGGCGGCCGCCCGCAGCATCGGGGTGTCCACCGATCCCGGGCAGACCGCGTTCGCGCGGATCCCGTTGCCCGCCTCGTCCACCGCGATCGAGCGGGCCAGCGCGTTGAGTGCCGCCTTGCTCGCGGTGTACGCGGCGACGGCGCTCTGCGTGACGAACGCCTGCACCGACGACACCAGCACGACGGCACCACCGCCCCGGGCGCGCAGGTGCGGCAACGTGTTCCGCACGGTCAGGTGGCAGCCCTTCAGGTTCACCGTGAGCACCTCGTCCCACTCCTCGGACGTGGTGTCGGCGGCGGTGCCGTACCGCTGGATACCCGCCGCCGTCACCACGATGTCCAGGCCGCCGTAGCGGGTCACGGTGAAGTCGACGACGTCGCGGACGGCTGCCTCGTCCGTGACGTCGACGACCCGCGCCGCCACCTCACCCGGGCCCTCCGGCACCAGGTGACCCAGTTGTTCGATCTCGGACTTGTCGATGCCCGCCACCACCACGGTGGCGCCTCGGGCGGCGAGCAGTCGCGTGGTGGCCAGGCCGATACCGCTGGCGCCCCCGGTCACGATCGCGACCTTGCCGGCAAACTCGTGCACACCGGTCCCTTTTCGGTCGTAGGGCGAGGCCAGGGCGCCCACCAGGAGCGCCCAGGCCGTCCGTCTACTTGTAGATACCCTTTTGTGCCGCTGGGGTCTGCATGTTGTCCTGGGTGATGACCAGCGGTGTCTGCGGCTGGTTGCGGGGCACCTTCTTCCCGTTGAGGTAGTTCACCGCGTTCTGGACGGCGAGTTGGCCGATCTGGAGCGGATTCTGGGAGATGATGGCGGTGAGCGAACCCGCTGTCAGGTCGGTCACCTCCTGGGACCCGGCGTCGTAGCCGATCGCCTTGATCCTGCCGACCTTGTTGGCCGACGCGATCGCGTCGGCGGCGCCCTCCGCGGTGATCACGTTCGACGCGAAGATGCCGACCAGGTTCGGATGCGACGAGATCACCGCCGACACCAGGCCGGCCGCCTGGGTCGCCGAGTCGTCACCGGCGTAGACGTTGGACAGGACGGTGAACTTCGAGTTCCCCTTCATCGCCTGCCGGAACCCGGTCTCCCGGTCGTCGATCGAGCTGATGCCGGGCTTGATGTGGACGAAGAGCACCTGTCCGCCTTGCGGTGCCTGTTGCATCAGCGTCTGCGCGCCGAGCTTGCCGCCTTCGACGGAGCTGGCCGCGATCGCCGTGAAGACCTTGTCGGTGTCCACGTTGTTGCCGGTGGTCATCACGGGGATCCCCTGGGCGATCGCGGCTTCGATGGGTGCCGCGAGCGCCGTGGCGTCGGTGGGGTCGATGACGATCGCGTCCGGCTTGCGCTGCACCACCGCCTGTAGCACGGGAATCTGTTCGGACGCCTGGAAGTCGGCCGGTCCCTGGACGATCGTGGTGACGCCGGCCGCCTTGGCCGCGGCCTGGAAACCGGTCGTCTCCGTCGAGTAGTACGGGTCGCAGGTGCAGCCGGGGATGAAGGCGATCGTGTAGTGCTTGCCGGACGAACCGCCGGCCGAGCTGGCCGGACCGGACGACGAGCAGGCGGTGGCCGTCAGCGCGGCCGCGGTGATCGCCGCCGCCACGAGCACGGTGGTCGGGATCTTCGCTCTGGGCATGGAATCTCCGTTGTGGGTGGGGCCGGGCCGGACCCGGCCGACGGGTGGGGGTGTCGGGTGGTTCTTCACGGCCGTTGCAGGACACCGAAGGCGTCGTACACGAGCCACGAACCGGCGGAGTCGGTCAGCGTCACGGTGTTCGTGCCGGCGTGCAGTTCCGCGGCCGGCAGGGTGAGGGCGAACGAGGTCGGCTGGATACCGCCCGCCACGTTCGGTGTTCCGTCACCCCAGTGGTAGCCGTCCCCACCCCCGGCCGGCAGGGCGACGGTCCGCGCGGTGCCGCCGTTCAACCCGACCTGCAACGTCGGCGCGAAGTTGTTGTTCGTGTCGAGGAGCCATGCGGTGAAGGACAGGTCGGTGGTCGGGGCCTGATCGAGGTTGAACCGGAACGTGAACGTGTGCGCGGTGTTGCCCGCCCAGTTGTCCTGCGGTCCTGGCTGGATGTAGCTCCAGTCGGTCGCCGGGTCGCCGGACCCGTAGGTGAAGTCCACGCCGTTCGGGAACTTCCCCTGGTAGTTGCCGAATCCGTTGGGTGCCAGGGCGAACTCGTCCTGGCTGCCGTCAACGGCGCCCACGAAGGCGATCGGCTTGCTGACCGTCGCCGGCAGGTCGACCGTGGTGGTCGTGCCGGCACCGTCGGCAACGGCGTGCAGCACCGGGCTGCCGATCGATCCGGCAGGCGGTGTCACCGTCACCGTGACCGTCTTCGAGTCACCCGCCGCGAGTGACAGGTCCGATGTGGACGGCTGAACGGTCCACCCGTCCGGCGTGGTCAGCCGCACGGTCGCGGTCGCCGTGGTGGCGAGGTTGTTCGTCACCGTCACGCTGATCGGTGCCGGTTTGCCCTCGACCAGGTCGGGTTTGTCCGGCGACGCCACGACGTCGATCGGGTTGACCACCTGCACCGTGGTCAGGGTGGGGTTGAGTGTCGTCCCCGGCCCGAGATCGGCCGACGCCGTCAGGGTGACCGGGCCGACATCGGCCGTGGCGGGCGCGGTGACGGTGAACACCGCCGTGCCCACGTCACCCGGTGCGATGTCGACGGCCCGCGACGCCGGGCTGACGGTCAGGCCGTCCGCCGCGCCGAGGGACACGGTGCCGGACGCCCGCTGGTGGCTGTTGTTCCGCAACGTCACGGTCACCGGCACCGACTGGCCACGGGCCAGCCGGGGGCTGCCCGCCTGGGCGGTGAGGGCGAGTTGCGGCACCACGGTCACCGTCACGACGCCGTGTTTCTCCACCGGCACGCTCACCTCGTTGCCCGTTGTGGCCAGCGAGGACACCGGCTGCTCGGTCAGGTCGTCCAGGCTGGCCGAACCGACCTGGAACGGCAGCCGCAGGTGAGCGGTCCCGCCCTGGCCGGCGACCTCCGCCAGCCGCACGGTCAGACCGGCGCCGCCGGCATCGGCCTGCTTGGTGGTCTGCACGACGACGTTCGGCTCGTCCACCGAGACCAGGGAGTGATCCCCTGGCACGTAGGAGCCGCCGTTGCGGCCGGGCACCGCCACCGGCACCAGCGCGGTCTGGTAGTTCTCGCCGGTGTGCGTGTCCGCGACCGCGTCGAACGCGCCCGTGTGGTCGCCGATTCCGTAGTGGAACGTGGTCGGCCCGGACTGGGCGATGCGGTAGTTGGTGAACCAGAGGTTGTTGTAGGTGTAGGAGAAGATCGAACCGTTGGTGGGCAGGTACTTCGACGGGTCCACCTGGTCCGGTGTGCCGTCCAGGTGTCCCGGCCGGGTGAGGAACTCCTGGGTGCGGATGTGGTCGAACTCGACCAGCGGAGCGTCCGGCGTCGAGAACGTCACACCGCCCTGGGAGTTGGACACGTCGGCGTAGCTCTGCACGCCCTGCCAGTCCAACGCGGACCCGGGGAGCTGGTCGGTGAAGAAGCGCACCGACGCGTCCGGCACCTCGTAGGTGACCTGCGGCTTCGCCACCTGGAACGGGAACGCGAAGTACGCCTCCTCCGCGGTCTCCACCTGGGTCTTGTTCACGGTGTCGGAGACGTAGACCTCGGGGATGCCGGCGTACAGCGTGATCGTCTGGGTGAGCGCGCTGATGCCGGTGGTGGCCCCGCCGGCACCGGGGTCGGCGGTGACCTGGATGGTGGCGCTGACCGGGCCGGACGACACCACCTTCACGGTCGCCTTGGTCGGCGACCACTGGTCGGCCGCCGACGTCGGACAGGCGGCGCCCTTGTTCGTGCCGGCACAGTTGGGCCGGTAGACGAACTGGTTGGCCTGGAAGGAAGACGAGGAATCGACCAGTTCGGTGTGCCGCGCCTTGTCGTAGACCGACGTGATCGTGCCGGTCTTCGGGTCGAGCGTGACGGTGAAGAACTGGTTGGCCAGGGTCGTCCCGGTGGCCCGCAGCGCCGGGTCGGTGCCCGTGCTCATGACGCCGGACATGTCGGTCGCCGGCACCAGGTGATAGGTCGCGTAACCGACCGACGGCACGTTCCTGGCGACGAACTTCAGTGTGATCGAGCCACCGGACCGGGACACCAGTTGGTAGGGCACCGCCTGGTCCTGGCCGTCGACCAGCCGGAACGGCCGGCCGTCCAGCGCACCCTCGGGCACCGTTTCCTGCACCGGCCCGCTGCGTTGCCACGACAGGCTGTTCCAGACGGCGACCTCGGGCCACGGACTCGCGTTGCGCGTCTGGTTGGCCAGGTCACCCGTTGCCGAGCCGAGTGCCGATGTGCTCAGCTTGTCGGCCTGGGTGGCGAAGTCCTCCTTGACCGGCCATTCCGGATCGTCGATGGACGGACTCGCAGCCCCCCAGGTGTGTTCGGTGTACAGCTCGGCCTGTTGCTGTGCCTGGTCCAGTTGGGTCTGGCGGCTGCCGTCGGTGGGTGTGGTCAGGCTGGACAGGGCGCCGAGGGTCTCGGCGGTGGTGGTGCGGGTCTGCGCCTGGCGGGTCTGCGCGGTCTGCTCCGCCGACGAACCGGCACCGTCGGACCACCAGTCCGACCAGTCACCGGAGTGGGTGGGGATGCTGGTGGGGTTGTCCTTCGTGACGGCCTGGAAGAACGGGGTCGGCGTGGTGAAGGTCAGTTTCGGGTAGGCGTAGGTGGCGTTCCACGACCGCACCAGATCGGACAGGCCGGTGACCGGCGCCGCGTTGTCGTTGAGCATCTGGATCGGGTAGATCTGGTGGGTGTAGCCCTGGGCCTGCAACTGGGTGAGCTTGCCGCTGATCGCGGCCGCGGCGGCCGGGATGTTGTCGGTGTCGTTCTGCAGCCCCATCGAGAACCCGTCCGGGTACGCGTTGGGACCGGAGTACCAGGTGAGCACCTTGCTGCCGTTGGGCGCCTGCCACCAGAACAGTGCCGGGTCGTCCTCGGGCCGCGGCGCACGGGTGGGGTTGGCGCCGTTCATCAGGTAGCTGATGCCGGACTTCTGCAGGTCCTGGATGTCCTGCCAGGTCACACCGGTCACGTCGTCCTGGATGGCCGACGTGGGGCGGGACACGCCGAGTTCGGTCGGCAGCGTCCGGACACCGGCGTACAGCGCCCGCGCCATCTGCTCACCGCTGGCCAGGTCGTAGAGCTGGTTGTCGTAGGTGCCCTCCAGCTCGAACTGCCCGGACTTCAGGCAGCCGGCCAGCGCCTGCACCTGTGCCTTGGTGCGGTCGGCAACGTAGTTCTCCAGCGTCCAGGAGTGCTCGATGGTCCAGTGGAAGCGCGCGGCCGGCGGGTAGTCGCTGGTGTCCTGGCAGGCTTTGACCGCCGTGTCCAGGTACTGGTCCTGGAGGGTGCGCATCGCCGACTGGAGGCCGTCGTACCCGATGTCCTGGTGGCTGCCGTTGATCAGGTCGACCTGCCAGCGCCGCTGGTAGGGCAACTGGGCCTGCTTCGACCCGCCTGCCGACGACGTGATGGTCAGGTTCGCCGGACCGGGACCGGCGGCGGGTGTCACCTGGACCTGCTGGGTGGAGAATCCCTGTGGGACGTTGGCGATGTCCGTCGTGACAACGGAACCGTCGGTGTTCGCGGTGAACGTGACGGGACCGGCCGCTCCGGTGTTGAACACCGTCGCGTTCACGATCTGCGGCTGGCTGCCGTCGGCGCCGTTCGCGAACAGCACGGTCGGAGTGGCCGCGTCGACGCTCACGTCGGGCGTGGTGCCGGCGGGCAGTGGCGGCATCAGTTCCAGTCCGTCGTAGACCGACCAGGACCCCGCCGTGTTCGTGATGGTGATGGTGTTGGCACCTGGTCTGAGGGAGCCGACCGGGATGTCCACCTTCAGCGATGTGGGTGTCTCGGGCGACTGTCCGAAGACACCGCCACCACCGCCGCCGGGCAGTGTGGTGGTCTGCGCGACGGTGTCGTTGGAGCTCACCCGGACGGTCGGCGGATGCTGCGTCGCACTGTTGGAGTCGACGTAGCCGATCCACAGGGTCGGGTCCTGGGTGGGCACCGAGTCGAGCGAGTAGCTGATGGTGAACGGGTGTTGCGTGCTCCCGGCCCACGTGTCGCTCGGGCCCGGCTGGATGTAGGACCAGTCGTGGTCGGCGGTGCTGGTGCCGACGGTGTAGTGGACGTCGTCGGGGAAGGTGGTCGAGTAGTCGTTGTATCCGCCGGGGGCGAGGGCGAGGTCGGCGTCGGAGCCGTCCACGCTGCCGATGGCGAAGATCGGGTCCACGGTGTCCGCTGTGGACGACAAGGTGGCCGCGGCCGCGGACACCCCACCCACGGACGTGACTATCAGGGCAGTCGAGATCGCCATGACTAACCGTCGGCGATGCGTCATCTTCACGACGAGACTCCAATCGACTTTGGTTGGGCTCTACGGCTGTGGAACGACGAACGAGTCAGGCACGCAACAACTGGGTGCGCTTGATGTGGTCGAACGTGACGGCGACGATGAGGATCGCCCCGATGGCGACGGTCTGCCAGAACGGCTGTACGCCGACGATGACGAGGCCGTTGTTGAGGACGGCGGGGATCAGCACGCCGATCGCGGCGCCGAAGATGGTGCCCCGGCCGCCGAACAGGCTGGCGCCGCCGATGATGACGGCGGCGATGGCGACCAGGTTGTCCGCGCTGTGGCCGCTGACGCTGGTCGTGGTGAAGCGGGCCAGGTCCAGCACGCCGGCCAGGCCGGCGAGGGCGCCCATGATCACGAACAGGATGACCGCCTGGCGGTTCACCCGGATGCCGCTGCGCCGGGCGGCTTCGGAGTTGGAGCCGACCGCGTAGGTGTAGCGGCCGAACCTGGTCTTGGCCAGGAAGAGCCCGGCGATCAGCGCGACCACCAGGGCGACCCAGACGGGCAGCGGGAGTCCCAGCACCTGCCGGAAACCCAGACCGGTGGCGATCTGCGGCGGCAGCCCCGTCACGTCCCGGCCGGCCGTGATCACCTGCGCCAGGCCGAGCGCCATGCCCAGCGTGCCGAGTGTCACGATGAACGACGGGATCCGCAGCCGGGTGACGAGCACCCCGTTGAGCAGACCCCACGCCGCTCCGACGACGACGCTGGCCACGATGCCGGCCGCGATGCCCAGCAGGGCGTGCGGGAAGACCCCGCCGACCGGCGTTCCGCTCACCGCGACGACGACCTTCGCCCCGATCACCTGGCTGAACACCAGGACCGAGCCGATCGACAGGTCGAGCTGGCCGCCGATGATGAGGTAGGCGGAGCCGACCGCCAGCAGCATCGTGTCGGACGCGTTGAGCAGGATGTTGCGGAAGTTGGACACGGCGAAGAACGTGCTGCCGGAATCGACGGTGAACACGACGATCAGCACGATGAGGGCCAGGAAGACCCAGTTGCCGGTGAGCGTGGTGAGTACCTGGCGCATGCGGCCGCGCGTCGGTTCGCCTGCGGGCGCGTCGGTGTGGTCGACGACGAGTGGCGTGGTCATCGTGCCGCCGCCGTCCGCACGCTCGCGCCGGTGATCGCGGCGACGATGTCGTCGTGGGTGGCGGTCTTCGGCGACAGGACGGCGCTCGTCGTGCCCAGCCGGAGCACCGCGATCCGGTCCGCGACGTCGAAGACGAACGGCACGCTGTGGCTGACCACGATCACGGCGATCCCCCGGTCGCGGGTGCGCTTGATCAGCTGTGCGACCTGTTCGGTCTGGACCAGGCCCAGCGCGGCTGTCGGCTCGTCCATGATGATCACGTGCCGGGCCCAGATGGCCGCACGGGCGATGGCGACGCTCTGGCGTTGCCCGCCGGAGAACATCCGTACCGGCGAGCGGTAGTCCGGCACGTGGGCACCGAGGTTGTCGATCTCGGCCTCGGCCTCCCGCCGCATCCGCTTCACGTCCAACACGCCGAGCCGGCCGAGCGGCCCACGACGGACGTGCTCCCGGCCGAGAAACAGGTTCGCCGCCGCGGACAGGTCGTCGGCCAGTGCCAGGTCCTGGTACACGGTCTCGATCCCGAGGACCCGTGCGGCATGCGGTGAGCCGAGCGTGATCGGCTCGTCGCCAAGGTAGAGCTGCCCTTCGTCCGGCTGCTGGGCGCCGGAGAGGATCTTGACCAGGGTCGACTTGCCGGCACCGTTGTCCCCCATCAGCGCGAGCACCTCTCCCGGCGCAACCTCCAGCGTCACCTCCCGCAGCGCGCTGACGTGCCCGAACCGCTTGGACACGGCCACCGCGCGCAACACGGGCGCCCGCGTCCGGTCGTCCCGCGGCGGCGGCTCACTCTCCTTCCCCGCCAGCCGGATGTCGTTCATCGAGCCTCCTTGCGTAACGCATGGGCCATGTTGGAGGAGCGCTCGAATACTTGCATACCAGTATGCAGTGTGCAAGGATCGTTTCCGTGCAGAGCCCGATCGACGGCCGGCGACCCCGGCCGAAACCCGACATATCCCCGGTCGTCCGCAGCGGCGGTGGCGGGGCCAGGGCTTCCGATCGGGTGTACGCCGAACTCGCGTCCGCGATCCGCGATCTGCGCCTGCCGCCCGGCCTCGCCCTGTCCGAGACCGAACTCGCCGACCAGTTGCACGTCAGCCGCACCCCACTGCGCGAAGCTGTCGCACGACTCGTCGACAACGGCCTGGTCCAGGTGGTGCCCCAGGTGGGCACGAGGGTCGCGCTGATCCGGCTCAGCGACGTCGAGGAGGCACGCTTCGTCCGGGAAAGCCTGGAGGTGGCCGCGTTCGAGGCCGCGTGCGCCATCCCCGACCGCGACCTCACGACACTGCGGGAGCTGCTCGACCGGCAGGAACGGGCGTGCGTCGCGGACGACCTGGACGACTTCTTCGCCGCAGACGAGGCCATGCACGAACAGATCTTCCGGCTGTCCGGCCACCCGGGAGCCTGGCAGGCGGTGCAGCGGATGAAGGTCCAGTTGGACCGCATCCGCCGGCTGAGCCTGCCGGAACCGAGGGCGCTGCGCGAACTGATCGCCGAGCACACCCTGATCGTGGCGGCGCTGGAAGCCGGCGACGTCACCGAGGGACGGGCCCGGATCAGCGCGCACGCGCGGCGTGTCCAGGGTGAGACGCCGACCCTCATGCGCAAGCATCCCGACTACTTCGCCGACTGACACGAGCATCCTAACAGGACATTCATGGCTGCCTGCTGCCCTGGTGAGCGTGAGGAGATGTCGATGACCCGATTCGCGGGCCGCCGTGCGGTCGTGACCGGAGCGGGCTCCGGGATCGGCCGCGAGCTGGTGCGGCTGCTGCTGGACGAGGGCGCGAGCGTGGTCGGCGTGGACGTCGAGACCAGCGACGTGCCCGACGGCGCGATCACGGTACGGGCCGACGTGAGCGACGAGGCCGACGTGGCCTACTTCGCCCGCACCGCACAGGATCGCCTCGGCGGTGTCGACCTGCTGTTCAACAACGCCGGCATCGGATCGACGGCGACGGCGACGGACACGTCGGTCGACGAGTGGGACCGGGTGTTCGCGGTCAACGTGCGCGGTGTCTTCCTGGGCACCAAGCATGTGCTGCCCGGCATGCTGGAGCGCGGTGCCGGGGTGATCGTCAACACCGCGTCGGTCGCCGGGCTGGTCGGCCTGCCCGACCGGGCCGCGTACTGTGCCAGCAAGGGCGCGGTGATCGCGTTGACCAAGCAGGTCGCGGTGCAGTGCGCGAACGCGGGCATCCGGTGCAACTGCGTGTGCCCCGGCACGGTCGACTCGCCGTGGGTGGGCCGCTTGCTGGCCGACGCCGACGACCCCGACTCGCGGCGGGCCCAACTGGTCGCTCGCCAGCCGATGGGCCGGCTCGCGGAGCCGACCGAGATCGCCAAGTCGGCGCTGTACCTGGCCAGCGACGACGCCGCCTTCGTGACGGGTACGGCGCTGGTGATCGACGGCGGCATCGTCGCCGGTTGAGTCGCCGGCTGAGCGTCATCCCAGGACGCGCAGCTCGACCACACCCTGACCCGGCGCCGGACTCCCCACGACGGCCAACGCGACGTACCGCGTGCTTAGTCCGATGTGGACACGTTGGGAAGCCGTACCCTGCGCCACGGCCGTGAACGACAACCCGTCGTCGGAGACGGCGACCGTCCAGCGCGGCACCCCACCGCCGCCCTGCCACCTCGGCTGCACCGCGTCGACCGCCGCGGTCCGGCCGAGATCGACCACCATTCGGCCGTTCGGCCCGGGCAGCCAACTGGTGCTGTCGTCGCCGTCGACGGCGAACCCGGGCGATGTCGTGCCGGGTGGCAGCGGCGAGTCGGGGTAGGTCGGACGGCCGGTCGCGAGGTCGGCCACCGGGTAGGCGGTGCCGTCGAACCTGACGGTTTCCCGCTCCCCGGGCGCAACGGTGAAGCGCACCGACTGGCCCGAGCCCACCGCCGTGAGCCGGCCGCCGACGGCGGCGGTGCCGTTGTTGGTCACCAGCACCCGCGTCGAGTCGACGACGTCGACGCCGACCCCGCTGACCGCCGCCAGGAAGCGCGGTGCCAATGTCCGGCCGGTGCCGGCCGCCATGGTCGCCAGGTAGGTGATCCGGCCGGCGGTGTCGATGGTCTGGGCTCCGTCGTACAGCGTGCGAGCGGGGGCCGGCAGCACGACCGGCGAACCCGTCACCGGCTGTGCGGCGAGATTGAGCAGTACGAGCGTGTCCGCGACGAGCGCGGCCCGCAGCGTCGCGACCTGGCTGGTCGGCTGCGGCTGCCGTGCGGCGGCGGCGGTGTCCGCGGCCGACCCCGGCAGTGCCCGCACCGTCAACTGTGCGCTGCCACTGATCGGGCCGGCCGACAGCGCGATGTGGTTGGGCCCCACCTGAATGGGGTTGGTCGAGCCGGTCACGACGAAGCCGGCGCGGTCGTCGACGTTGAGCCAGGTGCCCTCGATCGTCTGCCCGACGTCACCGTTCACGCCGGCGACGTCCGTCCATGTCAGACCGTCGGCGGAGACCTGCACGCGGTAGGCCTTGCCGTACGCGGCCTGTTCCTCCCACCGGATCTCCACCCGGTCGAACTCCCGCATGGCGCCCAGGTCCACCGCGAGCCAGCTCGCCGGGTCACTCCGTCCGGCGGACGAGACCGCCCACCGGGTCGTGTCGTCGCCGTCCGTCACGTTGCCCGGTGGGAAGCCCGGGTAGTTGCTGGACGCGGTCGCCGGCGCGCCGAGCGCCAGATCCGGACCGTTCGCGCCGTCGCGGGCCGCGAACGTGTAGACCGAGTAACCGTACTGGGTGGCGGGCCGCACGCCGAGCATGCGCAGGTATCGGCCGCTGGCGGCGGGAAACGTGACCACGTCCAGGTAACCGTCGCCGAGGCCGGCACCCAGGTCCGCTGCCGCCAGGGTGATCGTGTCGCCTTCGCCGTGGAACGTGCGGTCGCCGTCCATGCCGGGCACGCCCGGCATGTCGAGATTGAAGACGGAGATGGCGCCCTCGGGATCGGCCAGTCCAGTGGTCGCGTACACGGCCGACCCGTCGGGCAGGGTGGCGAATCCGACGTAACCGTCGGTCTGGCCGTGTTGTACCGCCAGCACGGTCGCGGTGGCGTCATAGCCGTCCCTGGCTCGGCTGTACGTACGTGCGTCGCGGCCGTGCACGGTGAGCCCGTTCGGCGTGAAGAACGCGGACTGGCCGCTCGGATCGAACAGCCAGTCGTCGTGGCCGGGCAGCCAGGCGAATTTCACGTAACCGGGTTTGGTCACCGCGAGCGCGGTCGCACCCGAGGACTGCTGGGCGAGCAGGCCGACGTCCGGACCCCAGTCACGGGTCGCCGCACTCGCGGTGAAGAACTTTTCTTCGGAGACCGGGTCGACGGTGCCGCCCGGCAGGGCCGCACGGTAGTAGTGCAGCAGATACGCCATGCCGACCTCCGCCCTGGCCTCCGGTTCGTACGACGGTTGGCCGCTGAACTTGGTCAGCCGCCCGGCGGGCGCGTAGTCGACGTACGGGATCAGGTGCTGGGCCAGCATCCGCTCGGCGCGGCCGGCCAGGGCGTCACCATGCAGCAGATAGCGGCCGGCCAGCGGAAGGACGTCGCGGCCGTAGAGATGGAACCGGTCGGCGACCATCGGATGCGTCGACACGCCGGCCGAACTGGCCAGGTTGCGCATGGTCCGGTAGAGCCCGTCACCGTTGGGCTGGGCCAGCAGCGTCGCCGGGATCTCCTGCCCTGTCAGGACGAACCCGACCGCGTCCCGCGCCGGATAGACGAACGCGGACTGATGGTAGTGCGGTGCGTAGGCCCCGTGGTTCTCGACGAGGTAGCCGGGCCACATGTTCTGTGCGCTGTTGCGCTGCGCCACCGTCCGGCCGTTCACCACCGTAGGATTGTTCTCGTCGTCGACCGGGAGGCCGGTCATGTTGGACATCCAGGTGTCCAGCCACTGCCGCCAGCCAGGCGCACCGGGATCGTCCGGGAGATAGGCGAGCGCACCGGCGAACGCCATACCCTTGTTGCCCATCTCCTCGAGCTTCGTGTCCCCCAGATAACCGCCGGACAACCCGTTGGTGGTCCAGCCGGGACTCGCCGGATCGTCCCCGGTCCCCAGCCGGCCGTCGTAATCCGCCGTGCCGGCGAGCAACTGGTCGATCTGTTGCCGCGTGGCGTCGCTCAGTTCGTCCCACAGGAGATTGGCGGCGGCGCTGAAGTACACGACATACGTGGCATTCCAGAACAGTGGCCTGCCCCATTCACCGCCGCCGTCGTAATAGTTGGTGGCGGCATAGTGTGCGATGGTACGCAGGGTGTGATCGTGCAGCGTGGCCTTGTCGACACCCGCGACGTCCGGATCGAAGTCACCGAAACGGAGCATGACCGCGTTGCCGAGGACTCCGATGTACGTGTCGTTGGTCGGCGAATACGCACCCAGCGCCGAATCCCAGTTCGCCTCCATGATCGGCGTGTTCTTCACCAGGGCCGTGTAGTACGTGTCGGCAACCGGGTCGGCGTTGCCGGCGGCCAGGGGTGAGGTGCCGGCCGCGTGCGCCGTACGACGTCCCAGTGCGGCCGAACCGACCAGGACGGCGCTCCCGATCAAGAACTGGCGGCGAGCGAAGGTACTCATCGGCGCTCCCATGTCGTCGTCAACCGGCTAGGATGCTTGCATACAAGTACTCCACGTGCAAGGCTCGGCCGGTGAGCGGTATCGACGTCGTCACCATCGGCGAGACCATGGTGCTGCTGGTGCCACCGGAACCGGTGCCCCTGGCCGACGCCGCCGAGTTGGCCGTGCACGTCGGCGGCGCCGAGTCCAATGTGGCCGGATACCTGGTCGGGCTCGGACACCGGGTGCGCTGGGTGAGCCGGCTCGGTGACGACCCGTTCGGTGATCTGGTGCTACGCCGGCTGGAGTCGTCGGGTGTGGACACCAGCGCCGTGATCCGGGTGCCCGGCGGTCGGACCGGCCTGTACCTGAAGGCCCCGGGAGCAGGGCAGACCACGGTGCACTACTACCGCGAGCGGTCACCGGCCGCCGCATTGGCACCGGACGTGCTGGACGACCCGCGAGTGGCCGACGGCCGGATACTGCACCTGTCCGGGATCACGGCCGCCCTGTCCGCGTGCTCGCGGGAGTTGGTGTGCACGGCGGTGTCACGGCGGCGGGTGCCGGGCCGCCTGGTCAGTTTCGACGTGAACCACCGGCCCAAGCTGTGGTCGGTCGACGAGGCCGCGGCGGTGCTGGCGCGGATCGCCGACGCCAGTGACGTGGTCTTCGTCGGCTTCGACGAGGCGGAGACGCTGTGGGGCTGCACGACACCCGCCGACGTACGTGCCCTGCTCCCCCATCCCGGGACCGTGGTGGTGAAGGACGGCGCGATCGGCGCGCACAGCTTCGGCGCGGGCGGTGAGGTCTTCGTGCCGACGCCCAGGGCCACCGTGGTCGAACCGGTCGGGGCGGGTGACGCCTTCGCCGCCGGCTACCTGGCCGGTGTGCTGGAGGGCCACGACGAAGAGACGAAGCTGCGGCTGGGCCACCTGGTCGCCGCGGCCGCGTTGGGCGTACGCGGCGATCACGCCGACCTGCCGTCCCGGTCCTGGCTGGGACAACGGCTCGACCTGCCGGCCGCCGAGTGGGCCGGCCTGGACCTGTCCGGACAACCGGGGGAAACGTGACGGACTTCTTCACCGAACTGTTCGCCGGCAGGCCACTCATGGCGATCCTGCGCGGCTTCGACCCGCAGCGCACGGTCGCGCTGGCCGAACAGGCCTGGGAGCTGGGCGTCACCGTCGTGGAAGTGCCGGTGGAGGTGCCATCACAGGTCGAGTCGCTGCGGGCGACCGTCGTGGCCGCTCGCGCGCACGGTCACCCGGTCGGCGCGGGCACCGTGTGCACGACGCACCAGGTCGACGCCGTCCGGGCAGCAGGCGCCGCGTTCACCGTGGCACCAGGGCACGACCCGGCCGTCGCCGAACACTCCCGCCGCGCCGGCCTGCCGCACCTGCCCGGCGTGAGCACCCCGACGGAAGTGCAGGCCGCACTACGCGCCGGGCACACCTGGCTGAAGCTGTTCCCGGCGAGCGCCCTGGGCCCGGCCCACGTGCGTGCCCTGCGCGGCCCGTTCCCGGACGTCCGGATAGTGGTCACCGGCGGCATCGACGCGGGCAACGCGCAGGACTTCCTGGCCGCGGGCGCCGACGTGGTCGCGGTCGGCTCGGCCCTGGCCGACCCGGCCCAGCTCCCGGCCCTCACCGCGCTGGGGCACTAGCGGATCGATCCCCGTTCCGTGCCGTCACCGGCCCGGTACGCTCGGTACCGTTACGTGAGTTCGGAGTTGAGTAGCAGCGGTGACAACGGGCGCGTATGGCTCCCGGCCCTCGACGACGTGTGTGTCGGCATTGTCGGTCACACGTCGTAGTACAGGGCGAACTCGTAGGGATGCGGGCGCAGGCGTAGCGGGTCGATCTCTGTCTCCCGCTTGAGTGCGATCCACGTCGAGATCACGTCGGGGGTGAACACGCCTCCTTCGAGCAGGTACTCGTGGTCGGCCTGCAGGCTGTCCAGTACCGCGCCCAGCGACGCCGGGACCTGAGCGACCGCATTGGCCTCCTCGGGTGGCAGTTCGTAGAGGTCCTTGTCCACCGGCATGGCCGGTTCGATCTTGTTCTTGATGCCGTCCAGGCCTGCCATGACCATCGCGGAGAACGACAGGTACGGGTTGCCGGACGCGTCGGGGCATCGGAACTCCAGGCGCTTGGCCTTCGCGTTGCTGCCGGTGATCGGGATGCGGACGCAGGCGGAGCGGTTGCGCTGCGAGTACACCAGGCTGACCGGAGCCTCGAAGCCGGGCACGAGCCGGTGGTACGAGTTCACCGTGGGATTGGTGAGCGCGAGCAGGCTGGGTGCGTGGTGCAGGATGCCGCCGATGTAGTGGCGGCCCATCTCGCTGAACCCGCCGTACCCCGACTCGTCGTAGAACAAGGGCGACCCGGCCTTCCACAGCGACTGGTGGGTGTGCATACCCGATCCGTTGTCGCCGAACAGCGGCTTGGGCATGAACGTGGCGGTCTTGCCCGCAGCCCAGGCGGTGTTCTTCACGATGTACTTGAACAACTGGTGATCGTCGGCGCCGTGCAACAGCGTGTTGAACCGATAGTTGATCTCGGCCTGGCCGCCGGAGCCGACCTCGTGGTGGGCCTTTTCGACTTCGAGGCCGGCGTCGAGCAGATGGTTGACCATCGTGTCGCGCAGGTCGGCGAAGTGGTCGCGCGGCGGGACCGGGAAGTAGCCGGCCTTGTACGGCGTCTTGTAGCCACGGTTGCCACCCGGCTCGTCGGCGCCGGTGTTCCACCATCCTTCGACCGAGTCGATCTCGTGGAAGGCGGCGTTCTCGGTGTTATCGAACCGGATCGAGTCGAATACGTAGAACTCGGCCTCGGGCCCGAAGTAGGCGGTGTCCGCGACGCCGGACTCGGCGATGTACTGCTCGGCCTTGCGGGCGATGTTGCGCGGGTCGCGGCTGTAGGGCTCGCGGGTCACGGGGTCGTGCACGAAGAAGTTCACCATCAGGGTCTTCTCGGCGCGGAACGGATCCACCCTGGCCGTGGCGATATCGGGCAACAGCAACATGTCGGACTCGTGGATGGCCTGGAAGCCGCGCACCGACGACCCGTCGAAGGCCACGCCGTCCGCGATCGCCTCGGCATCCCACGACGCCGCCGGGACGGTGAAGTGCTGCATGATGCCGGGCAGGTCGCAGAACCGGACGTCGACGAAGCGCACGTCCTGATCGCGGATGAAGTCCAGGATCTCCGTTGGGTTGCTGAACACTGGTGGCTCCTTCGGGTGAGGCAGGTGCCGGGCCAGGCCACCGGGCGTCGTCCTGATGTCCGATTTCGACCGAGCCTCGCGATCAGGGCCACGACCATCAGCGGGCCGCCCTGCGGTTCCGGGCCTCGTCACTGTCGTACTGGTTCCGATACTGACCCGGCGGCCCTGGTCTCGCAACCGGCACCGGACCAGCGTGAACGCCGCCCGGCCAACCCGCCGCGGCCAACTGAGGAGGTAGCGCTTGCCAGCGGTCCGGCGCCGAGCCACCGCAGGCGAGGATCGCCATCGCGGCCGGTAACTCAGCCTCGGCGCGTTCGCTGCAGTCGCGCAGTAACCGCTCGTTGACCGCCCGCTACCAACAGGGGCGGAATAGGCGGGGGACCCGACGTCGCGGTTCGTCCGCATGCGCCCGCCACGGTGGCGCGGTGCCGCCGCTCCCGGACGCGCTGGTCCACTGAGGACTTCCGCCGCACCGCGGAGCGGCTCGACCGACAGGTCGTCGCGCACGACCGCACCGTCCTTGGCGACGAGGGCGATCCGGGCGACTGCCACGTCCATGTTCTCCGCCGCGTTCCGGGTCGCGGCGACGATCGCCTCCCTCGGCGATGGGCCTAATCGCGCCGGACCGTGGACAACCAGCAGTGCCGCGACGCGCACAGCCGCTCCTCGACCTCATCCCAGCTCCGCAGCCCCTCGGTCGTGGTGGATAGCCCGTAGCCATCAGGGAACACCGGACGCCCGCGGTCAGGATGTCGTGAAGTCAACGCCGTACGTCACCGGTTGACACGGTCGTGCCTGCCTCTCCCGCGACGATCGCGCCGATGTCGGTGAGTGATCCGATCGCGGCTCGTTTCGCGGTCTTGGTCGCGAAGCGGACCGCGGCCTGGACCTTCGGACCCATGGATCCGGCCGCGAATTCGTGGGCTGCCAGCTCGTCGGGTGTCACACGGCCCAGTCGTCGCTGCCGTGACGTGCCCCAGTCGAGGTACACGCCGTCCACATCTGTGATCACGACGAACAGGTCGGCGCCGACGTCCTCGGCGAGCAGTTCGCTGGCGAGGTCCTTGTCGATCACAGCTTCGACACCGGCCAGTTCACCAGGGCTCGGAGGCGAGAACATCGTGGGGATGCCTCCTCCGCCGGCGCACACGACGACGGCATCGCGGTCGAGCAACCATCGGATCGGCTCGATCTCCAGGATCCGCAGCGGCTCTGGTGATGCCACGACCCGGCGCCACGCGTCGCCGTCCTGGCGGAACGTCCAGCCATGGTCGGCGCTCATCTGGTCGGCGGTGTCCTTCGAGTACACGGGACCGATGAACTTGGTGGGCTCGGTGAACGCCGGGTCGGCGGGGTCCACTTCGATCATGGTCAGCACTGTCGCTACTGGGCGTCGCGGGAGGGGAACTGCCCGACTTCCGCCGCCTGTCCCTCGGGTTGATCCTGTGCACCGACGCCACCGTCGGTGACGACGGATCGGTCATCGGTGACCCGACCGAGGCTGCGTTCGTCGTACTCGCCGCGAAAATGGGCGCTGACGCCGAGCACACCCGCAAAGCCCTGCCACGCCTGGCCGAGGTGCCGTTCGACTCGGAGTACAAGTTCATGGCCACCTTCCACGACTGCCCGGACTGGCTGGCCGGCGGGATACTGCGACAGCCGCACTTCGCCACCGTCAAGGGGGCACCGGACGTGGTCATCGACCGCTGCGGCCAGGCGCTGCGGCACGGCCAGCAGGTGCCCATCGACACCGTCCGCGACGAGATCCTGACCGCCAATCGCACGCTGTCAAACGGGGACTGCGGGTGCTCGCGTTCGCCGCCCGCGACCTGGACAACACCGGGATGTCAGCGGCCGTGGCCGACCCGATGGCAGCGGTCACCGACCTGATCTTCGTGGCACTGGTCGGGATCATGGACCCGTTGCGGGCCGAGGCCACGGACGCGGTTCATTCGGCACTGAGTGCCGGCATCGACGTGCGGATGATCACCGGAGACCATACCGTGACCGCCCGCGCGATCGCCGACGAACTCGGGCTCGGGCCCGGTGTGATCACCGGTACGGAACTGCGGCACCTGCCCGACGACCAAGTGGTCGAGCGACTTCCACAGCTCCACGTGTTCGGCCGGGTCGCACCCGAGGACAAGCTGCGGCTGGCCACGCTCATGCAGCGGTCCGGCGATGTCGTCGCGATGACCGGTGACGCCGTCAACGACGCCGCCGCTCTCAAGCAGGCCGACGTCGGCGTCGCCATGGGCAGCGGCTCGGAAGTCTCCAAGCAGGCCGCCAAGATCGTGCTGACCGACGACAACTTCGCCACCCTCGTCCGGGCCGTGCGGCTGGGCCGCGACATCTACCGGCGGATCTCCACCTACATCAGGATGCAGCTCACCGTCCTGTCGGCGGTACTCCAACTCATGGTCTATGCCACCATCCTGAACATCAACGGCGGCGTCGCCCTGTTCCCGCTGCAACTGCTGTTCTGCAAGTTCTTCGTCTTCATCACCGTCGTCATCGCCCTCATCGCGGACGTTCCCGACCCCGGCGTCATGCAGCAGCCACCCCGCAAGCCCGGCACCAAGATCGTCAACACATCGCAGATCATCCGCTGGTTCGTGACGGGGTTCGTGGTCGCCGGGATCGCCCTCGCCGTCCTGGAATGGGGCCCCGGCAAGGCAAGCACCTCGCAGGCATCTGTCAACATGACGATGGCCTTCGCGATCGTGTCCTTCAGCGCGGTCAACATCGGCCTGGTCATGCGCCGCGAGCGCCAGGCACCCTGGTCCTCGCCAGCGTTCCCGTATCTGGGTTGGATCATCCTCGGCTGGCTTCTGATCTGGGCCGCCGTCGAACTGAACATGCTGCAACGACTGCTGGACACGACCTCGCTCAGTGGCCGCGAGTGGCTCATCGTCCTGGCGCTGTCCCTGCCCGCCCCCGCGATCATCGCCGCCGGACAAGATCATCCAACTGTCACGGCAACGCGGGGCCACCGTCACTCCGCACCGCCCGATCCCAGCCGAGATGCCCACCGGGTAAGGGGTACGCGCGCGGTGCACGGGGAAATCGTCGACACAGTTGTGCCAATTCCTGGTCGGCGCGCGTGCAGCAGATCCCGGTCACATTGGCACCTCGTCGGAGGGTACGAGGACTTGCGCTGAGGAACTCGACGGAAGACCTCCACGCATGACTGTGCTACCGTCCACTAGCGACAGTTGGGTATGTCACACCGATCTGAGGGACACCGAACACGTCGATGTTCGTCCCGTTGCCCTTCGTCGTTACCACGGCTTGCTGCCGTCCCGCGAGAACGAGACCTCGGCGGGCGTGTGCGTGAACCCGGGTGTCAGGGTCGGGTCGAGGCCGAGTGACCGGTGCCAGGCCGGCACCTGGAGCAGACCGGCGTGAGGTGCCATGACCGCTGACGACGGCTCGCGGAGGTGCTGAGCACGCTTTCAGGCCAAGGCGATCTCCACCCACACCGTCTTGCGCTCGGGTGCGCCCAGCACACCCCATGCGGTGCTCAGCGCGTTGATCAGCAGCAGTCCACGTCCGTGTGGCCGACCGTGGTCGGGTCCGGGTTCCGGTCGAGGTGACAGTTCGGGGCTGCCGTCCTCGACCTCCACACGCAGCACCGCCCGTTCCGCGATCAGATGCAGTTGCACGGTGATCGCGCCACGGGCGTGTTCGTAGGCATTGGACACCAACTCGGTCACGGCCAGTTCGGCATCCCACACCGCGTTGGGCGCTTCGTTCGTCAGCCGATCCCGCAACCAGGCCCGTAGCTGCGACAGGGCCGGCGTGCCGACCGTCCGCGAAAACTCGTAATGGTACTGACGTCCGTCCGCACCGCTCATGGTCCCCTCCCTACGCTGGTCGTCCCAGCTGGTCGAGGTCCGGGGCTCCCGAGAGCCTACCCAGCGCGAACGGTACTGACACCTTTGCTGAGCACGGCATCACGACGCTCACGATCCCACGGTGCCCTTGGCCATGGGCGGTGACAGGATACGTCGGTGGATGTGCGCAGACGGAACAACGTGGTCCTCACCGGCCACCACGACGGGCCGACCGTGCTGTTGGCCCACGGATTCGGCTGCGACCAGAACCTGTGGCGACTGGTGGCTCCCGTGCTGGCCGAACGGTTCGAGGTGGTGCTGTTCGACCACACCGGTGCGGGCCAGTCCGACCTCACCGAGTGGAGCGAACAGCGATACAGCAACCTGCGCGGCTACGCCGACGACATCCTGGACATCTGCCGAGAACTGGACCTGCACGACGTCATGCTGGTCGGCCACTCGGTCAGCGCGATGATCGCGGTCCTGGCCGCCAACCAGGAACCCGCCCGGTTCGCGAAGTTGGTCCTGCTCACCCCATCGCCGCGCTACGTCGACGACGGCGACTACCGCGGCGGGTTCAGCCGCGCCGACATCGACGAGTTGCTCGAATCACTCGAGTCCAACTATCTGGGTTGGTCGGCGACCATGGCACCGGTGATCATGGGCAACCCGGACCGGCCCGAACTCGGCGATGAGCTGACGAACAGCTTCTGCCGCACTGACCCGGAGATCGCGCGGGTCTTCGCGCGCACCACGTTCTTGTCCGACAACCGCGCTGACCTGCCGAAGGTCACCGTGCCCACCCTGGTGATCCAGTCCGCCCAGGACGCCATCGCCCCGCCGGAAGTCGGCCGGTTCACCCACCAGCAGATCCCCGGCAGCCGACTGGTGACCCTGGACGCGGTAGGGCACTGCCCACAGTTGAGCGCACCCGACGCCACCGCCGCCGCGATCGCCGACTTCGTCGACACCCGATGAACTGCAAGGCCGACGGCGGCGGCCGGAACCCCGACGGCGCCGCCGGCGATCACGGTGACCTCGGCGCGGCGTTCTCGGCATTGCTGGAAGACAGCGCCGAGGACCTCTACGAGCACGCGCCGTGCGGCTACCTGTCCACGCTGCTGGACGGCACCATCGCCAAAATCAACACCACCCTGCTCGATTGGCTGGGCTACCGACGCGATCAGGTGGTGGGCCGGCGGCGGTTCGCCGATCTGCTCACCGTCGGCGGCCGGATGTACCACGAGACACATTTCGCACCGTTGCTGCGGATGCAGGGCGAAGTCGGCGGCGTCGCACTGGAACTCACGACCGCCGAGGGCACCCGGTTGCCGGTGCTGGTCACCTCGACGGTCAAGACCGGTACCGACGGCCAGGCCCAGCTGATCCGCACCACCGTCTTCGACGCACGGGATCGGCGCGCCTACGAACAGGAACTCCTGCGCGCCCGCCGGGACGCCGAATCCGAACGCGATCGGGCACAGCAACTCGCGAGGACGCTGCAACAGACCCTGGTCCCACCGGCACTGTCCCAGGTGCCCGGCATGGAGGTCGCGGCCTACTACCATCCCGCGTCGGCCGACGAGGTCGGCGGCGACTTCTACGACCTGTTCCCGCTCACCGGCGCCACGTGGGGATTCTTTCTGGGTGATGTGTCCGGCAAGGGCGCCAAAGCCGCCGCCGTCACCTCCCTGGCCCGCTACACACTCCGCGCGGCCGCGGTGCACAACCCCGACCCGGCCACGGTCCTGCACACCCTCAACACCGTGCTCAACCACGAGTACCACGGCACCGATCCCCGCTTCTGCACCGTCATCCACGGCAACCTGGTCCCGAGCGGTGACGGATGCGACGTCACCCTGGCCAGCGGCGGCCACCCACCGGCCATCCACATCCGCGCCCAGGGCACCCTCGACATCCTCACCACCCCCGGCGGACTGCTGGTCGGCGCGCTCCCCGACGCCACCTTCACCACCGTCCACACGCATCTCGCGCCAGGAGACACCCTGCTGCTCTATACCGACGGACTCACCGAAGCCCGCCCCCGGACCCGCGACCGTGATCGCTACAGCGAAGCGGAACTGCAGCGCTACCTCACCGCCCTCGCACCCACCACCGCGCCACAGGTGATCACCGCACTGACCCGACTGCTCGCCGAATTCGGCGACGGCGTCGACGACGACACCGCGCTGCTGGCTCTGAGCATCCCTCATAAGAACAGCCAGCCGTGACTCACGCGTTCTCCGTCACCACCAGATCCCTCCCGACCGCGGTCGTACTCACCATCCGCGGTGACCTCGACGCCGCCACCGCACCCGAGGTCCACGTACACGTCGCCGGCCTCGCTCTGCCCCCCGACACGGTTCTCGTCGTGGACCTCGCTGAGCTGCGGTTCTGTGACTCCAGCGGCATCGCCGCACTCATCGCCGCACACAACGTCGCCCAAACGGCGAACGCCTACCTCACACTGGCCGCGGTCCCGCCCCAACTCTCCCGAGCCCTGGGCATGATCGGCCTCACCGACTTCTTCATCACCCATCCGACCACCGAACGCGCCCTCGCCACGCAGCCGCCGCCCGCACCAGCCACTGGGGACCAGGACTCCGTCTCCGAATGATCGTGCGCGTGAGTGATGAGCACGTCGACCGAGTTCAGGCCGACCACGTGGACAATATCGAGGGCCGCACTCGGTCCTGTCTCGCGAGTGGCCCCGCTCGGTGGCCCTTCTCGACGGCGGGTCACCGCGAGGCGCAGGCCCCGAAAACCGTGATCGGGAAGGGTTCGGGGTGCAGGACGGTGCGCCGTGGCCGAAGGTCGACAGGGCCATGCGTGACGATCGCCGTGGGTGAGCGGATGCTCTGCAGCGGCGATGGCCTGCCGGACCCCGACGCGACGGCGCGCGTTGGCCAACGTGCGCACCGGCGGCGGTCTCCAACCCGAGACCATGTTGATCTACTACGTCGGCAGTGGAGCTCATCGTGGCGGACACATTCGCAGCTCGCCGCACCGTCAGAACGGTGATATGTGTCGCCTTGGGCGTGGCTCGCCCATTCCGGGTGCTGAAAGCCTGGTCTGTGCAATCGACCGATGTTGGGGGTCCGCTTTCGGGTCCGGTGGCCTTAGCATCGTCAGCCGTGACTGGCCTGCCGACCCCGACCTCCGGAGCGTTCCGGTTGTGTCGTGGTGTCGTGTTGGCCGTCGTGTCCGGCTCGCTGGCGGCCGCAGCGCATGGGTTCGGCGGCGGTGGCGTGCCCGCGACCGGCGTGACCGTCCTGCTCACGCTGGGCGTTGCGGCCATCGGTGTCGCGATGGCCAACCGACAGTGTTCGCTGTCGGGCGTTCTGGCCGTACTCGGCGCGGCCCAACTGGCCAGCCATGTGCTGCTGTCCATCGAGACGATGAACATGCCGGTGATGTACCAGGTCGACGGGCCAGTCATGGTCGGGGCGCACGCGGTGGCTGCGCTCGTCTCCGCTGTCCTGCTGGCCAAGGCCGACGCCGCCGTGTTCGAGATCATCGCCGCGCTGGCACGTCTGCTGCCCACGGTGTTGAGCGCACCGCCGGTGCCCGAGGCACTGGAGCAGCCCGCGCCCGGTGCGCATCCCAACGACCGGGCGATCACTGTCCTGTTGCGTCGCCGCAGTGCCCGTCGGGGTCCACCGCTGCTGGCCTGACCGATCCCTTCCGAAGGCTGCGCTGCCTGGGGATCGGTCGTGCGTACACGCCATTCCCCCGACCGCAGCACCGGCCAGCCGCCGGTGCCACATGCCTTCTGGAGCAATTCGACATGTCTACGAAGAAGTCATTCACGCTGCGCGCCACCGCCACGGTGCTCGCGGCCGGCGTGCTGGTCCTGGTGAGCGCGGGTATCGCGTCGGCTCACGTGTCCGCGCACAGCCCGGACAATCCGGCCAAGGGCGACGACGGCGAGATCGTCTTCCGCGTCCCGGACGAGGAGGCCACCGCGAACACGGTGAAGCTGCAGGTCAGCTTCTCCACCACCAGCCCGATCACCAACGCG
>DASUGU010000002.1:0-6121 GCA_036273855.1 Pseudonocardiaceae bacterium
GATGTGGTCGTCGATCAGCACGTAGAGTGCGGTCAGGAGGGTGTTCAGGTCTTTGCTCACAACTTTGATCTTGGACACCCTCCGCCCGTGTCCTCTCACCGGGGCCGACTTCACATGATCTTCACCGCATCAATCATCTAGACTTCCCAGACGTGGCAGGTCGGATCCGGGAAGCTGACATCGCGGTGGTTCGCGAGCGGAACCGGGTCGACGACGTCGTGGGGGAGTACGTCACGCTCCGCAGGGCTGGCGGTGGCGCGCTGAAGGGCCTGTGCCCGTTCCATGAGGAGAAGACCCCGTCGTTCAACGTGCGGCCCAGCTACGGCACGTTCCACTGCTTCGGCTGCGGCGAGGGCGGCGACGTGATCGCCTTCGTGATGAAGATGGAGCACCTCGGGTTCGTCGAGGCCGTCGAGCGACTGGCCGACCGCAGCGGCGTCGACCTCACCTACGAGGGCGGCCGTCCCGGCGCGCCACGGGATCGGGGCACCCGCACCCGGATGCTGGACGCGCACCGGGCCGCCACCGAGTTCTACACCGAACAACTGGCCACACCCGAGGCGGCGAAGGCGCGCGAGTACCTGACGGAGCGCGGTTTCGACGACGCGACCGCCCAACTGTTCGGCTGCGGCTACGCGCCCGCCGGCTGGGACAAGTTGACCAAACACCTGCTGGGCAGGGGATTCGACCTCGACGAGCTGTACAAGGCGCAACTGTCCCGCGAGGGCAGGCAGGGCCGCCCGATGGACAAGTTCCACCGGCGGCTGCTGTGGCCGCTCAAGGATCTCGGCGGCGACGTCGTCGGCTTCGGCGCCCGCCGGCTCTACGACGACGACCAGATCGCCGCGAAGTACCTGAACACCAGTGACAGCCCCATTTTCAAGAAGTCGCAGGTGCTGTTCGGCGTCGACCGGGCCAAGCGGGAGATCGCCAAGCGGCACCAGGCGGTCGTCGTCGAGGGCTACACCGACGTGATGGCCATGCACGTCGCAGGCGTGCCCACCGCGGTGGCCGCGTGCGGCACGGCGTTCGGCGACGACCACATGGCGGTGCTGCGCAGGCTGATGCTGGACGACGATGCGTTCCGTGGCGAGGTGATCTTCACCTTCGACGGTGACGAGGCAGGGCGGAAGGCCGCGCTGAAGGCGTTCGAGGGCGACCAGCAGTTCGCCGCGCAGACGTACGTGGCGATCGCGCCGGACTCGATGGACCCGTGCGAACTGTGGCAGGCCAAGGGTGACGTCGCCGTACGCGACCTGGTGGCGCGCCGGACGCCGCTGTTCGAGTTCGCCATCCGCAGCCTGCTCAACGACTACGACCTCGACGCGGTGGACGGCCAGGTGGCCGCGCTGCAGCGGACCGTGCCGCTGGTGTCCAGCATCAAGGACCGGGCCAGCCGGGACGGGTACGCCACGAAGCTGGCCTGGTGGGTCGGCTGGGCGGACGAGTCGATGGTGGTGCGGCGGGTGCGCGAGTCGGCAGGCGAGGCGCCGACCGGCCGCAGGCCGGCACGGCGGGTCCAGCCGGTCGACCCGAACCAGGCCGCGCTCGACGTGCACAGCGGCCCGCCCCGGCCCGATCCCCGGGACCAGCGGCTGCACGCGCAGCGGGACGTGTTGAAGGCGGCGCTGCAACTGCCCGCGCTGGCCGGACCGGTGTACGACGCGCTGCCCGAGGAGGCGTTCACCGACCCCGCGTACCTGGCGGTGCACCGGGCGATCCAGGCCGCGGGCGGCAGCGGGTCCGGGTTGACCGGACCGGAGCTGGCGCAGGCGGTCACCGAGCGGTGCGCCGACGGGACGACCAGGACGCTGGTCAGCGAGCTGGCGGTGGAGTCCATGCCCACCAAGGAGGAGAGCGACACCCGGTACGTCGAGGGCATCCTCGCCGGGCTGCAGAAGGAACTGGTGGGCCGGCAGATCGCGGCGATGAAGTCGCGGCTGCAACGGCTGAACCCGCTGACCGACGCGGACGAGTACCGGTCGGTGTTCGGTGACCTGGTGGCGTTCGAGGAGTACCACCGGGCGCTGGTGAAGCAGGCTTCCGGGATGTTCGAGTGAGCGGCGGGCTGCGGCGGTTCCTCGACCGGCTGTCCGACCGGGACGTGCCAGCCGATTTCGCCGGTGAGCTGACCTCGGACGAGCGGGTGCTCGGCGTGGCGGAGCTGGCCGGCGGCGGTCACGTGGTGGCCACGTCGCGCGGGCTGTGGCTGCCCGACGGTGACCGGGCGCGGCTGGTCGGGTGGCACCTGATCAGCAAGGCGACGTGGGCGCAGGGCGCGCTGACCGTGGTCGAGGCCGATGAGACCGGGGCGGTGGGCGGCGCAGTGCTGCTGGCTGACCGGCCCGCCTGCCGGCTGCGGTTGCAGCGGGCCGGGCGGGTGCCGGAGGTCGTGCACGCCAGGGTGACCGGTTCGATCAAGTCCAGCCACCACCGGGAGCTGCCCGGCGGGGGAGCGTGGGTGGTGCAGCGGTCGGTGGCCGGGCAGGACGGGTTCGTCCTGCAGGTGCGGTCCGATCCCGGCACCGACCAGGACGCCGTGCGGACGCTGGCGGCGAACGTGGCCGCGCAGGTCGGCCGGATCAAGCGACCCGACTGACGGGTTCTCGTTTGTGGCTGGCCATCGTCGCGTCTCTCCAATACAGTACGTACGTACGGTTTGCTATCAAGGAGGATGCGATGTGGGACCCCACGACCTATCTGACCTTCGCCGACCACCGCGGCCGGCCGTTCCACGACCTGGTGGCACGCGTGGGTGCCGACCGCCCGCGCCGGGTCGTCGACCTCGGCTGCGGCCCGGGTAACCAGACGGCGACTCTCGTCGGCCGGTGGCCGGAGGCGGTGATCGAGGGCATCGACTCGTCCGCCGAGATGGTCGACGCGGCCAAGGCGGCGGGCATCGCGGCCCGGGTCGGCGACGTCAACGAATGGGCGCCGGAACCGGACACCGACGTGGTGCTCGCCAACGCGGTACTCCAGTGGGTGCCCAAGCACCGGGAGCTGCTGCCCAGGTGGGCCGGACAGTTGCCGGCCGGGGCGTGGCTGGCCGTGCAGGTGCCGGGCAACTTCGGCGCGCCGTCCCACGTGCTGATCCGGGAACAGGCCGAGTCGCCCACCTGGCGGTCCGCGCTGGCGTCGCTGGTGCTGCGGGAGGACGACGCGGTGGATTCGCCGCAGGAGTACGCGGACCTGCTGACCGCGGCGGGGTGCCAGGTCGACGCGTGGGAGACCACCTACCTGCAGTTGCTGACCGGCGAGGACCCGGTGCTCGAGTGGGTGACCGGGACCGCGCTGCGGCCGATCAGGGCGGCGCTGGACGACCGGGCGTGGGACGACTTCGTCGCGGAACTGCGGCCCAGGCTGCGCGCGGCCTATCCGACCAGGGACAACGGCACCACGTGGTTCGAGTTCCGCCGGGTGTTCGTGGTGGCCCGCACGACGTGACGGTCAGTGCCCGAGCCGCTCACCCACCTTCGCCCGGATGATCCCGGCGGCGCCCTGCACCATCGGGTGATCGGCCAGCTTGCGGTACGCCTGCACCAGCTGCTCGTAGCGCTCCCGGCCGGCGCGGGAACCCAGCACGTAGCCGGCGGCCATGCCCAGCACGAAGGTCTTCATGTCGGTCCGCCTCCCTTCGACCCCCGACCAGGCTATGTCGGCCGCCGCCCACCGGCAGGCCCGGTGGTGCCGGGTCCGGTCGGGAGGTCACTCAGGGTGCGCTATAGTTGTGGCCGTGCCGGCCGGTGGTGGCAGGCGCCAGAGCAGTCCTCCATAGCTCAATTGGCAGAGCATTCGGCTGTTAACCGAAGGGTTGTTGGTTCGAGTCCAACTGGAGGAGCGTCAACCCAGGTCACGCGGCCTGGGTTTCTTCATGCCCGGCCATGCGGCGGGTTGCTGTTGCCCACCCGGCCGCTCTCGGTAACCTCTGACCGCGCGCCGTCGCGACAGGGTCGGGGTGGCGTGAGGGGCGGTAGCTCAGATGGTTAGAGCAGAGGACTCATAATCCTTTGGCCGTGGGTTCAAGTCCCACCCGCCCTACAACCCGCATGAACATGGCGTGGGGTGCGCAGGCCGCGTTGAAAGAGCAAAGGAGTCGGCACAATTCGGCGGGCCGGATCACAGGTGTTCTATAGGGACCTGCAATTCGGTTACCCACTTGTCCAGCTCCGGCGGGCAGTCGAGGTAGACCTCGCGGCCGTAGCCGGTTGACCGGTAGCCGTTGGCGTCGATCCATTGGGCCAGTGCCTGGCCGGTGGGGACGACGTTGGCCATGTCGCCGTGGTGGACGATCGCGGCCGCCCGCGAAAGAGCGGGGATGTCGACGACGGCGAAGTCGTACTTGGCGTCCGGCTCGACCGCCACCGGTGCGGTCGCGTGCACGATGATGCCGCCGTCCGAGGCGTCCTCGTAGTACGCGATCGGTGCGTCGACCACCGGAACCCCGGCTCGGGACAGCCTCGCCATCAACTCCTCGTACAGCGGCTGGATCGCGGGCCCGATGTGTTCCGGTTCGTAGCTGGCCGCCACCGCCGTCAACTCGGCGACCCGGACGGCCGGGATCTCCTTGACGATCACCTCGTCGCTGATCATGCTGCCCTCCCTCTCGATCGTCCGCAGGCGGGCCTCCACCTGCGCCAGGCGAGCGGCATCGGCGGCCACCTGAGCCTGGAGTTCGGCCAGGCGCAGCCGCAGCATGCCGCGCAACTGCGCGACGTCGACCTCGTCGTCGAGCACGGTCCTGACCTGCTGCAGCGTGAAGCCCAGGTTCTTCAGCGCGACGATCCGGTTGAGCTGCGACAACTGGCCCGCCTCGTACGACCGGTAGCCGGTCACCGGGTCGACAGCGGCCGGCCGCAGCAGGCCGAGGGCGTCGTAGTGCCGCAGCATCCGGATGGACACCCGTCCGTGCCGCGCGAAGTCGCCGATACCGAACACGACGACCTGTCTACCGCCTGACACGGTGTCAGGCTCAAGAAGCAGGCTCAGGAAGCAGGGACCGGCAGCTCCGACAGCGCCCGCTCCACCTCCGCCATCGGCAGCTCGTGGTCGACCATGTCACCGGCCAGGTACTGGCCGTAGGCGGGCAGGTCGAGGTGGGCGTGGCCGCACAACGCGGTGAGGATCACCTTGGACTCGCCGCTCTCCTTGCACGCCAACGCTTCCCGCACGGTGGCGGCGAGCGCGTGGGTGGGCTCGGGGGCTGGGATGATGCCTTCGGCCCTGGCGAAGCGGACGCCGGCGGCGAAGCACTCCTGCTGCGGTACCGCGATCGCCTCGATCAGTCCCAACTCGTAGATGTGCGACAGCAGCGGTGACATGCCGTGGTAGCGCAGGCCACCGGCGTGGATCGGGTCGGGAATGAAATTGTGGCCGAGGGTGTGCATCTTGAGCAGCGGGGTCAGGCCGGCGGTGTCGCCGAAGTCGTAGGCGTACACGCCCCGGGTTAGCGACGGGCACGCGGCCGGCTCGACCGCGCGGATGACCGGGGACATCCGGCCGGCCAGCTTCTCCCGCAGGAACGGGAACGACAGCCCGGCGAAGTTGGACCCGCCGCCGGTACAGCCGACGATCACGTCGGGCACGTCACCGGCCTGGGCCAACTGCAGGAGCGTCTCCTCGCCGATCACCGTCTGGTGCATCAGCACGTGGTTGAGCACGCTGCCCAGGGCGTAGCGGGTGTTCGGGTCGGCGGCGGCGCGTTCGACGGCCTCGCTGATGGCGATGCCGAGGCTGCCGGTGGAGTCCGGATGTTCGGCCAACACGGCCTTGCCGGACTCGGTGAGCTCGGAGGGACTGGGGTGCACCGTGGCGCCGTAGGTCTCCATCATCAGCCGCCGGTACGGCTTCTGGTCGTACGAGGCGCGCACCTGCCAGATCTCGCACTCCAGCCCGAACTGCGCGCTGGCGAAGGCAAGCGCTGTCCCCCACTGCCCGGCCCCGGTCTCGGTGGTCAGCTTGGCGATGCCCGCCTTCGCGTTGTAGAAGGCCTGCGGCACGGCCGTGTTCGGCTTGTGCGATCCGGCCGGGCTGACGCCCTCGTACTTGTAGTAGATGCGTGCCGGCGTGCCGAGCGCTTGCTCCAGCCGCGTGGCGCGGACCAGCGGCGAGGGGCGCCAGAGCT
>DASUGU010000003.1:0-32701 GCA_036273855.1 Pseudonocardiaceae bacterium
GACGATGTGGTCATCGATCAGCACGTAGAGTGTGGTCAGGAGGGTGTTCAGGTCTTTGCTCACACTTTGATCATGGACACCCTCCGCCCGTGTCCGCCACCGGGTCCCCTTCACATGATCTTCACCGCATCAATCATCTAGGCGACGCTGCCGCCGGCCTGCCTCAGGAGCCGGCGTCGTTGTGGTCGAACCTGGCCAGCGGCCAGCCGCCCGCCGCGAGCCGGGCGCTCACCCTGGCCACGTCCGAGTCCAGCGGCTTGCCGTTGGTCACCGAGGTGATCGCGTCCCGGATCGCCTGGCCGGAGGTGGCGTCGCCCTCGGCGGCCAGTTCCTCGGCGACGGCGGTGACCTCGTCGTTGGTGAGCTGGCGGGCCAGCAGCGCGAACAGCGGGATGTAGTCGTGCTCGGGCACGCCGTCGGGGTAGCCGGCCCGCAGCCAGCCGACGATCGACGCCAACACCGGAGGCAACTCCATGTGAGCCTCTCCCCTACGGCGACCTAGCTGGCCGCGACGATGAAGTAGATGCCGCCGGCGATGCCCGCCAGGACGATCAGGAAGCACAGGCCGCCCAGCACCATGCCGGCCGGGTTGCCGCCGACGATCTCGTCGGACTCCCCGGAGCCGGCCTGGGTACGGGCGCCCAGGCTCAGGGCGCGCAGGCCGAGCGCGAACACCGCGGGCAGGCCCGCGCCCGCGATCAGCCCGAAGACGATGATCTGCCACAGGGCGGTCAGGTTGATCCAGTCCATCGTGACGTCCCCTCAGACCGCGGCGGGCTGCGGCTCGGCCGGTGTGACCGAACCGGTCCACTCGGCGTTGACATTCTTGTGGTCGACCGGCGTCCGGCGGGACGCGAGCCAGATGCCCAGCGCGACCCCGGCGAGGATGACGAACACCACGATCCCGCCCGCGACCCCGCCGATGACGTGGGCCAGGCCGAACGCGGCCGCACCGACGATCGCGGCGGCCGGCAGGGTGAACAGCCAGGCCGTGGCCATGCGGCCGGCGACCTTCCACCGGACCTCGGCGCCCGCCTTGCCGATCCCGGTACCCAGGATCGAGCCGGTGGCCACGTGCGTGGTGGACAGCGAGTATCCGAAGTGGCTGGACAGCAGGATGACCGCGGCCGACGAGAACTCGGCGGCCATGCCCTGCGGCGACTCGATCTCCACCAGGCCCTTGCCGAGGGTGCGGATGACCCGCCAGCCGCCCAGGTAGGTGCCGAGGCTGATGGCGATCGCGCACGAGACGATCACCCAGAACGGCGCCGACGCGCCGGACTTGAGCGTGCCGTTGGCGATCAGCGCCAGCGTGATGATGCCCATCGTCTTCTGCGCGTCGTTCGTGCCGTGGGCCAGCGAGACCAGCGAGGCCGACCCGATCTGGCCGATCCGGAAGCCGTGGCTGCGCGCGCCGGCCGCGACCCGCCTGCTCAGGCGGTAGACCAGCCAGGTGCCCGTGGCGGCGACCAGGATCGCGATGATCGGCGACAGGGCCGCCGGAATGATCACTTTGGACACCAGGCCCTGCCACTTCACGCCGGACAGGCCGGCGGCCGCGATCGTCGAGCCGATCACGCCGCCGATCAGGGCGTGCGACGAGCTGGATGGGATGCCCAGCAGCCAGGTGAGCAGGTTCCAGATGATGCCGCCCGCCAGGCCGGCGAACACCACGGTGAGGGTGACCAGGTTCGTGTCCACGAGGCCGCTGGCGATGGTCGCCGCGACGCTCAGCGAGAGGAACGCGCCGACCAGGTTCAGCACCCCGGAGAGTGCGACCGCCGTGCGCGGACCGAGCGCACCCGTGGCGATCGAGGTCGCCATCGCGTTGCCGGTGTCGTGGAAGCCGTTGGTGAAGTCGAACGCCAGCGCGGTCACGACCACGATGACGAGCAGTGCGTCGTTCACGGTGTCAGTGTCATGAGTACCGTGCCGTAGGTCGACATGTGCGACCAACTGTCAAACAACCCGACAGCGACCGGTCGGCGAAAATTCACGCATTGTTGGCACGGCAGGACTTGCGTGACGACCGACACATCGCACAGCACGCATCTCCTGTGGCGGAACGGTATTCACCTTATCGCACTGACCGAACAGGACAGCGGTGCTCGCTGATCTGTCAGTCAACGACACGATGGCCGCGCGAGTGTCGGTCGCCGAGCCGGCTCGGCTGGCCGGGACCCACACCAACCTCGGCGGCATGCTGCGCTGAGGCTACGTCACGGCGGAACTCGGCCCGCGCGACCGCGACCCGAAGCGGCCGGGCCCCCAGGCGGTGCTGCGGCCGACGCCGTCCGGGCGCAAGGCCCGGAAGGTGTGGGCCGAGGTGTTCGGCGTGATCGAGGATCGGTGGCGGGAGCGGTTCGCCACCGATCGGCTGCGGGCCGCGCTGTCGGCGGTGGCACGGCGACACCGTCCCGCACTTCCCGATGGTGCTGCACCGAGGCGGCTACCCAGACGGCAGTTAGAGCTCATGTCCGACGGCGGCCGCGGCCGCCAGGACGTTGACGTAGTCGCGCAGGTGGACGATCTGCCCGTCGCGCACGGTGAGCACCATGAGGTTGGGCAGCGCGAACGCGCCGGTGACCGCACTGGTCCCGATGGCTTCCTGCTCGACGACGATCGTGTCCGGGTCGTCGGTGGCGTAGCTGGCCAGGGTGCGGTAGCGCTCGTACCGGAACGCGTCGGTGTGCCACACCGCGGTGGTCCAGTTCATGATCTCGTCGCGGCCGACCAGCCGGGACGGGAAGCCTGGCGCGGTGAACGGGAATTCGTGGACGGCGTCGACCGCGTACAGGCGGCCCAGGTCGTCGACGGACCGGTCGACGGACGCCTGGCGGAGCCGTTCCAGAACCGCCCGCGGACCCAGTGCCATCCGACCCTCCCATAAGATGAGACATGGTCCGGTTACTGTACCGGACCGTGTCCCCGGTTGGCCAGGAGGATCCATGCGGGCCGACGCCCGGCGCAACTACGAGCAGTTGGTCGAGCAGGCGAAACTCGCGTTCGCCGAGTTCGGCGTGGACGCCTCCCTGGACGAGATCGCCCGGCGGGCCGGGGTGGCCAGCGGGACGCTGTACCGGCACTTCCCCACCCGGCTGGATCTCGTCGAGGTGGTGCTCGCCGAGCGGATCGCCGAGCTGGTCGGCCGTGGCCGCGGACTGCTGACGGCCGAGGACGAAGGGGACGCGTTGGCCACGTGGTTGCGTGCCGCGATCACGCACGCCATGACCTATCGGGGGTTGGCGGCCGAGGCGCTGAACTCGGCGCAGGCGGTGACGTGGCATGCGGAGCTGTTCGAGGTGGGGGACGCGTTGCTGGCGCGGGCGCGCCGATCGGGCGCGGTGGTCGCCGATGCGGACGCGGCTGACGTACTCGCGATGGTCGGCGGCATCGCGTGGGCCGCCCAGGACAGCCCGGCCCGGGCCGACCGCCTGCTCACTCTCGTCCTGAACGGACTGCGGCGTTAGCGCGTGCCCACCACGCCGGTGGAGAACAACTCGACCGACGCGACCACCCTCGGCCTGAGGCCGGCCGACTCCAACACCGACATCGCCGTCGCCACCTGACTCTCACCGGTCTCCATCAGCACGTGCCCGCCCGGCGCCAACCACTCCGGCGCCCCAGCCGCCACCCGGCGGAACACGGCGAGCCCGTCGGCACCGCCGTCCAGGGCCGCCGTGGGTTCGTGGTCGCGGGCCTCGGGCGGCATCGTGGCGATCGCCTCCGTGGGCACGTACGGCACGTTGGCCAGCAGGATGTCCACCCGCCCGCGCAACGACTCGGGTAGCGCGTCGAACAGATCGCCCTGGTAGACCTGGCCGGTCACGTTCCGCCGGGCGCACCGCACCGCGGCCTCCGACACGTCGGCGGCCACCAACTCGACATCGGGAACCAGCGACGCCAGCGCCACCCCGAGCGCACCGCATCCGCAGCACAGATCGACCACCACGGCACCCGGCGCGGCCAGCGCGGCGGCCTCCCGGACCAGCAGCTCGGTCCGCTGGCGCGGCACGAACACGCCCGGGTCGACACCGATGCGCAGCCCGGCGAACTCGACCCAGCCGAGCAGGTGTTCCAGCGGCAGTCCGGCGATGCGGCGCTCGACCATGGCGGCCAGTTCGTCGGGCGATCCGGCCGCGGACGCCAGCAGTCGCGCCTCGTCCTCGGCGAACACACAGCCGGCGGCGCGCAATCGGTCCACGATGGTGGGATCAGGTGGGATGACTCGGGCCTCTCTGCGCGTTCTGCCTGACTGTACCGTGCCGACCAGGCGAGACAGCACGTCGAGGGGGGACACCGACGGTGACCGAATCCGCAGCCGGGCTGCGCGGCGCGACGCGGTGGACCCGATCCGTCGGGGCGCCGATGCGGGCGTTCCTGCGGACCGAGTCGGCCAGCGCGGGCGTGCTGGTGCTGGCGATAGTGGCGGCGCTGGTGTGGGCCAACGTGAACGCCGCGTCCTACGAGGGTTTCTGGCACACCGAGCTGTCGTTCCGGATCGGCGGTGTCGGTGTCACCCGCGACCTGCGGACCTGGGTGAACAGCGGGCTCATGACCCTGTTCTTCCTGGTCGTCGGGCTGGAGGCGCGGCGCGAGTTCGACCTGGGCGACCTGCGGGACCGCAGCCGGTTCGTGGTGCCGTTCTTCGCCGGGCTGGTCGGCCTGGTCGTCCCGACGCTGATCTACCTGGCCATCAACCACGGCGGGCCCGGCGCGCACGGGTGGGGCGTGGCGATGTCCACCGACACGGCGTTGGCCCTGGGCCTGCTCGCCCTGCTGGGCCGGGAGGTGCCGGACCGGGTGCGGGTGTTCCTGCTGACCGTGTTCGTGGTGGACGACCTGGTCGCGCTGGTGGTGATCGCGGTCGCGTACAGCGGGCGGATCAACATGGTGGCGCTGGCGGTGGCGATCGTGGTGTTCGCGCTGCACTTGGCGCTGCGGGCGGCCGGGCTGCGGCGCGGCCTGGTGTACGCCGGGCTGGGCACCATCACGTGGTTCGCGCTGCTGGCCAGCGGTGTCGACCCGGTCGTGGTCGGCCTGGCCATCGGCCTGGTGACGTCCGCGTACACGCCGGCCAGGGGCGACCTGGAGCGGGCCACCGGCCTGTTCCGGCTGTTCCGGGAGCAGCCGACCGCACAACTGGCCCGTGAGGCGACCGCCGGGCTGACCGCGACCCTGTCGCCCAACGCCCGGCTGCAGAACCTGTACCACCCGTGGACCAGCTTCGTGATCGTGCCGGTGTTCGGCCTGGCCAATGCCGGCATCGCGGTGAACGGCTCGTTCCTGGTGCACGCCTACACCGCGCCGATCACGCTGGGTGTGCTGATCGGGTACGTGGTGGGCAAGCCGGTCGCGGTCGTCGGCATGTCGTGGCTGCTGTTCCGCCTGTCCGGCCGCAGGCTGCGCCCGCAGGTCGGGTGGGCGGCCGTGGTGGGCAGCGGCACGATCGCCGGGATCGGGTTCACGGTGTCACTGCTGATCGCGACGCTGGCGTTCCACGGGCCGCTGCTGGCCGAGGCGAAGCTGGGTGTGCTGTCGGCCGCGGTGGTGGCGTCGCTGCTGACCTGGGTGGTGTACCGGCTGACCGCGCTGCTGTCCCCGCAGCGGCGGACCATGGCGCTGCTCGGCGACGCCGAGCAACTCGTCGACCTGATCGCCGAAGTGGACCCGGACCGCGACCACATCCGCGGCCCGGCGAACGCGTCCGTGACCGTGGTGGAGTACGGCGATTTCGAGTGCCCGTACTGCGGCCGGGCCGAACCTGTGGTGCGTGACCTGCTGACCGACACCGATCTGCGGTACGTGTGGCGGCACCTGCCGCTCAGCGACGTGCACCCGCAGGCGCAACTGGCCGCCGAGGCGGCGGAGGCGGCCGCGGCCCAGGGGGCGTTCTGGCAGATGCACGACCTGCTGCTGGCACGGCAGGAGAACCTGCGGATCCACGAACTGTTGCGCTACGCCGAGGATCTGGGTCTGGACGCCGAGCGGTTCAAGGACGACATCAAGCGGCACGAGTACGCGGCCCGGGTCGCCCAGGATGTGGAATCCGCCGACCTGAGCGGCGTTTCCGGCACGCCGACGTTCTTCATCAACAGCCAGCGCCACTACGGCGCCTTCGACATCGGCACGCTGACCGCGGCGGTCCGCACCGCCCGGGCCCGCGCCGCACTCGGCCTGCCCGGCACCGGCGTGGAGAACTGAGTCAGCCGATCTCCACCGTGCTGACCGCGGTGACCGTGCCGTTCGGGAGAGGGGCCGGGTCGTTGCAGGTCAGTGCCTGGTCGCCGTTGCGGGCGGCCGGTTTGCCGTCGATGGCCACGGTGGTGCTGCCCATGCTGATGGTGGCCTTGTTGGTGGGCGGGTTGGCGAAGCTGCCGGACGGGGGGATGTGTGGCGGCAGGTTCGTCGCCTCGCTGCCGACCACCGCGGCCGGCATGCCGTCGATGAACACCGTGGTGCTGCAACCACTGGTGATCTGACCGGCGAAGGGCAGCGGCGTCGGGGTCGGCACCGGGCCGCCCGGTGACGGCACCAGCACGATGTGCGTGTCGGTGGCCGTCACCGTGTCGCCCTGTTTCGCCGCGGGCTGTCCCACTACCGGCTCATTTCCGGGTGCTGCCGGAGAAGGAGACCGCGGCCGAGCAGTTGGTGTGGTTGGTGTTCAGGCATTCCACCGCAAGGACAAGTGGGGCCTTCGTGCTGAACTGCAATGGCTGCACGAAATGCAGGTCCAGGTTGCGGAAATCGTCCAGGCCGAACTCCAGGAGTGCGTGGTTGCCGGACCTGATCTGCAGGATGCCGGTGTCCGCCAGCGGGTTCTGCAACACGAGGTCGCTGACCGCCATCGTCTTCTGGCCCTTGGGAAGCGTGTAGGAGACGGTGGCGAAGGTGCCGTTCGTGGTGGGTGCCGCGTTCGACGCGAGCAGGTCGGACACCGGCGTACCGGCAGGCGGGCTGCCCGGCGCGGCACCGGCACCGCCGCCGGCACCGCCCGCGCCCGTGCTCGGCTTGGCGGAGCCGTTCGCGCTGCCCGTGTTACCGGACTGCGAACCCGACGCCGAACCGGACGCGCCGCCCCCGCCGCTCCCGGCCACGGCGGCCTTGCTGGCCTCGGTGGCCGCCTTGTTGGCCGCGCTGACCCCGGCGGCGAGTTGGGCGTTCTGCTGGTTGGCCGCCTGCACCGCCGTGGACTGCACCTGCGGCTTCAACACCAGGAACCACAACGCGATGAGCACCGCGGCCGCGGCCAGGACGAGGGCGATCGCGGGCAGCAGCCACTTGGGCATCATCTGCTGTTGCAGCACGGCACCGTCGACGGTCACCGGCTCGGCCGACTCCGGGAGCACGAAAGCCTGGAACGGCAGCGACTTGTCCGGTCCGCGCACGAACCGCTTGCGTGGCGCGGCGCGCAGTTTGACATATGTGGAGGTTCCGGGCATCGCGACCACGACCGGCGGCCGGACCCGGAAGTTCAGCAGGAGGTCGGGGTCCAGCGCGGACACCTCGGTGGTGACCGGATGGTTGCCCAGATTGGAGATCACCAATCGGAAGTTCGCCGCTCGACGGCCGCGGGCCGTCTTCGGTTCCAGTTCCGTGGTGAGTTCGGTGAACCGCGTGACGGTGACCGAACCCTCCTCGACCACCGAACCGGCCGGGTCCTCCTGGGACCTGGCCCGCACGGCGTAGTCCACGGTGCCGGCCAGCACCTCGGACGACCGGGGCGGCTTGAAGGTCACCGTGGCGATGCCATCGGTGCCCGGCAACAGGTTCAGTTGCGGTGGCTCGATCACCGCCCAGTCGGCCGCTGCGCCCAGTACCTCGAGCAGCACGCGGTCGACCACCATGCCGGTGTTGCGGATCCGGACCTCACTGGAAACCTCGCCACCCGGGTCGACATCCAGGGTGACGGTCTCGATCGTCGCGACGACTCCCACGGACGTCAGAGTCACGGAAACCGGACGGCTCGGATAGTGCGCGACGGGACGGTCGCGGCGCACCAGAATCAGCCGGATGACGCAGTAACGCCTGCGCGAACCCGCACCACCCACGCGATGGACAGCCCGGGGCCCGATGTGAACGGCGTTATGGGCGGGTCGCCGCACACACTAGGGACGACCTGGGGATCGTCCCTAGTGCGATCCGGCCCCACGATGGTGAACGCTGTCATGCGGAGCACGCGGCCGGTCGGGGCGAATGGGGGTCGCGCGTGCTACCCGGTGGATCGGCGGCGGGGTGCCCGCCGGTCGGCCGTTCGACGGGAGGGGAAGAAACAATGCTGCGAAGACCGAATACGGCCGCGCACAGATCGGGGACGACGTCCGCCGCGCACACGGAGGTGGGTCCGTGACCGCACCGGTGGCTGTCCGGCTGTACGCCCGTGATCCGATTTCCCAGGCCGGCATCGCATCGGCACTGCGCTGCCAACCGGAGATCCGGCTCCTGCCGGACAACGGTGAGGACCAGGCCGGGGTGGCCATCGTCGCGCTCGACGTCATCGACAAGGCGGGCCTGTCGGTGTTGCACGGGCTGCGCGGCGACGGCTGCGACCGCATCGTCCTGGTGATCAACGAGCTGAGCGACCAGGACCTGCTCGACGTCGTCGAGGCGGGTGTCTGCGCGATCGTGTGGCGGTGGGAGGCCACGGCGTCGTGGCTGGCACACACCGTGACGAAGGCGGCGGCCGGGGAGGCCGCGCTGCCCTCCACGGTGCTGTCCCGGCTGCTCAAGCAGGTGTCCCGGCTCCAGCACCACGTGCTGGCCCCCAGGGGCTTGTCGTTCAGCGGTCTCTCCGAACGGGAGGCCGACGTGCTCCGGTTGGCGGCCGACGGCTTCGACACGGACGACATCGCACGAAAGCTGGCTTACTCCAAACGCACAGTGTCCAATATCCTGCACGCTGTGACCATCAGGTACCAACTGCGGAACCGTACGCACGCGGTGGCCTATGTGATCAGGGAAGGTCTTATCTAGCCAGCAGCGCCGGGGAGGGTGCGCGTGGGGCGTGCGGCCGGCCGTGACAACGGATGTCCCACGAACGGATCAGCACCGGTCCGTTTCCACCGCGTACCTTCGTCCCGACGTGAACGGGCGGCTGCCGAATGGTGACCACCATTCGCGGCTGTGACCCGGGGAGCGACACCGTGTACCACCAAGCCCCCCGTGACGCGTCCTGGATCACCGGACGGTCCGCGGAGCTCGACCTGCTCGACCGCCATGCGCGGGCCGCGGCGGCAGGCGAACCGTGGATCGTCCTGGTCGAGGGCGACGCGGGCATCGGCCGCACCACACTGTTGCGCCGGTTCGTGTCCGACGAGCCGGACGCAACGGTGTGGTGGGCGTGCTGCGATCCGTACGAGGCCGACCTCGCCTACGGGCTCGTGTCACAGTTTTACCGACACGTCAACCGATCGGTGCACCAGCAACACCCCTGGTCCGAACGGGTACCTGGGGCCGTGGCACCGGCCGACGTGGGACTGCACCTGTTGCGGGTCGTCGAGGCGGCCCAGCAGGCCAGGCCACTGGTCATCGTCGTGGACGATGCACAGTGGATGGACCAGCCGTCGCTGGCCGCCTGCGGCTACGTGCTGCGCAGGCTGGAGGCGGCCAGGGTCCTGGTGGTCTTCGCCATGCGCTCGGTCCGGCCGGGTGGCGGGCAGCCGGTCCGCGAGGTCTGCGACGGCCTGCGCAGGCTGGTCGCCGACCGGGAGCGGTCGGCGGTCGTCCAGCTCGGCGGGCTCACCGCGGAGAGCGTCCACGAGCTGGCCGAGCACGCCGGCGCGGCGGTGTCCATGCCGGTCGCGATCCGGTTGCGCGACTATGTGGACGGCAACCCGGGTCACGCCCTGGACATCGTGCGGCGCATGCGATCCGACGAGCCGACGGCCGCGCTGGGCCTGTTCCCGGTGCCGGACGCGCTGGCCGGCGAGACCCGCCGGTTCTACAACGGTCTGGCCGCGCCTGCCGGTCGGCTGCTGGCCGCGCTGGCCGTGTTGGACGGCTATCACCCGCTCGCGGTGGTGGCCGAGATCGCCGGTGTGCCGCACGCGCCCACCCATCTGGCGCCGCTGCTGGCCGGCGGGCTCGTCCGGTGGTGGCCGAGGGTGCCCGGCACGCCGATCGGCATCGACGGCCGGCTGCGCCGGGACGCCGTCTACCTGTCCGTGGATCCCGAGTTGCGCCGCCAGTTGCACGCCACGGTCGCCCCGCGCACCGACCGGCTGGCCGCGCTGGAGCACCGGATCGCGGCGAGCACCGGCCAGGACGACGAGCTCGCCGACGAACTGGAACAGGCCAGTTCCGATCGGGCGGTCACCGCGGACGTGGACCGGGTGACGACCTTCCTGTTGTGTGCGGCCGATCTGACCACCGAGCGGACGGCTCGCGACCGGCGGCTGCTGCGGGCGGCCGCCGCCCTGGTGTGCGCGTGGCGGTGGGACCGGCTGACCCAACTGGCGCCCAGGATCGCCGACTGCCCGCCGAACCCGTTGCGCACGGTGGCCATGGCCGCGCTGGCCCACCTGGCCGGTCGGACGATCGCCGCCGAGGACCTGGTCGCGGCCAAGGACGACACCGAGATCGACGACGCCGACCGGGGACTGCTGGTACGCGCCTGGCTGCGGCTGGCGGCGAGTTGTGCGAGCCGGGACCAGGGCAGGCTGGAGGCCGCCATGGCCCGGCGGGTGCTGGCCGAGCCGGACATCGAGCAGCCGACCCTGCAACGCGCCGCGTGCCTGGCGGCGGACGCGGACGGCAGGCTCGGCGACGGGCCGACGGCGGCGCTGCGCACACTCGAGGAGATGCTGGCCGTGCCGATCCAGGCGGGTGATCCACTGGAGGCTGTGCCGCTGGCGGCACGCGGCCGGTGGCAGGCCAGGGCAGGCCGGTTGACCGACGCGGTGCGGACGCTGGTCGCACTGCACGAGCGGGCCACGGACGACGCCGTCGGTGAGACAGCCCCCTTGGTGCACGCCGATCTGGCGTTCGCGCACCACCTGCTGGGCGACTGGACGTCCGCCGGCCACTGGGCCGATGTCGCGGTGGCCGAGGTGAGCAGGCGCGGCACGCCGGCCATGCGGTCCTATGTCTACGCGACGGCCGCGTGTGTCGCGGCGCCCGCCGGGCAGATCACCAGGGCGACCGAGTTGATGCTGGCCGCCCGGCGGTGGCAGCCGGCGCAGCCACCCGATCGGATGAGCCACGCGGCACTGGCGGCGGCGACCATCGCGCAGGCGCACGCCGACCATCCGGCGATGCTGGTCGCGCTGTGCCCGGTCACCGAACTGCCCGATACCAACGGACATGCCCGCTACTGCCAACTCTGGTGGCGGCCGCTGCACGCGGAGGCGTTGATCGGCGCCGGCCGGCTGACCGAGGCCGCCGATGCCGTGCGCCGGGTGACCGAACTGGCGAAGCGATTTCCCACGCTGCGCACCACGGCGGCGTGGCTGCGCGGCTGGCTGGCCGAGCGGCTCGGCGAGCACGACAACGCCCGGCTGGAGTACGAGTCGGCGCTGGCGGCCACCGCCGGACCGGACGACATCGCACTGGACCGGGCCCGTGTCGCGCACGCCTACGGCCTGCTGCTGCTCACCCGGGGCAACCGCAGGCTGGCGATCACCCAGCTGCGGCAGGCGTTCGATGCCTACTCGCGACTGGGTGCCCAGCCGTTCCTGGAACGCTGCGCCGCCGATCTGGCCGACACCGGCCTGCGCGTGTCGGCCGGCCAGTCGGCCGGACCGCTCGCCGTGCTGAGCGCCAAGGAGCATCAGGTCGCTCATCTGGTGGCGGCCGGCCTGACCAACCAGCAGGTGGCCAAGGAGATCTACATCAGTGTGAAGACCGTCGAGTTCCACCTGGGCAACATCTTCACCAAGCTGGGCATCACCTCGCGCAAGGACCTGGGTACGCTGATCACCGGCGACGCTGCCGGTCAGGGCAGCGCGAACAGTTCGATCTCGCTGATCGCCACGTCCGGCGGCTTGCCACCGGAGTAGGTGGACGCCACCTCCAGCCGCACGCTGGACACCCGCAGCGCGTGGTTGATGTTGAGCGTCTGCGGTTTGGACGTGTCCTTCAGGTCCAGCGACTCGGACTCCTGGTTGGAGTAGATCAGCACCAGTTGGGACGGCCGGCCGTGTGCCGTGTAGGCGGCCGGCACTCCGGAGTGGATGATCATCCGCTCCAGGGTGACCGGGTGCTGGAAGGTGAGCGTGAGCGACGGGAACTGGCCCTGGGACGCAGGCGCCTGCCAGTAGGTGTTGAGCACCTCGTCCACGGCCAGCGGCGCCGGGTGGCCCTTCGCCGAGGCACTGGCCACCACCTTCGCCGCGTGCACCGGCACGAAGACCTTGTCCACGTTCTGGGTCACGTCCTGCTTCACGCCGGTGACCTCGTTGTTGATCGTGGTGCGGAATGGCGGGTAGGCCGCGTAGAGCACACCACCGAGGATCACCACGATCCCGATGACGACCCGGGCGACCCGGTAGAGCCGGCGGGCCGCGTCGCCGAAGCCGAACGTGGACCGCTTCCGCTTGCCGTGCTTGGCCGCGGCGACCACCTTCGGGCCGCGCCGCCGGAACAGCCTGCGCCACCACGGGGTGCTCACCACCTCGGCGGTGGCCAGGGACTCGCCGCACCGGCCGCAGAACTTCCTGGTGGGCAGGTTGCCCTCGCCGCACGCACCGCAGATCAGGTCGCCGGGCCGCAGCTTGCGTTCCGACGGCGTCCGGGTGACGGCGGGCGCCTTGGGCCGCGCGGCCTGCGGCACCCGCTCGACCGGTTCGGCCGGCGGGGGCGGTTCGGCCTTGTCGACCGGCGCCACCAGCGCGGACACCGGCGGCGGCGGCGGTGGCGGAGGCGGCGGCGGTGCTGCCACGGCACCCGGTGGTGGCGGCGGCGGTGGGGGTGCCCCGCCAGGGGGTGGCGGCGGAGGCGGCGGTGCGCCACCGGGTGGGGGCGGCGGAGGCGGCGGTGCGCCGCCGGGCGGTGGCGGCGGCGGTGCCGCACGACCGCCCGGCGGGGGCGGCGGAGGCGGCGGCGCGCCGGGTGGGGGTGGTGGCGGCGGTGGCGCGGGACGACCGCCGGGCGGTGGTGGTGGCGGTGGCGGTGCGCCGCCCGGCCTCGGCGGTGGTGCACCGCCCGGTCTCGGTGGCGGTGCACTGCCCGGCCTCGGCGGCGCACCGGGCGGACCGCCCGGCCGGGGGGCCGTGGTGGGCGCGCCGCTCAGCACGCCCGCCCTGGCCGGGCCGCCGACCAGGTTCTGGCTGGCGGTGATGGCCCGCTGGAACAGGCCACGCCGGGGCGGTGCGGCGGCTTCCTCCTCGGCCTGCGCCACGAACTCCTCGGACACGTTCGGCACGACCTTGTCGCCGGTCCATTCCAGGAAACCGCCGCAGTTGCCGCAGAAGGCGTCGCCGCCGGCCGAGTGCGTGCCGCAGGTGCGGCAGACGATGATCATCGAACCTCCAACCGGTGTGGTACGTGCGCCGGCTTGTCCACGGCGACCAGTTCGTCCAGCACGCGGACGCTGACCTGTTCGCCGCCCTCGGTCCGCACCACGACGGACAGCCACGGCTGCTCGTCGCCGGGCAGTGCCGAGTCCGGTGTCTGTGACCAGGTGACTCCCCCGCTGTCGGCCACCTCGACCGCACAGCCGGATGCCTGTTCCAACCGGGCCCGCAGCCCGGCGATCGTGCCCCTGGTCCGGTGCAGCGGCACGGCACCTGCCACCGCGATGCGGCGCTGGCTCAGCGGCACGTTCTCGTCCAGCGGCATGCCGAACCAGTCGGCCAGCCAGCCGAGGAAGTCCTCCGGCGCGATCGCCGGATCGACATAGGCGGCCAGACAGTCCAGAGTGGACACGATCGGGGCGAGGATGTCGTCCAGCCCCTCGGTCCACCGGACCGTGAACGGGTCCTCCTGATAGACGGCCGGCAGCAGGGTGTGCAACGGATACGGCATGCCGAGCCGGTCGACGACGCCACGCATCAGTTCTCCTCCACCCGTAGCTGGTGGTCGAACGAGAACACCAGACTGTTCGGCTCCAGGTCGAGCCGCTGGGTCTGCGCGCCCCGGGTGCCCGTGACCGGGTCGGCGCCGAACAACCGGATGTCCTCGACCAGTTCCACGCCGTGCACCTGTTGCAGCAGACCGAACAGCTCGCCCGCCTGCACCGGCCGCCCGAACGGCCAGCCGTGGCCCTCCGGTCCGCCGCCGGGCAGCGGGTTGAGGTAGCGGTACAGCGCGGTGAGCGCGTCCTCCCTGACCCGTTCCAGGCCGGCCCTCGGCCGCGCGACCAGTCGACCCACCACGGTCACGCCCCGGTACAGCGGCGGCTCCACGACGACCCGGGTGCCGATCACCCGTGTCTCGTCCAGCTTCGCCGCGATCGTGGCGAGCGTGTCGGCCGGCGGCAGCAGGTTCTCGAACAGCACCCGGCCCTTCTCGCTGGCCGCCGCCGGCACCACCAGCACCCGCGCCGACCCGGCCGCGACATCGCCGGTGCCGGCCGGGATGCACCGCACCCTGGCCACTTCGGGCGCCGCCTGCCTGGCCAGTGCCTCGTAGTCCTCCGTGGTGACGGCCCGGCTGCGGGCGCGCAGCATCAACGGTCCCCTGACCTTCGCCTCGGTCAGCGTCTCGCCCGCGACACCGCCCTGCGCCGGCCGCAGGTTCTCCACGCCGGCCACGAACGGGATGGACGACTTGAGCGTGTTGATCGTGCCGGTGGCCACGTTGCCGGTCGGGCCGCCGCCGGTGACGTAGCGGCGGATCCGCACCGGCTGGCCCATCGGCGGCACGTCGCCGTACCGGCGCAGCCTGCCGTCCGGTTCGCGCACCGCGGGTCCGAACTGCACGACGCCGTTGCTGGCGTCCAGCACGAAATGCCGGTCGTGCGGCGCGCTCGCGGCGAAGTGGTCGACCTGGGTCCACTCCTGCCAGCCCTCCGCCGAGCCGATCTCCACGATCGGGTCGGCACCGGCCAGGATCGGCGCCCGGGACGCGGTGAACGACTGGCCCGGCACGCCTTCGGACTCGCCGAGTGTCTCGGCCGCGACGATCTCGCCGTGCAGCGCCTCGGCGGTGCCGCCGACCGTGCACGCGGTCAGCCCGTGCACCATCGGCGCCTCGGTGTAGGGCGGCTGGCCCTCCTCCGGTTCCACGATCCTGGCCCGCAACCAGCCGGCCCGGACGCCGCCGATCACACTGGGCTGGTGCTCGCCCGGGACGTGCACGATGACCGCGCCGGACCGGTTGAGGCCGCCGGTCTCGTCCAGGCCGAGCAGGCACTCGGTCCACTCATCACCGGTCCACGCCTCCCAGACCAGCGGCGGCCGCGACGGGTTCACGCCGATGCCCTCGACCCGGCCGTCGAACTCGACCCGGACCGCGCAGTGCGGCGCCGGGTCGTCCAGGCCGACCAGCAGCGCGTCGCCCACGGTCGGCGGCGTGCCGAACGCGGCGAACGTGGTGTGCATGGCGAGCTGGTCGGTGCGGTCGGCAACCGCGCGCTCGTCCGGCTCGCCCGCCGTCCTGGCCACGTCGGTGCGCACGTGGTCGATCGAGTGCGGCGCGATGACCAGCTCGTCCAGTGTGGCGAACTCGATCGACTGCTCGGACTCCGTTCTCGGCGTGCCGACCCTGGTGCCCGCCGCGACGGTGAGTGGCGTGGTGGCGGGCGCGGACAGCCAGAACGTCACCGGCACCCGAGCCGGGGTCGGCGGCAGCAGCCGCAGGCCGATCAGTTCGAGGAACTTCAGGTACAGCCGGTCGGGCACCCGGTTCAGCCGGAACAGCAACTGGTCGGTCATGAACGCGAACGTCTCGATCAGCGTCACGCCGGGATCGGACACGTTGTGGTCCGTCCACTCAGGACACCGTTGCCGGACGAGCCGCTTGGCGTCGTCGACCAGGTCCTGGAACCGGCGGTCGTCCAAATTCGGTATCGGCAAACTCATGCCGCCACCTCGCTGGCGCTCGGCGGCCGCATTCGCGGGGACGCCGTGTTGAATGATCCGCTCGCAAGCTCGCTCATGCTGGCTCGTCCTCCCGCCGGGGAATCGTGTAGAAGGGGAACACCAGGTTCCTCGGGTCGTTGATCGTCTTGATGACGTACTGGATCTCGATGTAGAGGATCGACGGATCGTCCTCGTCCGGCGTGACGATCACGTTGTCGACGATGACCCGGGGCTCCCAGCGCAGTAGCGCCACGCGCACCTCGCTGGCGATCGCCGCCGCGTTCTCGCCGTTCGCGCCGTCGAACACGAAGTCCCGCAGGCGACTGCCGAACTCCGGCCGCATCGGCCGCTCACCCGGATACGTACGCAGGATCAACTGGATCGCCTGGTCGATGTCCCGTTCACCCCTGGCCAGCGCGATCCGGCCGGTCGCGTCGACGCCGAGCGGGAACGCCCAGCCGGTACCGACGAAGTCATCAGGCATCGCGCCTGCCTCCAGCTAGTTGAGGGTGATCCGGGTGCCCTTGATGGCGACCTGGCCGTTGCTTTCGATCTGGATCGACGACTTCGCCTTGAGGCTGAGCGAATCCCCGCCGTCGATGGTGACGCTGCCGCCGGCGCCGGTGGCGATGTTGACGACACCGGCGTCGCCGCACTGGATGGAGATCTGGCCGCTGGCCGCGCTGCTGCCCGGTGCCGCCGGCTTGCAGGACAGGGTCACCGTGCCGGCCGTCTGGTCGATGGCCAGCGCGAGCGAGCCGTCACCGGTGCCCAGCACCAGATCCGACGCGGTCGCCGTGCCACCGCCCGGCGGCACCTCGTCGTGGAACATGAGCTTGTTGCCGGCCGAGGACACGAAACCCCGGTGCACCACCTGGCCCGCCTGACCGGTCGCCTTGATCGCGTCGCCGCCCAGGCTGTAGGCGGTGTTGTTGTTGACGATCCCGCCCAATATGTAGGGCCGGCGCGGATCGGCGAACTCGAACCCGACGAGCACCTCGTCGCCCACCTCGGGCAGGAACATCGCGCCGCTGGCCTTGCCCGCCGCGAACTGCACCGCGGACGCCCAGTCCGACTCGTAGTCCGGCGACAGCCACGGCAGCGCGACCTTGACCCGGCCCAGCTTGCTCGGATCGTTGTTGTTGGTGACGACGCCGCAGTACACGCCGGTCAGCGACGGCCGGTCCGGCCGCGCGGCGCCACCGCCGGAGGCCAGGCCGAGCAGCGACCGCACGTGCCGGCCGCTGGCCACGAACCGGGTCATGTAACCGGTCTCGGTGTTGTCGAACACGTGCTGGGCGCCGGTCACCAGCCACGAGCCGCCGAACGGGTCGGACACCCCGCCGATCGCGACCACCGCGCCCGCCTTGATGTACGGCGAGCCCGCGGCCTCACCTTCCGCCTCGGCGAACGTGCTGCCGACCTGCTCGGCGACCGCCTTCGCGGCCTGCTGGCCCGCCGCGTCGATGCCCGCGCCGAGGGCGACCGGCCGGTTGTGCACGACGTGCGCCGACGTGGACGGCGCCGGCCCGAGATCACCGACGGCCGGGCCCGGCGCGGCGGCCGGGGCAGCGGGTCCGGCGCCGCTGGTGAACGTCGTGCCCAGGGTCTGCGGCTGCTGACCGGTCAGCGACACGGAACCGGCACTGGCCGGCGCGATGTGGGTCAACACCTTGGCCTGCAACGGATCCCACACCCGCACCTCGACCTCGGGCGACAGGTTGCCCGCCGTGACCCTGGGCCGGAACACCCACAGGTTGTCCAGGAAGTCCAGCGCCACGGGCGTGCCGGCCGACACGGCGGACGAGGCCCGGAAGTGCAGCGTCCCGGCGTCCATCACCAGCTCGTAGCCGATCTCGGCGGCCCGCTGGCCGAGGAAGTCCCAGTCGGTCTGGTCGCACTGTCCGATGTGGTCATGGGTGGTGCCGCTGGCGTCGACCTGGACGTCGGTGATCCCGGCGTCGCGCAGGATGCGGGACGCGATGTCGGAGTCGGTCATGTTCAGGAACGTCCTGGTCCGGCGGACCCGCTGCAGCCGGTGCGTCACGTCGTAACCGCGCACCACGACCCGGCGGTGCAGGTTCTCGAACCGGCCTTCCAGGCAGGTGATCTCACCCTTGATCAGGCACGTGTCCGTGGTCTCACCGGGTGCCAGGCTGAACACCTGCACCGTGGCGCCCATGACCAGGCCGGCCGAGCTCAGCGCGCCGGAGCCGTCGTCGACGAACGTCAGCTCGAACATGCCGGGCAGGTGCAGGTTGGTGTCGACGACGACCCGGATCAGGCTGTCGGCGGCGCCGTCGGCCAGCGCGGTGCCGGTACCGGTACCGAGCCGGACGTTCGCCGTGACGACCATGCTGAGTGTCATCGCGCGGGCCGTCCCAGTTCGGCCGGGCCGGGCAGGTACAGCACGTCGCCCGCCCGCACCCGCAGCGGGTCGTCGACGCCGTTGATCTCGGCGACCTGCCGCCAGCGCCGGGGATCGCCGTAGGTCTCCCTGGCGATGCCCTGGATGTTCTCCCCCGCGGTCACCCGCCGGCCGGTCCGGTCCGGGTCACCGCCCGACGTCGGGTTCTGCTTGCCGGGCGCCTGCACCTTCACCTTGCAGCCCAACGAGATGGTCGCCCGGGTGGGGATCCCCAGCATGGTGAACCTGGTGTACTCGACGTCGACCTTCGTCAGCACGAGGCACAGCGGGTCGTACGGGGCGCCGAGACTGAAACTGCCCCAGGTGAAGGTCAGCAGCGGGACCTCCATGGGAGCCGTGTTCTTGCTCTCCACCCGAGGATGGGTCCAGTTCACCAGTTGCTGCGCGTTCGACTGGGTCCGTGAGCCGTCCAGGATGAGCTCGTTGAACGAGAGGATCGTGTCGCCGGGGTCGACCGTCACCGGGTTGCCGTCCGTGGAGACCATGACCGACGAGGACGACGTCGACGAGGTCGGCGACTTGCCGGCCGGCTTCTTGGCCGGGATGCCCAGCGCCTTCTTGACGGCGTCGGTGTCCGAGGAGTGGCTGATCTTGATCTTCTCCGGTGCGAACATGAACTCCACCGAGGACCCGGGATCCTTCACCTCGGCCAACCTGGCCGACGGTTGCGTCACGTCCACACGAACCCCCCGTGCTGCAACACGAGCGTCTCCAGCGCGACGGCGTCACTGCCGCTGGCCGACATCGACGGCCCGGCCCACGACACCGGGCACACGTCCCTGAGCACCCAGTGCGCCACCTCCGGCGGAGAATTGCCGGCACCGGCCGCGCTCGTGGTGGCACCGGGGGTGGGTGGCGCACCCTTGGTGGGATCGAGCAGGGTGATCTTGACCGTGTAGCCCGCCGGCCGGTCGGTCTTGTCGGCCGGCGTCATCCAGGTGTTGGTGACCGTCTGGAGCCACTGCTGCACCAGGCCGCTGTCGTGCGGTTGGATGGCCCGCTCCAACACGATCTTGTCGTACTCCATGCGTTCCGGGAGGTACACCGATGCCGTGTAGTCGCCGCCGCGCTGGACCTGCTTGTACTTGAACTCGACCTTGAGGCCCTTGCACGACGACCAGTGGCCGAGGTCGCTGAGCTGGTCGCCCTGGACCTCGACCTTGAACCGGGTCGTCAACGCGTAGGTCGGGTACGAACCCGGCGACGCGGCCGCGATGTCGCTCAGCATGCCGGCCGCCCGGCCGATCAGCGTCGGCGACAGCATCTGCGGGCTGACGAAGGCAGGCATCGGGATCAGTCCCTTCTCTACGCGTGGTCGTCGGACAGGAAGCCGGTGTGCGCCAGTTCGAGTGTCTCCAGCGCGGGCTTGGCGGCGGAGGCGTCGAACTCGGCGATCGACCAGCCGACCGGGAAGAACTCGTTCAGCCGCCATTCCACGACCGGGAAGCCGAGCCAGTCGATCAACTGGACACTGCCGCTGAGCGGTTGCGGGGAGCGCGACGTCGACTGCAGCCACGTCTGCACGGTGGACGAGTCGGAACAGGCTGCCCTGCGCAGCTTGATGTTCTCGTACTTGGTGGTGCCAGGCAGGATCCACGAGTGATTGGGCTGGTCGCCCGTCTTGTACTCGGCGACGTTCCAGCGCACCGACAGCCCGGAGGCGGACGACCAGGACCCGAGGTCGTACAGCGACCGGTCGATGGCCACCGCGAACCGGTGGTTCATGCTGACCACGCCGGAGAACAGCTCCATACCGGTGTTCAGCAGTGACATGGTCGGACTCCTCGTCGGCTAACGGAAATCGCTCAGCAGACCGGCGCGTTCCCGGTCCACGATCAGTTCGCTGCGCAGCAGCCCGCGCAGCGGTTGGTACAGCTTGGCGGCCAGCTCACCGATGGACCTGCTGTCGTTCAGGTCGACGGTTCGCTTGTCGCACAGGGCGATCAGTTGGTCGTGGTAGTCGGCCAGGACGTCGGGCTGGGCCTCCGGTTCGGGCATCGGGGGTGGCTGCGGGTCCTGGATCTGCGGTGGGAACAGGGCGGCCAGGCCGTCCGGTTCGCGCTGCACGCCAGCCGGCACCAGCAACGGGGCCGGCTGCGGCGGCGGGAACTGCTGCGGCTCGGCGTACCGCTGCGGCTCGTAGGACGACTGCGGCTCGTAGGACGGCTGCGGCGGCGCGAACTCGTGGACCGCGGCGGCCGCTTCCTGTTCGAGTGCCCGGCCGGCCGGGGTCCACTCCGGGGGCAGCGCGCCGCCGTGGGCGCGCTGCTGCACCACGTGGATCAGCTCGTGCGCCAGGGTGGCCTGCTCCTCGCGGTGGTCGTGGCCGTCCGCCAGGTAGATCTCGCCGTCCCGGGTGAACGCCCTGGCCTGCCATGCCCTGGCCTGCTCGTTCACGGCCGGTCCACGGTGGACGGTCACGTCGGACAGGTCGGGTGCGGGCGGGCGGCCGGGCCGGCTGGTGATCGGCGCGCCCAGGCCGGGCCTGCGGCTCGGCGGGTCGGGCGTGACCACCTGCCGCGGTCGGGACGGATCCGGCGCATCGCGGTCGACCCAGGGCTCCGGTTGGTCGTCGACCAGCACGGTGGGCGGCGCGGTCTGCCGGACGGCGGAGACCGGCGCCAGTGCGAACTCGCCGTCGACCACCCAGGCCATCGGCTCGACTGTGCCCGCCACGTCCGCCGTCGGCGGGTCGACGGGTTCGGGTGCCGGCCGGGTGATCTCGGGTCGGGCCGGTCGTGGCGCGGGGCGGTGCAGTGGCTCGCCGAGACCGAGACGGGGCCGGCCGGCGGGTCGTTCGGCCGGTGGCCGGATCGCCTGTTCCGCTAACGGCCGTTCCGGAGCCTGCCGGGGCGGGGTGGGTCGAACATGGGCGGTGGGCCCAGCGGGGTCGCTGGGGCCCACGGGTTCGGCGGCGGGTGATGCCGATGGTGCCGGTGGTGTTCGGGGTGCGGCCGGTGGCATCGCCTCGGCAGCGGCGATCGGTGCCGGGTCGATGGTCCCGCCCGGTTCGACGTCCGGCAGCCGGCCGACCACTGGACCGTGAGGTGTCACGACCTGCCGGCCGGTCGTCGAGACGCGCATGATCTCGACCGGCCCGTCCGACAACTCGGGTGGCAGGTCGGGCGGTGGGTCGGCCGGTGTGGCCGGCTCGGGGTCGGCGGCCACGTCGGCGGTCGGGTTGTCCGGTACCGGATCGGGTGGGGTGTCCGGTGCCGCGTCCTGGCGTGCCGACCACTGGAGGGTCGGCACGCCAGGCTCATCAGGCTGGTCGGGGGAGGGTGGTTCGGTGATGGCAGGTGCGGGTGGGGCGGGCAATGCCGGCGGCATTGGGGTGTCGGCCGATTCGGTCACCGGTGGGGCCGGTTCGACCGGGGTCGGCTCGTCGGTGCCGGGGCGGGCCGTGATGCCCCGGCGACGGCTCTCCGCCAGGGTCAGGCGGCGCGTCCGTCGGGGTGTCGGCGTGGGCTCGGTCGGGGGGGCGACCGGTCGGCTCCGCCCGGGGGTCGCGGAGCCGGCCGGTACGCGGGTGCGGCCGGGGACGGTCGGTCGGGGAGGGGTCGGGGACTGCTGGCCGCCGGTCGATGCCGGTGGCCGGGACGGGCGCGATTCGGCGGTCGGGGTGTCGGGTTCGTCGTGCTCCCACGGCAGGCGCACCGGCGGTTCGCCGGGAGCCGGCCAGGACTGGCGGATGACGCCGGGTTCCGCGTTGTCCGGCAACGGGTTCTCGGGTGCCTCCCAGGACGGCTCCGGTGCGTCGGGCCCGGTCGCCTGCCGGCGCGCCGCGGTGAGGATCGCCCGCAGCTCGGCGATCGAGTCGTCGTCGGTCCACGACGACTCATCCGGTTCGACGTCGAGTTCCGGTTCGGGTGTGCCGAACCGTGCCGGTGGTGCCTGGTCGAGCCGGGGCGTCGGGAAGGCGGGACGCGGCGGGACGGTCGGTGCGGGTTCGGGGAGGCGATGCGCGGTGGGCCGGCCGTCGATGGGACGGGCCACAGCCACCGTCAGCCGGGCCGGCACGGCGATGCCACGACCGGCCAGTGGCCGGATGGTGCCGCCGAGCCGCGCGCCCACCGTCGTGAGTGGACGCAGGCTCACCGTCACGGCCAGCGGCGCGGCCTCGCGCCAACCGCCGATGTGCTCCGCCGGCGCCGCGGCGGCCTGCCGACGGCGACGGGACACCAGCAGTGGCGGGAACCGAACACGCATCACTCTGTCTCCCTGTCTCTCCCCAACGCGAGCGGTATCCCGCCGAACGGAATGCCCGCCGGGAACGGCGGCTCCATCGGAACCGCGCCACCGCTCACCCGCACGTTGATCGTGCCGACCTGCTCGATCACCTGGGCCCGGATCTGGTGCGGAAGATCAAGAATCTCGCCCAGCGACCAATGCAGGTAATAGGCGAGGTACACGGCCTCCTCCCACACCCGGTCGACCGCGCACCTCAGCGTTCCCCCTGGGCACCACCTGCCACGTCCACCGCGAAGTCGTGGCCGCACGCCGGGCACGACACGTCGACCTCGGTGTGGCCCTCCTGGTTGATCCGCCGGTACAGGTCCTGCAGGAACGCCAGGTCCGACGCGAACAGGTTCTCCACCACGAACTCGTTGACCGGCGCGATCGTGCCGAGCTGGGTGACGGTCCTGGCCAGCAGCAGCACCGTCAGGTACGCCGGGTTCTGGCGCACCCTCGGGTCCGGCTGCGTCATGATCTCGTCGCGGGCGGTCGCCAGGCGCATGACGCCCTCGCGGTGCACGGTGCCCCGCTCGTCCACGTAGCCGCGCGGCAGCACGAACGGATACGACACGAGGACCGCGGCGCCGTGCGGTGCCGCGTCCCGTGTCATGTCGAAGCCGGTCACAGCGAGACCGACGCGCCGCTGGGCAGGAACTCGATCTGGTCGCACACCAGGATGACGCTCTGCACCGCGACCGCGCTGTCGCCGGCCTTCAGGCCGGACACCTCCAGCTTCTTCGGCCACGCGTTCAGCAGGCTGAACGCCATCACGGTCTCGACGTCCGACGGGTCCTTCGCGCCCGGCTTCGTCTGCACGACGTTGAGGTGCGCGTCGACGGGCGCGGTCGGGTCGTTGTAGCGGACCCGCATGTGCCACGTCCACAGGTACTTGTCGTCGTCGAAGCCGCGCTTCAGCGTGACCTCGGGCGGCTTGGTCTTGCCGTACTGCTTGGTGTGCGTGACGGTGCCCGTGTTGTCACAGAAGATGTACTCCTGTGCGTCGACCTCGCTCACCAGGCTGCTCATCTCCTGGAACGAGGCCACCGGCACTCCGGCCACGGAGATGTAGAAGCGCGGTGCGCTGACCACCTTGCTCTGCGGTGCGGTCATGGCGGTTTTCCACTCCCTTCGGGAATCGGCGGGTTATTCGGCGAGTTCGGCGCCCTGCGCCAACTGCGAGACCCGGAAGACCACGAACTCGGCGGGCTTCACCGGGGCGATCCCGATGTCCACGGTGAGGATGCCGACGTCGATGTTCTCCGGCGGGTTGTTCTCCGCGTCGCACTTGACGTAGAACGCCTGCTCCGGCGTGCCGCCGAACAGGGCGCCGCTGCGCCACACCCGCCGCAGGAACGCGCTGATGGTGCGCTGCACGCGCTCCCACAGGAAGCGGTCGTTCGGTTCGAAGACCACCCAGTTCGTGCCCAGCAGGATCGACTTCTCCACGAAGTTGAACAGCCGGCGCACGTTCAGGTAGCGCCATTCCGGGTCGCTGGACAGGGTGCGGGCACCCCAGACCCGGATGCCCTGGCCGGGGAACGCGCGGATGCAGTTCACGCCGACCGGGTTGAGCTGGTCGTGCTCGCCCCGGGTCATGCCGGACTCCAGCGCGATCACGCCGCGGACGACCTCGTTGGCCGGCGCCTTGTGCACGCCCCGGGTGGCGTCGGTGCGTGCCCACACGCCCGCCATGTGACCGCTCGGCGGCAGGAACACCGGCTTGCCCTGCAACGGGTCCATGACCTTGATCCACGGGTAGTACAGGGTCGCGTACTTCGAGTCGTAACCCGCGTCGTCGACCCGCCACTCCTTCATCCGCTGGGGGCCCAGGCCGGGCGGAGGGTCGAGAATCGCGACCCGGTCCCCCATCAGTTCGCAGTGCGCGATCATGGACAGGTGGATGGCCTTGAGGCCCTCCTCGTCGATCACCCCCGCCTGGTACGCCGACATCGCGTCGGGCACGCACAGCATGGTGATGTCCTCGATCGTCTCCAGCCCGGCGAACCCGGTCCGCGCACCCGCGTCGCCCGCGTACTGGTCGGGCGTGACCTTCGGCAGTGCGGGCGGTTCGTCGGCGGCCAGCGCCACCTGGGTGCCCTTGCGCGGCACGGCGACCGTGCCGGTCTTGGGCTCCTCGACGCGGATCAGCTTGGACTGCTGCCGCACGGCGGTGACGACGTTGGACGCGCCCCGCTTGGTGGTGAGGTTGTCGAACGTCTCGACGACCTGCCCGCCCTGGCTGACCACCAGCTTGAACGTGTCGTCGCTGGGTTCGGTGGCGTCGGTGACCTCAACCGAGATGCCCTGGCCCGCCGTGCCTTCGGCCAGTGCGCGCACGGTGAACGCGGCCTTGCCGTTGTCCGAGCCCGCGGTCAGCTCGGCCGTCGCCGGCTTGCCCGTTCCGGCGTCCGCGCCGTCGCCGCCAAGGGCGCCGATGCTGACCACGTAGGCCGAGCCACCACCGTTGAGGAAGTAGCCGTACACCGAGTGCGGCAGGTAGGCGTTGTCCACGAAGGACCCGAACGTCTTCGTGTACTGGGTCCAGTTCGTGACGAGCACTGGCTCGTGCTGCGGGCCCCGTTCGGTGAATCCGACGAACGCGCAGAGAGCGGTACCGACGCCCTCGATCGGGCGTGACCCGGAGGACACCTCCTCCACGTACACGCCGGGCGACAGGTAACTGGGCATCGGTCCCTCCATGCTGGACGGCTGTGACGTGTCGAGCGTGCCAGCGGGTGGCGCGGCGGCAGCGCCGAAGCCGACCTCATCTCGCGCACTGATCGCTGCGCGATCACGCACCAGACCTGGCCGTGCACGCTGCATCACCGGCGCGCCGTGGCAGCCGTGCGGCCGGGACGATGGGCGGCGTGATCCACGACGTGGACGAGTCGCTGCGCGCATTCCTGCTGCGCTGCCTACCGGACGGCGCCCGGGTGGAGTTCACCCGGCCCAGGGTCGACGAGCCGGCCGAGTCGTTGCTGCTCAACGGTTTCCTGTTCGACATCCGGGAGGACGTGAGCAGCCTCGCCGCCTACTCCGACGACATCCGGGCCATCGACGGCACGGTGGCCGTCCGGCGGATGCCGGTCCGCCGCTACCGGCTGCGGTACCTGCTGACCGCGTGGACCGGGCAGGACGCGGCCGTGTCCGAGCACCAGCTGCTGGGCGCGGTGATGGTCGGGTGCGTCGAACACCAGACGATGCCGGCCGACTGCCTGGCCGGTTCGCTGGCCGACACCGGGCACCTGGTCACGCTGCGCTGCGCGCCGTCGGACGAGGAACCGGTCGGCATCGACCCGTGGGTCCGCCTCGGCCTGCCGCCGCGCACCACCCTGGACCTGATCGTCATCGCACCGCTCATCCCGCCGTCGCACACCGAACTGGCCGACGCGCCCAGCGAGTTCAACCTCCGCCCCGGCCCGCAACGCCGCCAACCGCCGCAACTCCCCCAGCCGGGCAGGCGCCCGAGAGGCCGCGTCACCGAACCGTCCTAGCGGCTCGTGCGGCCCGGCTTTACCGCCCTGCCTTGTGGAACGGCGGTTCCTCTGGTGCTGCCGAGGCCAGGAACGGCGTGGCCGCCAGCTGGATTCCGGTCGGGCCGGCGGCCTGCAACATCCGTTCGCCGATCATGTCGTCCGGGAACAGCACCACGGCGACCCGGAACGAGCCGGCGGCATTCGTGGTCACCTTGGTCACGCCGAGGCCCTTGTCCCAGGTCAGCGTGATCGTCGCGCTCGCCGGGAACGCCACGCCGGTGGCCTGCACGACCTCGCCGCCGTACGCCACGGTCGGCGACACGGTCAGCAGCGGCGCGGCCGGCACGACGACCGTGGCGGTGACGTCGACACCAGTCGGTTGCGGCGGTTCCCCGTCGTCGGCCGTGGTCCACGTCAGCACGCCGGTCGGATGGCCAGCGGTGAGCGGCCGGAACAGGATGATCGCCTGGCAGGTCTGGCCGGCGTGCAGGACCTGGCCGGCGCACGACTCCAGCGTGAGCACGTACGGGCCGGTGATCCGGACGCCGGTGAACGAAACCGGGCCGGGTCCGGTGTTGGTCACCGTGACGCCCCGGTTCTGCGGGGGCAGGCCGGCGATGAGCCGCCCGTAGGAGACCAGGCCGGGCGCGACCACGAGGTGGCCGAACCGCTCATAGGTGTAGACACTGTCCACTTCGGCGGGTGCGGTGGGCAGTAGCCGGCCGCTGCTCTCGAACGCCACCAGCCTGCCGTGCGCGTCCAGGGTCGGCCGGATGCCCGCCGACCCGCGTGGTGTGACCAGCGTGATGCCGGGTGTGCCGGGACCGAGGTCGACGAGGAAGAGGTTGGCCACCGGTCGTCCGCCGGCCGGCGGGTCGAGCAGGTCGGTGGCCAGCGACCCGAACGCCACCGTGGTGCCGTCCGGGGAGATCACCGGGTCGCGGGCGAAGCCGTTCGACACCGCCGTACCCCGGTGCCTGTCGGACGACACCAGGATCGTGGCGCCCGCCACGAGCTCCCGCACGTAGACCTGGTCCGGTGTGGTGGTGTCGGGTGCACCGAGGAACGCGACCCGGTTGCCGTCACCGGAGATCGACGGGTCCGACGCGGAGTTCGCCTGGCGGCACCCGGCGCCGGGTAGGCACGACACCAGCACGGTCGCACCGGCATGGTGACTGCCGTTGCCCGCCGCATCGGTGTCGTGGCGCCAGACCTCGGTGCCCACCACCGGTTGCTGGCCGGCCCGGCCGAGCGGGACCGGCGCGGTGAAGCCCACGAACCGGCCGTTGGCCGACAGCGTCGGTTCGGTCGCCTGCGGCATGATCTTGCCGGTGCTGTCGACGCTGACCTCGGTGCCCTGGGACGCCGCGAAGTTCGGGCCACGCCGGACCACGACCACGTCGCGGATGCCGGTGACGGTCACGTAGAAGCTCTGCGTGTCGCAGTTGAGGTCGCACTCGAAGTCGGTCACCTGGACCAGGCCGACGGCTGTCGCCACCCGCTGCGGGTCGACCAGGAAGTACGCGGTGCACGACGTGTCGGCCGGGCCCTCGTCGTTGATGAACTGGCCAAGGACCTGACCCGTGGCGCAGGGCGCCGGCCGGTCGCCCGGCAGCGGCGTGCCGGTCCGGACCGTGGTGGGATCGATCAGTCGCACCGAGCAGTCCGGTGACGCGAAGTCGAGTTGACCGAAGCCGGTGACGGTGGTCCAGGCGATCTCCGGTCGGCCGATCTCGACCGTGCTGTTGTCCACCAGTTCGGTGCCCTGGTTGTCGGTGCTGTCCCGGGACAGCACCGGTGCTTCCACCACCGGCAGCCCGTTCGGGACCGGCGCGCAGCCCGTGGGCGGCGCGGCCGTGAACGCCGACGGAACGGTGGACTGCGGGCGGGCGATGCGCGGGCCCGGCGGGGACAGGGTGCCCGTGTGGGAGGCGCACGCGGCCACGACGGTCACGTCGCTCTGACCGGCCGGTGTGGTCGCGTCGGTGGTCAGGTCGCCGGTGAACACCGACGACGTGCCGTTCGGGTTCAGGCAGACGGCGTCGCCCTGGAACGACAGGTCGATGTCGCAGGTCTGGCCGGTGTCCAGGGTGAGGTCCTGGGTGGTGTCGCCGCAGTTCGTCTCGACCGTGAACGGCCCGGTCACGCCGGCGCGTCCGGTGAAGTGGATCGGCGTCTGACTCTCGTTGGTGATGCCCAGGTCCACCGCTTCGTTGAAACTCGCGCCGCCCTCGATCTCCATCTCGCCCGGCGACACCATGTCCACGATGTTGCCCGAGATGGTCGCGCGGTCGCCGTCGTCGAACTCGAAGATGTTCAGCGCGGGCGAGATCGGTGACAGTTGCGCCGGGTAGGCCAGCGTGCTGCCGTCCTGGGACAGCGCAGGCCCGCACCGCCCGGGCGGGTCCGACTCCTCGCCGAACGCGCACGGCCCGATGCGCTGGAAGTGCGGGTCGCCCGGGTTGCCGGTCACCTGCCGGCGGACCAGGTTGCCCTGGGTGTCGAACCTGCCCTTGCCGGTGGCCAGCCGGTCCACGACGTCGATCTCGTTGTCCCCGTCGTCGAGATCGTCGGTCGCGTAGGCGACGATCCGGCCGGTCTTGGAGATGGCAGGCGCCGTCGCTTCGTCCTTTCCCGCGTCGCTGATCAGGGTGGTGGCGCCGGTCAGCCGGTTGCGCACGTAGATCCGGTTGTCGCTGGGCGGGCTCTCCGACGGCGTCTGCGGCACGGAGGCGCCCACCTTGAGGACTGCCCTGGACGTGAACGCCGTCTGGGTGCCTCCGGCGGCCAGCGCCGCCATCCCGCTGTTCTCGTCAGCCGCGACGCCGTCGCTGCCGGCGGAGGTGAGGGTCAGCGAGGTGGCGGCCGTCGCCGCGGACGCGGTCGAGGTCGCCGACGTGGCCAGTGGGATGGCGAGCAGCAGCACCGCCAGCACGGTGAGCTGGCGGGCGCCGGGCACACGACTCATGCCGGCCAGCCCACCAGTTCGGCGGTCGGCTGCCAGCGGTGGTGCGCGTGAACTTCAGCGCACCACCGCGTGCCACATCAGGCAGCCGGGCTCGTCAGCTCCGGCTCCACCGGCGAGGCGTCGGTAGCGGGCTGGACCTCGTGGTAAACGTACTTGCCGCCGCGCAGCGCGGACGCGATCGCGGCGATCACGCAGGCCGCGATGGCGAAGGCGAACGCCACGCCGAGGCCCTGCGCGAACGGACCGGAGATCAGCTGCGGGAAGAACGCCCGGCCGGTGAGGAACGCGGCGTGCCCGGCCGGCAGGTGGGCCAGGACGGCCGGGCCGAGCAGCGTCTGGATCGGGTTGTAGCCCAGCAGCGACGCGAACAGCACCGACACCGGCGGCAGGCCGGCGACCTGGGCGGCAGCGCCCGGTGGCACACCCTGGGCGACCAGACCGGTGGCCAGCGCGTGCGGCAGTGACGACGCCAGGCCGGCGATCATCAGGCTGAAGAACACGCCGATGGACAACACGGTTGCCGAGTTCTGGAACGTGGTGGACATGCCGGCGCCGACACCACGGCGGTTGGCCGGCAGGCTGTTCATGATCCCGGCCCGGTTGGGCGAGGCGAACAGGCCCATGCCGATGCCGTTGACCAGCAGTGCGGCGGCCAGTTCCCAGTACGCGAAGTTCACCGGCATGACCAGCAGCCACACGAAGCTGCCGGCCGCGATGATCATGCCGCCGGTGCCGAACAGCCGGGCGCCGAACCGGTCGGACAGCCAGCCGGAGACGGGACCGGCCACCAGGAACCCGATGGTCAGCGGCAGCATGTAGATGCCGGCCCACAGTGGTGTCGACTCGAAGCTGTAGCCGTGCTGCGGCAGCCAGATGCCCTGCAGCCAGATGATCAGGATGAACATCAGGCCGCCCCGGCCGAGGCTGGACAGCAGGCTGGCCAGATTGCCGGCGGTGAACGCGCGGATGCGAAACAGCCCGAGCCGGAACATCGGTTCGGCCACCTTGGTCTCCACGACACAGAACGCGACCAGCACGGCGAGCCCGCCGATCAGGCAGGTGAGCACCATCGGGTTGGTCCAGCCCATGGTGTGGCCGTGGTAGGGCTGGATGCCGTAGGTGATGCCGACCAGGACGGCGATCAGGCCGACGGCGAAGGTGACGTTGCCCCACCAGTCCACCTTGGCCGGCTTGCGGATGCCGGTGTCGTGCAGTTTGAGGTAGGCCCATGCGGTGCCGAACAGGCCGACCGGGACCGACACGAGGAACACGATGTGCCACTCGATGGGCGCGAGCAGGCCGCCCAGGATCAGGCCGATGAACGAGCCCGCGATGCCGGCCACCTGGTTGAGGCCCAGGGCCAGGCCGCGCTGGTTGGCCGGGAAGGCGTCGGTCAGGATGGCGGCCGAGTTGGCCATCAACAGAGCGCCACCCACACCCTGCAGTACGCGCATGATGATCAGCCACAGCGCGCCGGCCGTGCCGTGCAGCCAGGTCACCGACAGCAGGATCGAGAACACGGTGAACACGGCGAATCCCGCGTTGTACATCCGGACCCGGCCGAACATGTCACCCAGGCGCCCGAAGCTCACCACGAGGACCGCGGTGACCACCAGGTAGCCCATGATCAGCCACAGCAGCAGGCTGGTGTTACCCGGCTCCAGCGGGTTCACGTCGATGCCCCGGAAGATGTCCGGCAGGGCGATCAGCAGAATCGACATGTTGATCGTCACCATGAGCACACCGAGCGTGGTGTTCGACAGGGCGATCCACTTGTATCCGGGACGGGCCACCGCCGCCTGCGCCCGCCGTTCGCGTTCCATCGGGCATCACTTCGCTTCCCTCGGGCATTTACATTAGCTATGCTAACCTTCCGTGCTGCGGTCGGCAACCGGTACCCGGGTGTACCGCGTCACACTCCCCGTTTTCATCCATTCGAGTCGGCATTTCACTCGAAGGTTATTCGCGTGTGTTTCCGGCCCTGGTGATGGGCCAGAGTGGGCCATCGCGTCGGCACCGAAACGGCGCCACAACGGAAGGAGCGGACAGTGCTCGCGGATATGTCAACGTCCACACTGGCGGCCATCGACATCGGCGGCGGACTGTCCTCGGCGTGGACGTCCGTGGCCAACTTCGTGCCCAAACTCGTCGCGTTCCTGGTCATCCTGCTGATCGGCTGGATCATCGCGCGGGTGCTGCGCGCGGTGGTCGCGACGGTGCTGCGGAAGGTCGGCTTCGACCGGGTCGCCGAGCGCGGCGGCATCAAACAGATGCTGGAGCGCAACAACTGGGACGCGTCCGAGCTGATCGCCAGGATCGTGTACTACGCCATCCTCCTGATCGCCCTGGAGGTGGCATTCGGCGCATTCGGGCCGAATCCGATCAGCGACATCCTGACCACCATCGTCGCGTGGCTGCCCAAGCTGATCGTGGCCATGCTGATCATCATCGTGGTCGGCGCCATCGCCCGGGTGGTGCGCGATCTCATCGGACGGACGCTGTCCGGTCTGTCCTACGGGCGGCTGCTCGGCACCATCGCCGCCGTGTTCGTCTGGGGCCTGGGCATCGTCGCCGCCCTGAACCAGATCGGTATCGCCACCGCCGTGACGACGCCGGTGTTGATCACCGTGCTGGCTACTGTCGGTGGTATCGCCGTGGTCGGTTTCGGTGGTGGTCTCATTCGGCCGATGCAGCAGCGTTGGGAGACGTGGATCGGTCGGGTCGAGGACCAGTTGCCGGCCACTGGGGCGCACAACCAGGCGTTTCAGCGGGGGCGGGAGGATGCCATGCGGTCCGGTTCGACCGCGCGGTCCGTTCCGCCGAGCGGTCAGGAGGCTGGTGCCGGTGCGGCCGGGGATCAGGGGTGGCCGCAGACGCCGCCTTCGGGTGAGGTTCGGTGAGTTCTTGGTGATTCTTCGGCGGGGCGGCCCGGTTCGGGTTGCCCCGCCGTTTCACTGATTGGGGTCGTGCCCGTGCGGTTGTGGGATTCCGCACGGCCGCTCCCGCTTGTGGAGGGTTTGCGTCGGGTCGGCCTGTATGAGGGAGCCGCCAGGAATGAAGCGACACTAAGCCCCCAGCCCCTGGATTTACCGGCCGAGCGACATTCCAAGCTCGTCGGGGCGAAGCGCGGCTCCATCACAACCCTTGGGGCACATGTCCTTGAGGACGATCCAGTCCTCTCCGCCGCTCCCTGACACCCAGCCAATCCTTGATGCCAGGACTCCGATGTCAAGAGTTGCGCAGCAATCGCGAAGCGACGCGACGAAGGAGCGCTCTTCACATCGGTGACCCGGCATCAAACACTCCCAGGAAGGGAGCGGCCGAGCCAACCCCAACCCGCTCGGCCACGAGCTCAAGCAACCGAGAACTCCGAGCTCCGAGCCAATTCACACACCGCCACCAACCGAGCCGTCAACCAATCAACCTGAGTCCACCCGACCAGACCGGAAGGCGCCAGGAACCGCCACCCCATCTCCCGCGCCTGAGCCATCAACCCCAATGGCGCTTCCTTTAGCGGCATGGTTGCAGGGTGATCTCGTGATGGACCCGGCAGCTGGCGGGTGCGTCCTTGCGGGCCGGGTAGCGATGTGAGCGCCGTTTGGTCCGGCGAGGGCTGGAACGTCCGGGACGCTCA
>DASUGU010000004.1:0-71599 GCA_036273855.1 Pseudonocardiaceae bacterium
ACCAACGCGGGTGGGAACACTGAGGTCAGCACCCCGATCGAGACCTGGTCGGGTAATCGGGTCTGCATTGTCCGGGTGTCTGGTACTGCGCCACTCACAAGATCAAGTTAGCAGCCCGTCACCAAAGGAAGCGCCATTGGCGGTCAGGCCCCCTCGCCTTCTTCCCCGCTAGGCGAGGTTCAGTTAGGATCAACACCCGAAGTCTACGTTCGGCAGCTCAAGTGTCAACTCAAGTAGGACTTTTCACTCGATAGGGCGTGCCAGACGGGACCGAGGTACTGGAACAGCAGGAGGACGGGACGTCGTGATCGAGGCCGACCCGAGCGCACCCAGGTCGCTGGCGGAGAAGCTGAATTGGCTGTTCGAGACGGTGCGGCGACCAAACGGGCGCCGGCACACCAACAAGGAAGTCGCTGAGTTCTGCCGGGAGCGGACCGGGGAATCGTTCAGCCCCGAGTACGTCTCGCAGTTGCGCAAGGGCCAGCGCGACAACCCTACGAAGCGCAACCTGGAGGCCCTGTCCGCCTTCTTCGACGTGACCCCGGCGTACTTCTTCGACGACGAGAAGAGCGAGCAGATCCGTGCTCAGATGGACCTGGCGGCGGCCTTGCGAGACGGTGACGTTCGCGTGGTGGCGTTGCGTGACCTGACCAACATGCTTCGGGATACCGCTGGCCGCATGTCCCTGAACGACTTGCAGTTGGTCACCGACATGGTGCGCGCCATCGGCGCTCGTCGTGGAACTGACGACGAACAGTCAGGCGACAACCGGCGGTGACTGCGCCGAGTTGGAGGCCGGGTCGATGATGGCTAGCCTGCACGCCTGCCTCCGTCACGCTGCGGAACGGTGCCGCCTGCTGATGCCTCCTATCATGTCAACCGATGTGAACGTTAAGGTGACGGTCAACTACCGTAGAGGTCTGTGAGCGGTGCGACACGCTCCACAGATTGCTGGTGGCAGGACGAGGAGGACGGATCGCATGGCCGAGGTACTGGTGGGGTCGTCCTCGGGCATGTCGCTGGCGGACAAGATTAACCGCCTGTTCGATCAGATCCGCAAGCCTAACGGCAAGCCGTACTCGTCCGCCGAGGTCGCGGCATGGTGCGAGAACCGCACCGGGGAGAGTTTCTCGCGGGCGTACATGTCCTACCTCCGCAAAGGCCAGCGCACGAACCCCACGCATCAGCATCTGGCAGCGCTCGCGGCGTTCTTCGACGTGTCGCCGGCGTACTTCTTCGATGACGCGCAATCCGAGCAGATCAGCGCACAGATCGACCTGGCGCTGGCACTACGCCGCGGCGACATTCGTGCCGTCGCACTGCGTGATCTCGCCGAGGAGTTGAACAGAACCGCCAACCGCATGTCGGTGAGCGATTTGCAGTTGGTCACCGACATGGTGCGCGCCATCGGTGCTCGCAAGGCAGCCACGGACGACCAGTCCGCTGACCAGGCGTAGTCCCCCGAGCGCGTCCGCAATGTGCTGATCTGGCCTCGTCTGTTCACGTCAGTTGACACCTGGCCGAATCGCGCTACTCTCGGTCCAGAGTGTCAACTGACGTGAACAACATGGTTCAGTGCTGGCACTCGATTTACGAGGACCGGCTACGGAGTCGGTCCGCAATGGGCTGGCACGACCGGGGGACACCGGTAATACGCCGCTGCGCGGCGAACTCGGTGAACGGCGGGCTGCCCTGTGATCACACAGAGGGGGATACAACCATGTCCATGATCAGGCATCGCGTCATGCTCGTCGCAGGCGCCATTGCTGCAGGAGGCGCTCTGGCCGTTGGACTCCCGGCCGCCGCCCACGCTGCGCCGGCGCATTCGGCCGGGCACGCCGTACTCACCCCTGCATCGCAGGCTGCGGCACGGAAGTTCCCGTGTGGATACGACGGCTATGACTGGTCTAACGGCAACCAGCCGCTGTACAACCACTGCGGGAGGGGCGACGTGGTGATCCGGGTCCACCACTTCTTCTGGCAGAAGACCTACGACTGCGTCGCGCCCGGTGTCCACGAGATCGAGCAGGGGAGCAGCCAGTGGCGCATTATCGGCGCCGAGTACGACGGTCATACCTGCTCCATACCGGGTTCGGTCGTCGGCCCGTGAATCAGGACTGAACGGCACAAAGCGCAGACTGTTTGGTAGCCGCAAGGCCATAGAGCAGCGGGATGCGGGGATCGGTTGGTGGTAGCCGCCACCAACCGCTCTCGTCCCGGACCATCCGTTCCCACCGAGGCCAGGGCAGCAGGTCCGTCTCTCGCAGCCGGGTGATCGTCAGTCCAGCGTTGGCCAGTGCCGTGACAACCTCACCGAGGCCGTGGCTCCACTCGTAAGCGCGGGTCGCACCTTGAAGGGCTGGCCCGTCGGTGTAGGTGCATGTCCCATCCCGTTCGATGGCGCCCCGGCCTTCGAGGTAGTCGCGGCGCAGCAACAGCTCTGGCCCATCCCAAGGCTTTGGCTTGGGTGACAACGATTGAAGTACGGGATGGAACTCTACGATGTAGACCTGGCCGCCGGGCCGCAGGAGATCGTTGATCACTGCTGACCAACGTTGAAGGTCGGGCAGGTAACACAGGGCGCCCTTGCCGGTGTAGACGACGTCGAATTGGCGGTCAGCTAGGACGCTGGCTGCGTCGTAGACATCGGCCTGTACGTACTCGACTTCGACACCTTCTTGGTGGGCGATTCGATTGGCCGCCAAGATCGACTGGCCGGAGAAGTCGAGGCCGACTGTGCGGGCGCCCTTGCGTGCGAAGGCGACTGTCTCGGTGCCCAGGTGGCACTGGAGGTGGATGAGATCTCGGCCAGCGAGCTGGCCGAGATCTTCCCATTCAAAGGGGCTGAACCAGTCTTCCGGCCGGCGCGTGGGGTCGTTGACGCCGTAGAACCGACTTGCCACGTGGATGGGCGTGCGGCTGTCCCAGTTTGCCTGATTTGCCCGTATCTTGTCGTTGGTTGCCCGGTCAAAGCTCATCGATGCCCCGCTGCTCGCTCGTCATGCCGGACGGTGACCATCTGGCTATGCTGGGTAATCAGGATAGCCGCTGCTAGGCACATGTCCGATGGGGAGGCGAGGGGTGTCGAGCACGCCCGGTGCGACGCAGAGTGACGGTCAACTGCTGCGTCGGCTGCGACGGAACGCGGGATGGTCCCTGGCACAGCTGGCGAACGTCGTCCACTACGACAAGGGCTACCTCAGTCGGGTCGAGAACGACCGACAGACGATCTCCGTGGCGCTGGCGACCGCGTGTGACCGTGCGCTCAACACCAACGGCGAACTGACGGCCAGGGCCGAGGCAGCAGCCCGTCCTGGTCATCAGTTCGAGCCGTTGGCCCAACTGCCCGCTGCGCCGTCACACATCGTCGGGCGTGACGATTCCTTGGCGCGATTGGCTGAGTTGCTCGGCGATCACCAGAGCAGGCCGGGCGCGGTTCCCGTGATCGCCGTCGACGGTCCACCCGGCGTGGGCAAGACAGCGCTCGCCGTGCGGTACGCACACGCCATCGCCGATGGATACCCCGGTGGAGTGCTGTTCGCCAATCTGCGCGGATATGGCCCGACCGAGCCGGTCGACCCTGGCCAGGTTCTGAACGGGTTTCTGCGGTCGCTGGGAGCGCATCCGGATCGAATCCCGGCTGGTCAAGACGATCGCGCCGCGCTGTTCCGGTCGCTGATCAGTGGCCGAGGTGTTTTGGTGGTGCTGGACAACGCGGCCGACTCGTCGCAGGTACGACCGCTGCTGCCCGGTTCCCCGGACTGCGCCGTGCTCCTCACCAGTCGTCAGCGTTTGACCGGCCTGCTGCTGTCAACCTCAGCGGCGTGCGTGACGTTGAACCCGCTCGGCCCGGCGGATGCTGCGGCGCTCATGCGCTCGGTGATCGGTGAGCGTTTGGATGCGGAAGCGGCTGCTGTCGCGCAGGTCGCCCACCGCTGCGCGTACCTGCCTCTCGCATTGAGTATCGCGGCCGTCCGGATCGCGGCACATCCACACCAGAGCATCGCCGACCTCGCCGCCGACCTGGCCGCTGAACATGAGCGCCTCGACGTGCTGGCATCCGGGAACGACGACATGCTCAGCGTACGTGGCGTGTTCTCCTGGTCGTATCAAGCGTTGGCACCAGAGGTCGCGCGGCTTTTCCGGCTGCTGGGCCTCCATCCAGGAACCGGGTTCAGCAGCGGCGCGGCGTCAGCCCTCGTTGGCCTCTCTCACCCAGTGGCGCGGCGACAGTTGGAGGGCCTGACCGCCGCCCACCTTGTCGAGGACACCGGCCGGGACCGGTATCAACTACATGATCTTCTGCGGGTGTACGCGGCTGAGCTGGCGTACAGTGTGGACACCGACAATGATCGGGAAGCGGCGGTGCGCAGGCTGGTGGACTGGTACCTGGCCAGCACGGACGCCGCAGTGCGGGTCTTGACACCCCGGCGCCCTCACGTTGACCTTCCGACACCACTCGATGGTGTGCACCCGGCGCGGTTTCGAAACGACTATGACCAGGCCCTGGCGTGGTGTGACACCGAGCTGTCGACGATGGTGGGGATCACTCGGCTGGCGGCTGACCATCACCTGTGTGAGCAGGCATGGCGACTCCCGGTCACCTGGTTCGATTACTTTCTGTTGCGCCAGCCATGGGATGAATGGATCGCGGCGCACGAACTCGGAGTTGTGGCAGCTCGGGACACTGACGATGCCCTTGGCCACGGCTGGACTCTGACAAATCTCGCCGAGGCGCACCGACGCCGGGGCGAGTTGGATATCGCGGAACAGCAGTTTCGTGCCGCCCTGGAGATCTGTCCTGAACGGTCTAGTCGAGGCTGGGCGTTGGCCGGAATAGCGTTCACCCTGTGCGACCGTAAGGAATTCCGCGCTGCCATCAAGTATCTCAAGCAGATGGCCGACGTGTTCGGCGAGATCAACATGGTGTTCGGCATCGCCACCGCGTACGCGAACCTCAGCGACGCCTACCGGGAGCTCGGTGATCTTGACCGGGCATGGAGCACTGGGCGTCGAGCGTACGAGTTGTACCTGTCGATCAGGGACCGGCAGGGCCAGGGCTATGCCCTGACGAGACTGGCCAGGACCGCACGGCAGCGGGGCGACCGCGATGCGGCATTGGCCTACTGCGTGGAGGCGGTGGCGGCCAACCGGGAGAGCGGCGACCGGTGGGGTGAGGCTGATGCCCTGGAGGTCCATGGCCGACTCCTGCGCGATATCGGCGACGACCTCGCTGCGGCCGGCTCGTTGGAGTCTGCGCTAGCGATCTTCGCGGACGGGCTCGATGAGCGACGGGCTGGGCTGCTGCGTGCCGAACTCCAGGATGCCCCGTTCAAGAGCCTCAGCGATTCGTGCCACGAAGTCGATCACCATGCCACCGGGAGCGCGTAGAGACTGCGCATGATCGGGCTGGGCCACCATTGGAGTTCGTCCGAAGGCGCGGCCAGCCGTAGGTGCGGGAGTGCACGCAACACCGTGCTGATCGCGATCTGACCCTCCATTCGAGCAAGTGCAGCGCCGATGCAGGCGTGTGGCCCGTGCCCGAACGCGATGTGCCGCGCAGCCCGACCGATCTGGAATTCGTCGGCATCGTCGAATGCGGCCGGGTCCCGGTTGGCCGCCAGCAAACTGACCAGGATCGGGTCGCCGGTCTGCATCACCTGGCCGGCGATCACGACCGGCTCGATGGGAAAGTGCCACGTCGCGTTGCGGATCGGGCTGTCCAAGCGAAGCGACTCCTCGATGATCTGAGGCACGAGATCCAGCTCAGCCCGAGCGGCGTCGGCAAGGTCGCGGTGGACCAGCAGGGCCAGCAAGGCATTGCTGATCAGCGCGGTCGCCGTTTCGTGTCCGCCAATGAGCAACAGGAACGCCATGCTGGTGATTTCGTCGTCGCTGATCGCACCCACATGCTGCTTGCTCAGCAACTCGCTGATCAGATCGTCACCGGGAAGCCGGCGCTTGGCAGCGACCTGAGCAGCCAGAAACGAGTCCATCGCGTCCGTTACCGTCAGCAGGTCGCTATGGGACGTGTGCTGGCCGGACGAGTCGAGCACGGCAACCCACTGTTGGATCGAACCGCGATCGTGCTCAGGTATGCCAAGCAGATCGCAGATGATCGTGATCGGCAGCGGGTAGGCGAGACTCTCCACCAGGTCCGCACGCCTGGCTGGCGCGATCCGGTCAAGGATTCGGTCAGCGACCTGCTGGGTTCGCGTCCTCAACGACTCCATCCGCTTCGGGGCGAAGGCACCGGCTACCAACCGGCGAAGCCTGCCGTGCTCCGGTGGGTCGGCGTTAACCATGTGGCTGGCCAGCGAGGGCCGATGGTCCAGCGGTAGTCCCATGCCGGACCGCCGCCATGCTGCGGACGCATTGTCCGGGCTCTTGGACAATCGGGAATCGGCCATCGCGGCGACCGCGTCGTCGTAGCGGGTGATCAACCATGCGAACGCGCCACCTGATAACGGCATCCGGTACGCAGGGCAGTGATCGCGAAGGTACTGGTACGCAGGCGACGGATTCCGATCGAATTCCTGCCCGCTCAGTTCGGGCGGGTCGGCGGACGGGCCGTGCGTCATGAGTTGCACCGTACATGCGTGCGACGATTCGTGCATTGCTGGGGCTCACGGAGAGTCATTGCCCTGGCCGTCGGAGGCCCCTCTGGCAAGTCGTAGCTTTCGCATCGATCGCCTGGTCACACTGTCGGGTGATTCGCATGTGGACGGACGTCACGGTGGGCAACTGTGAGGGGTTGCCGTCGGAGCAAGGCAACCCGGCAACCCCTGTCGCAGGGCTGCGGTGACTGTCGATAGTGGTATGTACACAATCAGTTGCTGTCCGAACGTCAGCAGGAACGCTGCTCTCGCAGACTCCGCTCGTAGGATCGGGAGGCGCGAGGCATGCAGCACCATCGTGAACAGCACATCGCTTCAGAACTTCCCGGACCGACTTGCTCGCACCTCGTCGCCGACTTCGAGGTGGGCGACTGGGCTATGTAATTGTGTCCCGTGATGCGGGGAGGCGAAGGTAATGACTGGACTATCGGGGATTCCGATCGTCAGGGTCGTAAGCTGGTTGGTGGCGAGGTGGGCGAAGGCGACGGCCGGCCAAAGTGCGGTTCACGTAAATGCTGATCGTCCGTCATGGTGGAACATTCGGTACCGCTGCGAACAGTTGATCGCTGCGCTGCCGATACCGGAGCTGTTCGACGTGTCGACATTCCTCGGTCGCCTGGCGCAGCGACGCGGTAGGCGCATCGAGCTTGTGCCGGCGACCCTGCCGGCGACGCTGCCCCTCGGCATGCTGGTCAGTACCGACGATGTCGACTACATCTTCCACGCCGCCGACGCCACACCGCTCCACGCCCAGCACATCGCCATGCATGAGGTTAGCCACCTGCTCCTTGACGACGCTTCAGGTACTGATGTGGCGGGCGTCCGGCGCGATCGGCCGGATCTCGTTGAGCAGGAAGCACTTCGGTCGCTGTTGCCCGACCTGTCGCCGGCGTTGCTCCGCCGAATTCTCGGCCGTGCGGGTTAGCTCCGGGCGGGCGAGTTCGAAGCTGTGCTGTGACGTCAGAGTCGACGCATCAGACATCGGCTCCGTGTCCCGGCTTCTTGATGTCGCCAGATGCTCAGGACAGAAGCAGGATGTAGTCCCAGCGGAGGGTCGGGGCGATTGTGGGCAGTTTTGCATGGTCGGCCAGTGCCAGGGCGGCTCCGGTGGCTCCCGTCAGCAGGCCGGGATAGTCGTGGGTCGTGCCATGCTCGCTGTGCTGGATGATATAGCGGTGGCGGGGGTCGGAGTCTGCGATGATGCGGGTGGCGGCGTGCTCGGCCAGGTCTGGGTGGTCGTGAGAGGCTTGCAGGATTCCGGCGTATCCGTGGCAGAGGATGGGGCCTTCCACATCCCAGCTTCGAGGTTCTCGTGCGGTGAGCGTCCGCATGGCGTGGTCGGCTATGGCCCTGTACCGGTCGTCGGCGAGAGCCCGTGCGGCCTGCCTCAGGGCGCTGCTGATGCCGGCGGCGCCGTAGCACCAGGCGTCTCGGCGTCCGGGTGCCGGAACCGCGGTGTCGTGATCGAGTTCGTGGCCGGTGATATGGGGCGGCCAGGTGTCGGTGGCGGGCTCGCGCCACCGCAGCAGCCAGTCAGCGGCGGTGCGGATCGCTTGGCCCTGGCCCGGGACGCGGTATCGGGCGGCATGCGCCGTGGACAGCAGCGCCAGTGGTCCGGCGATACCGTGTGCGATGCCGGTGGCGGCCGCACCACTGGGGTGGACGGCGGTCGTGGCAGGGTGCGCCTCGGCCGGCAACCACCAACCGGGCCGGCTGCCGAAGCGGGTGTTGATCATGGCGGAGAGGGTGCGCAGCGCGGCGTCGACGCCGGCGCCGGCGTGCCGGTGCCCTTGGTCGACGGCGACCATCAGGATTCTGCCGATACCTGCAAGGCCGCCAATCGCGTCGTAGACGGCCCACGATGCTGGCGGTGCTCCGGAGCGTCGATGCTCGCGCGTCTGGTCGGCGATGGCCAGCGCTCGGGCGGCGAGCCAGCGGGCGGCTGCGGCGCACTGGTCGTGGCGCTGGTGCGGGTCGGGCAGATAGGCCGATCCCAGGATGAGGGAGGCGGCCACGGCGCCGGGTCCGGCGAAGGTTCCGCCTGCGGTGCAAGAGTTGTGGCGTGTGTGGGCTGCGGCGCGGTTCCAGTGCTCGATGGCGGCTGTGGCGAACCGGTCGTCGACCGCGGACAGCCGCGCGTGCAGCAATGCGGTGCCGGCCAGCCCGGACATCGTCCCCCTGGCCTGTTCGCTGAGTGCTGCCGCGACTGCGTTGGCGTCCAGGAGCCGTTCGGCGATGGCCAGTGCTAGTCGCGCACTGTCGGCCGCGGTCATGGCGTGCGCGCGATCAGGTCGGCGGCCAGCGCACGGATGAGCGGCTCGTCTGCGGCCGTGGGTCGGGCACGGTTGGCGTGCATGTGGATCAGGGATGAGGCACAGGTTGTACGCAGGTGTGCGGGCAGCGCGTCGCGGTAGGCAGCCAGGCTGTTGTGCAGGGCGGCGAACAGTTCCCCGTCGCCTGGCCCGACCCCGGTGGTGTCGGCCGCGCGGACACCCGGGCGCAGGCGGTTCATCGTTTGGTGGGCGGTGCGGTCCAGGTGGTGTCCCGCGAGCGCGGCGCGGTCGCCGTCGGCAACGGTGCGGGCGACCGTGGCCGCAATGTGGGCCGTAGCCGCGATTCGGTGGTCGGCGGTTTCGGGCAGCAGGGCCAGCACAAGTTGGCTGTCCGCGGCGAAGACGTGCTCGGCGTATTCGATGGCGCCGGGGCCGCCGTAGCGTTCGGTCTCCTGCTCGTAGGACTCGACAATGATTCGGCCGGCGAGCCGCTGGGTGCTCATCGTCTGCGCCCAGCGGCCGACTGCGGGCAGCAGGCGTCCACCGAGGACGTCGGGGCGGCCGTGGAAGCGCACGCGCAGGTGGTGCCCGAGCGCAGTGGTCTGGTACCGCAACCAAAACCATAAATCCCAGTGCTCGGCTAGGTCTCCGACGCGCTCGGCCAGGCGAAGGAGGAGTTCGTCTTGGAGGTGCGGCGCGGTGGGGATGGCCAGCGAGAGCCACGGACCGCCCGGGTAGAACAGTCCATCGCCGCGGGCGCGGGCTGGCAGTGCGGCACGGTGGGGGTGCGTGGGTGGGTCGGCGCGCCGCATGACCGGTATCACTAGTTCGGCCAGGTGTTGGCCGTGCAGTCCGGTGACCACTGCGCTGTGGGCGTGTGCTCCGCCGGGCGGTTCGAGGACGGCCTTCACACCGCGGCGGACATAGCGACGCAGCAGTTCCCGGTCGGCATCGTGGTCCAGCGTCAGCGGCAGGCACCGGTCGGCATCGTCGGTCAGGACGGCGGCCGGAGGGGCCGGGATGGTGTGCGTGCGCCATCGGTCGAGTTCGGCCTCCCACCGTTCGGCGTTTCCAGCCGTGTCGATCAGCGCCGACGGGAGGGTCCAGCGCGCCGAGGACAGGATCGTGCCGCGATACCGGATGCGGGGTTGGAACGGTCCGTCGCTGGCGGCGCCCCAGGACCAGGCATGCCACGGCTGAGAGTCGGCTTGGCCGAGCAGGTGGAGCAGGTGGGCGAGCGGCGGCAGCAGGTGGGGTGCCAGCCGCGCATAGAGCACCGGGACGACCTGCCGGTCCAGCGCGGCCGACCACACCATCACGCGGCCGCCGTCGCACAGCAGCAGCAGATCCTCCAGCGGCAGGTCCTGCTCGCCGCCGCGGGGGACCCCGATGGGGATGCGATACGGGGCGAAGCCGGCTGGCGGGGCAATGGTCTGGGCTGCGGCGCTGCGCGGCCGCACAGCCAGCCCGGCCGTCAGCGTCTGCCCGTGGTCCGGTTCGCTGTGGTGGTGGCCCAGCAGCGAGGCGAATCGCGTCAGTGTCGCACCGGCCGTCGACGCGCACCCTGTGACCACCGCCCGAAGGCCGGCCTGCCCGGCCGGATGTGGGTGGTCTGCGACCACGCGCACGTGGACCTCCGCCGTGCACGGCGGCGTCCCGTCTTGCACGGTCAGGGCGGTGATCGTCGGGTCATCGAGTTCGACTTCGACCGCGCGGTCCGCCACGGCCGCGGCGATCAGGCTGCTCAGCACCGCCCCGCGTCCTGGAGCATCCTCGGTCCCCGACTGTTGCTGGCCCAGCAGGCCGATTCCGGTGACCGGATCGGCTGCGTCCAGCAGGGGCACGTACCGGTGATGGCCATATCGCTCGGCGAACCGCAGCCGGAACTCGTCGGTCGGATCATGCCGCGGGGCGATGCGCCATAAGACTTCGGCGGCCCGGATGGCGTCGGTGACGACAGCGGCGGGCAGGTCGATGCGGGCATCAAGGGCGACGTCGACCGTCAGCGGCCGGTCGACCCGGTGTATCCGGTCGGCCAGGTCCCGGCCGGCGCGGAGTGCCGCCAAACGCTCCGGTCGGCCGGGAGCATGTGTATCAGCCACGGCGAGTTCGTCTCGCAGGCCGGCCAGCGGCGGGCGCGTCGGATGCGTCAGTGGCAACACGGTGAGCAGTCGGGCGATCGGGTCAGCGCTCACATCACCCGGTAGCAGGTCCGCGATCAGAAAGCCGTACCGGATCAGGCTCGTGACCGTGTCCAGCACGACCGACTCTCGGACCTGTGGCCAGCGGGAGCGGACAGCGTCCAGGATGGCGCCCGTGGTCGCGCCACCCGTACACACCGCCATGATCAGGTCCGTAGCCGCGGTGGCCCGCACCGTGCATCGCTCGACCCCGCGACGGTCGTGGTCGTCCGCCAGCTCGGACTCCACCTCCCACCGGTCTCCCCGGCGCACCGCGCTGCCCTGGGTGGTTAAGGCCAATCGCACGAGAATCTCCGGCGCATGGGGACCCTGGAGCAAGTCCGCGCAGACAGCGGCCAGCCATACGGCAGACGGATTGCTCCGCGCCCGGTGCCCAGCGCCCATCTGAAGGCAGGCCGGACCATCGACCACTCCGGCCAGGGCCACACCGGCAAACACGCCGTGCGGTGTGGGACGCCATCGGGCCCGCAACTCGTAGGCCCGCACGGTGTGACGTGCTCGGGTGCTGCGCGCGTGGTCCTCGCCCAGGCTGCGTGAGGCCAGGAACATGCCCTCACGCAGCAGGCCGTTCCCGTGGTCCTCGCCGCCTTCGGCCGGCAGCAGCGGCAGGCGGGCCAGGATCGGCGCGGTGGGATGAACGCTGAACAGGCCGGCACTGCGGCCGGCCCGCTCCAGCGCCCGGGCGGATGTCACCGACAGCCGCAGCTCACGCAGGATTTGGTGCAGCCGTCGTTGGTGCAGTCGGCCGAGTCGTTGCCGGTCGGCAGTGTCACGATGGGCGCGGTCCGGGGGTCGAGATCGAACAGGTCGGCCACGTCGGCAGACAGTTCGGCGCTGGCAGACGCCTCGGCGATGGGCGCGGTCGAGTTCATGGTTGTCGTGGTTCCCTTCTACCGGTGGGCGGGCTCCGGCGACGTCAGCGGGCGTGCCCGTCGGCACGCCCGCGGCCGACGATGATCTGGTTGTAGCGGCCCTGTACCCGCAGCATCCCGCCGCCCGACGGGACGGACTGGTGGGGTTGGACCTCGATCCACAGCTGATCACCGGTGCCGTTGCTTTCCCGGTCCCAGGCGGTAATGCGCCCGGCCAGGCGGCCGAGCAGGTCGGTGCTGCCGGGGCCGTAGCCGCACACCCCGATCTCGCGTGCGGTGTTGTCCGCCCCGACGGGGCGGGTGGTCAGGTACGCGAGGGCGTCGCCAGCGACCACGCCCATGCTGCCCCAGTCGTACTGGGGTGCGACCAGGCCGGCGGCGACACCGCCGCTCATCATGATCACGCGGGCGAAACCCGCTTCCCCGGCCAACCAGAAGTCCAGGTCGGTGAAGACGCCGTAGTCGGCGCTCACGCCAGTCCAGTGGACGGTGGCCGGTCCGTCCAACACCCCCGCCAGCCGCGCCGCGTCCAGTGGCTGACCGCCGTCGGTGCGCACCACCACGCCCGTCTCGCCGCGCAGGGACAAGTTGTGCTCGGCGACCTGGCCCTCGCCGCGCATCGGCATGAAGCCGCACTCGTCCGCGTCCAGGCTGCGCCAGATCCCGTCCGTCCGCTCGAAGGTGACCGTCCGGGTCAGGCCGCTGATCCGCAGCGGCACCACCAGCCGACCACCCCCGGCAAGCTGGTCGGCCCACGCCATCGGCAGGTCCGTGGCCCCAGCCGTCACGATGATGCGGTCGTACGGTCCGTTCTCGGGGACACCGAGTTCGCCGTCGCCGTGCACAACTGTCACGTCAGCGAATCCGGCGGCGATCAGGTGCTCCCGGGCCTCGTTGGCGGCCTGCTCCAGAATGTCGATAGTCGTCACCGAACCTTGCGGCCCGACAAGATGGCGCAGCAGGGCCGCGTTGTAGCCGGTGCCCGCTCCGATCTCCAGCACCCGGTGTCCGGGCCGGACATCCAACTGCTTGAGCATCCCCGCCACGGTCGGCAACTCGGACGCCGAGGACAGGGCAACGCCGCGCTCGTCGCGATGCGTCACCACCGATCCCAAGCTGTACGCCCTGGACAGCGGAACATCGGGCAGGAACAGGTGCCGTGGCACCGCGCTAACGGCGGCCAGGATCTCGTCGGTGACCAGCGTGGCATATCCGGCCAGCTCGCGGGTCATCCGTGCACGAAGGTCGTCCACGCTCGCATCTGTACTCAAGTCAACTCCCATAGCACCAACCCTACACACTGTGAACGACCGACTTCACTTGGTTACCATCCTGCCCGATAGCGCCGAGATCCTGCTTCTGCGCGATCGCCCTCGCCCTCGGCCTCGGGAGCGCAGTCGCCTTTGTCATACAGGCGAGGAGACGTGCTCTGCCATCACCTTCTGTACTTGATCCAATCCATATTGTGAACCAGGAGGTGGAACAGCTGTACCCTCCACCAACCCTCCACCAACCCTCCACCGGCCACCCGATCCTGATGTGCCTGACCGACAGTCGGATGACGACGTCAGGCACGATGAGCACCTAGAACGACCGGCAGGAGGGAAACCCCACCGTGGCGCGAATCGAAGCCGTCTACTTCGATGTCGGCGAGACCCTGATCGACGAGAGCCGTGAGTACGGCACCTGGGCTGACTGGCTCGGTATCCCGCGGCACACCTTCTCGGCCGTGTTCGGCGCGACCATCGCCCTTGGGAGGGACTACCGCGAAGCCTTCCAGGTCTTCAAGCCGGGGTTCGATCTAGCTGCGGAGCGCGAGCGTCGCGCCGCGGCGGGTCAACCTGAAACGTTCAACGAGACGAACCTCTACCACGATGTTCGTCCGTGTCTGGACCAACTCCATACATCTGGACTTCAGGTCGGACTAGCGGGAAACCAGACGGCGCGGGCCGAGCAGATCCTAAAATCGCTAGAGTTGCCGGTCGACGTGGTCGGTACGTCGGACAGTTGGGGAGTCGAGAAGCCATCAACCGCTTTCTTCAAGCGGATCATTGATGAGGCTGGCGTAGCCGCAGAGTCGATCCTGTACGTTGGTGACCGACTCGACAACGATATCCGCCCTGCTCAAGCGTGCGGAATTGCGACAGCATTGATCCGCCGTGGCCCTTGGGGTTACATCCTGCACATGGCTGACATCGAAAATCGCTGCCTCTTCCGTCTCGAAGGGCTAGCAGAGCTACCTTCTCTGATTGCTGACCACAATCTCCAGTACGCCTGATGTTCAGCTCTTGTCTGTTGCGCCGGTCAGAGCCCGAACGCGCTCGTCCAGCGCGCTCGCGTAAGGAGTGATGCCGAGCGCTGCTCGGACGTCCGGTAGCCGCTCCATCGCGGTGGCGTAGTACGCACCGTCGAGCACATCACATGCTCGGCTGGCCGTATGCAGGGCGAGCTCGGCGTCGGTAGCTGCCTGTGCCGCTGCCAGGTCGAACAGCACTACCGCTTGCTGCTTGGTCGCTGTGGGATCGAGTTCCTCCAGAGCTTGTTCAAGCCGCGGCACCGCGGATTTGTGCTGACCCGCCAACAACAGCGCGTTGCCCGCGAAGCCAGCGAGACGGGATGCGTCGAAAAAGTTGAGCCAATCGGGGTCAGCTCCGTCGAGCACAAGCGCATCTTCAGCCGAGCTGATACGGGCCAAGCTCTCCTTCTGATGGCCAAGGCGGGCCGCTATTTCCGCATCGACGCAATGGAGCCATGAGCGCAATCGCGGGCTGCCGGCGTAACGCGCATGGGCGCGGGCAGCCGTCAGGTAGCGTCGTGCTGCTTGCTCCTTCCCGGCGAAACCGGGGGCGAATGCCCGGTGCGCTGCGACAGCGGCGGCCAAGGCGTGGTCTCCCGATGTTTCCACCGCATCGTCAGCCAGTTGGAACAATGGCATCGCGGTGGCGACATCAGCGAGGTCGAAGAATGAAAGCCGAGAGGCTAGGAGAGCGGATTCCGCTAGCGCTGCTGCGAGCCGCTGTGCAAGCCGCGCGCTGGCATTCGGTGCTGACTTGAGTAGGCCGTGGCCCATGCGGACGTGGGCGATCACGGATGGCAGGAGGTCGCTCGCCGAGCTGGTCGAATACAGGTTCCTGTGAGCGGTGGTGATCTCCGTGTAGGCATCGACCGCACGCGGATCGAGTCGGGTCCGCTGATCGCTGGCCAGGGCCGCGGCGTCAGCCGGGGGCGTCAACCCGCCGAAGATCAACGGCGCCAAGCTGGCACCGAGAAGACCTTTCAAGAACAGGTCACGGCCGAACTCGGCATCGGCGCCCAGCAGCGCGCTCACCACCTTCCTCACGATCAGATCGACGAAGCTCCCGTTCGTGCACGAGTTGGCCAGCACCACACCAGATTGGCAGCTCCGCCCCAACGTCAACTCTTCAGCGGACAAGAGCCCGAGCTGGCTCGCCGGCATGTCGAACACGAGGACGAGATGCTTCTTGTACCGCAACTCGGGCTTGCGATCGCCGGTCTCCCACCGACGAGCCGTCTCGACGGTGAGACCGGTGTCCTGCTCGCCTTCAGCAGCGAAGCTCCGTTTGATCTGTTCGACCAGCTCTTCGCGACTCCAGCCGCGCTGGAGTCGCGCCCAGGTGAGTTGCCGGTTCGGCGGATGCTTCGGCGTCGAGGTGCGACGTGGCGCCACGCGCGTCCTCCTCCGCAGGCGTTTGTGGTGGGTGGCTCGACCTCGAAGAGTATGGGCTTGAAGCCCAGGTAGCGAGTGTGGGGGACAGGTGGAGGGCGAATGGCGGGTGCCTGGAGGGTAGTGCAGCGGCCACTGACTGGGGTTTGATCAACTTGTGAGTGTGGCCAATGCGTCGGCAAGGGGACGCCCGATCCAGTGACCGGACTACTTCTCGTGCGGCGGATCTGGTGGCGGCCAGCAAGCCGCCACCAGATTGACCTACCGAGGTTGGGGCGGGTCGAATGCCCTGGTTGTACACCTGTCGAGAAGGGCGGGCCATGTCTTCTGATCGAAGACGAGCGCGGCGTGGTCTGGGTTCTTGCTGTCCCGCACTCCGACCGCATTGGTGCTGAACGCCACCTCGACGCACTGATTGTCCGGCGGGTTACTGAAGGAAGATTTGCGCCACTCTATGAAGCTGGTGTCCAGTTCGTGCTGACCAGCCTGGTTGTCCATCCGGTACATCATCCCCTTACGATCCGTGGCAACAGCGCGACTACAGCGAGGCAGCGATCTCAAGCAGCTTCCGCCGGGTCTGTTCGGGCCCGACGGCCGCCAGTCGCTGGTAGTCCCAGAGCTTCAGGTAGCTGGCCGTCCGCTTGGGGTTGTCCACGTAGTCGCCGCCTTCGTGCTCCTCCACGTAGATGATGTCAACTGCCGGCCTGGTGTCATAGCCAAAGATCGTGTAGTCGTGCCCTTGGCCCACGTAGTAGCCGACGTTGAACGGGATGACCTGGAGTTCCACGTTCGGCCGGTCGATCGCCTCGACCAGCTTCATGAGCTGGGAGTGCATGACTGGACCGCCCTCACTCCGGCGAACTGCCGCCTCGTCGATAAGGAACCAGAACTGCTGGTCCGGGTTGTCCAGCACATGCTGCCGACCCAACCGGTCGGCCGTGTACTTGTCGATGTCGGCCGGCGCCAGTGACGGTCGCCACGCTCGCGCGTTACGGCGCATGTAGTCCTCGGTCTGGAGCAGGCCCGGAACGACCAGGGCTTGGTACGAGAAGTACCGGTTGCAACTGGGCTCCATGTCGACCAGGAGGCGGAGGTACTGGCGGAACCTGGTGCTGAACGCGCTGCGTTTCGTTCGGTGATCGCTCTCGGCCTGCAGGTCGCGCGCATAGGCGCGGTCCGCGTCGTTGGCTCTGTAGAGGTCAAGCAGGGTGTTCAGTTCGGCCAGCCTCTTGATGCCGGCGCCGTCCTCGATGTGCGCGATCTTCTGTTGCGAGCAGTTCAGGGCGTTGGCCGCGTCGTCCTGGGTTCGACCAGCGAGTCCGCGCAGGCGGGCCAACTCGTTGCCGAGGACGACCTTCATCACCGCTGGCGGCAACTGCAGGTGCTGAGTCACACGATTCTCCACGTACACAGGGTGACCAGTTACTGAACGTGTCTTTGATCCACCTATTTGGGCGACTAGTTAAGTAGGGTACTCCAGTTAATAATCATCTCAGACACAGAGTACCTGCGCATGGAGGATCGTGGAGCGATGAGTACACAAGTTAGCGTCGCCGCTGCGAAGATCGATGTCGCCCCCGGTGCCGTTAGTGCCTCTGCCGCATCGTCGTGGGGGCCTGGGTTGGCGATCGCAGCGACGCTCCTCCTCATGGTGGGCTGCGTGGTCGGAGTCGGTGCCGGCTGGTGGTACCTCGGTGAGCACCGCCGAACGAAGCGGTGCCTCCAGGAAGGTGCCCGGAGCCCGCGCCCCGAGGCACCGACGACAACGGGCTCCGCCCTCGCCTCCCCGGGCGTTGAGCATCCGGTCGCCCGACCACGCGGCCCCCGGCACCAAACGGCCGACCGCCCACGCCTGACAGCTTCGGTGCATGTCGCAGCGTGCCCTGCGCCGCCTGACCGTTCTGCGTACGTCTGAGGAGGTGGCCCGCGGTGACCGCGTCGACCATTGGCAACCCAGCCACGGAACCGTCGATGGGTGCGCGCACGGGTGTGGCCTCGGCTGCGTTGCCCAGCACCTCAGCACGCACCGACGCTCCCCAGACAACGGCCGATGCTGCGGTGAATACCACCCACACCCTGCAGCGTCGGCCGTTCCCAAGTCGCTCGGCAGCGCGCTCCGGGCCTAACGAACCACGCACGACGTGCCTGGCCATCGCGGGCCGTAACGCGCCGCACATGCCCGAGCACCCCATCAGGGATGTTCGCAGCGGTCAGGGGGCCGTTCTATGAAGGGCCGGCACGCCAATAGACAAGGCGCCGCGCTCACCGTCACAGGACTCCTCGGCCGCGTTCGGGCCGAACTCCGCGCCGAGCGTAGGCAACTCGACGCCGAACGCGCTGTTATACAGGGCCAGCGCGAAGCCATGCCCGTCTATGGCAGGCACGCACGCCAGTCACCCGCAGCCGTGCCCTACGGCCGCCACACATGGCAGCCACCCCCATGCGTTTCCTGACCGGCAACGGACCGCTGTGGCTTGGCGCGTTGCTCCTTGCCCTGGCCATCACCCTGCTCGTGTGGCTGTGGCGTATGGCCGGCGCCGAGGACAGGCGAAGCGCCGCTCGGCGCCGCCGCCACCGCGACCTACACCTGGACCTTGATCAACGGCTCACCGAGGTCGAGACCTATCTGTTCGGTGGCCCACCACCTGACGAGGACGACGAATGGCCCAACTGACCATCCCGGCAATGATCACGGACCAGCGATGGCGGTTCGTCGGACTACTGCTGCCAGTCCGCCACCGACCGACAACTCAGTGGCGGATCGACCCAGCGACGCCCGTGCCAGTTCGACGTCATAGTTCCCATAGGGCAGGGGTTCCGACGGTGAACAGACCGCCCGCCATCGGTGCTACGCCGTCATCTGATCTCCATGTACCGACCCGGCTGTCACGTGGCGACCGACCGTATGGCAGGTGCAGCCTCCGTGCTTGCCGCGCCAACCATCGCGAACGGGGTGCCGGTCGGAGGCCGGCGCTACCCGATGGCTCCAGCATCCCGTTCGCGTTCTGACACCCGAAGGGTGGTCTTGAGATGCGCAAGCGGTGGGTCGAATGCGCCGACGCCCGGCACGCCATCGACGGTCCGCCCGCTTGCCCGGGCGAGGAAGTGGTGACGCTGTGCGGAAAGTCCTCAACCGTCGTGGTGCCGGCGCCGGGGATGTACGCGCCGGAGTGTTCCGGCTGCGACCGGCAGTGGCGTGCCGCCGAGGGCATTCCGCAGCGAGAGGAACACCACCTCGGAAAGCGGAAGGCGCACCAGTGGGGGAGAAGGTGGGCATCGTGATCGATCCGCTGGCCCTCGTCTTCCTCCTGGTCATCGTGGTGTGCGTGCCACTGATCGGATACCTGCTACCGCAGGATCCGCGGTTCAGTGAACTAGGCCGGTGCCGTCGCCATCGCCGCATGCGGCGACGGGTCAATAAGCAACGGGCCGAGCAGCGGCGCGGTAGCGGATGACTTTCGACACCGGCGGCTACCGCGACCGCTGGTGCGTGCCGTGTACCGACCTGCTGGGCCAGTCCCAGCGGTTGGTCGTGGCGTTTGGCACCGATCACCGATCACTGCTGCTGATCACGCCCGCCGGCACGGTTCGGCTCAACAACGCGCAGGCGGGCGAACTTGCCGAGGACCTGCGCAAGGCCGCAGGCCACCTTCTACCGATGTAGCTGCAACGAATGGAGAACGTAGTGGGTATCTACGACGCGCCAATGGACGACGCCCTGGTCAAGGCAATCCTTGGCTCGATTGGTAATCAGGTCCGCGATGCCCGCATCGGCCGAGGCTGGTTCCTAGAGGATCTGGCCATGCGGGTGGGCGTGTCCACGTCGGTGATCTGCCGGTTGGAACTGGCTCGACGCGAAGCCAGCGTGTCCCAACTGCTGACCACCTGCGCGGTGTTCAACCGCAGACTCAGCGGCGTCCTGCGCATCGCCGAGGACGAAGCCTTCCCACTCGGCGGCGCCCCTTGGGCATGATCAAACGCCGCGTGTTGCCGCAGCCAGTCCAGCGCGGCCGAGATCGCCGGCTGACGGAGGAGATCCGCACCTACACGACGTTGAGCGCGCGGCGTCCGGGATTCCGAGTCCAGGTACCCGAGTTCTCCTACGTGGGCCGGATGATTTCAGGAGGATGACGTGCAGGTCACTTTCGGCCCGCAGGTCGCACGCAGGGTGCTGCGTTACGAACTGGACCGGTTGTGCGCGCAGGCCGGCAAGAACCACCGCCAGGTCGGTGACCGGCTGGGTATGTCCAGGGTGGCGTTCACGCACATCACCAGCGGCCGGAACCTGCTGTCCAAGCCGGCGCTGGAGGTTCTGCTGGACTTCGTCGGCCGGCCCGACCGCCTGCCGCTGATGCTGCAACTGCTGGCATTGGCCAAAAGCAAGTCCGATCAGCCGGCTGAGTCGTCCGTGCACGACGTCGAACTGGCCGTGGGACTGGAAGGGTTGGCCGTGCACATCGAGGCGTTCGCGCCGATGACCGTCCACAGCCTGCTCCAGACGCAAGGCTATGCGCGCGAACTGATCGTCCACTGGGAACCTGGCGTGGACGTCGAGCGCAACGTGGCGCTGCGGCTGGGCCGGCAGTCCGTCCTGACCCGCGAGAATCCAGCGGAACTGTGGTGCGTGATCGAGGAACAGGCGCTGCGGCGGCCGATCGGCGACGCAACCGTCATGGCCGGCCAGTTCGACCACCTACTGGAGATCACCAACCGCCCGAACGTCACCGTTCAGGTGCTGCCGCACGACGTCGGCCCGCACCCGGCGCTGAAGGGCGCGTTCGTCCTGCTCACCATCGACGACGGCTGGCGGGTCGCGTACGAGGTGACCCGTCGGAGCGTCCATTACCACGACCTTCCAGAAGCACTCGACGACTACGCGACGGCGATGAGCCACCTTCGCCGCTTGGCGCTCAACCCAAAACGGTCCCGAACCTTCCTGGCCATGCTACGCAAGGAAACGCGGTTGTGAGCACCGGTCAGGACCGCGAGACCGGTACCGCCAGTTGGCGTGCGGCGTTCGGATGTCGGGTGACGACGTCTTCGACGATTCATCACTTCCGCAGACGCATGGGAGAGCGCGGTGCGCAGCGAGATACAGTAGCCATCTGGTCCGAGGGCCCCGGAACAGGTCCGCTACCACCGGGCTCTCGGGCATCCTGGCGCGGGAGATGACCGGCAGTCCCGCCCGGCGCCCCCGCGGTCGACTTGAGGTCCGGATGGGTGTGCACGCTACCAACCCGCATGCGCCGTGAGGTCGTTACCCATGACGACCAGCACGGTCATCCCCGGATCTGCGCGGCGACGTGCAAATCTGCGGGCCCACCACAGATCTGCACCACCAACTGCACCCGGTCGACGTAGTCATCGAACTGGGCAGCTGTACCAGTAGGGCTGTTCAGCCGGATCGTGTTCACCGGTGCGAATGCGCCCACTGTGGTCGAGCGGTTCCCCGTGTCGAGGCCGTCCACTACCACGAGCACGCCATCCGCCTCGGCGTGCCCGCCGAGGCGATCAGTGTAGAAGCCCGGGCCACCAACCAGCCACACCTCACCTACAGCCGTGCCGTGCTGGCCGGCGGCGGGATTACGCCCGCCTCGGTCCTGCTGATCTGCCGGCCGTACCAGGAGCGCCGCCGCGCCTACGCGACCTGCCGCAAGGTCTGGTCCGAGGGTGACGTGCTGTGTGGTTCCCGGCCTCTGCCGCTGGGCGAGTACGTCGAGAGCATCGGCGATGTCGACAGTATGATCAACATGCCGGTCAGGGACTCAGCGAATTGCCGTCGACGCCGAATGCGGCCTCGCTGCCGAGCAGGATGTGCGCTTGTCGAGGCCGGGTTGGCGGCGTTGGGTCGCTCTGACACAGAGATTCAGGCCCCGGGTTGGCGGCGACCGCGACCGTCCGCGAGGTCGTGAACTCGTTGACGTCGCGTCGGTGCGGTCAGGCGGATCGTGCGGCTGTCCGTCATAGTGACCGTGACGTGGTGGCAGTCGCGCCCATGGCTATCGCCGAGGCAGGAAAGACTGGCTCGACCGTGGCAACCGCAGCCCACTCCGAGGCCCGGCCTGCAGTGACATTCGATCAGGGTAGTAGTGATTGGTCCCCGCCGACCCGGTGACGTCCGCAAATGGGCTCTTTGACACAAAACGATCCGCTAGCGTATCGATAGTCTCCGCAGGTCGCGGCCCTGTTGATCGCCATCAGCGTACGAGTCGCGGTGGCGGCTGTTCCTGCGCTGCAGGATCTCGCAGCAGTCCAACGACAAGTCACCGAGTCGCCCACGTGTGCCGCGCCGTGTAGCCAGATCGGGTGAAACAACTGCCCAGCCTTGTTCGATACCGGTATTGGTAGCTCTCCGTGCACGTTGGTAACAGCCTGGTTACGGGCGAGTTCGGGCTATCGTCCTTCATGAGGTCGGGACGTGCGGGAGGTTTGATGGCCGGCGGTGGTGCGACCGTCGCGACGGCGGGTTTCGCCGCTGGTAGCACAGTGGTCGTCCGGGACGAGGAGTGGCTCGTTCACTCCTGTGAGGCAGCGGGTGAGGGCTGGAGGCTCGACTGCCTCGGCCTGTCTGAGCTGGTCCGGAATACCGAAGCGATCTTCTACACCGAACTCGAAGACAATGTCGAGCCGTTGGATCCTTCGTGCGCGAGACTGGTCCGCGACGACTCGCCGGGCTTTCGGCGCACGCGACTGTGGCTGGAGTCGGTCCTGCGCAAGACGCCGCTGCCGCTGCACGAGACTCGTCTGGCCGTCGCCCACCGAATGCTCGCGGACGACCTGATCTTCCAGTATCGGGCGGTGGCGCAGGCGCTCTCGCCGGACATTCTTCGGCCTCGCATCCTGATCGCCGACGCCGTGGGTCTGGGAAAGACGCTGGAGATCGGCATGATCCTGGCCGAACTGGCGCGGCGTGGTAGGGCTGAACGAGTGCTGGTGGTGACACCGCGGCATGTGCTCGAACAGATGCAGCACGAGTTGTGGACGCGCTTCGCGATTCCACTGGTGCGGTTGGACAGCGACGGCATCCAGCGGGTTCGACAGACCTTGCCGGCCAGCCGCAACCCGTTCACCTTCTTCAAGAAGGTCATCGTCTCGGTGGACACGCTCAAGTCCGGCCGCTACCGAGCTCACCTGGAGAAACACCGTTGGGACGCGGTGGTGATCGACGAGTCGCACAACCTGAGCAACTCAGCCACGCTCAACAACAAGCTGGCCAACGTACTGGCGCCGATGACCGACGCGCTGATCCTGGCTTCGGCGACCCCGCACAACGGCAAGAGCGAGTCCTTCGCTGAGCTGATCAAGCTGCTCGATCCGACGGCGATCATCGATCCGACCAATTACGGCATGGCCGACATCCAGCACCTGTTTGTTCGGCGCCACCGCCACTCACCCGATGTCGCCGCAGAGGTGGGCCATCGCTGGGCCGAGCGTCTGGAACCCCGCGTGATCGGCGTACCGGCCAACGACGCCGAGGAAGCCGTCATCGACGAACTCGCCGGTACCTGGCTCTATCCGGAGAGCGGTAGCATTCCGCATACCGGACGAGGTAGGTCGTTGTTCCCGTGGACGCTGGTCAAGGCGTTCCTGTCGTCGCCCGCAGCCCTCACCGAAACGGTCAACAACCGACTCGGCCTGCTGCGATCGGACGAGGACGAGACCGAGCGCGCCGCCCTAATCCGACTGCGTGCATTGTCACACGCGTCTGAGAAGTCCGAGTCCTCGAAGTTGTCCGCGTTGGTCGAACACCTGCGGTCGATCGGCATCAAGAAGGGCTCCGACGAGCGCGCTGTCTTGTTCAGCGAACGCGTGGCCACGCTGGAATGGCTGCGAGCCGAACTCCCGGCGAAGCTGGGCATGCCCTCGGCCGCATTCAAGATGCTGTATGGGGCCATGCCCGACGTCCAGCAGATGGAGGTCGTCGAGGAATTCAAGCGGGCCGATACCCCGGTCCGCGTGCTGATCACCGGTGACGTGGCCAGCGAGGGTGTGAACCTGCACGCTCAGTGTCACCAGCTTGTGCACGTGGACATCCCGTGGAGCCTCATCCGGATCGAGCAGCGCAACGGCCGTATCGACCGCTACGGCCAGGAGCACTCGCCGCAGATCGTCGCGCTGGCGTCGACCTCCGACAACGAGCGCCTCTCCGGTGATGTCCGTGTGCTGGCCAAGCTGCTGGAGAAGGAGCACGCGGCGCATCAGGCCCTGGGCGACGCCGCTTCGTTGATGAAGCTGCGCTCGGAGAAGGCCGAGGAGGAGGAGATCGCCAAAGCGATCGCCGGGGGCCGCGATCTCGATGAGTTGATCCCCGATCCCGGTGGCGATCCGGGCGACTGGGACTTCGACGAGCTGTTCGCTCAAGCAGGCGAGCAGGTGCCGGAGGTGCCCGCGATGATCGATGCCCACGACCTGTTCCGGTCCGAGCTGGACTTCCTTCGTACAGCGCTACACGAGGCGTACGACGATCCGGCCCGAGCGCTGCGATGGACCGAACACGTTGGTGACGGTGTCGTCGAGTTCGTGCCGCCCGCCGACCTGATGAGCCGGCTCGCCGCCCTTCCGCAGTCCTACCTCGCGCAACGCCGGATCCGGGAACGACTGGTCCTCGCGGTGGAGGAGCCGGTCGCCGCCGCCGAGCTGGATCGTGCCCGCAACGCCGTCGGATCGACGACATCCTGGCCGGAGGCGCATTTTCTCGGCCCGTTGCACCCAGTGCTGGACTGGGCAGCGGACAAGGCACTGTCGCGGTTCGGTCGCAATGAGGTGCCGGTGGCTACCGGTGCGGTCGAGTCGCCGGTGGTGATCGGCTTGGGCACGCTGTCCAACAACCGGGGCCAGGTCGTGCTGCGCAGCCTGATCGGCCTGACGTTCTATGACGCGGACTTCCCGCCCGCGATTGTGGAGGAGGACGCCGTGCGTGAGCTGTTGCAGAAGGCGGGCGTCCGCGACGGTGGGATCAATACGGGCAGTGTGATCGACGTCGATGCCCTGCAGGCGCTGGTTCCCCGGGCGGTCAGGGAGATGCGTGACTACTTCGACGGCATCAAGGTGCAGCGCAAGATGCTGCTCGCACAGCCGTTGATGCAGGCTTCAGGACGGATCAAGAAATGGCGCGCGGGGAGTGCGTTACTCGCGGAGCATCTCTCGCCGCCCCATCGCGCTCGAGTGGAACGGGAGATCGTCGCCAACGAGACGCAGGCGCAGCACCTGCTTGACGACCTTGCCGCTCGAGACGAACCCATGCTTCGGGTGCTCGCGTTGATCGTGCCGGAGGAGGAAGTGAAGTGACCCGGTTTGACTCGATCAAGGTCGAAGGTGACTTCGTCTCCGAGCACTACCTCGTCGAGGAGTTCGGCAACCGGGTCCGCGCGCTGCGCAAGGACTGGGCGGAGCGGGAGAGTACCGACCAGACCACATCCCGGCAGGGCCTGACCGCCCTGGGAGTTGGCTTCGTCACCACCCTCACCGCCTGTCGGGAGAACCCGGCGACCGGGCTTTCCAAGCTCTACGGCAAGGTGCGCTGCGCTCTGCAGCTGAATCGTCCGATCGAGACGTTCACCACGTGGCGCGGCAGTGAACAGCTGACGATCCCCGCGACCGTGTTCCGGGACTCCGGCCGCGTGCACCTGCTGGTGGTGCAAGCCGGCGACGCTCGCAGCGTGGAGGATGTCCTGGACGTCGAGGCCACCGGCCGGCTGGTGGCCCCGCTCATGATGGGCGACAAGCCCGAGCCCGCGACGGCCCGAGCGTTGTCGGCCCTCTTCCTGGCCGACTCACCCGCGGATCAACCGGCCTTCATCCTGGTACTGGCCGGTGGTTGGGCGTTGCTCGCCGAGCGCGAACGCTGGCCCGAGGGCCGGTGGCTGGCAGTGGACCTCGCCACGGTCGCCGAACGGCGGGACACCACCGCGGTCGGTGAGATCGAGACGGTCGCCGCGTTGTTGAGCGCGGACGCCCTGCTACCTGCGGCCGACGGCACCTGCCTGCTACAACGATGCCTCGACGAGTCCGTGAAACACGCCGTCGGGGTGTCCCAGGACCTCCGCGACGGGGTTCGGCTGTCCATCGAACTCGTCGCTACCGAGGTCGTCGACCGACGGCGTGCCGCTGGCCTGCCCATTGACGGAGTGCCCGACCTCGCTCGCCAGTTGACCCGCCAGTCACTGCGCTTCCTCTACCGAATCCTGTTCCTGCTCTACGCCGAAGCCCGTCCCGAGCTGGGCGTACTGCCGGTGGACGCGCCCGAATACACCGCCGGCTATGGTCTTGACCGGTTGCGCGAGTTGGTGAGTGTGCCGCTGGCCAGCGATACGGCCCGCCGTGGTACCCACCTGTATGAGTCGTTGCACCGGCTGTTCATCCTGGTGGACAAGGGATTCGTGCCCAACGGGAACGAAGCCGACGACGGTGGGCGGCTGCGGTTCGAGTCGCTGCGGGCGGATCTGTTCCAGCCCAAGGCAACCACACTGGTGGATGAGGTGAAGCTGGGCAACCGGTGTCTCCAACGGGTGCTGGACCAGCTGTTGCTGTCTAAGGAGCGCCGAGGTCGCGATCGCGGGTTCGTGTCCTACGCGCAGTTGGGCATCAACCAACTCGGCGCCGTGTACGAGGGGCTGATGGCGTACACCGGGTTCTTCGCGGAAGAACCACTGTACGAGGTCGCGCGTGGTGGCGACCGGACCAAGGGTACGTGGGTGGTGCCCGTGGCCAAGGCCGAACAACTCGCCCGCAAACTCGGGGTGGACGAGGACGACGCCAACAATGTCTTCGTTAGGGAGAAGGATCCGGAGACCGGCGAGAAGGTGCGCGTTCGCCATGGCACCGGCACGTTCGTGTTCCGACTGTCCGGCCGGGACCGTCAACGCAGCGCGTCCTACTACACGCCCGAAGTCCTGACCCGCTGCGTGGTCACGCACTCGTTGGCTGAGCTACTCGATCAGGGCGGTGACACGACGCCGGCGTCGGCGATACTCGACCTGACAGTGTGCGAGCCGGCGCTGGGTTCTGGCGCGTTCCTCATCGAGGCGGTCAACCAACTGGCCGAACAATACCTGAAGCGCCGCCAAGGGGAACTCGACCAACGGATCCCGGCCGAGGAGTTCCAGGCCGAACTGCAGAAGGTCAAGGCGTACCTGAGCCTGCACCAGTGCTACGGCGTCGACCTCAACGACACAGCCGTCGAGTTCGCTGAGATATCACTGTGGCTTAACTCCATGCATCCCGATCTGCGAGCGCCCTGGTTCGGCCTACACCTCAAACGCGGCAACTCACTGATCGGTGCCCGGCGGGCTGTCTACCCGAAGCCGACACTGGGCAAGAAGGCGTGGCTCACCACGGTACCCGACGACCGGCCGTTGGCCGAAGCGATCGACGTCAACGAGATACATCACTTCTTGCTGCCAAGTCACGGCTGGGCCGCGGTGGTCGACACGAAAGAAGCCAAGGAACTACGTCCCGACGAGGTGACAGCGCTCAAGGCATGGCGCTCGGTGATTCACAAGGCGCCGGACAAGGGTCAGCAGGACCGCCTGCTGCGGCTGGCCCGACGGGTGGAGAAGCTGTGGGAGTTCTCTCGGACCAGGTTGCGGATCGCCGAGTCCGAGATCCGGCGCGGCATCGATGTCTGGGGTGCCGACGATCTGAACTCGTCCACCGACGCGGTCAGCCGGGAGGACATCGAAACCTCGATGTCTGACCAGAACGGCGCGTACCGCAGGCTCCGCCGCGTGATGGACGCCTGGTGCGCGCTCTGGTACTGGCCGATCACCACCAAGGTGCCGCCGCCAGATTGGGAGCGCTGGCTCGATGGTTTGGAAGGACTGCTCGGCGTCGCGGCCGGTGGCAAGCCTAATGGCCAGGCGCAACTAGGCGACGCCGAGGGCTGGGTGGAGCTCGGCGAGGCTGAGCGGGTCAACCTGGAGTTCAATGGAGCCCGAGACTTGGAATGGGTGCTCGCGAAGCATCCGTGGCTGATGGTGTGCCAGGAGATCGCGGAGCGGGAGGGCTTCCTCCACTGGGAGCTGGACTTCTCGCCGGTCTTCGAACGCGGCGGCTTCGACCTCCAAGTCGGTAACCCGCCCTGGGTACGGCCCACCTGGGACGAAACGCTCACGCTAGCCGAGACCGATGCCTGGTTTGGCTTGGCAGACAAGCCCTCCAACGCCGAAGTCGCCGAACACAGGTCCCGTGCCCTGACACACTACGCGGATAACTATCTGAACGAGCGGGCCTCGATCGCCGGCTTGAGTGAGCAACTCGGCAGCGGTGTAGACCGGCCCGTGCTGGCCGGCACTCAACCTGATCTGTATCGCTGTTTCATGGACCGTACTTGGCGATCAATGTGCTCGACCGGAATCGTAGGCCTGATCCACCCCGAATCACATTTCACCGAAGCTCGCGCTGGTGGACTGAGGCGAGAAACATACCACCGGTTGCGCCGACATTGGGGATTTCGAAATGAGAAGATTCTTTTCGAGATCATGCATACGAGAGAATACGGCGTAAGTGTCTACGGATCGCTGCGCCCGGCGCAATTCCTAAACATATCGTCGCTCTATCTTCCTGAAACGGTCGATCGTTCGTTCGTTCACGATGGATCTGGTGCTGAACCTGGTGTAAAAGATGAACTGGATGACTGGGATGTGAGGCCGCACCGCAGTCGGATCGTTGAGGTAGACGAATCCTTGTTGGCGAGGTGGGCTGACTTGGTGGACGAGCCTGGCACCCCCCCACTAGAGGCGCGCATGTTACGCCCAGTCAACAAGTCGAGCCAGGTCGTGCTGGACAAGATCGCGCGCGCGCCTCGCCTCGGCGTCATTGACTTTGATTGGACGGCTGGCTGGCATGAACGCGCAGACCGTGCTCGGGGTTATTTTGAATCGCGGTCTGCGGTGCCGGGGTCTTGGGACGACGTGATCTTGCAAGGACCTCATCTGACGGTGGCCAATCCCTTTGCCAAACAGCCCCGATCAACCATGCGGAGTAATCAGGACTACGAAGTGTGGGACCTGGAAGAGCTGCGTGAAGATGCGATCCCGCGCACCAACTATCAACGAGCGAAACAGCCCGACATCTATATCGCCGGTTATCCGGCTTGGGATGGAAAGTCGAGTAATCAGTTCTGGCGTCTTGCGTGGCGCCGTATGGTCGACTCATCGACGGTTCGTTCCCTACATTCTTCACTTATCCCCAAAGGCGCTACTCATGTGAATGCGGTGTTGTCTTTGGGTTCGATGGAATCAGCTGATGTTGCGGTTGCTTCCGGGATCTGGTGCTCCATCGTTGTGGACTTTGTTGTGAAAGTATCCGGAAAAACTGACCTTTACGGTGAAGTAGTTTCACGCTTTCCACATGTAAGGCATCACTCCCTTGAGTCAAGCTTGATTCTCCGCTCGCTTCGACTTAATTGTATGACCAGAGCCTACGAGGATCTTTGGGCGGAACTGTACAATTATACTTGGCAGTCGGACTCCTGGACCCATGATCGCACTGATCGGCCAGCACTTGGTGACGTGACAGCTGACTGGCGTTATGGAACGCCGCTACGGACCAGCTTTGACCGCCGTCAGGCGTTGGTAGAGATCGATGCGATCGCCGCGATCATGCTGGACATCACCGCCGAGGAACTGTGCACGATCTATCGCACCCAGTTCGGTGTACTACGTAAGGCCGAGAAGGCCATGCGGTTCGATGTAAACGGTCGGCAGGTGCCCGTTGAGGTGCTGAAGGAGTACGAGAAAAAGGGGGATCGCGCTGATCTTGGGCGATATGTCCTCCCGTTCACGCCGGTGGACCGGGAGAAGGACATGACCCGTGCCCACGAAGTGTTGACCGAGCGGTTGCGGGCGCGGCGGTAACGGATCGTGTCGGACCAACCGATTAGCCCTGTGTACACCGCAGCCGGTCCAGGTAAGGGGGGCACGTGCTGCCATCGTTGATCGCTGAGGAGTTGCGCGGGGCGCTCTCCGGATACCTGTCGACGACCTTCGCCCTTGCCGACGACGACGTGCGAGAGCGGCTGGAGACGTTCCTGACCGATCCGGCGGACGGGATCTTCCGCGGCCCCTTCGTGCGACTGAAGCTGCCATTCCAGCAGGCTGAGGACGGCTGGGCGGAGGCGCTCGACTGGTCGCCATCTGGCTTCGAGCCCTACCGGCACCAGGCCGAGGCGTTCGCACGGCTAAGCTCCAAGCGCGGGCGGCCCGATCCGACGCTGGTCACCACCGGTACCGGTTCGGGTAAGACGGAGTCGTTCCTGATCCCGATTCTGGACCACTGTCGCCGAGAGAAGGGCGCTGGCCGGACTGGCATCAAGGCACTGGTGCTGTATCCGATGAACGCGCTCGCTAACGACCAGGGCCGCCGCATTGCCGCGATGCTTGACGAGCATGCCGAGGCACTGTCCGAGGTCAGCGTCGGTCTCTACACCGGCGACTCCACTGCCGGATCCGAATCCGGGTTCGGTCGGTTGCTCCAGCAACGTCGCGAGCTGCGGGACAACCCGCCGGACATCCTGCTGACCAACTACAAGATGCTCGACTTCCTGCTGCTGCGGCCGGAGGACGCGGGCCTGTGGTCGCAGTCGCACGAGTCCATGCAGTACGTCGTGCTCGACGAGTTCCACACCTACGACGGTGCGCAGGGCACGGACGTAGCGATGCTGTTGCGCCGGTTGGGAATGGCGCTAGGCGTATCGGAACCGGGCCGGCCATTGGGTCGTGTCACCCCGGTTGCCACCTCCGCGACGCTGGGGGAGGGCCAGGACGCCGGCGGGAAATTGCTGGAGTTCGCCGGCCGGGTGTTCGGCGAGCCGTTCGGCATCAACGCGGTCATCGGCGAACAGCGGCTGAACGCGGAGGATTGGCTCCGCGGGGTAGACCAGGTCGACGGCTACGAATACGACGCCCTGCCGATGCTGGAGCAACTGCCAGAACCACTGGAGGGGCAGCGCCAGCTTGATCGGCTGGCCCAGGTCGCACGGGTGTTCTTCCGCGACCCGGTGACCAATTCGGAGGTCAACCCCGAAGGGCTCAATAACGATCCAAGCATCGTGTCCGACACGGATCGGCTTGGTCGGCGGCTGATGCGGCACCCTCTCACCGCCGCGCTGTTGGCGACCGCCGCGAGTCCGCGCTCGTTGCGGGATCTTGTACGCGACGTGGCGCCGGTCTGGGCGACCGCCCGGAACGATGCGGGGGAGCGGGCGGTCGGCGAGTTTCTCGGTCTGCTCTCACTGGCCTGTGCTGGCTCCGGTGAACGACCTTTGTTGCAGGTGGAGATTCAGCTGTGGATCCGTGAGGTCAGTCGGGTCGATCGTGTCGTGGCCGCGGTGCCGGAGTTCCGCTGGGGACTTGACGGGCCGCGGACCGATGTCGACCAGCGGTACCTGCCGGCGATCTACTGTCGGCACTGTGGGCGGTCCGGATGGGGATCGGCACGCAGATCGCGGGAGCTGGAACTGGAGACTCGAACTCAGATCATCCGACAGCAGAGTGTGCGGAAGACCGGCCGGTTCCGTGCCATGATCCACGCTCCGGGCGAAGAACAGGCCGATGATCTGGCGCCGCTGTCCTGGCTGGACCCGGTCACGCTTGAGCTGATGGCACAGCGGCCTGGCGCTGAGCGAGAGTGCCTACCTGTGCTCGTCACCCCCGACGATGACGCGTCGACGAAAGATCGATGTCCCTCGTGCGGTTTGGATGAGGGCATTAGATTCCTGGGGTCCCGGGTCGCCACACTGATTTCGGTGTCGTTGGGTCACCTATTCGGAAGCGCGGACGTCGAGCGCGAACAGAAGAAGACGCTGGTGTTCACCGACAGCGTGCAGGACGCGGCGCACCGGGCCGGGTTCATCGAGGCACGTTCCTATGCGTTGAACTTCCGGTCGTTGATCCGCCGCGCCACCGGACAAGACCGCATTACCCTGGCCGAACTCGACGGTGCTCTGCTCGCTACGGCCAAGACTCCGGAGGATCGATTCTCGTTGCTGCCGCCGGATCTGGCGGAGAACAAGAAGGGGTTCCGGGAGTTTTGGGCGGAGCGCCGATGCCGGCCGAGCGTACGGGCCAGGGTGAAGAAGCGCATCGAGTTCGCGGGAGCGCTGGAGTTCGGTCTCAATGCCCGCACTGGCCGCACCTTGGAACTGACGGGCACGATCACGGCGCATGTCGATGCCGGAGCGCCGGAGCGGCTGACCCGCGTCGCACTGGAGGTGCTCGCCGAGCACCGCGAGGACCGCCCGCAGTTCGACCTCGGCGTGGCCGACGCGAACCCGCTGGCGTGGATTCGTGGCGTCCTGGAACGGATGCGCCTGCAGGGCGGGATCAACCACCAGTGGTTGACTACCTACCTGCGGGAAGACGGCAACCGGTGGTCGATCTGGGGCGGTCGGCCGGCGGAGATGCCGGCTTTCCCCACCGGCCGCCCGGCGCCGGCGTTCCCCACGACCGCTGCCCGCTCCGAGGCGTTCGACAGTGTGGTGGCCAAGGGCACCTGGTACTGCGGGTGGACCGCTCGTACACTGCGGATCGCCGAGTCGGAGGCGCCTCATCTGGTTCGTCGCCTGTTCGAGCATCTGCACGCCGAGGGCATCGTGTCGGCCGCTGCCACCAAGACTGGTGCGACCGTCTACTACCTCGAACCCGACTCGATCGTGCTCGATCCGGTTGACGTGGGACAGCCGAACAACGACTGTGTTGTGCTGCGCTGCGATGTGTGTTCGCTGCGGTTTCCCGGTACGCCCGACATCGCTGGTCAGTTGACGGACGGGCCGTGCATGCGCAACAAGTGCCCAGGCTCCTTGCGACCGACCCGGCTGGGTGCCGACTACTATCGAGAGTTGTACTCCTCGGGGCGTGTGCGGCGGATCTCGGCGCACGAGCACACCAGTCTGCTGGACGCCGCGACGAGGGTGTCGCTGGAGGCTGAGTTCAAGTCCAGCACCGCGGCCGACGCGCCGAACGTGTTGACGTGTACTCCGACGCTGGAGTTGGGCATCGACATCGGCGACCTGTCCGCTGTCGGGCTGACCTCACTGCCGCGCAGCGTCGCCGGGTACGTGCAGCGGGTCGGCCGTGCCGGCCGGCAGACAGGTAGCGCGTTGGTATTCGCCGTGTTGCCCGGCCGAGGGATTGAACTGCACTGGCTCAGCGAGCCGCTGGACATGATCGCCGGCGAAGTCACGCCTCCGGCGTGCTACCTGGACGCCGCGGAGATCATCCGCCGACAGTACCTGGCCTCACTGATCGACCGGGCAGCCAGGTCGGGTGGGGTGAAGCCGCCGCGCACAGCTGGTCGCATGCTCACTACCGGCCTTGCGGAGGGCTCGTGGCTCCGCGACCTGATGCGCGACGCTCGGGCAAATGCGGCCAACTATGTGGCCGACTTCCTGTCTGGGTTTCACGGCCACATCACGGGCACCACCGAGGCGACGCTGGCCGAATGGGCCGGGGTTGGTCTGGCCGGGGACCTGGTGTCACCGATGGAGCGCGAGGTCGAACACGCCGTGCGCGGTTGGATCGAGGAGATGGCCGAGTTGCGGGTCAGGGCCGCCGCATTGGAGGAGGAAGTCACCCGCCTGCTCAAGCAGGCGAACCTGCTCGACGACGCAGGCAAGCGTGACCTCAACCGGGTACGCGGCGAATACCGGGCGGCGACCGGTCAGCGTTCGGCGATGAGTCGTCAGTACTGGATCACCGCCTTCGAGGGTCTTGGTCTGCTGCCCAACTACACGTTGCTGGACGATCGCACACGGTTGGATGTCGGGCTCACCTGGACGGACGAGCGCACCGGGCAGTCGACTGTCGAGCGGACGACCTATGAACGCGGCAGCCAGGTGGCACTGTACGAGTTGGCTCCCGGCAGTACCTTCTACGTCTCCGGTGCGGCGATCAACATCGATGCCGTTGACCTGGGCACTGAACGCAATCCAAACCTGCTGCGTTGGCGGTTCTGTCCGTCGTGCGGCTGGTCGGCCCGGGACAACGGCCCGACCAGTTGCCCGCGCTGTCATGACAACCGGGCCGCCGACACAGGACAGGTACTGCAAACGGTTCGGTTCCGGAAAGTGTCGGCGTTTGCCTCCCGCGACGGCGCCCGTTTCGGCGACGACGACGAAGATCGCAAGCGGACCCGGTTCACCATCGCGCACGCAGTCGACGTTCCGCAGTCCGAGATCACCCGCGCCTGGGGATTGAGCGACTATCCGTTCGGGGCGGAGTTCGCCAGGATCGCCGACATACGCTGGGTGAACCTCGGCCGCGCCGATGCCGGCGGCCCCGAGCGAATCCTGGGTGGGCACGCAGTCCAGGCCCCGCTGTTCCAAGCCTGCAAACACTGTGGTGTGGTGCCTGCGGCCCAGCCCCGGGTGCGGGATCTGACCGATGCGCGGCATCGCGGATGGTGTCCACAGCGACGGGTCACGGATCCGGACGGTTGGGTGTCGGTCGGGCTGCTGCACGAGCTGCGGACCCAGGCCGTCCGGCTGCTAGTGCCGCCGATCGTGATCGCCGATGACACGCTGCTGCAGTCCATACGTGCTGCTTTGCTGTTGGGCCTACGCAAGGTGTTGGGTGGCGAACCGGACCACCTCGATGTGCTGGTTACCCCCGACCCTGACCGGCGCGGCGAACGGTACCTGCTGGTACTGCACGACACCGTGCCCGGTGGGACGGGCTATCTCGCCCAGTTCGCCGACCCGGAAGCGGTTCGGCAACTGCTGGCAGCCGCGGCCAAGACGCTGGAGGAGTGCATCTGTGCACAGCAGCCGGTCGCGGCCTGCCACCGGTGTCTGCTGCCCTATGTTCCGCCCTCGGCAGTGCCCGACGTGCGGCGGGACCGCGCGCTGGAACTGTTGCACGACATCCTGGCACGGTGGCAACCACAGGATCTCCGCTCGCTGCGGGAGATCACCGTGAGCCCACACGAGACCCCGATTGAGCTGCGCCTGCGCGCGCTACTGACCTCCTGGGCGAAAAAGAACAAGGGCGAACCTCGCGTGTCACCCGGAGCGGGCGGCGACCAGCTCACGTTCCGCTTGGATCTCGCGGGGGACAGTAGTCGCACATGGACGATGGTGGCCCAGCCGAAATTGGGTTTCGTGCAACCGGACTTCTTGCTGCGGACCGAGGACGGCTCCGTATCCGACATCGCGGTGTTCTGCGACGGCCGGCGATTCCACGCCACCGCTGAGCATAATCGGCTCGCCGACGACGCGGACAAACGCGCCGGCCTGCGGGCCCAGGGGTATGTGGTGTGGGCGATCACCCATGACGACCTCGACGCCTTCGAACAGGCACTCAATGACGCTCCAGCGACCGGCTACCCCTATCTGACCGGTGTCCAACGTGACGCATTGGCTCGTCTCGCCAAGAGTCCCAAGCTGTTCGGGCCACGCCGGGCGACAGCCGGCGAGTTGCAGGGTGACGCCATGACCCTGCTGACGCGGTACCTCTGCCGACCTCATGAGGACGCGTGGGCAGCTCCTGCCATGGCGTTGTCGCTCGCCCTGACGGGCGGCGACAACAAGGCTGGCGGCATCAGGGTGGATCCGCCATCCGTGCCGCTTGCGTTGGCGGCCTTTCTCCGCGGGGAACCCATCCACGATGCCGAGGCAGGTGAGCGGCTGCTCGTCCGGCAATCCGCTGGTGGTGCTGGGTTGCTGATCGACGTCACATTCCCCAGCGCCGTCAGAGTCTATCTCGGTGTCGACGACAGGAACGAGACGATCGCGGCGCCCGCGCACGAGCGGTCGTGGCGGGACTGGCTCGCGCTGTCCAATCTGTTGCAGTTCCTGGGCACCGTGCAATTCACTGCCGGAACCACCTCGCTGCCGGTCCCCGGCGGTGAGTCCTCGCGGACAGTGCAGCCACGACCGGCGAGCGTCGAGGTTGACACGGCTTGGGCGCCTTTCATCGGGATGTTCGGGGACGCCGCGGACGCGCTCATCTCTGATCTGGTGGATCGGCACGTGCGGGTGGGTGAACTCGGGTTCGAGGCGTTCGAGGGTGAAGTCGTGATCGATCTGGCCTGGCCGGAACGCCGAATCGCGGTCTTCTTCGACGGTCACGAAGGCGATGACGGACCTGGCAACGCACTTCGCGCCGATGGTTGGACGGTCCTGCCACCAGACCCTGGCGTGATCTCGTCCGCCGTTGGTCCGGAGAAAGGATGATGACCGGTGTCGGTGGTGTTCTCGAAGGACTTCCACAAGGATCTTGAGGTCGACGGTTCGCTGAAGTCAAAGGCGTGGGATTTCGTCCGGAAGCTGAGCACCGATCCCGACCTCACCGGCCTGGACTTCAAAAAGCCGCAGGGAGCGTTGGACAAGCGAGTGCGGACGGCCCGGGTCGATCTCAACTATCGCGCCGTGTTGTTCGACATGAGTACGGACGGCCAGTCCTTCTATCTGCTCGCGGCGATCAAGCCACATGACGACGCCTACACACTGGCCGCCACGCTGGAACTGCGGGTGAATCCTGTCAACGGCATCGCCGAGGTCCTGCGGCACCAGGACGTCCGCGATGTGATGCACAAGCAGACCCAGGACCATCCTCAGTCCGCCACCAGCGACGAGTTGCGCCGAGTGCTGCCCTACACCGTCGCCGAACTCACTGGAATAGGCCTGATCGACGAGGCCGCCCGACGTGCGGTCGAGCTTACCGATGACGACGCCCTGCAGGAGTTGTGCCTCGCGGTACCGGAATGGCAGGGCGACGTGCTGCTTCAACTCGCTTACGGTGGCTCACTCGACGAGATCCGCGAGCTCTACGGGCCGGCCGACGACGCGACGGTCGCATCGGACGACCTTGGCAAGGCGTTCGAGCACCCGGCCGCGCGGATGCAGTTCGTGGTGGTCACCGATGAGAATGACGACGAGTTGCGGGCCATGCTGGAGGGCGACTTCCGTGCATGGCGTACCTTCCTGCATCCGGACCAGCGGGCCGTCGCCTATCGGGAGAGGTGGAACGGTGCCTTCAGGCTCAGCGGCGGTGCGGGCACGGGGAAGACGGTGGTCGCCATCCATCGGGCAGCGTTCCTGTCCCGTCAGGGCCGCCCGAGAGTCCTGTTGACCACCTTTACCAAGACTCTCGCCGCTCAACTGGAGGCTGACCTCGCGCAACTAGCCGGACCAGGCCGCGTCAGCCGCACGTCATCGGCACCTGAACCGGGCACCGTTCGCGTGTCCGGGGTGGACAGCATCGCCAGAGCCATTGTGGCCAAGGCGGACGGTCACGTACCGAAAGTGATCACCGATCAGGAAGCCGACCGCCGGTGGGAAGAGGCAGCACGAGACCTGCCTGATCTGACACCGCAGGAAGCGAATCTTCTGACTGTGGGCTTCCTCAGAGCGGAGTACGGCAATGTGGTCCTGGCGCAGGAGATCACCGACAAGCAGGGCTACCTCAAGGCCCCGCGCAAGGGTCGCGGTGTGCGCCTGAACTGGCTGCAGCGCACCCGGGTGTGGGCCGCCATGGAGCTGTTCACACGTCGCCTGGAGATCGACGGCGCCACGACGTTCACCGCCCTGGTGGCGCGAGCGGCCCGGATACTCGCCGATCCGGAGGCACGATCGCGCGTCGACACGTTCGATCATGTCATCGTCGATGAAGGCCAGGATCTGCACGCAACGCACTGGCTGATGCTGCGCAGGCTGGTCAGTCGGGCTCCCAACGATCTGTTCATCTGCGAGGACAGTCATCAGCGCATCTATGGTGAACGCCTGACACTGTCGCACTTCGGGATCGATGTGCGCGGACGGTCCCGGAAGCTGACCCTCAACTATCGAACTACTCGGCAGAACCTTCGCTTCGCGCTCCAGATCCTCAACGGTGGTCAGGTGGTCGACCTCGAAGGTGAGAACGAGAACCAGGCCGGCTATCGGTCCCGGCTGAGCGGACTGGAACCGGTCCTACGTGGGGCGGCGAGCGCTGCCGCCGAACACCGGCTGGCGGTTGAGACGATCAATGGCTGGCTGGGTGAACCCGCATCGACTCGGCCGGCACCGGACTCGATCGGCGTTCTGGTGCGCACCAACCGCCAGCGGGACGACCTGGCTCGGACGCTGCGTCAGGCAGGGCTGGATGTCGAAACGCTGGCGGGCGATTCCGAAGCGACTCACAAGGGCGTCCAGGTGGCCACGATGCATCGAGCGAAGGGCATGGAATTCGCTCGGGTCCTGGTGGCAGACGTGTCCGATGATGTGCTGCCGTCTCAATGGCTGCTGGACGCCACGGCGGAAGAGGATCGCGGCGATGTCGAGCAGCGCGAGCGCCTGTTGCTCTACGTGGCCTGCACTCGTGCCCGAGACCAGTTGGTAGTCACCTGGCACGGGGTTCCGTCGCGCTACCTGCCGGCACGCTCAGCTGAGTCGCTGTGATCGATCTCGCCCCATAAAGGTTGATGGCGCGGGGATATCGACCCCATGGAACCAGAGTGGGACGACGTGCTCACCGTCGAGGACCGGTGCGGCCTGACGCCGCTGTTCTGGTCGCACCTGCTGTCCTACGGCGAGGTTAAGCTCGATATGGGCAGCCGCCTGCACGTGGTCGTCGATGCCGCCACGGGCTGACCGGCCGCGTCGCAAAGCCAGGGTTCTGCGACGACAGCCTCCGGCGGCTGCCAAAGTCGAAGAACCTGGGCCCACACCGTGCATGCGGGCGGATCAGCACCGGTCAGGGCGGACGACGCGGGACGCCTCGTCTGCCGCGGTCCCCTCGTCAACCACGGGGAAGAGGGTGGTCAGCGCGGCATGCGGGCAGTAGTGCCAGCCGGGCGTCGGCAGAGTCGGCCCACCTAGACCTTCTTCTATGCCGTCGGCTCGTTTGGCGGGTGGCGCTAGCAGGTACTGGTGCGCCCATTCGTGAACGGGCAAACCGTGGAAGTCAGCCTGTCCCTCTTCCTCCCAGCGTCCGTGGGGTGTTGCTACCTCCCAACCGGTCTGGCCATGGCCGTCTCGAATCAAACGGAGGATGCCGACGCGGTGGCTGCGATGGCGGATTGGCCAACTCGATCGACCCCAACCCCTCTTTGCCAGACTGAGGTGAGACACCCGGAGTGAGTACCGGGTTCCTGGCCAAGGGCGGGATCGGAGATCCTTGTGCCCGTGTCCACCCCATCCGATGACCAGCCCGACCCCTCGACCCCGGCGGCCGATCCCGCACCACGCCCGTCGCGGCGGGTGTTCAGCCCAGAGTACAAACTGGCTATCGTCACCGAGTACGAGAACGCCCCCAACGGCGAGAAAGGCGCGATTCTACGCCGCGAGGGACTGTATTCCTCGCACGTCATCGAATGGACACGAGCGCGCGACGCCGGCACCCTGACCGCCAGCAGACCAGCAGCTCCAGCAACGCCATCCAAGCGCCCCAAGAAAACCGCCGAGCAGATCGAGTTGGAGAAGCTCCGCCGCCGCAACGCGCAACTGGAAGCCGACCTCATCAAAACCAGGCTGGCGCTGGACATCATGGGAAAAGCGCACGCACTCTTGGAAGAACTCTCCGAGAGTGCGGACGACGACGAGCCACCGACGACATCATGACCGCCGCGTTCACCGAACTACGAGAGGCCCGGATATCAGTACAGAAATCGTGTGCGTTGACCGGGATATCCCGGGCCACTCATTATCGGCATGCCCACCCGAAAGGCCCGCTGCATGGTCCGTGGCTGCCTCGCACGCCGCCGCCGGCGACGCTGACCGACGCCGAACGGGCGGCGGTGCGCGAGCTGCTGACCAGCCCGGCCTACGCCGATCTGGCGATCCCGCAGGTGTGGGCGCGGGAGTTGGACGAGGGTCGCTACTGGTGCTCGGTCTCCACGATGTACCGGATCGCCCGCGCCGCCGGGCAGGTGTCCGAGCGGCGCCGGCTGGCCACTCATCCGCCTCGGGTGCGCCCGGAGTTGGTCGCGCACGGCCCGAGCCAGGTGTGGTCGTGGGACATCACCGCGTTGAAGGGACCGGTGAAAGGGATCTGGTACAAGTGCTATGTCATCCTGGACATCTTCTCCCGGTATGTGGCCGGTTGGTTGGTCGCCGCGGCCGAGGACGCGGTCGTGGCCAAGGATTTTCTCGCCGATGCCATCGCGCGCAACGGATGCGAGCCGCACACAATCCACGCCGACCGTGGCGGGGCGATGGTGTCCAAACCGGTGTCCGAACTCTTGACCGATCTCGGTGTTCTACGATCACATTCTCGTCCGCGAACCTCGAACGACAACCCGTATTCGGAGGCGCAGTTCAAAACCATGAAGTATGTGCCCGATTTCCCGGAACGGTTCGGGTCACTGGCTGACGCTCGCGCGTTTTGTGAGGGGTTCTTCCTGTCCTATAACCATGAACACCGGCATTCCGGGATCGGGATGCACACCCCAGCCTCGGTGCACTTCGGCACGGCCGAGCAGATCCGCACTCAGCGCCAGGTCACGCTGGACCGGGCCTACGCCGCGCACCCGGAACGCTTCGCCCGGCGCCCCCGGCCGCCGGCGTTGCCCGAGGTGGCCTGGATCAACCAGCCTACCGACCAGCCACAACCAGTCCAGTAAGCACCAACCGTCTCATTTGACTTGACAACTACCGAACGACCGGCACCGGTTTGAGTAGCTGCCATCGCGGTTCTCGGCGCGGGGCACCGCAGCGATTGAACTGCCTAACATGTCCGAGATATCGAGTGAACGGCCGATGTAGATCGAGAGAATCGCCTGCGCCAGGCGTGGAGGTTCGGTGGTGGCCGCAACCAGCCTGGCTCGGGGACGTTCGCGCTGGGTCTGTGGCTTCATCGGAACCAGGTCGGTGCGCATGCGCCCGTCCTCGGTCGGGGTTAGACCAGCAGGGTGACCGCACCGCCACCGTCGGTGGCCAGCACGGTCTTGTCTGTCCAGGTCTCCACCGCGGCGAGGGTTTCGCCCATTCAACGAGGGTCCACACGCCGGAGTGCAGTGCGACGACCAGGACGTAGCGGTCCTCGGAGTCGCGATAGGCGTCCTGGACGACATCGGAGTCGAGGTCGCCTTGGTCCGGCAGCCACTGCACGCAGCGGGTCCACCGCGCGGTCTGCCATCCTGCTCGGTTAGCGGGGTGAGGTTGGCGCGCCACGCCTCGACCACGGGGCCGGCCCAGGGCGCGCTGTAGACGACGAAGTCGTCATCGGCCGCGGCCACGAAGTCGCCATTGAGGCTGCGGTGGTGCCCTGCATGGTCGAGGTGCGGTGCACCTGCCAGGTACAGCAGCGTGCACCGTGGCGGGGGCCTGCCCGAACGCCACCGAAGCCGACACTCGCGGCAGGGGCCACGGTAGTCGGCCACGAAACTCACTGGACGTGCAGGGCCGCACCACAGTCCACGCATCCCGGGTTACGGTCGGGCAGTTCGCGGGGCGCGACGTGGAGACCTGGTCGCGCTGCGTTGCCGAGTAGGTCTATATCGAGCCATTGGGCGGGTGGTCGTGACCCGGATAGCCACGCCGCAAGCTCAGCGAACGCGGCGTGCACGGCGAGGCCGTTGAGGTAGACGACGGAGGGATTAGGCGTATTGGTGCCATAGCCATGCTGGCGGTCGAGGGCTTGTTGGCTGGCGGGCTTGGCCCAGCGCGCGACTTCGGCGGAGTCCAACTCATCCAGGCATGTGAGACACGGGCCGCCTGGACTGACGAAGGTAACACGGCCGCCGAGGGCGGTGGGAGTGTGGCTGCTGTCGACGCCCGTAGCGATGTCGATGTAGGGGGTCTGGGTGTCGATGGCGATTTCGTTGAGCCGGTGTCGTGGTCCGTCGTGGTCGACACAGCCGATGATCAAGTCGACGTCGCCGAGTTCGGGGTGCATGCCGGTGGGAGTGAGCCCCGGTCGAGTGTGGATCTGGATGCGTGGATCTATGGCACGCATGCGTCGACCCGCAACGATCGTCTTGGGACTGTTGAGATCTGCATGGTCGGCGGTGACGAGCCGGTTCAGGTTCGTGATCTCGACGCAGTCATCGTCGAGGAGGAACACATTGCAGAAGCCGAGGTAGGCCAGATTGAGTGCCACGTGGGAGCCGGTGCCTCCAGCTCCTACGACGGCGACGCGCATGGCGGCGAGGGTTGCCTGTGCATTCGGACCGAGGAGTGGAAGCTGCCGAACGAACCGTTCGCCGGCGATGGCGTCGGCATTGATGACACGCAAGTGGTCGCCCAGGACAGTCACGGTGTCGAACGGGCGGCGTTCGACACCGTCACTGCCTGCTGGACGCCACCAGTCGGCACGGACGGCCCCTTCCACCCACACGGCAGCCCCATAGGGAGTTCCGTGTCCAAGGTCCAGCACATAGTCGACCATGGGCGCTAGGGCGGCTTCGTCGATCGATGAAAAGCCCGGGGGTCCGAGGGCATGGTTGTGGAATTCGACCATGCCTAGGTTCTCGGTCACGGCGTGGTTGTGGACACGGTCAATGGCGTGGTCGGCGACGTACCAGCCATGCGGGCCGCGTTCGATCTCGTGGTCGCCGATCAGGATGACGTCCACGACAAGCAGGACGGGCCCGGTAGCGCTGTTGCTAAGGGTTTTGGTGAGTGCGAACGCGAACCGTTCGCCCGGCGCCCGCGCTAGGTGCTGCTCGATATGCGTCCAGTGGTCGGGGTTGGTGAACTTGAGGCTGCTCACGGTGTCAGCTCGCTTCCAGAAAGCGGGTAAGGGCGCCGGCGAGGTAGTCGACGAGGTTGCTACCGGCTGTTGGGTTCGCATGCGGCCGCCAGTCATTCGGGTCGACGTGGTAGGAGAATTGGAGCCAGCGTCGGCCGGCGTGGGTCTGCACGCCCTGGCTGTTGCCCGGAGTGGATCCGTTGGCCAGCGTGAGGTCGGGGCGGGCGCAGATATTGTCTGGCTGGCCGGCGGGGTAGTTGGAGGGGATCGGGAACAGAACGTCGGTGTGGTCATGCGACCAGCCGGCCGGCAAGGGGTAGTCGGTCAGAACGACGACGAGTGCTTCGGGGTCAATAGTGGCGTTAGGGAAGGCTTGGCGCAGGAGGACTGCCTCCTGCGCCAAGCGCTGTTCCAGCCGTGTTGGCGTCGACACGATCAGCCCCGCTTGAAACGCGGTCGGCGCTTGAATTGCACGCCGGGGACCAGATGGACGACCTCACCGGGTGCGATCGTCTTGCGGGTGCCGTCTGGCAGGATCTGGATCAGTCCTTCGTTGGGGCTGATTCCTGCGATCGCCATGATTTCTGCACCCGCGATAGTGGGATGGTCGTACTCGTAGGGCTTGCCGTCGACCTCGAAGACGAAGACGGCCCTGTGCTCGCCTGGCCCATGATCATCAGAGGTGTTCTGTACACCGGGGTTGGTCTGTGCCGTTCCCATGTGGATCTCCTGGGGTTGGCCCGCCGGTTGCGGGCTCTCACCCCCAGGTCGACACCGGTAGCGGCTCCGCACCCCCTGCGGCAGAAATTGTCAGGACCGATGATCGGTGCGGGCATAGGTCAGCGCGACGATGTCGGGAGCGATCGCGGCAAGCCGGCGTGCCAACTCCTCTTCGTAGGTCGTGATGACGATCTGCCCGACCGCGTCGGCCTGCGCGGCCAGGACCAAGATCCGTGCAACAGCCGCACGGCGGCGAGGATCGAGGTGCTCCAGCGGTTCGTCGAACCAGATGGTTGATGTCCGGGCCACCGAACTGGTCAATAGGAGCCTCGTGACCAGCAGTGCCGTAGAGCGTTCCCCGCTGCTGAGGTCGCTCAGCTCGAGGTCGAGATCACCATGTCGGAAGCTGAGCCGTCCGTCGGCACCGAGACGAAGGCCATCACTACCGAATAGGAGTTTCCAACGATGGCCGATCTCGTGCGTCAATGGTTCGATCCGTTCGGTCGCATACTGGTCGGCCACCGCGTTGAGGGTGTTCTGGACCACCTCGGCAATGAGATCTTCACGAGCAGCAGCGAGCAGCGCCGACTGATCTTGCGCGGCTTGACGCAGATCTGCCACCGTCCGCTTTGCCTGGCCAAGCTGAGACGCGAGGGCGCCTTGTCGTTCGGCGAGTTCCACTGCGCGTCGACGGGCTTCGGCCAGCGCCGTGAGAGTTTCCGGTCCCGGGTCCTCAGCTTCGGGCTCAGGTGGTGCCTTCAATTCGCTCAGCGCTCGCCCGAGTCGGGTGATCGCGTTGACGCGCTGCCGGGCGGCGGCAGTCTCCCGGACGTGTTGATCAATCTCGACTTTGGCTTGGTCGCTGCGGTCGCCGTGGGCGGCGCGTGCCGCAGTTCGTTCGTCGTCGCTGAGCGGACGCAAACATGTAGGGCAGTGATCGGTAGCTGTGCCGAGGATATCTGCTGCCGTCGCGGCTACGGCTGCCCGGACTTCGGCGGCGGCCTTGGCGGCAAGGCTGTTTTCAAGCGTGGCCGTTGCGTCCCGAACGCCGTCGGAGATCACCGCTGCGGGATCTCGATCACCGATGTCGAGGACAGTTGTCATGTTGGCGATGAGTTCTCGCAGTCGCTCGCTGTGCGCACGCAGGGCGTGGCGATATCGCTCCCAATCGGCCGCTCGCGCGGCTGCCGCCTCAAGATTGATGACCGCCTTGTCCGCGGCACGCCTCTCTGCGGCACCGGCCTCGACCTGCGATTCGAGCTCGACGATCACCTGACTTGCTGCGGCGATCGCGGCGTCCGTTCCGCTCTGGTCGTTGCGTAGCGACTTGATCTCGGCTTCGATGTCGATCCGTCGCCGCTGGAGTTGAGTCGCCGCGTTCAGCAGGGGGCGGACACCGAACACCTCAGCGAGATGGTCACGGATCGGAAATCCCGAACTCTTACCGGTCCCAACCGGTTCGAAGATGAGTGCGTCCAGGAGACCTGGCTCAGCTGACCATGCATCGCGCAGGACGCTGTGGTATTGGCTCTCGTCGATGGTAACGCCGTCCACAGATGCCTCGAACGCTGTGGCACCGCTTCGCTTCAGGGACCGCCTAACTTGCACGTCAACCGATCCTGGCAGGCTGAGGTCGAGGCGTATCATCGCCGATTCCTGGCCGCCGCGTACGGCCCGCCCCTGACCACGGCCGTCGGGAATACCGAGCAAACCCCAGCGCACCGCCTCCACCAGTGAGGTCTTTCCCACACCATTGGGAGCGACGAAAAACGTGACCGGTCGTGTTAATGACAGGTCCAGTTCCTCGTAGGCCCGCCAGTTGGCGAGATGGATGTTGCGGATCACGTCGCGGCTGCTTTCGCCAATTCGGTGACCCGATCGATGAGGTCGCCGTCCGCAAGACGCCGTGCTTGAACGTCGTCGACAACCGCAGCCACAGCGGAGCCGTCCAGCGTGTTCAGCGCATGCAGCGCCATTTTCTTGTATGCCAGTCGGGGCTTGGCGCGCAGTGTTCGTGCGATTTGTTCCGAGCTGATCTCCAAGGTGGTGCGACCCATGTCACCGACGTTGAGCAGTTCGTCCAGGCTGGTTATGCGATCCCATGCCGGAAGCCAGCGGTCCAAATGCCTGCCTAGGGCGATACCTAGCGGTTCTGGTGCCATCGGATTATGCGGAGCGAGCCAGCCGCGAACTGGATCGATGGAGTGAGCTGCGTCCGCCGCCGCGAGGACGACAGCGCGTTCCGCGTCCTCAGAAACGAGCCCAACCGCCGATACGTTGGGATGGTGGCGGAAGAAGGCGGCTACTGGTTCTGGTTGTTGCGACCACATGTCCACATCGGCGACGCACACAGCTACCGCATCTCCGAGTGCGGTGCACAATGCGACGAATCGCATTCCAGTGGGGACTTGGGACGCCCCAGCCGGTGTGAAGTCAATGTCAACCACATGCCGAAACCGGAATGCCAACTCGCGGAGGGCAGTGTCGACGGGATGTTCGGTTGCCGAATGATCCTCGTCGGATGTCGCAGCAAGCCTGCGGCCTACAGGTGTTACTCCTCCGTGGTCGGTCACGCCCAGCCTGATCGCGACGGGATCGTCCTCGATCGGTGGAAGCTCTGGATCGGAGTCTGCTAGCGAAGACACGATCTTGAGTTGCTCAGTCACTGCGGCCCGCCGGTCAGGAGGTAGTGCCGACAGATCGGGCTCTGGACCGCGTCCACGCAGGAACAGGATGTACTGCTCGATCACATCGTCGATCGTGTTGTTGAGCTCGTCATCACTGGTCATGGTTGCCTCCTTCGTGGTCGCGCGATTCCTTCGACTTGACACACCGTCGCAGAGCTGCAATCGCTCGTTGCCGTTGTCGACTGGCCACTTGGTGCGTCTTGCCGGCGCGAAGCGCCCAATCCGACAAGGTCTCGTTTCCTATGATCGTCGCTCGTACGACATCGCGCTGCTCGGCGGTCAAGTTCCTCATGCACTCCAGCGCGTAGCGGGTATGTATCTCGTCCTCGGCGGCTGCGCGCACGTCGTCTTCGTGATATTGCGGATCAGCGACGACCGGAAACGTGGCGAGCATGTCGCGCATCCCCTCCCGCTCACGGATGATCTTGCGGCCGGCATCCTGCGCCCGCCGATACGCGATCACCGCCGCCAACCCGACCACGGACGTGACGATGGATGGGTCGTGCCGTTCAAGCTCGACGAACGCCTCATACACGACATCCTCGACAACATGAGGGTCCGGCTCGTCCGACGTGATGGACCTGATCCCTCGACGCGCCTTGTGGCGCATCGCCCCGCGGACAGCTGCGAACAGCGCGGCACGATCGACGCAACCTCGCCGCCACGCGCCGAGCAGTTCCTCGTAGTCCGACCCGACCTGCTCCATCACCTTGCTGTCGTCCACCGGGCGCCAGGCGCACCCTCTCTGCCGAAAAGTTTCCGAAGAAAGTTAGCTGGCTGCGTCTGGGCGGCAGAGAGTCATTGCGCGACCTCCACGATTAGGGCATGGAGTAGCAGAGACCGCCACGAGTTGGGTATCACCAGACGTTGGTGCCTAGCGCCGAGGCGGCCAGTTGTCTGCCCGTCTTCACCGGCGCAGACGGCAAGGTGTGCATTGGCCCGAAACCCACGGTGGGTATGGGCGCCGCTACTCATAGCGACCGTGGCGGACACGGCGTTGCGGCGCTTCCGCGCTAGGCGTGCTGATCAACTCTCCTGGCGTCGGCGAGGGGATGGGTTTCACCGGTGAGCGCGGCGAGCGCGGCGGCGACTTCGGTGATGGTGGCGCGGATGTAGGTGGAGGTGGCGCCGGTGTCGCTGCCGTGGTCGGTGTGGCCGGCGTAGGCGTGGGCGATGGCATAGCCGAAGTTGCGTTCGACCCAGGTCAGGGTTGTGTGCCGCAGCCAGTGGGTGGAGATGCCCTGGCTGGCGATCCAGGGCAGGTGTCGGCCTAGGCGGGTCCACAGGTGGTCGTAGCGGCGGTAGGTGATGGGTTGGCCGTCGTGGTAGCGCAGTAGTTGTCCGCTGAGGTGCGCGCCGCGGTGGTCGGCGTGTTGTTGTAGGTGGGTCATGAGGGTGGGGGAGATGGGCTGCCAGCGCACGGTTTCTCCCTTCTCCCGCAACAGGATGAGGCATTGGGTCGGGTCGAGATCTTGCGGGCGTAGGGCGAGTGCACCGGCGCGGCGGCAGGCGGTTTCGGTGTGTAGGCGTAGAAGAAGCGTGTCCAGAGCGGGATCGTTGCCGGTGGTCGCAGCGACCTGGTTGATCTCGGCGAGCCGGGTGTCGGCGACCGCGCGGCGGGTAGAGGGGAGCCGGCGGGGTTTGCTCACCTTGCGGGCCGGATTGTCCGCCGCGTTGATCAGTCCGTCGGCTTCGGCGTGCCGGTAAACGCACCGCAGCGCTGCCACGAGGTGCTCGGCGGCGCTGCGTCCGCCGCGGGCGTTGCGGCGGGGTACCACATGCGTTTTCACGTGGCCCATGAGCTGCTTGATCTGCGAGGGGGTGGGTTCGTCCAGGCGCCGGTCAGCCCAGTGGTCGAGGATGCGGTTCCAGTAGGAGCTGTATACCCGGCGGGTGCCGTCGCTGACCGCTGCCGACACGATGGGGATGTAGTCGGCGAAGGTCGGCACGGGCGGCCGATCGGTGGAGGTGTCCAGCAGATCGGTCGGGGTGAGGCCCATGCGTTGCAGCAGCAGGCGGGCGGCGTCTAGGTCCGCTTGGCGTGGGGTATTTGGGTAGGTGGTCATGGCTGGCCCTCGTCGCCAGCGGCACGATGCTGATGTGCGCGGATGGCCTGGTCCAGGCAGGCCAGTGGGTAGACGGCCAGTGTGTCCGCACCTGGGGCAGCGGCGAGAAGCACCCGTTCGCCAGCGTGCAGGCCGCAGCGCTCGCGCAGCACTGCCGGGATCGTGACGTAGGGCTTGGTGGTGAGCGTGACCATGCCGGCCGGATCGCGGTGGGCGAGCACCACACCTCGGGTAGCAGTCAAGGTGAGCCGGTCACCGGGACGCCACCCGAGGGCGTGAGTGACGGTGCGGTCGCCGATGCGGCCGGAGGCGTCGATGCGGCCCATCCCGTACACCACGTCCTGCGGTGGTGCAGTCGGGGGAGCGGCTGGGGTGGCCAGCGGCAATGCATGGGCCGCCCGCGACCCGCCCGATGCGTGGAACGGGGTGCGGGAGGTGCTGGTGGAGGACGGGATCACCGGGGCGACGAGTTGATCAGTCATGGCCGCCCCTCATACCGAGGGGATCGGGCCAGTCGTCCGCCACACCGCGCGTGTTCAAGGACTTGTTGATGTTGGGGAGATCTTCCCTGCCGAAGTGTCCGAGGGGGGACTTGAACCCCCACCCCCTGTTCGGGGACTAGCACCTCAAGCTAGCGCGTCTGCCATTCCGCCACTCGGACCTGCGGTTGTGCCCGCTGATGTGGGCATAGCGTAGCCGACGGATCTCTGGGTGCCTAACTCGGGGCGGATGGTAGGAAGGCACCGTGAGTGGTGCTGAGGACGAGGTTGTCGGGCTTGCCAGTGACCTGATTCGGATCGACACGACCAACACCGGGGATCCGGAGACTCTGGTGGGGGAGCGGGTGGCGGCTGAGTATGTCGCTACGCAGCTGGCGGATGCCGGCTTCGAGACCACCTATGTGGAGTCTGGCCAGCGGAAACGTGGGAACGTGATCTGCCGGTTGCCGGGGGCCGATCCATCGCGCGGCGCGCTGTTGGTGCATGGGCACCTGGACGTCGTGCCTGCTGATGCCTCGGAGTGGTCGGTGCATCCGTTCTCGGGGGCGGTCCAGGACGACTACCTCTGGGGGCGCGGGGCCGTGGATATGAAGGACATGGTCGCCATGTCCCTCGCTGTGGCTCGGCGGCTCAAACGGGACAACATCGTACCCCCTCGGGACATCATCTTCGCCTTTGTGGCTGACGAGGAGGCCGGTGGCCTGTACGGGGCGCAGTGGCTCGTGGAGAACCGGCCGGAGCTGTTCGAGGGTGCCACCGAGGCGATCAGCGAGGTGGGCGGTTTCTCCATCACTGTGCGTGACGACGTGCGGGCGTACCTGATCCAGACCGCGGAGAAGGGGATTCGCTGGCTGACACTGCGGGTCCGGGGGACCGCGGGCCATGGGTCGATGATCCATCGGGACAACGCCGTCAGCAAACTCGCGGCCGCGGTCAGTCGGCTGGGGGAGCACCGGTTTCCGCTGGTCATGACCGACTCGGTCCGGGAGTTCCTGGCCGGCGTGTCCGAGCTGACCGGGCTGGACTTCCCGGAGGACGACATCGAGGGCGCGGTCGGCAAGTTGGGTGCGCTGTCCCGGATGATCGGTGCGACGCTGCGCGACACCGCGAACCCCACGATGTTCAACGCCGGTTACAAGGCCAATGTCATCCCGTCGGTCGCCGAGGCCACGGTCGACTGCCGGGTGCTGCCCGGTCGGGAGGCCGCGTTCGAGCGGGAACTGGACGAGATCCTCGGGCCGGACGTGGAGCGGGAGTGGGTGAGCCTGCCGCCGGTCGAGACCACGTTCGACGGTGCGTTGGTGGACACCATGGCCGAGGCGATCACGCACGAGGATCCGGGCGCGAAGGTGCTGCCCTACATGCTGTCCGGTGGCACGGACGCCAAGGCGTTCCAGAAGCTGGGCATGCGGTGTTTCGGGTTCGCACCCTTGCGGCTGCCGGCCGACCTGGATTTCTCCGCGTTGTTCCACGGGGTGGACGAGCGGGTGCCGGTGGACGCGCTGAAGTTCGGGACCCGCGTCCTGGAGAGGTTCCTCCTGCGCGCCTGACCCACGCGACGCCGGTGATCGTGATGAACGACTCACCGGCGCGGTCGCCGCCGGGAACGGCGTTATCGTGCCGGAAAGCGGACGGAGGCGGCCGGTGGACGTTGCGGTGCCCGATGACCCGACCCGGGACTGGACCGAACCGGGTGTGTACTCGGTCGCGCCCGGCGTCTTCCGCATCCCGCTGCCGCTGCCGACCGACGGGCTGCGCGCGGTCAACGTCTACGCCGTCGTCGACGGTGACGACCTGGTCCTGATCGACTCCGGTTGGGCGCTGGACGTGGCCAAGGAGGCGCTGGAGTCGGCGCTGGCCGGGATCGACCGCCGGGTGGCCGACGTGCGGCGGTTCCTGGTGACGCACGTGCACCGCGACCACTACACGCAGGCCGTGGTGCTGCGCCGCGAGTACGGCACGCCGATCCTGCTCGGGGAGAACGAGCGGCCCACGCTGGAGCGGATCGCCGCGCGGGCCGCTGACCCGGGTTCGGGTGAGGGTCCGATGTTCATGACGCGGCTGCGGGCGTCGGGCGCGGCGGATCTGATGGCGCGGCTGGAGGCGTTGAACCGGCCGTCGGAGACCGACCGGCACGTCTGGGAGTTCCCCGACGAGTGGGTGGCGAACGGCGCCACGGCGACGGTGGGCGCGCGGGAGCTGACCGCGGTGCACACGCCCGGCCACACCCGTGGGCATCTGGTGTTCGCCGAGCCGGGCACCGGGTTGTTGTTCGCCGGGGATCACGTGTTGCCGCACATCACGCCGTCGATCGGGTTCGAGGGGGCGCCCGCGCAGTTCCCGCTGCGCGACTACCTGGAGTCGTTGCGGCTGGTCAGGGGCATGCCGGATGCGCGGTTGCTGCCGGCGCACGGGCCGGTGTCGCCGAGTGTGCACGCGCGGGTGGACCAGCTGCTGGAGCACCACGACCGGCGGCTGGCCGTGGTGGCCGACCTGGTGGCGAAGGGCGCGTCGACGGCCGCGGAGGTGGCGGCGTTGATGACGTGGACGCGGCGGGAGCGCAAGTTGGCGGACCTGGATCCGTTCAACGAGATGTTGGCCGTGCTGGAGACCATGAGCCACCTGGACGTGCTCATGTTGCAGGGCCGGCTGACCCGGTCGGATGTCGGCGGGACTCATTACTACCGGGTCGGGTGACCTGGTAGTGCTGGTGGCGGCCGGTCAGATGGTGGGGCCGCCCGGGGCGAACGCGGCGGTGCGCCGCCGCTTCACCCACACTTTGCGGGTGCCGTCCGAGTAGAGCAGCACCCTGGACAGCTCCCAGCCGGTGAACTCGGCCTGGATGGCGAGCTGGGTGGCCGCCGCGCGCCGCGACACCGCAGCCGGTAGGCGCAGCGGCCGGTACTCCCAGTCGCCGTCGATCACCCCGTCGGTCATGGTTGCATCACCTGAACACCTCCTCCGTCGGCGGACGCGACGATGACGCGCCCGCTGGCCGGATCGACAGCCACCGAGTTCGGTTGCTGGACGGTGGGCAGTCGGTATTTCAACACCGGCTGGCTGCCGGTGAGCTGGTAGCCGATCACTTCGTTGAGCTTGGTCGCGGTGACCCAGGCGATGTGGCGAGTGGTGTCGACCGCGATGCCGTAGGGCACGCCGGGGGCCGGCGCGGACTGTCGCTCGAGGACCGGGTTGGCGGAGAACGCGAGAAGTTGGCCGGTGCGGGTGTCGGTGACCAGTACCCGGCCGAAGCCGTCGACGGCGGCGTTGGTGGCGCCCTGGCCGGCCCGCAGGCCGGCGCCGATGGAGCCGGCGACGGCGTTGACGTCGAACACGGCGGAGCGGATCCGGTCGAGCATGACGGTCCTGCCGCCGGTGACCAGGATCTGCTCGGGGTTGACCTCGCCGGTGATGCTGCCGGTCACCTTGGTGCCGACGACTTCGTCGATGGCGTGTCGCGTCGGGACGGTGACCAGGATCTTGTTGTCGAACAGGGCCGCGCTGGTCGGTCCACCGGGGATCTTCACCACACGTGTGATGGCCGCGCGCAGGATGCCGATCTCGACGAGTTCGTTCGCGCCGGCGACCGGTGCGAGCAGCGGCCCGCCTGCCTGGGCGTAGCTCAGGTGGGTCACGACGCCGGGCAGCGGCACCACGACCGGGGTCGCCTGGGGGTCGTCCAGCGACAGGAACTCCACCTGGGCGGGCTTCTGGATCGCGACGGCGAACGTGCGGGACCGGGGGTCGACGGCGATGGCCGTCACCGGTCCGGCGACGGACACGACGGTTCCGTCAGGCTTGGCCGAGGGCGGCGGGGAGACCGCCGGTGTGGCCGCGACCAGGGTCGGTGCTGCTTGCAGGTCGTCCTGGGACTGGGTGCCGGAACATCCGGCGAGCACCAGCATGCCTATCGAGGCTGTGGTGATCAGTCCAACCCGTCGTAGCAACCCGTTTACCTCCGGATCCGTCGGCGTTCCACCAGCATCCACGAAGTGGCCGCTTTGGTCACCCCCGGATACCCGTCCGGACGCCGTGTCGCGGGATCCGGATCGGTCAACCGAGGCGGCGTTCGGGATAGCCGAGTTCGATGTCGCTGACATCATCCAACGCCGCGCGTATGGCCGGCGGGAGTGTCAGGTCTTCGGCGGCCAGCGACCCGGTGAGTTGGGCGGTGTCGCGGGCGCCGACGACGGGTGCGACGACGCCGGGCCGGTCGCGGACCCAGGCCAGGGCGACGGCCAGGGGTGAGGTGCCCAGGCCGTCGGCGGCGGTGACGACGGCTTCGACGATGCGGGCGGCGCGTTCGGTGCGGTGTTGTTCGACGTAGGGCGCGAAGTGCTGGGAGGCGCCCCGGGAGTCGGCGGGGGTGCTGCCCCGGTACTTGCCGGTGAGCACTCCCCTGCCCAGCGGTGCCCAGGGCAGCAGGCCGATGTCGTGCTGGTGGGCGGCGGGTACGACCTCGCGTTCGATGCCGCGTTCCAGCAGCGAGTACTCGACCTGGGTGGACACCAGGCGGGTGCGGCCGGGCACGGCGCACTGCCAGGTGGCGGCGGTGCCCAGTTGCCAGCCGGTGTAGTTGGACACGCCGGCGTAGCGGATCTTGCCGCTGGCCAGGGCGGCGTCCACCGCGGCCAGCGTCTCCTCGATGGGGACGTTGACGTCCCAGGCGTGCAGTTGCCACAGGTCGATGTGGTCGACGGCGAGGCGGCGCAGCGAGCCCTCCAGGGCGGCCAGCAGCGCGACCCGGGAGGCACCGCCGCCGAACGGGCCGTTGTGCCGCCGGGCGACGGCCTTGGTGGCGATGATCACGTCGTCGCGGTTGACGACGTCGCCGACGAGCACGCCGAGGATGCGTTCGCTCTCGCCGTCGGCGTACACGTCGGCGGTGTCCACCAGCGTGCCGCCCGCGTCGACGAACGCGACGAGCTGGTTGGTCGCCTCGCCGGCGTCCGTGTCCACTCCCCAGGACATGGTGCCCAGGGCCATGCGGGAGACCCGCAGGCCGCTGTGACCGAGGTGTCGCTGTTCCACGACGCGGAGCCTACGGTGTTGGCTGGTCATGGTCCTGGTAACCGCGCCACCACGATCATTCGATCTAGGGAATCTTTGTCATTGTGGCTTCAGTGGCGACCGAAACCAGTACCTTCGGCACGGCTGCGCACACATCAACTAAGGTCCGACCGTGCGACTTGGGCTGAACCTAGGTTATTGGGGCGCTGGGAACGACGCGGCGAACCTGGAGCTGGCGAAGGAGGCCGACCGGCTCGGCTACTCCGTGGTGTGGGCCGCGGAGGCCTACGGGTCGGACGTGCCGACGGTGTTGGCGTGGGTGGCCGCGCAGACGACGCGGGTCGACGTGGGCAGCGCGATCCTGCAGATCCCGGCGCGGTCGCCCGCGATGACGGCGATGACGGCGGCGACGTTGGACACGTTGTCGGGTGGCCGGTTCCGGTTGGGGTTGGGGGTGTCGGGGCCGCAGGTGTCGGAGGGTTGGCACGGGGTGCGGTTCGATCGGCCGTTGGCGCGGACGCGGGAGTACGCGGACATCGTGCGGATGGCGTTGCGTCGGGAGCGGGTGCGCTACGACGGGCAGACGTACCAGTTGCCGTTGCCGGACGGTCCGGGGAAGGCGTTAAAGCTGACGGTGCATCCGGTGCGGGAGCGGATTCCGCTGTATCTGGCGTCGGTGGGGCCGAAGAACCTGGAGTTGACCGGGGAGATCGCGGACGGGTGGTTGGCGATCTTCTTCTCGCCGGATTTCGCTCCGGAGCAGTTGGCGCGGATCGCTGCCGGTCGGGCGAAGGTGGGTGCGTCGTTGGAGGGGTTCGACGTGGTGCCGACGATGCCGTTGGTGGTGGGTGAGGACTGGCGGGTGTGTGCGGACGCGGTGCGGCCGTATGCGGCGTTGTACGTGGGTGGGATGGGGAGTCGGGAGCGGAATTTCTACAACGAGATGGCGTGTCGGATGGGGTTCGAGGCGGCGGCGGCTGAGGTGCAGGAGCGGTATCTGGCTCGGGATTATGTGGGTGCGATGGCGGCGGTGCCGTTGGAGTTCCTGGATGCGACGTCGTTGTTGGGGCCGGTGGAGCGGGTGGCGGAGAAGATGCGGGTGTTGGCGGAGGTGGGTGTGACGACGTTGACGGTGTCGTTTCCGGCGCAGGACGGTCCGGGTGGTCAGGTGGGGGCGTTGCGGTCGGCGGTGGCGGCGTTGGATGCGGCTGGTGTGGGTGGTTGATCGGGTTCCGTAGGCTCGTGTCGTGGCTACGGTGATTTTGTTGCGGCATGCCCGGTCGAGTGCGAACGGGGCGGGGGTGTTGGCTGGTCGGACGCCGGGTGTGGCGTTGGACGATGGTGGGTTGAAGCAGGCGGCGGGGTTGGTGGCCCGGTTGGCGGGAGTGCCGGTGGCGGCTGTGGTGTCGTCGCCGTTGCGGCGGTGTCGGCAGACGGTGGGGCCGTTGGTGGCTGATCGTGGGTTGTCGGTGGTGTCGGATGGCCGGTTGGCTGAGGTGGATTACGGGGAGTGGACGGGTCGGAAGTTGTCGTCGTTGGTGAAGGAGCCGTTGTGGCGGGTGGTGCAGGCGCATCCGTCGGCGGCGGTGTTTCCGGGTGGTGAGGGTTTGGCTGGGGTGCAGGCGCGGGCGGTGGCGGCGGTGCGGGCGCATGGTGAGCGGGTGATCGCGGAGCATGGGGCGGAGGCGGTGTGGGTGGTGTGTAGTCATGGGGATGTGATCAAGGCTGTGTTGGCTGATGCGTTGGGTGTGCATCTGGATTCGTTTCAGCGGATCGTGGTGGATCCGTGTTCGGTGTCGGTGGTGCGGTATACGGATACGCGGCCGTTCGTGTTGCGGGTGAATGACACGGGTGGGGATTTGTCGGGGTTGGTGCCGCCGAAGCCGAAGGCGAAGGGGCGGTCGCGGAGGACGGTGTCTAGTTCGGATGCGGTGGTGGGTGGTTCTACGGGGGTTTAGTTTAGAGGCCGAGTTTGGTGACGGCGTTGTCGTCGAGTGGGTTGGCGGTGCGGATGTAGCGGTGGACGGTGGTGGGGTTGGTCCAGCGGCCTTGGCGCATGATTTCGCGGTCGCTGGCGCCGCCGAGGGCGGCTTGGGTGGCGAAGCCGGCGCGCAGGGAGTGGCCGGCGAAGTCGGCTGGGTCGTGGCCGGCGCGGTGTGCGTAGCGTTTGACGAGTTCGCCGACGGCGCGGCCGCTGATGGGGGTGGTGGCGATGTGGCCGTGGCGGTTGATGGCGGGGAAGAGTGGTTGGTCGGGGATGGTGGGTGGGGTGTGGTGGTGGCAGCGGTGGATGTCGGTGGGGTGGGGGTGGTCGAGGATGTCGCGGATGGTGTGTTCGGGGTGGGCGGCGAGGATGTCGAGCCAGTTGGCGTGGGCGCAGATGGGGCAGGTGTCGGGTCGGTCGCCTCGGGGTAGGGCGATGTGTTGTTCTTTCGCGCCGGTGGGGTCGGTTTTGGTGGTGTTGAGGTTGATGATGAGTAGTGGTTCGCCGGTGCGGTGGTCGGTGTGGGTGTGGACGTCGTTGGTGGTGATGGCGGCGAGTTCGGTGCGGCGGAGGGCGCCTGCGAAGCCGACGAGCAGTAGGAGGGTGTCGCGGCGGCGGGTGGTGCCGGTGGGCCAGGTGTCGTCGGGTCGGTGGGCGAGCATGTCGGTGAGGGTGTGCAGGAGGATGGGGCGTTTGCGGTGGGGTTGGGTGTTGCGGGCGCGGCGGATGCCGCGGAGGGTGAGTCGGACGACGTCGGTGCGGGTGGGGGAGGGTAGGCCGGCGGCGGCGTGGATGGCGGCGATGGCGGCGGCTTTGCGGTCGAGGGTGGTGGGGGCGTAGCGCCAGCCGGTGGTGGTGTGTTGGTCGGCGGCGTCGGCGAGGTAGACGGCGATGTCGAGTGGGTCGGCGGGGAGTGCGGTGTGGCCGTGGGTGTCGCACCAGGTGACCCAGGTGTGCCAGTCGGTGCGGTAGGCGCGGACGGTGTTGGTGGCTTGGGAGTGGGTGAGGTAGCGGGTGAGTGCGTCGGCTTGGTGGTCGGGGTAGCGGGCGCGGGCGGTGGTGAGTTGGGTGGTGTCGATGAGGACGCTGCGGGTGGTGCGGTCGAGTGCGGTGTTGACTTCGGTGGGTAGGTGGTCGCGCAGCGTCATGTGTCCATGATGGCGGGACGGGTCGATGTGGCGCGCCGCGACACCGCGGCGTGCCACATCTGGTTGATCTACTTGGTGGCGTGGGTGAAGCCGGCGGGCGGTGTGGGCCACAGGGATGCGGGGGCCTGGTCGCGGGCGACCTGCCATTGGAAGGTGGACACGGTGGTCTGTCCGTAGGCGGTTTGGGTGGTCTTGACGGGTAGTGCGGTGGCCTTGCTGATCCACATGGTGTTGATGACGTGGTGGTCGCTGGTGGTCAGGACGCGGTAGCTCGGTTGGCCGTCGACGGTTTCGGGCCACGGTTCCGGTGAGGGTGTGCGTGTAGGTGATGTCGACGGACTTGTCCTGGCTGTGGCCGGTGGCGGCCAGTTGGTCGGCGTCGAGGGCGTTGCCGAAGGCGGGCGCGGGGTCGACCGGTCCGGCGGTCAGGCGGGTTGCATGGGGAAGGGCGGCTGCGGGTCGTATTCGATTTGGCGTTGGACGTGTTGGGCGGTGGCCTGGTCGGTGAGGTGGGCGGCGAGGGTGAGGGCCATGTCGATGCCGGCGGAGACGCCGGCGCCGGTGACGTATTTGCCGTCGATGACGACGCGTTGGCGGGTGGGGATGGCGCCGTGGTCGGCGAGTTGGTCGATGGAGCTCCAGTGGGTGGTGGCGTGGCGGCCGGTGAGGAGGCCGGCGGCGGCGAGGATGAGGGAGCCGGTGCAGACGGAGGTGGTCCAGGTGCTGGTGGTGTCGGCGGTGTGGAACCATTGGTGGACGGGGCCGTCGGTGAGGTGGAGGGCTTTGCCTGGTCCGCCGGGGACGACGATCACGTCGGGGTGGGGGATCTCGTCGAGGGTGTGGTCGACGTGCAGGGCGAGTCCTCGGGTGTCGGCGCGGACGGGTCCGGTGTGTTCGCCGACGGTGACGGTCTGGGCGTCGGGGAGTCGGGAGAGGACTTCGTAGGGTCCGACGGCGTCGAGGACGGCGAGGCGCTCGTAGAGGAGGATGGCGATCTGCATGGTGGTGTCCTTTCAGAATCTGCGTCGGTATTCGGCGGGTGAGGTGCCGAGGGTGCGGTGGAAGGCGCGGCGCATGGCTTCGGTGGTGTGGTAGCCGCTGTGGCGGGCGACGTGGTCGATGGGGTGGTCGGTGTCCTCGAGCAGGCGGCGGGCGGTTTCCAGGCGGGTGTGGTCGACGTACTGGCCCGGGGTGGCGCCGGTTTCGGCGGTGAAGGCGCGGGCGAACTGGCGGGGTGAGAGGTTGGCGCGTTCGGCGAGGGTGTGGACGGTGAGGTCGGCGTCGGGGTGGTCGGTGATCCATTGTTGGACGTCGCGCAGGGGTGCGCGGTGGGCGGTGTGGGTGCGTAGTGGTGCGGTGAACTGGGTTTGGTTGCCGGGGCGGCGGAGGAACACGACGAGTTCGCGGGCGACGGCGAGGGCGGTGTCGCGGTCGTGGTCGTCTTCGACGAGGGCGAGTGCGAGGTCGATGCCGCTGGTGACGCCGGCTGAGGTGATGACGTTGCCGTCGCGCAGGTAGAGGGGTTGCGGGTCGACGGTGAGGTCGGGGTGTTGTCGGGCGAGTTGGTCGCAGTGTGCCCAGTGGGTGGTGACGGTGCGGCCGGGCAGGAGGCCGGCGGCGGCGAGCAGGAAGGCGCCGGTGCAGACGGAGACGAGCCGGTCGGCGGTGGTGGCGTGGTGGCGGAGCCAGTGGACGAGGTGGGGTTGGGGTTGGCGGGTGCCGGGTCCGCCGGGGACGACGAGGGTGTTGGCGGGTGGTGCGGCGGCGAGGTGGGTGTCGGGGGTGATGGTGAGGCCGCTGCTGGTGTGGACGGGTCGGCCGTCGTGGGTGGCGGTGGTGGTGCGGTAGGCGGTTGTGCCGGTCACGGCGTTGGCGGTGGTGAACACCTCGAGTGGGCCGGTGACGTCGAGGCTCTGCACGTTGTCGAACAGGGTGATCAGCACGGTGTGCACGGCTTCGATGGTGGCTCGGCCGGCGGGGTGGCAGCAAGGACGAATGTCCCACCTTTTCTGACATTCTGCGTGCTACGCACTTTTGCGTGGCACGCAGGTTTTGCTACGGTGGGGTCGTGGGACTGCGGGAGCGCAAGAAGCTGGCCACCCGGCAGGCGTTGAGCTGGGCGGCGATCTCGCTGGCGGTGCAACGGGGCCTGGACAACGTGCGGGTGGAGGACATCGCGGCTGCGGCCGGGGTGTCGCCGCGCACGTTCAACAACTATTTCGCCAGCAAGCAGGAGGCGATCTGCTCGGTCACGGTGGACCGGGCCGAGCTGGTCGGCGACACCCTGCTGGCCCGCCCGGCCGACGAACCGCTGGCCGAGGCGTTGCTGGCGGCGATGGTGGCGCACTACCGGCCGGCGGGCGAACTGGACCGGCAGTGGGTGACCGCGACCCAGTTGATCTACGCGTCGCCCGCGTTGCGCGGTGAGGCGATGCGGGCCGCCGTGGCGACCGAGGAACGGTTGGCGGCCGCGGTGGCGCGACGCTGTGGTCTGGACGTGGAACGGGACATGTTCCCGATGGTGGTGGCGACGGTCGCGACGGGTGCGGCGCGGACGGGGGTGCGGCACTGGATGCGGTCGGGCACCACGGAGCCGATCACCGACGTGATCGCGGCGGCCATCCGGATGGCACTGGCAGGTATGGAGAACTCAGGGGGAGATCATGGACAACGTTGACGTCGTCATCGTGGGCGCCGGGCCGGTGGGTTTGGTGCTGGCCGGTGAGTTGAGCCTGCACGGGGTGCGGCCGCTGGTGTTGGAGCGGCTCACCGAACGCAGTGCGGTGCCCAAGGCGAACGGCCTGGTGGGGCACGTGGTGCGGTGGTTGGACCACCGGGGCCTGTACGGCCGGTTGACCGGTGATCCGGCGCCGCCCCGCCCGACGCCCAGGTACATGTTCGGCGGGATGCCGCTGGTGATCGGCGAGTGGGACGCGAACCCGCTGCACACGGTGTTGTTGCCGCAGTGGGAGTTGGAGCGCGGCCTGGCCGAGTGGGTGGCGCAGCGGGGTGTGGTGGTGCGCCGGGGGATCGACGTGACGGGGGTGGCGCAGGACGACGACGGGGTGACGGTGGAGTTCACCGGGCCCGACGGTGCCGGGCGGGTGCGGGCCGGGTTCGTGGTGGGTTGCGACGGCGCGCACAGCGAGGTCCGCAAGCAGGCCGGGATCGAGTTCGTCGGGATGTCCAGTGACCGGGTGGTGTCCCACACGGCGCACGTGGTGTTGCCGCCGGGCACGGTCGGTCCGGATGGGACGTTGACGGTGCCGGGGCACGGGGTGTTGGCGCCGTTCACCTATCACCGCACCGATCGGGGCGTGTTCGTGTTCGCCTCCACCCAGCCGGGGGTGCATCTGGTGACGGCCAACGAGTGGGACCAGCCGGCCGGCGACGAACCGGTGACGGTGGCCGCGGTGCGGGCCGCGGTGGCCAGAGTGTTGGGCTCGGACGTGCCGATGGATCCGCCGACCGGGCCGGGGCGGTTCGTGTTGCGCCGCACCGACGATCGGAACACGCGGCAGGCCGACCGGTACCGGGTGGGCCGGCTGCTGGTGGCCGGGGACGCGGCGCACGTGCATTCGGCCGCGGGTGGGCCGGGGTTGAACCTGGGGTTGCTGGACGCGGCGAACCTGGGGTGGAAGCTGGCCGCGACGGTGCACGGGTGGGCGCCGCCCGCGTTGTTGGACACCTATCACGACGAGCGGCATCCGGTGGGGGAGCGGGTGGTGACGCACTCGTTGGCCCAGGCCGCGTTGTTGGCGCCGGGCCGGGAGGTGACGGCGCTGCGGGAGTTGTTCGCCGAACTGTTGACGGTGCCGGAGAACACGCACCGCCTGGCCGGACTGCTCGCCGGCTCGGACGTGCGGCACGGCACCGGTTCGCATCCGCAGACCGGGCGGTGGGTGGTCGACTTCCCGCTGACCGTCGAGGGCCGGTCGACCCGGCTGGCCGAGTTGGCCCGTACCGGCCGGCCGTTGCTGCTGGACTTCACCTCATCCCTGGCGGACCTGGCCGCCGGTTGGGCGGACCGGGTGGATCACGTGGTGGCGTCGGCGGATCGGCCATCGGCCGAAGCTGTGCTGGTACGACCGGACGGATACGCTGCGTGGGCCGGATCCCCTAGGGAGATCGACTCGTTGGGGGCTGCGTTGCGGACCTGGTTCGGCACACCTACCGGGTGAGGGTGCAGGCTGTAGGAGAACCGGCAAGTCCGACAAAGGGGAGTGTCATGGACATCGTCAACCCGGCCCTCAACGACTACCTGCTCGCCCACTGCACGCCGGCCGACGACGTGCTGGCGGAGCTGGCCGCCGAGACGCGGCAGGTCGCGGCCGAGCACGTCGGCATGCAGATCACCCAGGACGAGGGCGAGTTCCTCACCATGCTGGTGCGGCTGGTCGACGCGCGCGAAGCGGTCGAGGTGGGCGTGTTCACCGGGTACTCGTCGATCTGCATCGCCCGCGGCCTACCGAAGGACGGGCACCTGCTGGCCTGCGACGTGAGTGAGCAGTGGACGTCGGTGGCGCGCCGCTACTGGGCGCGGGCCGACGTGGCCGACCGGGTGGAGCTGCGCATCGGCCCGGCGGTGGACACGCTGGCCGCGTTGCCCGCCGAACCGGTGATCGACTTCTCGTTCATCGACGCGGACAAGGTGAACTATCCGCGCTACTACGCCGAACTGGTCGCCCGCACCCGGCCGGGTGGGCTGCTGGTGCTGGACAACGTGCTGCGCACCGGTCGGGTGGTCGACCCGGCCTGCCAGGAGGACGCGGACGTGGCGATGCGGCAGGTGAACGACGCGATCGTCGCCGACGACCGGGTCGAGTCGGTGATGCTGCCGGTGCGCGACGGCGTCACCCTGGTGCGGCGCAAGTAATTGCGTCGACGGCCGGTGCCGGAGCCTGGCACAGTGCGGGCCATGGGCGATGTGATCGACTTCAGCCCGGCCGAGGTTCGGTTGATGCAGGGGCTGGCCGGGCAGGTGTGGGCGCTGCGGCCGGAGCTCATCAACAACGAGTGCACGGTCGGCGAGCTGGCGTGGGTGTACGGCAAGGATCACGCGACCCAGGGCGACACGTGGCGTCGGCGGTTGTGGTATGAGGGCGCCGACGTGGCGGGGTGGGGTTGGCTGTACCTGCCCTACCGGGTGCTGCGCAGTGACGGGAACTACCACGAGATCAGCCACGCCTACCTGGCCTGGCAGGTCCACCCGGACCGGCCGCGACTGCTGGACGACATCCTGGACTGGGGTGACGCCGAGGCCGCCGGCACCGAACTGCGGTCGGTGGCCCGGGCCGCGGACGGCGACGCCCTGGCCCGGTTGGCCGCGCACGGCTACTCGGTGGACGAGCAGACCGCGTCCGGCGAGGGCTACTGGGCGCAGCTGAACCGCCGCGACCTGGCCGACGTGCCCGAACCCGTGCTGCCCGAGGGGTTCCGGTTCCGCACGGCCGGCGAGGTCGGCCCGCAGGGTGCGGTGCGTGCGCACCACGACGCCTGGTATCCCTCCAGTTTCACCGACCTCGGCTACGCCAACGTCCGTCCGATGTGGCCCTACCGGGACGATCTGCACGTCCTGGTCGAGGCGCCGGACGGGACGTTGGCGGCGACGGCGATGATGTGGCTGGACGAGGCGAACCGGACGGCCGAGTTCGAACCGGTCGGCACCCATCCCGACTTCCGGCAGCAACATCTGGGCAGTGCGTTGCTGTATCACGGGATGCACGTGGCGCGGGCGGCCGGGGCCGACACGATGATCGTGAGCTGCCTGGGCGCGCCCGCCTATCCGGCGGCGAAGGCCCTGTACTACGGGGTCGGGTTCCGCGAGTTCACCCGGGACGTGCCGCAGGTCAAGCGCCCGTAGCCGCGGCCGGGCGCAGCGTGTCGCGCCAGTCGGCGGCGAGGTCCTGGATGGGCAGGTCGAGCACGTCGCACAGGCACGCTATGGTGCCGAACGCCGGACTGGGCAGCCGTCCGGTTTCGATCTTGCGCAGGGTTTCCGGGGAGATCCCGGCGGCGTGAGCGATGTGGGTGAGGTCGCGGCCGGCTCGGGCGTCCCGGAGCAACTGGCCGAGCCGGCGGCCGGCGGCGAGTTGTTCGGGGGTGAGCGGGTTGCGAACCACTCCGTCAGGGTACGGCTGGTATTTCAATACCACCACCGCTAAGCTCGGTATTATTATACCCGGCTGTTCGTGAGGTGTCCGTTGATCGAGTTGAAGTCGCCCGCCGAGATCCAGCGGATGCGTGTCACCGGCCGGTTCGTCGCCTCCGTGCTGGCCGACCTGTGCGAACGCGCCGCCGTGGGCGTCAACCTGCTCGAACTGGAACAGCACGTGCGCGACCGGATCGCCCAACGCGGCGCCGAGTCCTGCTACTGGGACTACGCCCCCTCGTTCGGCAACGGGCCGTTCCGCAACACGATCTGCCTGTCGGTCAACGACGCCGTCCTGCACGGGCTGCCGCACGACTACTCCCTGCGCGACGGGGACGTGCTCAGCATGGACCTCGCCGTGTCGGTGGAGGGCTGGGTCGCCGACGCCACCCGCACCGTCATCGTCGGCACCGCCTCGGGCGCGGACGCCCGGCTGGTCCGGGCCACCGAGGAGGCGTTGGACGCCGGTATCGCGGCCGCCACACCGGGCAACCGGCTCGGTGACGTGTCGGCCGCGATCGGCGCGGTCGCCGCCGCGTACGGGTATCCGGTGAACACCGAGTTCGGTGGGCACGGTCTCGGGCGCACGATGCACGAGGAGCCGCACGTGCCGAACAAGGGGCGGCCGGGTCGGGGACTGTTGTTGCGGCCCGGGCTGACGTTGGCGTTGGAGCCGTGGTTCGCCGCCACCACCGACAAGATCACGTTCGACCGGGACGGGTGGACGATCCGTTCCGCCGACGGCTCCCGTACCGCGCACTCCGAGCACACCGTCGCCATCACCGACGACGGGCCCCTGGTGCTCACTCGGCCCTGAGATTCGTCGCAACCCCGCCCCGCCTGGCTGGTCGCCGGCGGAGCGGTCTCCTCTTCTCTGACCGCCGATAATGTTCACTTATCGGCGGTGATGATCGTGGGTGATTCGCCGGTTCTAATTCGTTTCGTTGGCGTGATTAACGTTATGCTACGATAATTCGGTGTCGATCGACGAAACTGGGAACGCTTCGGGAAGTTCCGCTGCGGTTGTTGCGCTGACCTGCGGATATCCCGGGTGTGAGCGGCCCGTGCTGCGGACCGGAGGGCCAGGACGGCCGTCCGAATACTGTGATCTGCCCGAGCACACGCGGTGGCGGGCATGGCGGGAACGCCAACGTATTCGTGAGGCCGAGGCGCAGCAACCAACCGTCACCGTGACGAAACAGGCGCAGGGGACACCAGCGACCGCCGCGCACGGTCGGGCCGAGGAGTTGACCACTCGGATCCGGCTGCTCGTCACCGAGCTGACCAATTCGTTGAGTGGGGTGGTCCGCGAGCTGGACACCATGACCGACCCGGCCACCGTCGCCGCAGAACTCGAGGCCGTGCGCACCGACGCCGCCCGGCGGATCGCGGCTGCTCAGGCCGAGCTTGCCAAGGCGGAACAGCGTCGCCGCGCTGCCGAGCGGGCCCGGGAGCAGGCTGACGCCGCCGCTCAGGATGCCGTCGACGCGGCTGCCCAGGCCGAACAAGCCGCCGACGACGCACGGGCCGCTGGGCAGACGGCCGTCGCCGAGGCGGCGGAGACCGTGCGGCGGGCGGAGGACGAGCTCGCCACGGTGAGGGTCGAGGCCGAGGACGAGATCGCCGCGATCCGCCGGGACGCCTCCGACCTCACCGAGCAGGCCAAGGTGCGTGCCGACCAGCGGATTCGGCAACACGAACAGGAGATGACCGAACGGCTCGCGGCGGTTGAGGGGCAGGCGGCCGAACGGGTGGCGGCCGCCGAACGTCGCGCGGCTGACCAGATCACGACGGTCGAGCAGCAATCCAGTGAACAGGTCGCCGCCGCCGAACGCCGTGCCGCTGACCAGATCACGGCGATCGATGAGCAGGCCGCCGAGCGGATCGCGGACGCCGAACACCGCGCGGTTGACCAGGTCGCCGCCGCCGAGCGGAAAGCGGGGGAACAGGTCGCGGCCGCCGAAGGGCGCCATGCTGAGCAGCTCGCGGCCGCGGAACGGCGCGCCGGCGAGCAGGTCGCGGCGGCCGAACGGCAGGCGGCCGAACGGATCGCCGCCGTCGAACTGCGGGCCACCGAACAGGTCGCCGGGGTCGAACGGGAGGTCGACGAGCAGGTCGCGGCGGTTCGGCGGGAACGGGACGAGAGCGTCGCCGCGGCGCGGGCCGCCGAGTTGGCCGCTGGACGGTCGGATCAGGCGGCCGCCGACGCGCGCGCAGAAGCCGACCGGGTTCGGGGCGAGTTGGCCGCGGTCCGGCGGGAACTGGTCGAGGCGCGGGAGACGGAACGCCGCGAGGCCAGGGAACGGGAAGCCACGTTCGAGAAGGAGCTGACCCGGCAGCGTGCGGAAGCCGCCTCGGCACTCCAGGCGGCCGAACGCCGAGCCGACCAGCGGGTCGCCGCCGCCGAGGAACTGAAAACGCAACTGCTGGCCAGGACCCAACGAGCCGAAGCCCACCTGGACGCGCTCCTGGCCCTCCGCGACGACGCATGACCAGTTACCCCGACCGCAGCTGGCTCACCCCGCACGCCACCGTCGGACCGGCACCGATCCAGGGCAACGGACTGTTCGCCACCGCTCCGATCAACGCCGGCGACGTCGTCGAGCGGCTGGGCGGAGCGGTGATCGACGACGCCATCCTTGCCGGGCTGACCCCGCCCTACAGCAGCCTCACCGTCGCCGCCGGCCAACACCTGCTGCTCGAACCGGCCCACCCGGTGCGCTACGGCAACCACTCCTGCGACCCGAACCTCTGGCACGCCGACGCCACCACCCTCGTGGCTCGCCGGCCGATCGCCGCTGGCGAGGAGCTGACCGTGGACTACGCCACCCACACCGGCGTGCCGACCTGGACCATGGCCTGCCGGTGCGGCGCCGTCGGCTGCCGGGGCGTGGTGACCGGCCAGGACTGGCGACTGCCAGAGCTCCGCCAGGCCTACGGCGACCACTGGAGCCCCGCCCTGCTCGACCGGATCAACGCCGACTGACCACCACCTGCTCACCGCGATCGGCAGGCACCAGACCGGGCGGGCCCGGTGGCTGCGCCGGCAAGTGGCGCGGCTCAGCGGCAGCGCCGCCGCATCAGGCCAGGCACCCGGCCAGAAGTGCCAGCCCGCTGCGCCGACGAGCAGCCTGGCCTATGCCTCTGGCCAGGCACCCGGACGGACGTGCCAGCCGCTGGGCCGACGAACAGGCTGGCCTATGCCAGCCGACCAGCAGGCCGGCCTATGTCTCTGGCCAGGCTGCTCGTCCGGCCGCGCGCCGAATCGGGCAGCGGCCCAGGCCGGGCTGCTATGCCTCGCCGGTGTACTGGTCGGCGAGGTAGGCACGTTTGGCCTGTTCGTCCTGGTCGGAGCGCAGGTAGCGGCTCCACGCCAACCGTTCGTGGCTGGTGGCGGCCAGTTCCCACACGCACTGGGTGGCCAGGTGCTCGCCGGGTTCGCGGGACACCGGGGCGAACACGTCGTCGCCGGCTCGCCAGTACACCGACTGCCACATCTCGTTGGCGTTGCGCCAGGTGCAGGCGATCAGGAAGTAACCGTCGGCACCGCAGCGATGCAGGATCACGTAACCCAGCTCGCCCTGCAGCTTCAGGCCACCGGTGGAGGCCTCGCCGCGCAGGTAGTCGCGGGCCTGGTCGCGGGTCTCCAGCGGGATGACGTCGTCGTCGTAGTGCACGTCGTACCACTTGAGATAGCCGCCGGGCAGGGCCAGGCCGTCAGCGGGTTCGACGTGCTTGGGGCGGTGCCGGTAGCCCTCGGGCGGGTTGCCCAGCCTGGCCAGTTCGGCGGGGTCGGGCAGCAGTGGGTCGGCCCGGACCGGTTCGTCGTGCAGGGTGGCGTTGTCGGCCATGACCGTGGACGTTAGCCCAGTCGGGCGATGCCAGCCGGACCAGGCCGCGTTCGCCACCAGCGGACTTACCTGCCGGCACCCGCCGCCCGGGTGCAGCATGGACTCAACTGCAAGACGGTAATTATGTAATGGAGGCGGTGGAAGGTGCTCGACGATGACACCGGCGCGCTGGACGCCTACTCCCGCACGGTGATCGCGGTCGCGAAGTCGGTCACCCCGCACGTGGCCAGCGTCCGCATGCGGCGCGGCGCCGGCTCGGCCGTGGTGTTCACCGATGACGGCTTCCTGCTGACCAACGCCCACGTCGTCGGGTCGGCGGGGGAGGGCACCGCCGTGTTCGCCGACGGCACCGAGACCATGTTCGACGTGGTCGGCTCCGACGGGCTGTCCGACCTGGCCGTGCTGCGCGCCCGCGGTCCGGCACCGGGCGCGGCCGTGCTGGGCAACGCCGACCGGCTGGTCGTCGGGCAACTGGTCGTGGCCGTGGGCAACCCGCTGGGCCTGGCCGGTTCGGTCACCGCGGGCGTGGTGAGCGCCCTGGGCCGGGCCGTACCGGTGGAGTCCGGGCGGGCCAGCCGGGTCATCGAGGACGTCATCCAGACCGACGCCGCGCTCAACCCGGGCAACTCCGGTGGCGCGCTGGCCGACTCGGCCGGCCGGGTCGTGGGCATCAACACGGCCCTGGCCGGTATCGGGGTGGGCCTGGCCATCCCGATCAACAACACCACCAACCGGATCATCACCACCCTGCTGGCCGACGGGCGGGTCCGTCGCGCCTACCTCGGCGTCATCGGGGTGCCGGCGCCGCTGCCGGCCGCCCTGGCGCAACGCACCGGGCAGGCCGCCGGGCTGCGGCTGGTGCAGGTGGTGGCCGGCGGGCCGGCCGACCGGGCCGGGCTGCACGCCGGGGACCTGGTGCTGTCGGTGGCGCGCAGCACCGTGTCCGACGCGCAGGGCATCCAGCGGCAACTGTTCGCCGACGCGATCGGCGTGCCGCTGCCGGTGACCGTGCTGCGCAACGGCGCCATGGTCGACGTGTTCGCCACCCCCACGGAGCTGACCACCGACTGAGGACAATTCCTGTCCGGGATGCCTGCCACACTGCGGGGATGCTGGAAACCTCGGCGCGACTGTCGCGGCTGCTGTCGCTGCTGCAGAGCCGCACGGACTGGTCGGGCGCCGAACTGGCCGACCGGTTGGGCGTGACCGACCGGACGGTGCGCCGCGACGTGGACAAGCTGCGCGGCCTGGGCTACCCGGTGCACGCCGGCAGCGGGATCACCGGCGGCTACCGGCTGGGTGCCGGTGCCGCGCTGCCGCCGCTGCTGCTGGACGACGACGAGGCCGTCGCCGTCGTGATCGGCCTGCGCGTCGCCACCGCCGGGGCGGTCACCGGGATCGAGGAAACGTCGGTGCGGGCGCTGGCCAAACTGGAACAGGTCCTGCCGCACCGGCTGCGCCGCCGGATCGGCGCCCTACAGGACTACACCGTGCGGGTCACCGTGGACGGCGGCCCCACCGTCGACCCGGATGTGCTCACCGCGCTGGCCAACGCCTGCCGCGACCACGAACGGCTACGCCTGGACTACCGCGACCACCACGACACCACCAGCCTGCGCACCGTCGAACCGCACCGGCTGGTCAACTGGGGTCGCCGCTGGTACCTGCTGGCCTGGGACACCGACCGGGCGGCGTGGCGGACGTTCCGGGTGGACCGGCTCACCCCGCGCGTGCCGACCGGGCCGAAGTTCCCGCCCCGCGAACCACCCGGCGGGGACGTCGTCGACTACGTCACCCGGGGTGTGGCGTCGGCGGCGTGGCGGTACCGGGCGCGGATCGTCGTGCACGCCCCGGCCGACGTCGTGACCGAGCGGATCAACCCGGCCATCGGCGTGGTCGAGTTGATCGACGAGCAGCGGTGCGTGCTGGTCACCGGCGGCGGGTCGGTGGACTCCATCGCCGTCCACTTGGGACTGCTGGATCTGGACTTCGAGGTCACCGAACCACCCGAACTGGTCGCCAAGGTCCACGCCCTGGCCGTCCGCTACGGCAAAGCGGTCACGCGCTGACCGCGTAGCCGTACCGCCGGGGATCCAGGAACGGATGGGGATACCAGTCGGCGAACTGGCCACGCACCAACGTGTAGGCGCACAACGCCAACGGAAACACGAACCAGCACCACACCTGGGGTAGGCGCAGTGGTCGGGGTGGTCGGGCCGGTGGCGCGATCAACCAGTCCAGCACCAGCACGACCGGCATGATCCGGTGCACCATCGTGTTCACCCAAGAATTCGGCTGTTCCCCGGCAACTCGGCCAGCAGCGTCGCGTACACGACGAGCGCGCGACCGCGGCCACCGCGATCCGGTACCCACCCGCCAGCCACCTGCCGGCTCCCTCGGTTCGCATGACCGATACGGTAAGGACGACCGTCCGGTTCCGCAGCGTGACAACGGGTGTGACACACGGATGCGGACCGCATCGAGGGGGACTCGTGCGTGACATCGCCGTGTTCAGTGGTTCCGCCCACCGGGAACTGGCCGAGGAGATCTGCGGCCACCTCGGCGTGCCGCTGCTGCCGGTGCGGGTGGACCGCTTCGCCAGCGACTGCATCGAGGTGCAGCTGTGCGCGAACTGCCGGGAACGGGACGTGTTCCTGATCCAGCCGTTGGTCGCGCCCGTGCAGGAACATCTGGTGGAACTGCTGCTCATGCTCGACGCCGCCCGGGGCGCGTCCGCCGCGCGCACCACCGTGGTGATGCCGCACTACGCCTACGCCCGCTCGGACAAGAAGGGCGCGCCGCGCATCTCCATCGGCGGCCGGCTGGTCGCCGACCTGCTCGTCACCGCGGGCGCCAGCCGCGTGCTCACCATGACGTTGCACTCCCCGCAGGTGCACGGATTCTTCAGCGTCCCCGTCGACCACCTCAACGCCCTGCGCGAACTGGCCGGGCACTTCGCCGGCCAGGATCTGGGCAACACGATCGTCGTGTCACCCGATCTGGGCAACGCCAAGGACGCGGCCGCGTTCGCCCGGCTGCTCGGCCTGCCCGTGGCGTTCGGCGCGAAGGAACGTCAGTCCGACGAACGCGTCACCATCAACACCATCATCGGCGAGGTCACCGGCAAGGACGTCATCGTGCTGGACGACGAGATCGCCCGCGGCAGCACCATCTTCGAACTGCTGGACCGGCTGCGCGAACGCGACGTCACCTCCGTGCGGGTGGCCACCACGCACGGCCTGTTCGCCGGGGACTGCCTGGCCCGGCTGTCCGCGCAACCGGACGTGGCCGAGATCGTGTGCACCAACACCGTGCCGCTGCCCGCCGACCGGCGCACCCCGAAGGTGCGGGTCCTGTCCGTGGCCTCCGTGCTCGCCGAGGCGATGCGCCGCATCCACCACGGCGAATCCGTCAGCGCACTGTTCAGCTGACCGGCGAATAATCGGCTCGAAACGACAGCACGAACGACCGGCCCGATCATGGCTGGACTTCCGTATGCTGGCTCGACGTGGTCATGGGCCGGCACAGCGTGACCTCGCTGCCGCCCGACATATCGCCGCCCGCCGCAGCGGCCGAGCACTGGGGGCAGCCATGCCCGGCGATGCCAGCCCGTCCGGCCCGGACAGAGCCGACCCGGGCGAGCATCAACCACGGTGGCGCCACGCGGTCCTGTATCTCGCGTTCGTGCTCGTGCCGGCCGCGGTCGCGATCCTGATCGTGCGGGCCGTGCCCACCGGCGCGGCCCGGCAGACACCCGCTCCGGCCGGGATCATCAACACGCTGCCGATCTACCGGGTGCTGCTGGCCATCGCGTTGATCGTCGCGCTCGCCCACCTGATGGCGATGGTCGCGGACAAACTGGGCCAACCCAAGGTGATCGGCGAGATCATCGCCGGCCTGCTGCTGGGCCCCTCCGTCCTCGGCGCGATCGTGCCGGGCTTCACGCACGCCCTGTGGACACCGGAGATGCTGCGGTTCCTCGGCCTGCTCGCCCAACTGGGCGTGGTGTTCTTCATGTTCCTGGTCGGCCGGGAACTGCTGTTCCCGCTGCTGCGCGGCAGCGGCGGCCGGGCGCTGGTCACCGGGCAGTCGGCCATCGCGGTGCCGTTCCTGGCCGGGGTCGCGTTGGCCGTGACACTGCTGGCCGGCTACCGGCCCACCACGATCTCGCCGGTCGCGTTCGTGCTGTTCTGCGGTGTGGCGCTGTCCATCACGGCGTTCCCGGTGCTGGCGCGGGTGCTGTCCGACCGCGGCCTGCGCAACACCCGCGTCGGCACGCTGGGCATGGCCGCCGCCGGGGTCACCGACGTCACCGCCTGGTGCGTGCTCGCCGTCGTGCTGGCGGTCGTGCACGGCAACTCGGCCACCGACGCGCTGCGCACCATCGGGTTGACGGTCGCGTTCGGCGCCGTCATATGGTGGGGGGTGCGGCCGTTGCTGGCCCGGTTGGCCGCCCGCACCGAACCGGCGGGCGCCGGCCAGGGTTGGCTGATGGTGGTGCTGCTGCTGGTCGTGCTCGGCTCGGCCGCCGCGACCGAGGCCATCGGCGTGCAGGCCATCTTCGGCGGGTTCATGGCGGGCCTGGTCGCGCCACGATCCCGTGCGGTGACCGAGTTCGCCTACCGGATCGAAGGCCCCACGAACTGGTTCCTGCTGCCCATGTTCTTCGCCGTCACCGGCATCCACGTCAGCCTCGCCGCGCTGGGGCAGGGCGCGAACTGGCTGGTCATCGCCGTGGTCACCGCGGTGGCGCTGGCCGCGAAACTGTTCGGCGCCGCCGTGCCCGGCCGGCTGAGCGGCCTGGACACCCGGTCGGCGACCGGGTTGGGGGTGATGATGGGCTGCCGGGGCCTCACCGAACTGATCGTGCTGCAGATCGGCCTGTCCCTCGGCGTGTTCTCACCCGACCTGTTCGTGCTGTTCCTGGTGATGGCGCTGGTCACCACCGCCGTGACCGGGCCGCTGCTGTGCTGGCTGTATCCCGAATCGGTGCTGGAGGCGGCCCAGGCCGACGCCAAGGCCGAGGTGGCCGCGTCACTGCGGCCGGTGTGGAGCGGCATCGACATCATCCGGTCCTGAGTCCGGCACTAGATGATTGATGCGGTGAAGTTGATGTTAGTGATCGTAGGCCGTGAGTGACCTTTTGCTGGTCACACCGGTCTCCCAGTTGTGCCAGATACCCGCCGCCAGGGCGAGCAGACGCTGCGCGACGCGGGTGAAGACACCCT
>DASUGU010000005.1:0-17298 GCA_036273855.1 Pseudonocardiaceae bacterium
CCCGGCGGCCAGCCCCGGTTCTTCGGCCCGGCGATCGCCGCGTAGTGCGGGTTACCGTCACTCTCCGGTGCGGTGTGCCCGTTGTGCAGGTGGATCAGCACCGAGCCATCCGGAGCACCGAAGTCCTGCGAGTCCAGGTTCAGGGGGTTCTCGTGGATGTGGTTCTCGAACCGGACCAGGTTCGGCTGGCCGTACTCGGCGTTGATCATCGGGCCGGGCACCGTGCCGTTGTGGGTCCAGACCACCGACGAGGGCAGCGTCCGCACCGTCCCGGCCGGGAACGTGTTACCCGCAGCGTCGAACGACTGGGTCGGACTGCCGAACGAGTCGATCGGCAGCACCTGCGAGGACGTCCAGTCGTGCGTGGCCACTTCCCACTTGAACCGGTAGAACAGCGGATCGGGCAGGCCGATGTCGCTCGTCCAGAGCTGGTGGGTCTCGTTACCCAGCGAGTTCTGCTGGCCGACACCCGGGCCGGGCGGCGGGTCCAGTTCACTGACCGGGATCGGCCGCTCGGCCTTCAGCACCGGCAGCTCGTCGTTGAACGGGTTGAGGATCAGCGGGCTGGTGGTGAACACCTCGGTGAACACCGTGTCGGTCAGGCTGATCGACGCGGCGTCGATGAACCCGTCGGGGTTGGCAAGCCCCCGCCGACGCATGTTCGGCATGGCCATCGCGCGGCCGACACCGATCGCGGCCGCGGTCACCCCCACAGCGCCGATTCTCAGCACCGCCCGGCGGGACGGGCCGGTCTTCTCGTTCGGCTCTTCCGGAACGTCGGGCGTTTGTTCCGGTGGATCCGTCAATTCGGGCATTTACATTGGTTCCTTCCGTCGGGCCTCGTGTCCTCGAAGACCCCCTACGGACATCACCGATGGACGTCGGCAGCGGCGGAGCCCTCAAAGTCACACGGAGGACCGGCCGGTAGCGTCCCGTTGAACCATCCCGGGGCGCCCTCGGCCGGAGATACCGCAATGCCAACATTTGCACTGGGCAAACTTGGCATGGCAATGATGCCGGGCACAGCGATTGCATACATCACACAATTTGAGGGGTCCTAGTACCAATGACGGACCGCTCGGCGACAAACCTCGGTCCACGTGCCGGTAGCCCGATTTGTCGGGCTACCGAGGCGCCCGTAATGACAAACGGATCAGTCTGGCGGTGGCAAATGGATCAATGCCGAGCCGGGGCAACTCGATCTCGTACCGAAGTACTAGTACCCGCTCCGGCGGCGAACCCGTCGGTGCCCGCTCCGCCGGTCGCTCCACGGGCCCAGCGGAGACCGCCGCGATCACAGTGGAGAAGGATCACCTCGACGTGGTGACGCTGCGTCAACGACGGCAAGCGGGCTACGCCGACGGCTGCCCGCCGGCTCGTCATCCACTGTCGCACGTCGCGTGACGTCACCACGGCTACCGCCACGAGGCCGGCGACCGTGCGGAACGCCGCCCGATCCATGCTCCGACCCACCGGCGCATCCGTCACCGCACAGCAGGTGTTTGCCGGATTCACCGGCTGCCGGCAGGTCGCGCGCACGGCCCGCGCTGCGATTGACGCCTGTTTCCCCGTTTCCAGACTGCCGCGGCGCCTTGCGCCCGACATCGGCACCGTGTGCAATCGATTCGGTAGCCGGCCTGACCGGACACCTGTTTCACTGTGTACACAACGGACGGTCAAACATCGTCCATCGATACCAGACCGGCACACGGGCTCCTCGTACTGCCAGGCCTCGTCCCGCCACTCCGGCGGTGTGAAACCGAGGACAGCCGCCATGTGATATAGCGCCCAGCCATTATCGACTCGACGGTCCATCGCTCTGGACGACGAAGACTGTGAACGATGTGCTGAGGCGGCCTCCGGTCACGAAGCCTCCGCAAAACCCGTTGGCGGACCACGGCGACCACTGCTAGCTTCGAGCGGCCGTGCGAGAGACCGAGGAGGTGGTACCCCGTGAACGTATCGACGTGGGTGCTCCCTTCCGGGGTCACGGTCGGGCGATAGGTCGTCCCGGGAGCGCCGTTCACGAGTACTCCCGAAAGGCACGACCATGCGATTCGGTTCCCAACAGCGCATCGACGACGGCGTCCTCGAACGCGAATTCACCCTCGGCGAGATCCCCGGCATCCTGTGGACGCCCGCATCCGCATCCACACCGACCCCGCTGATCCTGCTCGGCCACCCCGGTGGACTGCACAAGATGTACCCCCGACTGGCGGCCCGGGCTCGGCACTCCGCGGCGAAGGGTTATGCGGCGGCCACCATCGAGCTTCCCGGGAGCGGTGAGCGGCCCCGCTCCGCCGCCGCCGAACAGGCCCGCGCCGACCTGCGCCGAGCGCTGGAGGCCGGCGAGCCGGTCGACGACGAGATCGTCGACCGGCTCGTCCTCCCGCTGGTCGACAAGGCGGTCCCGGAATGGCGGGCCACCCTGGACGCCCTCTTGTCGCTGCCCGAGATCGGCGGCCCGGTCGGGTACGCGGGAGGGGTGATCGCCATCGGTATCCGACTGGCGGTGGTCGAGCCGCGCATCGTGGCAGCCCTCCTGTTCGCCGGGAGTTTCGTGCCCCGCACCTTGTTCGAGGAGGCTCGGCAGGTCGCCATTCCGCTGCAGGTTCTGCTGCAGTGGGACGACGAAGGAAACGACCGGCAGGTGGCCCTGGACCTGTTTGACGCCTTCGGCTCCCAGGAGAAGACGTTGCACGCCAATCTGGGCGGTCATACCGGCGTCCCGGGGTTCGAGGGGGAGGACGGGAACCGGTTCTTCGCCCGGCACCTGACGTGAGGCCGGGCCGTCAGGCCAGCAGTAGCGGTGTCGGTGACGATCCATATTGGCATGTGGTCTGGCCTGTCCTTGCGGCATGACATTCGCTGAGCCCGTCCTCGGTGGTCTCAGTTGGGTGGGCAGTGCGTGTCAGATCGCTGGACCTCGTCACGTTGTCCCGGTTGCTGCGGCTGGGTGACCGCGGGCGAGGGTCCGCCTCGCCGGTGATGGTTGCCACCGCGGTGGCGGCTTCTTGGATGGTGGCGCGGATGTAGCTGGTGGTGGAGGCGCCGTGGCGATCGGTGTGGCCGACGAAATCTCGGGCCAAGTACACCTAGGCGGTCCGCTGGTACCAGCCAGACCGGCCGTACCGACTGAGTGGCCCAGCTCAACTCGCCGGAGACGGCCACCTTCATGCGCCAGTTCTACGACCCGGTTTCTCCCGACCGCCCTGACCACTTCCCCGTCGTGCACGCCAAGCCCGCGATCGGCCACCACCAGCGCGCCACGTTGACAGCATCCCCGGGTGGGCCGGTTCTCTTGTGCTCCAGCGCACCGCCGACGGTCGCTTGTCGTCTGTATTGTCGTCTCAGTTCAGGGGAGTTCGACCCGTCGCGCGTGTTGCCGCTATTGCGGCGACCAGGGCGTATGAGGCGACAGGTAGCCCCGAACCACTGGAACCGGAATGGGAAATCGTGTTCTGGTAACGCCCTGGCGGGGTCGACCTGAGCTTGGTGGCTCTGGCACGATACGGCCGTGTCGGATGCCGATCTTGTCGAGCTCGCTCGCGATGTCAACTCTCGCTGCCGGTTGCGCGGCTCGTTCACGTTGCGCTCGGGCATCGTGGCGGAGGAGTACTTCGACAAGTACCTGTTCGAGTCGGACCCGGTTCTGCTGCGACGGGTCGCCGACCGGATGGCGGACTTGGTGCCCCGGGACACCGAGTTGCTGGGCGGGTTGGAGTTGGGTGGTGTCCCGCTGGTCGCCGTGCTCAGCCAGGTCACCGGATTGCCTGCAGTGTTCATCCGTAAACAGGCCAAGGCCTATGGAACTCGGCGAGTGGCCGAGGGAGGTGAGGTCGGCGGGCGACGGGTCGTGCTGGTCGAGGACGTGATCACCACCGGGGGTGCGGTAGTGGCCGCCGCCGGCGCGCTGCGTGGGGACGGTGGGCTGGTCGGCACTGTCATCTGTGTCGTGGACCGGACCGAACAGGGCGGTGGTCTGCTGGCCGACCATGGCATCACGGTCAAGGCGGTGTTTACCAAGCGCGTGCTGGACGCGGTGGACGTTCCCTGAACGTGTTCGTCACGCGTCGGCCGCGTCCCAAACAGGGGCTCAGTTGATGCTGTTGTCCGGTTCCTGGTGGTGCGTGAGTCTCTGCGAGCTGCGGACCCATGCTCCTCGACAGCCCGCAGCCGAGGCTCGGTGTTGGGTAAGGGCCCCTCGTGCAGCCTGCCACTTGAGTTTCCGGCATGGAAACTCTAGACTTGCCGACATGGAAACTGACGGATCGATCAGTGCGGACGAGGCGTCGCAGGCCCTGGCGTCGGCACGGAGCGCGCGCGCCCGCGCGACCTGGGGCGGATATCCCGCGTGGTACTGGTTCGCAACCGGAGCGGTCCTGGCGACTTCGCCCGTCGCGGTGCTGTTGCCCGACGGGTGGTACCTGGCGCTGTTGGCTGTCGCCGTGGTGTCGATGGCCTACGTCGCCCGCGCGGCGGGCCGGGCTCGTGGCATCTGCGAGGGCTGGACGCGGCAGGGGATGAGCCGGCGGGAAGCACTGGTGCTGTACGGGCCGACGATCGTGGTGATCCTCGCCAACGGGGTCGCGTCGAGGTACGCCGGTTGGCTGCCATGGCTGCCGATCGTGGCCGCCATACTGGTGTTCGTACTGTTCGCGGGTGCCGGACTCACGCTGACCGCTCGGGTTGCCCGCCGGTGAACTCGCCACCCGACACCGAACAGACAACGGCCGACGAGGACGGCTTCGACCACCTGATCCACGCCCCGGCCCGACTGCGGATCTGTGCGGCTCTGGAACCCGTGTGGGAGATCGAGTTCGGTTCCCTGCTCACCATGCTCGACATCAGTAAATCAGCTCTCAGCAAACACATCTCCACGCTGGCCGACGCCGGCTACGTCACGCAGCGCCGCGCCGTACGCGACACCCGACAGCGGGTCTGGCTGCGCCTGACCGATGCCGGGCGATCCGCCTACCGAGGCCACGTCGACGCTCTCCAACGCATCGTAGGCGGCGCGTAGTCCACTTCGGGTATTCATTCAACGTTTCGGGGGAGCGGTTCGTCCATCGTGGTCGGACTCGACCGCCCTGCCCATCGTCCACGGTGGGTAGGCGAGGCGCCCTGGGCGGTGCCGACCATACAAGCAGCGTGCACATTGACCGATGACAATAGTTGAAAGGCGCCGCGGAGCGGGCATGATTGTACAAGTTCACCGCTGGTGTCAACCCTGCGTGGCCAGATAGCGGGCAGTCGGCCCCGCGAGACCGGCGAGCCTCCCGGGACTCGGCCATTCGTCCGCTCTCCTTGGTCGGCGGAGGCTGTGCCGGTGGGGGATGACCGGCACAGCCAACGGCCGTCCTGGCTCAGTGGGGCTGAATCGAACCTGGTGGACAGGGCAACGACGATATGTGGATGCTCGCGCGGTGCCTATTGGACGTTGGTACTAGTTCATGAGGGGGCATGACCGTGGACGCCGTTGCCGGTCGGTCCAGCCGAGGTGCGTACATCCTGATGCCCCATCTTGCCGGGATCTAGGGTGACAAGATCGCCAGCCATGCCGGTCGTGTTCGGCGGCCGACGGGTTTCGGATCGTGCCGCTGACCCATGGTCAGGCGTCGAGATCGTCGGTGCCACTTCCACGATCGGCAGGCTGGCTGGCCCACCGGGGGAGCCGGGCGCGCGGCCGACCGCCGCGGCGCCGAGTTGGGAGTGGCGTACAACGTCTCGGGCCAGGGGACGAGGTCTCCGGTTGGCGGACGGGCGTTGCCGAATCAGCTCATGCGGTTCGGGTCAGGGCCCGGTCGGACGGCGTGTCGGATGTGCCGTGGCAATTGGCGCACGATCACTGTGTCGTCGTGCGATACCGGGCCGAACGCGACTGCGGTCGGTTCGTCGAGGCACTGCTCGCTGGCTCCTGGCCAGGGTCGTGGCGACGGTGGCGCCCCGCCCGGCCGGTCCGGCGTGTCCATCGTTGGTGGCACGCGGATCGTTGGCTGGATCCGATCAGGGATCACCGGGCGACCTCACCGTTCGTCGGCCGTCGCGGTGCGGATGCGTTCGCGGAGTGGAAACACCGGGCCACACGGTCTTAATGCCTGCTCAGTAGCGTCCGCACCCGAGTTGACGCGATCAGAGCGGAGGCGGCGATGACCGCGACGGCCCAGCCGGTGGACACGCACTGTCCGTACTGCGCGCTGCAGTGCGGGATGTCCCTGCACGGATCGACGGTGCGGCCACGCGAGTTTCCGGCCAACCGCGGCGGCCTGTGCCAGAAGGGTTGGACCGCGGGTGAGCTCCTCGCTCCCGAGCGGCGCCTCACCGTGCCGCTGGTGCGTGTCGACGGCGAGCTGCGGCCCGCGAGCTGGGCGACCGCCCTGGACCTGGTGGCCGCGAGGATCGCGGACATCCAGGCCGCGCACGGTCGCGATGCGGTCGCCGTGTTCGGCGGCGGCGGGCTGACCAATGAGAAGTCCTACCTGCTCGGCAAGTTCGCCCGGGTCGCGCTGGGCACGTCGCAGGTCGACTACAACGGCCGGTTCTGCATGTCCTCGGCGGCAGCCGCCGGGCTCGCGGCGTTCGGGATGGACCGTGGGATGCCGTTCCCGGTGACCGACCTGGACGACGCGGACGTGATCCTGCTGGCCGGGACGAACCCGGCGGAGACCATGCCGCCGCTGATGTCCCATTTCACCCGGGCGCGGCTGATCGTGGTCGATCCCCGGCGCACGGCCACGGCGGAGCGGGCCGCGCTGCACCTGAGGCCCGCTCCGGGCACCGATCTGGCGTTGGCGCTGGGCATGCTGCACGCCGTGGTGGCCGACGGTCACCTGCGCTCGGACTACGTGACGGACCGGACCACCGGCTTCGCCGAGGCGTGGCGGATCGCGGCGGCGTGGTGGCCGGAACGGGCGGAACGGGTGACCGGCGTGGCGGCGGCCGACCAGCGGGCCGCGGTCGCGATGCTGGCGTCGGCAGGCCGGGCCTACCTGCTCACCGGACGCGGATCGGAGCAGCACGCGACCGGGGTGGACATGGTCGGCGGGTGGATCAACCTGGCACTGGCGCTCGGACTGCCGGGCCGGCGCGGCTGCGGCTACGGCTGCGTCACCGGGCAGGGCAACGGCCAGGGCGGGCGGGAACACGGGCAGAAGGCCGACCAGCTGCCCGGCTACCGGCGGATCGACGATCCGGCCGCCCGGCGGCACGTGGCAGGTGTCTGGGGTGTCGAACCCGACTCGCTGCCCGGCCCCGGACGGTCCGCCTACGAACTGCTGGACGCGCTGGGCAGGCCCGGAGGCCCGCGCTCGTTGTTGGTTTTCGGCAGCAATCCGGTGGTCTCGGCGCCGAACGCCGGCCGGGTCACCGATCGACTGTCCGACATGGATCTCCTGATGGTAGCGGACGTGGTGCTGTCCGAGACGGCCGCACGGGCGGACGTGGTGTTCCCCGTGACGCAGTGGGCCGAGGAGAGCGGCACCATGACGAACCTGGAGGGGCGGATCCTGCTCCGGCGTCCAGCGGTCGTGCCGCCGGGCGAGGTGCGCAGTGACCTGGACGTGCTGCAGGGCCTGGCGGTCCGGCTCGGTCAGCCCGCCCACCGTTTCCCCACCGATCCGGAGGCCGTGTTCACCGAGTTGGCCCGCGCTTCCCGGGGCGGGATGGCCGACTACTCGGGAATCAGTTATCGGCGGCTGCGTGCCGGCCACGCGCTGCACTGGCCGGTGCCCGCGGCCGACCATCCTGGCACGCCCCGGCCGTTCCTGGACGCCTTCGCGCATCCGGACGGGCGGGCCCGCTTCGCCCCGGTGGACCACACCGGGCCTGCCGAGCCGCCCGATGACGAGTTTCCGTTGCGCGCCACGACCGGTCGCGTGCTGGCGCAGTATCAGTCCGGTGCGCAGACCAGGCGGATCGCGGAACTGACGGCCGTGGCGGGCGCCGTGTTCGTGGAGGTCCACCCGGACACCGCACAACGGGCGGGGGTGACGGACGGCGACCAGGCGCTGGTGACCTCCCGGCGTGGCACGGTGCGGGCAAGGGTGCGGTGTGTGCCGTCGATGCGGACCGACGTGGTGTTCCTGCCCTTCCACTTTCCCGGTGACCAGCGGGCGAACCTGCTGACCAACCCGGCGCTCGATCCGACCAGCCGCATGCCGGAGTTCAAGGTGTGCGCGGTGCGGTTGGAGCCGGTGCCGGTGCCGGCGTGACCGGCCGGGTGACGATCGTCGGCTACGGCATGGCCGGCGCCCGGCTGGCCGAGGAGATCCGGCGACTCGATCCGGCGGGCGACCCCGTCGAGCTGACCGTGGTCGGCGCGGAGCCCGACCGCGCGTACAACCGCGTGTTGCTGTCCGACGTGCTGACCGGTGCCCTGTCGGCGGCTTCGGTACGCCTGCACGACGACCGTTGGCCTGCCGCGTCCCGTGTGGACCTGCGACTGGATGTGCGGGTGACCGGGATCGACCGGGATCTCCGTACTGTCGCCTTGTCCGACGGGACCAGCGTGGACTACGACGCCCTGGTGCTGGCCACCGGGGCGCTGCCGTGGCTGCCACCGGTGGACGGGCTCGCCGGCGACGATGGTTGCCCGGCACCGGGCGTGTATACGTTCCGGAGCCTGCGGGACTGTGCCACCATCCGGGCCCGGATCCGGCCAGGGGCGCCGGTGGCCGTGCTCGGCGGCGGGCTGCTCGGCCTGGAGGTGGCGCGCGGCGTCGCCGCGCGGGGTGGCCGGGTGACCGTGGTGCACCCGGGCGACACGCTGATGGAGCGGCAGCTCGACGCGACGGCCGGGCGGGTGCTGGCCAGCGCGTTGGAGCGGTGCGGTGTGGAGTTCCGGCTCGGCGTGCCCGCGGCCCGCTACCTGCCCGGCGACGGGCTGAAGCTGGCCGACGGGACGATGGTGGCCGCCGACCTGGTGATTGTGTCCGCCGGGGTCCGGCCGGATGTCACGCTCGCCGCGGCCGCCGCGCTCGTGATCGACGGCGGGGTGCGGGTGGACGACTGCTTGCGCACCAGCGACCCCCGCATCCATGCGATCGGTGACTGCGCCTACCACTCGGGCGCCGTGTCCGGCCAGGTCGCTCCGGCCTGGGACCAGGCGCGCACGCTCGCTTCGCTGCTCACCGGGACCGCTCCGGCCGCGCGGTACCACGGCACTCCTGTGGTGACCCGGCTCAAGGCACGTGACATCGATGTGACGGTGGTGGGCGACGGCCGCGCCGACGGGCCGCGGGCCGACGTGGTCCGGGTGGAGGATGCCACGGGTGGCCGCTACGCCAAACTCGTGGTGCGCGACGGTCGCGTGGCCGGGGCCGTCCTGGTCGGACTGCCGGACGCCGCGGCCACGATCACCCAGCTCTACGACCAGGCTGCCCCGGTGCCCGCCGACCGGCTGGCCGTGCTGCTGGGCAGGGCGTTGCCGGCTGATGCAGGCGGTGCGTCCATCGGCGCGCTGCCCGGCGAGGCGCTGATCTGCCGGTGCAACTCGGTCGCCAAGGGGCGGCTGGTGTCCGCGTGGCGCTCCGGTGCCTCGGACGTGCCCGCGCTCGCCGAGGCGACCAGGGCGGGTACCGGCTGCGGCGGCTGCCGCGCTGCCCTCGGCGATCTGGTCGATTGGCTGGCCGCGGCGGGCTGAGCTCACTGTCGCCGCTGCCGCGCGGTGCGGATGTTGTGCCGGCCACGTCACCGGGGGCCACGGCCGGGTAACCGCCCGTCCCTACGGTCGAACCGTCCCCGAACCGAGGAGGTTCCCCATGACCGAGACGATCGTGCCGACCGAGCAGGCCAGGCGCCGCACCGGCCGCTGGATCGACGACTGGCGGCCGGAAGATCCCGGATTCTGGGCGGGCACCGGCCGCAAGGTGGCCGCCCGCAACCTGATCGTCTCCGTCCTCACCGAGCACGTCGGGTTCTCCGTCTGGAGCCTGTTCTCCGTGATGGTCCTGTTCATGGGCCCGGCCTACCAACTGTCCACAGCGGACAAGTTCCTCATCACGTCCACGGCGACGGCGGTCGGCGCGGTGCTGCGCATACCATACAACCTGGCGGTCGCCCGGTTCGGCGGCCGCAACTGGACGATCATCTCGGCGTTGCTGTTGTTGATCCCGGCGGCGCTGTGCGCTGTGGTGATGCACCCTGGTACACCGGTGGGCACGTTCGTGGTGGTGGCGGCGGTCACCGGTGTCGGTGGTGGCAACTTCGCGTCGTCGATGACCAACATCAACACGTTCTACCCGCAGTCCCGCAAGGGATGGGCACTGGGCCTCAACGCGGGCGGCGGCAACCTCGGTGTCGCGGTGATCATGCTGGTGGCACTGCTCGTGCTGGGCACGGCGGGTGCGCTGCAGCCCCGCGTCGTGTTGTGGGTGTACCTGCCGCTGATCGTGATCGGCGCGGTCTGCTCGGCACTGTTCATGGACAACCTGACCACTGTCCGCAACGACACCAAGGGCATGCGGCTCGCCCTGCGGGACGCGCACTGCTGGGTGATGTCGCTGCTGTACATCGGCACGTTCGGCTCGTTCATCGGTTATTCGTTCGCGTTCGGCCTGGTGCTGCAGAACCAGTTCCACCGCACGCCGGTGCAGGCTGCCGCGATCACCTTTCTGGGCCCGCTGCTCGGCTCGCTGTCCCGGCCGGTCGGGGGCTGGTTGTCCGACCGGATCGGCGGGGCACGGGTGACGTTCGTGAACTTCGGTTTGATGGCGGTGTGCGCCGCCGTGCTCGTCGTCGCGGGCGGCGCCGTGTCGCTGGGTCTGTACGAGGCGGCGTTCGTCGCACTGTTCGTGTTCTCCGGTGTGGGCAACGGGTCGACGTTCAAGATGATCCCGGCGATCTACCAGGCCGCGGCTGTGGCGAGGGTCGGCGCCGGTGCCGACCCCGCGGCCGAGTCGCTGCGCGCGCGGCGGCTGTCCGGTGCGGTGATCGGCATCACGGCCGCGGTCGGCGCGTTCGGCGGCGTGCTGATCAACGTCGCGTTCCGGCAGTCGTTCGCGGCGGCCGGCAGCGGTACGCCCGCGGTCCTCGGCTTCCTGGTGTTCTACCTGGTGTGCGCGGGCCTGTTGTGGGCCGTCTACCTGCGCCGTCCGGCTGCCCCGGCAACCGTGCCCGGTGCGGGTGTGACTCACGGGCCGCTGAGCTGCGCGGAGAGCAGGCCGTAACGGTGGCGCAACGTGGGCGACCCTGCGCCGACACGAGCTGAGCAGAGGATGGACAGGTCCGAGACGGTCTGGAGGGCAGCGCATATGACCCGGACAGTGGTGGTCGTCGGATACGGCATGGTGGCGCATCGACTCGTGCGGCGACTGCGCGAGCGGGATGCCGGTGAATGGCGGGTCGTGTTGCTGGCCGAGGAGAACCGGGTCGCCTACGACCGGGTTTCGCTGTCCTCCTACGTGTCCGGCTGGGACGCTGCCGCGCTCACGTTGCCCGGCGCGGACTTCGCCGACGATGCGCTGGTGACCGTCCGGCTGGGCGATCCGGTGACCCGCCTGGACCGTGCGACGCGGACGGCCGTCACCGCGGCGGGAGTCCGTCAGCCCTACGACGCGCTGGTGCTGGCAACCGGTGCGAAGCCGTTCGTTCCGCCGGTGCCGGGGCGTGACCTGCCGGGCTGCTTCGTGTACCGCACGATCGACGACCTGGACGCAATCCGGGCCGCGGCCGGCCGTGCGGGGCGGGGCGGTCCGGGCAGGCGGGCGGCGATGGTGGTCGGTGGCGGCCTGCTCGGTCTGGAGGCGGCGAACGCGCTGCGCGGCATGGGCCTGTCGCCGCATGTCGTGGAGCTCGGACCACGGCTGATGCCGATACAGGTGGACGAGGGCGGCGGGGCATTGTTGCGCGGCCTGGTGGAGCGGGTCGGCCTCACCGTGCACACGGCCACTTCCGTCACGGACATCCGCGAGGACGGCTGCGGCAGGTTGCTCGCCACGTTGGCCGACGACACCGTCCTGGACGTCGACCTGGCGGTCTTCTCCGCCGGGGTTCGGCCCAGGGACGCGTTGGCCAGGGATGCCGGCCTGGCTGTCGGCGCGCGTGGCGGAGTCGCGGTGGATTCGGCGTGCCGCACCGCGGATCCGGCGATCTGGGCGGTCGGTGACTGCGCCTGCCTGGATGGTTCGGTGCACGCGCTGGTCGGCCCCGGCTACGCCATGGCGGATGTGGTCGCGGACACACTGCTTGGTGACACGGCCACGTTCCCGGGCGCGGACAGCGGTACCAAGCTGAAACTGCTCGGCGTGGACGTGGCCAGTTTCGGCGACGCGCACGGCACCGGACCGGGCGCGCTCGCGATCACCTGCCACGACGTGGTTTCCGGCCATTACAGGAAGATCGTGGTGTCCGACGACGGCAGGACGCTACTGGGCGGCATGCTGATCGGCGACACGTCGGCGTATCCGGCACTGCGTGCGCTGCTCGGCCGTACCCTGTCGGTCGACCCTGCGACGCTGGTCGCCCCGGCGGGCACGCCCGCCGCCGCGTCCGCCATCCCGGACGACGCACCGATCTGCACGTGCAACGCCGTATCGAAGGGTGCCGTCACCACCGCGATCCGGGAGGGTGCCGACACGGTGGCCGGGGTCAAGCAGTGCACGCGAGCGGGCACCACCTGTGGCTCCTGCGTGCCGATGCTGGCCCGGCTGCTCGCCGACTGTGGCGTCGTGCAGTCCACGGCGCTGTGCGAGCACTTCGACCACTCCCGCGCCGAGTTGTTCGAGATCATCACGGCGACCGGCGTCGGCACGTTCACTGAGCTGATCGCCCGCCACGGCAACGGCGGGCGCGGTTGCGACATCTGCAAGCCCGTCGTGGCGTCGATCCTCGCGTCGCTGGGCAACGAACACATCCTGACCGGCGAGCAGGCGGCCCTCCAGGACACCAACGACCACTTCCTGGCCAACCTGCAACGCAACGGCACTTATTCGGTGGTGCCGCGCATCCCCGGCGGGGAGATCACTCCGCAGCAGCTGATGGTGATCGCGGGCGTGGCCAGCGACTTCGGCCTGTACACCAAAATCACCGGCGGCCAGCGGATCGACCTGTTCGGTGCCACGGTGGACCAGTTGCCGCAGATCTGGCGACGACTGGTGGACGCGGGCTTCGAGTCCGGCCATGCCTACGGCAAGGCGTTGCGCACCGTGAAGTCCTGCGTCGGGTCGACGTGGTGCCGGTACGGCGTACAGGACTCGGTGGGCCTGGCGATCGAGCTGGAACTGCGCTACCGAGGGCTGCGGTCGCCCCACAAGGTCAAGGCCGGAGTGTCCGGCTGCGCGAGGGAGTGCGCCGAGGCCCGGTCCAAGGACTTCGGCGTGATCGCGACCGAACAGGGCTGGAACCTCTACGTCGGTGGCAACGGCGGGACCAACCCGCGGCACGCCGGACTCCTGGTGTCCGATCTGGACACGAAAACCCTGGTGGCCACGATCGACCGCTTCCTGATGTTCTACGTGCGCACCGCGGACCGGTTGCAGCGCACCGCCGACTGGATAGCCGCGATGGACGGCGGGCTGGACCACCTGCGTGCCGTCATCGTCGACGACAGCCTCGGTATCTGTGCCGAACTGGACGACGCGATGGCCGCGCACGTCGCCGGATACGCCGATGAGTGGCGAGGTGTGCTGGAGGATCCGCGGAAGCTGGCCAGGTTCACGTCCTTCGTGAACGCGCCGGGCACGCCGGATCCGACCATCTCCTTCCGCCCGGAGCGGGGTCAGCGGGTCCCCGTGCTGACGGGCGTGCCGGAGGTGAGCAGCCGATGACCGTCGCCGACGAACTCGTCCCGGTGTGCCCGGAGTCGGCGCTGCAACCGGAACGCGGTGTCGCCGCGCTGCTGCGGGACGGCACCCAGCTCGCCGTCTTCCGAACCTTCGAGGGCGACGTGCACGCGCTCGGCAACGTCGACCCGTTCAGCGGCGCGGCGGTCCTGTCCCGAGGCATCGTGGGCGACCGCGACGGCGTGCCGGTGGTGATCTCACCGGTGTACAAGCAGGCGTTCGACCTGCGCACGGGCAGGTGTCTCGACGACCCCGGGGTGTCGGTGCCGGTGTTCGACCTGCGATGCGCGGACGGCATGATCCGGGTGGTCGCTCCGTCGTGACGACACCCGCCGCCGTGACCGTTCCGCCGCTCGCCGGGTACACCGTGGGCGTCACCGCCGCGCGGCGGGCCGACGAGCTGTGCGCGCTGCTGGAACGTCGCGGCGCGCAGGTGATCCATGCCCCGGCGATCCGGATCGTGCCGCTCGCCGATGACGCGCGGTTGCTGGCGGCGACGCGGACGGTGCTGGACCGGCCGGTGGACGCGGTGGTGGCGACCACCGGCATCGGGTTCCGTGGCTGGGTCGAGGCGGCCGAGGGCTGGGGACTGGGCTCGGCGCTGGTGCACCGGCTGGGTGCGGCCACCGTGTACGCCCGTGGCCCCAAGGCCAGGGGCGCGGTCCGCGCGGCCGGGTTGGTGGAGAGCTGGTCGCCGGAATCCGAGGCCAGTGCCGAGTTGCGGGCCCACCTGCTCAGGTCCGGCGTGACCGGTCGGCGGATCGCCGTGCAGCTACACGGGGAACCGTTGACCAGTTTCGTCGACGCGCTGCGCGCGGCGGGCGCGGACGTCGTCCCGGTACCCGTGTACCGGTGGATGGGACCGACCGATCCGGCACCGCTGCACCGGTTGCTCGACGCGGTTCTGGCCGGGGCGGTGGACGCGCTCACCTTCACCAGCGCACCGGCGGCGGCCAGCGTGCTCGCCGCCGCCGAGGAGGGCAGTCGCCTCGATGCGTTGGTCCACGCGCTGCGGACCACCGTGGCGGCGGCGTGCGTGGGCGACATCAGTGCGAGTCCGCTGACCGGGCACGGTGTTCCGGTACTGCGGCCCGACCGGGCCCGGATCGGGGCGCTGGTGCGGACTCTCGGCGCCGAGATGGTCGACCGGGCCCAGACAGTCGTGGTGGGACGGTCGGTGTTGCGGGTGCGCGGGCAGGCAGTGGTGGTCGACGACGAACTGCGGCCGGTACCGCCCGCCCCGATGGCCGTGCTGCGAGCGCTGTCGGCCCGGCCGGGCCGCGTCGTCTCCCGGCAGGCGTTGCTGGCCGCGCTACCCGGGAACGGTGAGGAACACGCCGTGGAGACGGCGGTCGCCCGGCTGCGCTCGGCGCTCGGTGACCCGGGCATGGTCCGCACCGTGGTCAAGCGAGGCTACCGGCTGGCCGCCGATCCGGTCGCCACCACGGCCCGATGACCGACCTGGTGCTGGTCACGCACGGAACGCGGGAGGCCACGGGCGTGCTGGTGGCCACGGACATCGCGGTGGCCCTGCGGGCCGACCTGCCGGGTACCCGGGTACACCTCGCGTTCACCGACGTGCGCGCGCCGAACGTCACGGACGTGCTGCGCCAGGTGGACGGCCCCGCCGTCGTCGTCCCGGCCTTCCTGTCCAGCGGCTACCACGTGCGGGTCGACGTGCCTGGCCAGGTGGCCCGCAGCGGACATCCGGGCGTGGTCCTTGCCGCTCCACCCGGTCCCGCCGCCGCCCTGGTCGAGGCGGCCCACCAGCGGTTGCGTGCGGCCGGCCTGCGGCGCAGGGACGCCGTGGTGCTGGCCGCGGCCGGCTCGTCCGATCCCCGCGCGCTCGCGGACGTCGGGCGCGCCGCGGCGCAGCTTTCCGCGCGAACGGGCGGCGAGGTCCGGATCGGCTACCTCACCACCGCCTGGCCGAATCTCGCCGACGCGGTGGCCGGGACAGGCCGGCGGGTCGCCGTGGCAACGTGGTTGCTCGCACCCGGGCTGTTCCACCGTCGGGTGATCGATTGCGGTGCGCCGGTCATCGCGGACCCGATCGGTGCACATCCGTTGCTGGTCAAGGAACTCTCTGCCCGCTACCGAGCCGCATGTGCGCACCGGGCCGCGGCGCGGGTCATGGACTGAGCCATGCGGGCGGTCCCGCTCATGGTGCCGCCGGGTTGCGTTCACAGCGGCGGCCGGCCAGGACGACGGGTGGCCGTGGACGCCCCGACAGGCGGGTCGGCTGACCAGCCTGTATCCAGTCCGCGTAGTGGGCGGGATCCACGGCTGGCTCGCCGCCGGCATCCCGGAACGCCTCGACGGCGTCGATCGGCATCGCCGCCCGCCTGTTCCTCAGCCTGCGTCCCGAAACTGGGTGTCAGCAACCGCACAGCCCTGGCTCGCCCCGACCTCGGCGATGTCGCCGACCCACCCAGCTAGCCGGCGTGCGCTACCCTCCGCGGAGCGATCGGGAGTGGGGCCGTGGCAGAGCGCGCTGAGTGGATTCCGTCGGACGTCGACCCGAGCGTGCCGAGTGCCGCCCGGATCTACGATGCGTTGCTGGGCGGTGAACACAACTTCGCGGTGGATCGCGAGTTCGCCCAGCAGGCGCAACAGGTATTTCCCGGGGTCGCCGAGTCGTGCCGGGCGAACCGTTCGTTCCTGGCACGACTGGTGCGGCATCTCGTCGAGCACGGCGTGCGCCAGTTCCTGGACATCGGCTCGGGGATTCCCACGTCCGGCAACGTGCACGAGGTCGCACAGCGCTTCGATCCAACTTGCCGCGTCGTGTATGTGGACAACGAGCCGGTGGCCGTCGCCCACAGCGAAATGTTGTTGCAGGGCAATGCGAACGCCAAGATACTGCGGGCCGACATGCGTGACCCGGACGCCATCCTGCGGTCCGCCATCGTCCGCGACATGCTCGACTTCGACCAGCCGATCGCCGTTTTCATGCTCGCGTTGCTGCACTTCATTCCCGACGGGGATGATCCGGCCGGACTGGTGGCCAGGTACCGGGAGGCCTTGCCACCGGGCAGTTATCTCGCGATCTCGCACGCCACCGCCGAGTCGCGACCGGACGAGATGCGTGCCCTGGTCCGGCTCTACGCCAGCAGCAGCAATCCGGCGGTCGCCCGCTCGAACCAGTGGATCACCGACCTGTTCGGCGACTTCGCCCTCGCGCATCCCGGCACCGTGTATACGCCCCAGTGGCGTCCTGGCCCGGACGTCACTCTGGCGGACCCCGAGCAGTACATCTTCTTCGGTGGTCTGGCGCGCAAGTAGTCAACGGTCGAGCGTGCTGCCGCGCCCAGTTCGCCGCAGGTCATGATGCCCGCCCACCACTGCGGAAACCGGGCGGGAGTCATCTCGTGCTAGTCCCAAGGCCGTGAAGTTTGGCGACGCGCGTGATCGTCAAGCCCCTTTGAAACAAGCAACGGAGTTCCTGCTAGAACAGCGTCGACCAAGATCGTTGATCAGCAGGAACCCCGTTGGACACCCAGTCTGTCATTACCCGCAC
>DASUGU010000006.1:0-21684 GCA_036273855.1 Pseudonocardiaceae bacterium
CATGCCTCCGCGACCCTGCGGCGTGGCAACTTGATGACAGGGCTTCGCGCGGAGGCCGACTTCGTCCCGCGGCCGCCGCCTGCACAGGTGGCCGGGCATCCGGTGACCCACCCTGTCCGAGTCCGGGTGCTCGGCCGCCACTTGTGCCACGACCACAACTCTCCAGCGGCCAACGGCAGCGCGAGTCGCGTTGGTAGCGACCCGGTGCCGCAGGGTCCTGCTTTTGGGCAACTGTCCAATCCGGATGCAACTGCCGCCACCCGCGACTCCGTCCTGCGACGACCCGATCGATATGATCCAACTTGGCGTAGGAGCAGAGCGGCGCAGCACGGGTGTCGTCGACGCAGCGATCGGCGACGACGCACCCACACCACTCCATCCCGAACGGCCGGAGCGACAACGACTCCTGTCCTGCCGTCAATTACCGCACCCACCAGGGCGGTGATGTTATGAACGGCCAAGTGCCCGCTCTAGTTCTTTCTTGGTCATGGCGAGCGCCTTGATGTTTCGCTTCTTGGCCTTCGCTCTACTACGGGCGCGCCGCCGGGCGACCCTGCGCCGCCGTAGCAGCTCAGCGCCTCAGTGTGACCACTGTGGTGACGGACCGCTAGCGCTGCCTGGCATGGCGTGTCGCCGGGGTCGCCGAGTTGCGGCGCGCCGCCTTGCGAAGCTGCAAGATGCGGCCGTACCCGGGCACCGCGACCAGCAGCACGCCGCAGATCGCGGCCAGCAGCAAGGCCACACCGAGCGACAGCTGCCCATGCACGCCGAAGAACGCGATATCCACCCGCTGGCCGTTTTCGATGATGAACACCAGAAGGACGAGCAGGACGACGGCTGACAAGGTCAGGGCGATCCACAGGCCGCTGAAACGGGTTCGCCTGACCCGGTGATATGGCTGGTCCGGCGTGGTGCCGGCGTGCCGCTCATCAGGCGGGGCGGTGCCCGGTGACACCGGCGCGGGTCCCCGTCCGGTCGTCGCATCGGCACCGGTCCTGGCGGCGGGCACCCGGACCTCGGTCTGCGGCGGAATCTGCTCGGCGTCCGGGATGTCATGGCGTTTCTGCTCAGGCACATCGATCACCTGTGTTCCTCGATCACGGGTGGTGACCCTCGGATTACTCTGGCGTGGGTACCGGTCCACCACCCTCCTGACCGTAGAATCGCCAACGAGCCGGTTACTCCAAACGTCCTAACTAGGGTCGGCCGCTCGAACCAGGTCACGGCGCCGCTCAGGCCGTGGTCGCGGCCTTCTCGGCGAGGCGCGCGGACACGCTGTCCGAGCCCGGCGCGGCCAAAGCCGTGCCGATCGACCATCCCACGAGGACGACGAACGCGAGGGCAAGAAGGCGTACGCCGCGCACCACTTCCTGTGCATCGCTCGGCTCGCCCACTCGGTCAGCACCGTGGCGCCACAGATAGATGTCCATCGTCGCGTCCGCGATACCCGGCAACGGATCGAGCGCCAACAGATGCTCGGCCGGCCCCCGTGGCCTCCAGCCGCTCTCCTCGAGCGCTTCGCGCTCGGCCGTGGCCGCAGGTGCTTCACCGTCCTCGACCAGACCGCCGAACAGCTCGTAGCCCCACTTGCCCACGACCCACCGCTCCCGCCACAGCAGGAGGACCGCGCCCACGTCCTCGTCGACGACCAACGCGATCGCTACACGCGGGAGGCGCACCACGTGGTAGTCGAAGCGGCTGCCGTCCGGGGCTGTGACATCGGCCAGGTCCACCCGCACGAACGGCCTGCCGTCATACACCGTGCGGGTCCGGTGCACCGTCCACGACCGGATCTCACTGTCGTCGTTGGTCATTCGTCCACCCGCCACAACGGATTCGTCCGCAGCGCTACTGCCGCGATGACGCTCGGCGGTTCGACCGCACCGGGTCGCCGTTGGTAGATCACGGTGTCGTCGGGCAGGACGTGTCACCGTCCCCCGGTCACAGGCGGCTCGGAGGTTTCCGGGTACACGACGGCTCCCGTCAGGTCGGGCTGGTCCACCACGCCTCCCCTCCGGCCCGGCCCCAAAAGCGGGCAGGCCGCCTCCATGATGGCCGTGACCTCGGACAGTGGGATGCGGAAGGCAAGGCAGACCAGGCAAAGGAGGTCGTCAACCAGGCCGGTGACAAGGTCAAGGATGCCGCCCGACACGTCACGACAGGTGACCTCACCCGACGGAGCCCGTCGACGCCGAATGGACATGGTTGTCGGCGGGCTTCCCCGTGTGTCGGAGCGTGGTGTACGGCGAAGCCCACCGTTCGATGACTACCCGCACCGGGCCGTGACAAACCGTTTGCGGTCCGGCCGGCGCAGGCAGTCACCCGGCATTGAGCGACGACCGGACCGTGGCGAACCCGGACCGCACCCGCGTCGACACGGCTGGTTGCGGATCACGGTGAGGCTGACCCGGCGGCGAGTGTTCACCCCACTTGCTCAACGCACTGGCAACCGACCGGATCCGACTGACTACACCCGCTACCGAACCTGCGACTCCCGGCAACGAAGGCCGGTCGTGCTGGCTGCCTGTGGTGTCCTCAACTTGGTTGTCCCGACGGGGTTCGACAAATGTTGGGCGCGGGCAACCGGCAGTTCCATCACGAGCGCATGTGGCCTGCCCTGGCACGCGGACGCCGCCGTCCAGCTCCACTTTCCGCGGGTGGGCCGGTCGGACGGGACTACACTCTGAATCGAGCGTCCCTGGACCCGGCCGCGCGGAGAAGGGCACGACCATGAGCGATCGTCAGGATCCGGACACCGCCCACCCAGCGCAGGCCGCTGGCCCATCTCAACGTGCCGATGCGCTGGTGGTCACCGCGCAGCAGCAGGGCAACTGCGAGGTGTTGACCGTGTCGGGGGAGATCGACCTGTCCACGGAGGCGTTGTTGCGGGACCCGATCGCACGATGCCTGCATACTCGGCCGAGAGTGCTGGTGGTCGACCTGAGTGCGGTGACCTTCATGGGTTCGAGCGGTCTGTCCGCGCTGCGGGAAGCGCAGGACCAGGGTGCGCCCCACACGCTGGTGCGCGTGGTGGTCGCTAGCCGCGCTGTCCTGCGCCCGATACATGTCACCGGGGTGGAGCGGATGCTGTCGATCTACCCCACCCTCGAACAGGCACTAGCGGCAGCGTAGGAAGTCGCACCCACGGTGTACCAACCTGCCCGCTCAGGAGCCGTGGAGACCCCCGATGCTGTCCCAGACTCGATATCCCCCGAGCGTGCCCTGTCGCGGCCCGCGTTGTTGTCCCGGCAGCCTGCCGTCGAGCAGACGAACCCGAGTGCCTATTCCGTTCCCCATATAGGTTCTGCTCGTACCACTCGACGTTCTGGTCGCGCCCGTCGATGATGAGGACTGTCCCAACCGTGTGGCGGGCCGGTCGGCACCGGGTTCTGATCCCAGATACCGCCAGCAGCCGAACGCCTCCTGCAGAGCGCTGAACACCTTGCCATACCGCTGCCATGGCACGTACATCGAGCACATCCGCTCACCGGCCAACGCGACCCGGCAGTTGTCCTCCACGCGCAGCCACCACCGCAGCGCCTGTCCACTGTGGTGTTTTCGAGGTCGAACGGTGATGTTGGTCAGGTTTGCTGATGGTGGCCGCGTGAGTCGCGGTGCACAAGCTGCGCCAGGCGCAAGCCCAAGGGCAGCTCATGAACCGCCGCGACCGGACCCGGCGGGCTCAGCGGGGTCCACCACCGCAGACCGCGAGCTCGACGCAACCGCCGACCACGGCATCGTCACAGCCACCCACGACGATGTCGACCCCGACGGAATCGCCGAGCACGAGCGGCCGCACCTCGCGGCCCTTCCCTTCGCGCAGGTGCCGGTAGTCGTGCAGGTGCCGGTAGTCGTGCAGGCGGCGCGCCACCCACAGGCGCAACGGAGGATCGGCGCACCACGACTCGACCCGCACGGGTTCGCGGACAGGCCCGGCAGCCGGATACGGTCAGCTCGTCGACGCTCCTCGTGCCGCGGTCCTGCTCGGGGCCGCGGGCCCACCGGATGTAGAGGTCCTGTCCCCCGTTCGAGTCGGCCACGACGTCCGTCAGCTCATCCAGAGTGGCCAGTTCGGGTAGCGGTTTCGCCATGACCGGCGACTACCCACACCGTGACGTCTCACGCATGTTCCCCGCCCTCGGGTGGGTATACGTCAGGTGAAGAAGCAACAGAAGGGGGGCGGGAACGTCATGTCGACGGCCGAAACCGGTCAGGTCACCGGAACGAAGGACAACGACTACAACATCATCTGGTTCACCGAAGCGTGCCGGAACAACGCGTTGCGCCTGGAGGGCTACATCCAGGACGCCGAACGCGAAGGCGACTCCGAGTTGGCGGACTTCTTCCGCCGGGCACAGAACGGAGAGCCGCGAGAGCGCCGAGCAGGCGAAGGAAATGCTGAAGGCACGACTGCGGTAGTCGAGTTCGTCCAGTCCCTGCGCCGAGCGCTCGGCGCGGGGACAACCCCGTGTTTGCCGGGTCAGGTGAAGGGTAGGTGGTGAGCATGCAGGAACCAGTGCCACAACACCAGGAACCACCGGGATCGACCGACCGGATGCGGCCCGAGCCCCAGGACTCCATGATCGGCTACCAGGGCAGGGACCTGCTGGGCGGTCGCAAGGCGTTGATCACCGGTGGCGACTCCGGCATCGGCCGGGCTGTCGCTGTGGCCTTCGCCAAGGAAGGTGCCGACGTCGCGATCGCCATGGCATCGCCCTGAGGTCACTCGACTTGCAGTGCTCACCTTCTGTTCGCGGGCGGTGGCGATCAGTTCCGGCTCCCAGCCGGCCAGTTCCTCACGCAAGTGACGCAACACGGTCAGCGCCGCCACCACATCGGCGGGAGTCGCCGAGCCAGCACGAGCGCCGGCGAGTACGGCCTGGACCAGGGCAAGTGCCCCGACGGCGGCGCCACCGCCAGCGGTGCCACTCAGGTGTCATCCTCTCGGCGACATCAGACCTTGTCATCGTTTCGATGACATGCTATACCGGAGTCGCGCGTTGACACCACACCGATCACGACAAGGAGGAAACCATGTTGATGCGCACTGACCCGTTCCGGGAGTTCGACCGGCTGGCCCAGCAGGTCGTCAACACCGCCGGCACCTGGTCACGGCCCACGGCGATGCCAATGGACGCCTACCGCATGCAAGACGAGTTCGTCGTGGCATTCGACCTGCCCGGCGTCGATCCCGAAGCGATCGAGTTGAACATCGAGCGCAATGTGCTCACCGTGAAGGCCGAGCGCCGGCCCACCGTGCCCACCGACTCGGTGGAGATGCAGGTGTCCGAGCGCCCTCTGGGCGTGTTCTCCCGGCAACTGTTCCTCGGTGACACCCTGGACGCCGACCACATCAAGGCCGACTACGACGCCGGTGTGTTGACGTTGCGGATCCCGGTCTCCGAACGGGCCAAACCACGCAAAATCGAGATCGACAGCGGGCAGGCGACCCGCAAGCAGATCAGAGCCTGAGGCGGTGCTCGCCGGCATCGACACCGCGGATCGACCAACAGGAGAAGTTCCCCGGCCCTGCTGTACGCGGACGAGGACCTACTGCGCACCGAGTTCGAGGCCATCATCGACGCGAACCGCAACCGCCCCGGGGCCACCGCGATCCACGCCACCCACGCCGCCATGCCGCCCGGTTCGTCGGCGCGCGGCACCAACACCCCGGCTCGGCCAGGTTCGGCCCGTCGCAGACGCGGGTCGGGGTGATGCCGGCAACAATCGCCGCCTCGACGCCGCAGCACGAATCGAGTACAGGAAGGACGGTGATCGCCTGACATTGAACGACACTTCGACATGCTGTCGGCCGCTCGCCATCTGGTACCCGACATGGCGGCCTCCTTATCCGGGCGATTAGTGCCACCGGCACCGTGACGGCGAGCCGCGCTGACAACCTTCCCTCGCATGCTGATTGGTCCCGGCCATCCGGCCGGGACCAACCAGCCGGGCGATTGGAGCGCGACATGACCCACGACCTGCCCGACTACTACGCCGTCCTCGGCGTGGCCGACACCGCTTCGTCGGGTACGCCGCCAGCATCCCGATACCCGACGTGACGCGATGCTGGAGAGCCTTTCCAGCACCGCCGCTTACGCCGTCCGCCGAGACCCGGACCGCCGCGCTGACTACGACCGGCAACGAGAGTCGACCGCGAACACCAGCCGCCATCCCACCCAGCCGCGCCCTACAGCCACTGCTGCGGGCTGGCCCCGTCCGTCACCCACGGACCACATCACCGAGGACACGACAAACAATGGCACTGGTCTCTGAACATCCACACCGGTCGGTTCGCTCTCCGAACCCGGCTGCCGAGCTCGAAAGGTCGCCGGCCTGTCCCTGCACCCAACGGGAAGGCCGAGCGATTCAACCGCGAACTCGTGGCCTGCCGGGCCGAGAACGATCACCGCACGTCAGCTGGTCCAGGACTTTGGTAGGTAGAGCTCGCGGTCGATCAGCGTGCGTCCTTTGCTTGTGGCGTAAGCAAGAAACACCCCGAGTTGGCAGTTTTTGATACGTCCGGCGGTGCCGGAGTAATGCCGCTGCACACCGGCGGACTTGGTGCTGGGTCCACCACGAGATGCCGACGAAACCGTTCCCACCGCCGTCTCGTAGTCGGCCTGCACGGCGTTCGGACCCTTGGTCAGGTTGCCGCCGGTCAGGTCGGACTTGACGCTGGCCTCGGCGATGGCCCAGGCGCGGCCGGCCAGCGGCATGCCCAGGGCTGTCCGCCGGTTGCGCACCGTGGTAGGCGTGGTCGCCCGCGACTGCCAGTTGCCGCTGTTGATCAGCGGGATGTAGTCGTCGATCGAGAGGATGTCGATCACCCGGTCGGCGCCGGTGTACCAGTCGGCCGCGGTGCCGGTGCTGGTGGTCAAGGCGCTGCTCGGGCTGGCCGGGTGTCCATCAGCGCCGCGGCGGTCGAGTGCGCCCACTGCTGGTCGAGGCGGTCGCGCTGGCCGACCAGCACCGTTTCGAACTGCTCCACCGCAGGGCCACCGACCTGGCCGCGGCGGCCGGCTGAGCCCGGACCGCCCGTCGCATCCGTCGCGGCGCGGTGCCCTGACCAGTTGCGAAGTGCTTTTTAAGAAGTCCTTGACGCTTTGCTGTCGCCGTGGTTTCCTTTTCGCTACGTCAGCTCGGCAAGGAGGCAACGATGCGTTCTCGTCTGCCCGCGACAGGCGCGGTGTTGATCACTGCGATGGCTCTCGGGCTGGCCGCTTGCGGCGGCACGCCGTCCGGTGCGGGACAGCCGGCGGCCAGTGGGAAGACCGGTGACACGCTGACCGTGGCGTGGAGCGTGGCCCCGCAGACCCTGGATCCGGCGAAGGCGGTGCAGAATGACGCCTACTTCGACGAACTGGCCTACGAGCCGCTGATCGTGCGCCGGTCGGACGGCAGCCTGGCCCCGGGCCTGGCCAGGTCCTGGGGATACACCGGTGCGGGCAACACCACGTTCGTGATGCGCCTGCGGCCGGGCGTGAAGTTCTCCGACGGCGGTGCGTTGACCGCGCAGGATGTCGCCGACGATCTGCGGTACGTGGTGGCCTCCAGCGGTCAGATGGCTCCGCTGCTGACCGGTGACACGTTCACCGCCACCGATCCGCTGACCGTGACGATCACCGGTCCGAAGCCGAATCCGGACCTGCCGATCATCCTGACCCAGGACTACGTGGTCGGTGGCGTGATCTCGCCGGCCGGGTTGCACGCGACCGGTCGACTCGGCACGCGCACGTTCGGCGCCGGGCCCTACATGCTCGATCCCGCGCAGACCGTCGACGGCGACCACTACACGTATGTGCCGAATCCGAATTACTACGACAAGGCGTCGGTGCACTGGCACAAGGTCGTCATCCGGGTCATCACCGACGCCCAGTCGGTGCTCAACGCGCTCAAGACCGGTCAGGCCGATGCGGCGGGCGGCGATCCGTCCACAGTGTCCGCCGCGGCACAGGCGGGGTTGACCGTCACCGGTTCACCGCTGTTGTGGTCGGGTGTGGTCCTGGCGGACCGTCACGGTGCGCTGGCCAAGCCGCTGGCCGACGTGCGAGTTCGGCAGGCGCTGAACTACGCGACCGACCGCGCCGGTATCGCTGACGCGTTGTTCGGCGGCATCGGGAAGCCGACCGACCAGATGACGGTGCCCGGTGGCTACGGTTTCGACGCCGCATTGAACGGCACCTACCCGCACGACGTGGCCAAGGCCAGGCAACTGCTGGCGGCCGCCGGCTATCCCGACGGATTCATTCTGCGGATCGTCACTCCGGAGGTCCAACAGTTGAACCTGGTGGCGCAGGCGCTGGCGCAGCAGTGGAAGCAGGTGGGCGTGGATCTGCAGATCACCGACCACGCCAACGACAACCAGTACGTGTCGGACGCGTTCGGCGCCAAGTTCCCGGCGTTCATGACCGCGTTCGGGCAGCTTCCGCTGTGGATGGAGGGGCCATCGCTGTATCTGCCCACGGCGTCGTTCAATCCGTTTCACACCACCGATCGCGCTTTGCAGGCCCTGTTCGATCAGGAGGCGCGGTCCTCGGGCGCCCAGCAGGCGGCACTGGACCAGGAGATCGAGGGCTATCTGGTGCACCAGGCGTGGTTCGTGCCGGTGGTGACCTCCAACCTGGCCTTCTACGCCCGCAAGACCGTCACCGGAACGGCCACGTCGGCCAAGGCGCCACTGATGGAGCTGTACGAGATCCAGCAGGCGGCCTGAGCGGACGGTGGACGGGAGAAACTGATGGTGCGCCAGACGCTGCGGTGGCTGATCTCGTCGCTCGTGCTGCTGTTCGTGGTGACCGCGTTGACGTTCGTGTTGGTGTCGCTGGCGCCGGGTGACGCGGCCAGGTCGATTCTGTCCAGCGCCAGCGGCTCCTACACCGAGCAGCAGTACCAGCAGATGCGGCACCTGCTCGGCATCGACCAGCCGTTGCCGGCGCAGTACTGGCACTGGCTGTCGAACCTGGTGCACGGCAGCCTGGGCTCCGACCTGTTCAGCGGCCAGCCGGTCACCCAGGTGCTGGCCGACCGGATCGGGCCCAGCCTGTCGATCACCCTGGGCACCGTGCTGGTGTCCGGCGTGGTGGGCGTCGGCCTGGGCATGGTCAGCGCCCGGCGGGGTGGCGTCCTCGGCCGGCTGGTCGATGTCATCTCCCTGCTCGGTCTCGCCGTGCCGAACTTCTGGTTGGCGCTGGTGCTGGTGGAGCTGCTGGCCGTGCGGCTGACCGTGTTTCCCGCCGGCGGCTACGTCGATCCGGCCACCGATCCGGTCGGCTGGCTGGCCGGCATCGTGTTGCCGATCATCACGCTGTCGGCCGGTGGGGTGGCTTTCATCGCCAAGCAGACCAGGGACGCGATGGCCGAGGTGCTCTCCCGGGAGTTCGTCACCATGCTGCGGGCCCGGGGGCTGTCCACCCGTTCGATCGTGCTGCGGCACGCCCTGCGCAACGCCGCGATTCCGGTGGTGACGGTGCTGGGACTGCTGCTGGTGAGCCTGCTCGGCGGGACCGTGCTGGTGGAAAGTGTGTTCTCCATACCCGGTCTGGGGCAGGAGGCGGTGACCGCGAGCGGCAGCCACGACCTGCCGGTGATCGCGGGTGTCGCGTTCTACTTCACCGTCGTCGTGGTCATCGCGAACCTGCTGGTGGACATGTCCTACCGGTGGCTCAACCCGAAGGTGCGGGCGTCATGACCATCACGTCCGCCCCGGCATCGGCCGAGGCGGCGCCGGCACCGGCGGCGGCCCGTACCTATCAGGCCTGGCGGGTGCTGCTGCGCAGACCGTTGGGCATGGTGGCCGCCGGCTACCTGCTGATCGTTGTGGTCGTTTCGGTGGGCGCGCCGGTGTTGGCGCCGACCGATCCGGCGGCCCAGGACCTGGCCCACGCGCTGAGCGGGCCGAGCGCGGCGCACTGGCTGGGCGCCGACCGGCTCGGCAGGGACGTCCTGTCCCGGCTGATGTTCGGCGGACGGATCACCCTGCTGTCCACCCTGGAGGCCACGGTGGTGTTCGCCGTACTCGGGATCGGTCTCGGGCTGGTGGCCGGATTCCGGGGCGGCTGGGTCGACCGCGCCATCGCCCGGTTCGCCGACCTGGTGCTGGCCCTGCCGGCCATCATCGTGCTGCTCATGTTCGTCTCCGTGTTTCCCGGCGACGACGCGGTCACCATGGTCGCGCTGGGCGTGATCAGTTGTCCCACCCTGTTGCGGGTGGTGCGCGGCCAGACGCTGGCGCTGCGCGAGGAGTTGTACGTCAAGGCGGCTCGGCTGGCCGGGCTGACCAACCTGCGCATCATGACCCGCCACGTCCTGCCGCGGTTGAGCGGACCGGTCATCGTGCAGCTTTCGCTGTTCTCCGCCGTTGCGGTGCTGGTCCAGGCTGCCCTGTCGTTCCTGGGTCTGAGCACGCCGGAGACCCGGGGGCCGAGCTGGGGCAACATGGTCGGCGAGGCGTCCCAGGTGATGAGCCGGGATCCGTGGCTGCTGGTGCCCACCGGCGGGGTGCTGGTGCTGACCGTGCTGGCACTCGGACTGCTGGGCGACGCGGTTCGGGACGTCACCGTGGGCCGGTTCGAGCGGACCCGGGCCACCGCCCGCCGACCGGCCATTATCTCCACTGTGGACACCGCAGAGTCCGCAGATCACATGTTGCTGTCGGTGCGCGGCCTGACCGTCGCCCTCCCCGGCGAGGCCGAGGACGTGACGGTGGTCCAGGACGTCGGCTTCGACCTTGCGGCCGGGGAAGCGGTCGGCATCGTGGGCGAATCCGGGTGCGGCAAGACGATGACCGCGCGCAGCCTGCTCGGCCTGCTGCCGGACGGCGGACGGGTGATCGCCGGCAGCGCCCGCTTCGAGGGCCGCGACCTGGCCCAGCTGACCGAACGCGAACACGCACGCGTGCGCGGCTCGCGCATCGGGCTGATCTCCCAGGAACCCATGGCTGGCCTCGACCCGTCGTTCCGGGTGGGCAGCCAACTGGTGGAGGTGGTCCGCCGGCACTCCCGGATGTCCCGCCGAGCGGGCCGGGCGCGGGCCAGGGAACTGCTGGAGTTGGTCAACCTGCCCGAGCCCGACCAGGTCGCCCGCCGCTACCCGCACGAGCTGTCCGGCGGGATGGCCCAGCGGGTCGCCATCGCGCTGGCCCTGGCCGGAGATCCGGTGCTGCTCATCGCCGACGAACCGACCACCGCGTTGGACGTCACCGTGCAGGCGGAGATCCTGGCGCTGCTGGCCGACCTGCGGACCCGCCTGGGCATGGCGGTCATCCTGGTCACCCACGACTGGGGGGTGCTGGCCGACCTGTGTGACCGTGCGGTCGTCATGTATGCCGGGCAGATCGTGGAGCAGGCCGACGTGGCCGAGCTGTACCGGGCACCGCGGCATCCCTACACCGAGGGACTGCTGGCCGCCAATCCCCATCTCGCGGCGACCACCGGCGACCTGCCGGCGATCCCGGGCACGGTGCCACCACCGGCCGCATGGCCGGTCGGCTGTCACTTCCGGCCACGCTGCCCCTACGCCACCGAGCGCTGCGGCACAGGCCCGATCCCGCTGCACACCGCCACGGCAGCGCACCTGACCCGCTGCGTCCACTTCGACCAGGTGGGATCCCGATGAGCGACGCCCTGCTGGAAACGGACCGGCTCACCGTCCGCTACCGCCGCGGCCGCCGGCAGCCCGAACTGACCGCGGTGCACGAGGCGAGCCTGCGCATCCGCCGCGGCGAGACCGTCGCTCTGGTGGGCGAGAGCGGTTCGGGCAAGTCCACCATCGGCAACGCGGTCCTCGGTCTGGTGCCGGCCACCTCGGGCACCATCCGGTTCGACGGTACGGACATCACCCACGCGACCGCTCGTCACCGGCGCGCCCTGACCCGACGCGTCCAGGCCGTCTTCCAGGACCCGTACGGCTCGCTGAACCCGGTGCGCACCATCGGCAGCACACTCGCCGAACCACTGCTGGCCCACCGCAGGCGGACCGCCGGCAGTGTCCGGGAGGCGGTCGAGGCGGCACTGGACCGGGTGGGTCTACCCGCGGACGCCGCGGGCAGGTACCCGGCGTACTTCTCCGGCGGCCAGCGCCAGCGCATCGCCATCGCCCGCGCCATCATCGTCGAACCCGAGCTGATCGTCTGCGACGAGCCGACCAGCGCCCTGGACCTGTCCATCCAGGCCCAGGTGATCAATCTGCTCAACCGGCTGCAACGCGAGCTCGGCGTCGGCTATCTGTTCATCACCCACGACCTGGCGGTCATCCGGCACGTCGCGCACCGCGTCGTCGTGCTGTATCGCGGCCACGTCCTGGAAACCGGCCCCACCGCGCAGGTCTGCGACCAACCCCGGCACCCCTACACCCAGGCGCTGCTCGCCGCGGCGCCGGTCCCTGATCCGGTCGCGCGACAACGGAAACGGCGCGACCGGGTACGGCCCAGCGGTACGCCTGCCCCGGACGAGGGCTGCCCGTTCGCGCATCGCTGCCCGCACGTGATCGAGACCTGCCGACAGACGCGACCCACGCTGCGGTCCGTCGACGGCGGGCAGTCGGCGTGCGTGCGATACGCCGATCTCGCCGATCTCCCGGAGGACCGATGACCGACCTGACCGTGGTGCCACCGCCGGTCCGAGCATTCCTCGAAGCCGCCCGCGCGGCACCGCCGGAGCTCCTCACCGTCGCCGAGCAGCGGCTGTTCATGCGGCGCGGGTCCGACCGCAACTACCTGCGGTTCGGCCGGCGCGGCGAACCCGTCGCCGCCGTCACCGACCACGAGGTGTCGGTCGACGGCGGCGCCATCCGGGTGCGCGCCTACCGGCCCACCAGCGAGGACCGGCTACCCGTGCACGTGTTCCTGCACGGCGGCGGATGGTGGCTCGGCTCGATCGACGAGTACGTCAACGACGCGCTGTGCCGCCACCGCGGCAACCACGCCCGCTGCGTGGTACTCGCCGTGGACTACCGGCTCGCGCCGGAGCATCCGTTCCCGACCGCGATCAACGACACGCGTGCCGTGCTGCGGTGGGTGGTGGCCAACGCGGACCTGCTCGGCGTGGACCCCGACATCATGTCCATCGGTGGCCACTCGGCCGGCGGCAACCTCGCCGCCGCGGTCGCCATGGCCTGCCGCGATGCGGGCGGCCCCAAGCTGGTGTTCCAACTGCTGGAGGTGCCGGCACTGGACCTCACCAGGTCGGCCATGCGGTCCGCGCTGGAAGCCGACGAGTTCCAGCCGCTGCGGCTGGACGCCAGCGAGGCAGACTCGGCGGTCCAGCACTACCTGCCCGACCCCGGTCAGGCGCGATCCATCCTCGCATCACCGCTCCTGGCAGGCGATCTGTCCGGCCTCCCGCCCGCACACGTCATGACCGCCGAACTGGACCCGCTGCGGGAGGAGGGCGAGCGCTACGCCCGCCGACTGGCCGCCGCAGGCGTGCCGGCCAGCGCTCGACGCTGCCCACAGGCGATCCACTCCACCTCGTTCCTCACCCGCACCTGGCCACCTGCCCGCGACTGGCTGGACACCGCGGCCGACGTCCTCCGAGCCGCCCACGAACGAGCCGACGGCACACTGACGTGATGAACACGGTGACGATCTACGACGTGGCGGCGCGCGCGGGCGTGAGCATCTCGACCGTCTCGCAGACGCTCAACCGGCCGGAACGGGTCAACGTCGCCACCCGCACCAAGGTGTTGAACGCGATCGAGGACCTGGACTACGTGCCGAAGGCGACCGCCGTCAGCAACGCCCGGCGCGGCGTCGGGCGCATCGGCGTGCTCGCCCCGTTCACGTCCTACGACTCGTACCGGCGCCGGCTGATGGGTGTGCTCGCCGAGTCCGACGGCGCCGCCCGCGACATCGTCGTCTACGACCACGAGTCGGCCGCGTCCAACGTGTCGCCGCTGCTGCGCACGCTGCCGGTGTCCGGCCGGTTGGACGGGCTGATCATCATGGGTCTGCCGGTGGACGACGAGCTGGCCGAGAACCAGCTCGGCCGCGGCCTGCCCACCGTGCTGGTGGACAGCATCCGGCCGGAGTTCAGCACGGTCAACGTCGATGACGAGGAGGGCGGCGCGATCGCCGGCCGGCACCTCGTGGCACGTGGCCACACCTCGTTCGCGTTCCTCCAGGAACCGCAGCAGTCCTTCACGTTCGTGTCCCAGGGCCAGCGGCGCAACACCGGGTTCCGCCGCGCACTGGCCGACGCCGGCCTCGCCGACGGGGTGCGGATCGTGCTGACCAGCAACGACATCGCCGGCGGCCGGCGGTCGCTGGAGCAGATCCTCGCCCTCACCCCCCGGCCGACTGCGGTGTTCGCGCACCACGACGTGCTGGCCGCGGGGCTGCTGCTGGAATGCCGACGCCGTGGCATCAGTGTGCCGGCGGACCTGGCCATCGTCGGCTTCGACGACGACAGCATCGCCGAGGCCGCCGGGCTGACCACCATCCGCCAGCCGTTCGAGGAGTCGGGCCGGATCGGTGCCCGGCTGCTGAGTGAGCTGATCGGCGGGGGTTCCGGCCCGGTCCAGCGCATCGTGCTCGGACTGGAACTCGTCCGGCGCGACACCACCTGACACCGCCAGAGGAGAGGATGCCGTGCCACCCTTACCAGCCGTCGGGTTCGACGTGCGGATCGTCGAAGACGTGCGCATCCCCGCGCTCGATCCGGCGGTGACCCTGTCCGGTGACCTGTACCTGCCGGTGCGCGCCGAGCCGGTGCCCGCGCTGGTGTCGCTGCTGCCCTACCGCAAGGACGCGCTCGGCGGCATCGGCGCCGCGGCCGCACTGCGCTGGTTCGCCGCCCACGGTTTTGCCACGCTGCTGGTCGACGTCCGCGGCACCGGTTCCTCCGACGGCCGGATACGCCCGGCGTTCGACCCGGGTGAGGCCGACGACGGCGTAGCGGCGATCGAGTGGGCCGCGAGGCAGCCCTGGTGTACCGGTGCGGTCGGCATGTGGGGACACTCCTACGGCGCGGTCACCACCCTGCGCACCGCCGCCCGCCGACCCGAGCCGCTGAAGGCGATCATCCCCGTCATGGGATTTCTGGACGCCGAGCGGGACTTCATCCATCCCTGTGGCGTCACCGGATGTCTTGCCTCCCTGGGCATCTGGGGCCTGGGCAGTGTGCTCAACCACGTGCTCCCACCCCTGCGAGACCACGACGACGTGGTCGAACGGCAGCGGTGGCGGCGTCGACTCGACGAGAACAGGCCGTACGTGCTCGACCTGTTCCGGCACCCGGCCGGCCATCCGGCCTGGCGCGACCGGGTGATCGACGCGGCCGCGATCACCGCCCCCGCGTTCTGCGTCGCGGGCTGGCGCGATCTGTTCGTCGAGGGCTCGCTGCGCGCCTACGAGAACATCGTGGCTCCCAAGAAACTTCTGGTCGGACCCTGGCTGCACACGATGCCGGAGGATTCACCGTTCGAGCCGGTGGACTTCCCCCGCCTCGCCCTGCGGTGGTGGGATCGGTGGCTGCTCGGCATCGACAACGGCGTCGACCGCGACCCACCCGTCACCCTCTACCTGCAAGGCGACGGACCGTCCTGGCGCCACTACGAATCCTGGCCACCTCCCGCGAAGACCACCACGCTGACCGGCGTGCCCCACGGGCGACCCGGCCCCGTCGTCGGCGTGCACAGCGGCCTGTGGGGCATCCCGACCAGCGGCTTCGGCCTGCCGCAGGACCAGCACGACGACGACCTGCGGAGCCAGAGCTTCACCGGCCGTCCGCTGGACGAGCCGCTACGCATCATCGGCCGACCGACCGTCGCTGTGGCCACACAGAATGCCTGTCAGCGACTCGTGGTCAAACTCGCCGACGTCGACCCGGACGGCAGGTCCACGTTGATCAGTGGCGGCATCACGGTCGCCGCTTCGGACCAGCCGTGCACGCTGGAACCGGTCGCGTATGTGGTGCCCGCTGGACACCGGCTGCGAGTCGTGATCACCACGGACGCGTTCCCGCGCCTGTGGCCGAGCAGCACCCCACCCGTCCAACCGTTGGCCGTCGAACTCACCCTGCCGATGGTGTCTGATGTGGACGGAACACCTACCACACTGCCAGCCCCGAGCCCGAGCACGTCGAACATCGACCTGGTCCCACGTTGGGACATCGACCGCGATCTCATCAACGACGCCGTCACCGTCACCGTCGGCGGCCTGCTCACCGCCCACACCCCTCACCGCGACCACCGCTTCACCCACGACACCGACGTTTCCGCCACCACCGCCCGAACCACACCCGGCGCCGCAAGCCTGCACGGAACCAGCACGGTCACGGTGCACCCGAACCCCGGAGAAACGATCACCGCACGGGTCGAACTGCGGGTCACCGGAACCTCGCTCATCGCCGACAGCCAGGTCACAATCAATGGGACGACGATCTTCTCCCGACAATGGCAGGCATGACGGTGTTTGAGCGCTACGGTGACGCCACTGTGGAGCACTGGCCTGAAACGGCGTTGCGGCCGCCGCTTGGTAGCGCCACCACGCCATGCGATCCGAACGGATCCGAACCCACATCAGTCACCGCGCAGCCGCTGTGCGGCTGAGGACGCGCTATGCGGCTATGAGCTTGGCCCCGTTCGCCGGACACGTTTGATGTTGCCCCTGTTTCACGGACTCGCGGGTGAGGAGATCGGGCTCGACTGGTGGTTGGTTTCGAACTCTATCGGGCTCATCCAGTCCAAGGCGGAGCGGCGTCGACGGCGGTTGTAGAACCCTTCGATGTACTCGAAAATCGCGTTCGCGAGCTCGACCCGGGTTCGCCACCGTTGCCGATCGAGCAGCCCTGTCTGCATACGCCCCCAGAACGCCTCGGCCACCGCATTGTCATACCGATCACCTACCGTGCCCAGAGACGGCAGCAACCCGGCACGGCGTGCACGTTCGGTGAAGGTCCACGAGGTGAACTGGGTGCCGTAGAGTTCGTAGACTGCGGTCATGGTGACCTCGGTGCCCGCGGTGACGGAGTTCGGCGCACGGCTTGCCGGGCTCGGGTGGGTCAGTGACGTGTTTGTCGCGGGATCGCTGGCGACCGGCGACTACGTGCCCGGGGTCAGCGATATCGACTTGGTCGCGCTCGTCGACGGCCCGCTCGACACACACCGGCGGGCCGCTCTCGCGGTGGTGCACCGTGATCTCGACGAGGGCGCTGGCTCTGGTCTGGATCTGGGATGTGTCTACGTCGAGGCCGGGAAGGTCTCGGATGGTGCGATGATGCATCCGACGTGGACTCACGGCTCGCTGGTGGAGCGCACCCTGTCCGGAATCACCCGGGCTGAGCTGGTGCGTCATGGGTATGCGGTTGTCGGCCGCTGCCCGCGCGCTGTGTTGCCCGCGATCAGTGACGATGATGTCCGTGAAGCAGCTCGTGCTGAGCTGACGGGATACTGGGCGTGGGCGGCCCGGCGCCCACGGATGTGGTTGAGTCCCGTCATCGCCGATCTTGGGCTGACGTCGATGGCCCGTGGCCGCTTCGCGCTGCGCAACGGTGCACTTCTCACGAAGAGCCAGGCAGTCGAACGGGCCGATGCTCCGGCGTGGCTGGTCGATCAACTACGCGCGCGACGCCGGGGTGAGAACGTCACTTCACCGCGTCTGCGCACAGCCCTGATCGCCTGGCGTGATGCTCGCCGGACGGTCGCCCGCGCGCGCACCGGCGACACCTGAGCCTGCCGTTCTCCCCTGCCGATGAGGACTTGTCGAAACGACGAGGCATCCTGTCATCGGCAGATCAGTGTGTTGGTGGGTGTCGTCAGGTGGCAGAGGCCATGTAGGCGGCCAGGATGTAGTTGGGGCGTCGGTCGAGGTTCTTTCGGGCGCGGTCGTAGCGCATCCTGGTGCGCGGGTCGGCGTGCCGGGCCAGCCCAGCTTCCTTCTGGATCTTCCACACCGTCGACGCTGCCACGGCATGCCCTTAACCCGACCAGCTCGCCGTGGATCCGCCGATACCCCCACGACGGATTGTCCCGGGCCATCTCCACCAATCAACTCGCGGAGCACCACAGCCGTCCGTCGCCGCCCTGGTCGACGCAGTCGTCGACTACCTGTGGGGACGCCCCACCGAGATCCTGCTCAGCACGCTCGGCGAGAACGACATGGAGCTGCGGTTCTCCCCCACCCGGCTCGTCCAGGTCGGAGACATGGCCGGAGCGCGGTTGGACCTTGCGGCTGAGGTGCTGCGCAGCAGCGGCCTGGAGATCCTGGGCTATGGATACGGCAGCGCGCCTCCCGTCGAGCTGTTGGCCCGCCACCTCGACGAGCTCATGGGATGTTGGCCGGGACGAACTACGCATCGCGATCAACCGTGTCCCGCTCGCGCGGGTTCAGCAGCTCTGGAGCCTCGACCAGCAGGGCGCCCGGACCGGCCTGATTCCGTAGGCGACCGTCATCAGTCAGCACGAACGAAATTGATTCGACAACAGATTCCTTGGGCGAGTATTGATCTTCCGGCGCCAGATCGACAAACACCGTGTGAGGTTCGACTTCATCTTTATGTGCCTTACGGAGCTCACGAGCGAGATCCGTAGCCGTCGCGGCGCTGCAACCGGTCAGGTTACGCGGGCATCCAGGGACGGCCTTGAATGAGTTCGGTCAGGGCACAAAGGAACCCGGTGCCGTGTTTGGCCGCTGTGCCAGATAGAATCCGTCAGCATGTGGTTGCGGATGTGGGAGTCGTAGGTCGCCTACGTGATGTCGGGCGACACGGTGCGCGTCCGACCAGGCGCGAGTCCACTCGTCGATGGTGGTTTCGTCCAGTCGGGGGCCGACGAACCGGCGGCCTCGCCGGTCGGACTCCACCTCGGCAGCCCGGTTGTCCGGTTTCCGGGTCCAGCGGCGCCGGGTAGCGCGCGGCGACCAGCCTCTGGCCGGATCGCTGCGATCGCCAGACCGTCCTCACCCGCCAGGTGAAGATCATTTTCATGGTGGCGGCCTCGACGGGCTCCATCACCAGCCGGGTCCGCCACCGCGCCCTACTCCCCCGTGCATGCCGAAAATTCCATCCGCGCAGGTCAAGCCTCAGATCAATACTCGTGGATGACTCCGCCGAGACCGGCGGCCGGGCAGGCGTGGACCGAGCGATCGCGATCCTGCGCGACCAGATCCAACGCACCATGAAGCTGCTGGGCGTGGCCGGACTGGAGCAGCTGGAACCCAGGCACGTCACCCAACTCGTCCGGCCAGCGCCCCCTACCGAGACCATCAACCATTGGTTGACCGACCCTCATCCGCCTCACCCGAACTGATACGAGGTCCGCTGTGGATGATCAGAACATCCATCGAGCCGTGCTCACGACGAAGCGCTGAATGGTTGCTGGCGCACGGTGAACGGACGTCTATCAAGGTCAACAGGTTGCGCCACAACGGCTACCGAACGGCTGTCGAACGACGGGCAGTAGACGCGATGCCGTCGACTCCCTAACCTGTCCGGAATCTCGCGGCTGATTGTCGCCACCGGGGCGGCACCGTGTGATCCCGCCAAGACCGGTCTGCTGGAGCCGTGGCGGCGACGTGGTGTGACGCACCGCACCAGCGGTGCCCGAGGAATGGAGCAAACGCGACGTGGCGTCGCCCCGAATCCAAGGCTTCCTGGGCGCAACTGCAGCGATGGCCGCCGTGCTCGTGGCTGTGGGCCTCACGCCAGCATCGGCGAGGGCTGCCCCGACATCACCACCGTCCACCAGCCCCGACCCTGTCACCCGCTACAACCAGCTCAGCGACCAGGCGAACGCGCTGAACGAGAAGATCGACACGGCGAACGTACGGCTGTCCAACGAACAAAGGCGCGCACGACAGGCCAGCCTCGAGGTGACGGCGGCCACAGAGGCCGAACACGCAGCGCTGGCGCAGGAGAAAACCTACGAAGCCCTGGTCGACCAATTCACTCGCGCCTCCTACGAAGGCGCCCGGCTGGACCCGCTCTCGGCCCTGCTCAGCGGGACCTCCGTCCAGGACTATCTCGACCGCGCCAGTGATCTGCAGGACCTTGCCGTCACCAACGTGGACGCCCTCAACAAGCTCAGCAGTGCGGTCCAAGGGGCACGCCAGGCCGAACAGCGGGCCCAGACTGGTCTCACCACAGCCAAGCAGGCCACCGCCGCCGCACAGGCGCTGAAGAACCAGCTCACCCAGCACGCGCGGGATCTGCAAAAGCAGATTAGCCGGCTGACCGCGGCGAAGAACGCGTTGTCCGCCCAACAGCAGGCCGGCTTGATGTCCACCGGTGTGCAAGGTGTGTTCATCGCACCACCGGGCGTTCGCGGCGCCGCGATGACCATCGCCCTCGCACAGCGCGGCAAACCCTATCAATGGGGGGCTGCCGGGCCGGACAGCTTCGACTGCTCCGGCTTGGTGCAATGGGCCTACGCACAAGCCGGCATGCCGGGCCTGCCGCACTCCGCACAGGTGCAGTCCACCCTCGGAGTCGCCGTGTCCCGGGCCAATCTGCAACCGGGTGACCTGGTGTTCTTCGACAATCCCGTCGGCCACGTGGGAATCTATGTCGGCAACGACCTGATGGTGGCCGCGCCACATTCCGGCGCGGTGGTCCGGGTCGAACAGCTGTTCTCCGGCTATGCCGGCGCCCGCCGTCTCGGCGCATGACCAGCGGCCCCGCATCTCCTGGCTGGTGGGGTGCGACGCGCGAACCGACCGGATTGTCAGCGGCCCGGGTCATCGGGTACGCCCGGATAGGCACTGGTGCCGTCCGGCAGGTAGGCAGCCGCCGGCGAACCGCCGGGCACGAACACGGCGACCTCACGGATCGGGCTGTCGCCGGTGTTCTCGATCTGGTGCAGCACGCGGGAGGGCAGCAGCACGCTACTGCCAGCGCGCAGCGGGTTGTGCTCGCCCTCGATGTGCAGCACACCTTCACCCTCGATGATCGTGTGTGATGCCGCCGGCGACCTGGTAGCCAGACAGTGTCAGGGTGTTGCCGCGCCGTCGCTGCCAGGTCTCCATGAGCGCGTGCGAGAGCAGGAAGTACACCGGACTGACCGGCGCAGTCGGCCACCACCGTCGCCAGCAATGTCGCTTCCACGCTGACCCCGGCCAGAGCAGTGGGACGCACGATCGCACTGTGCAACTGCTCGATCGTCATCGGACCGACGAGGAATTGGCCATCGCACAACAATTCGGCCAAGGTCGGATCGCGGACGCAATGGGAGTAGAAGTCGGTGCGTACGCCCAGGACGACCCGGATACGGCTGTCGGGGTGGCGGGCCGCGCGGGCGAGCACCGTGACGAACCCGGTGCGCTCGGCTGTGTTCTGGCAGAGGGTGAAGATCTCCTCGAATTGGTCCAGCACGAGCAGTAGGTCCCGCGTGGCACCATTTCCGGTGACCGCTCAATACCTGGCGCCACCTGGAAGAATCGCCTCATGGCGGAGACGCAGAGCGATGATGATCAGCCTTCATTCGAAAGGATGCGCGCGGAGCGCGACGCCGCACGTCAGGAACTGGCTGGCCTGCGCGCATGGCTCACCGTGAAGCTTCGCCTGGCACATCGATCACCTGGATCTGAAGGACTCACGGTTCTCGCAGTCGCCTCTGACCCGTTTCCGCGAGTAGTGCGGTAACACACGCCTGGAGATAGCGATAGGTGCCCCTCTGACCTGGGATGATGTTGGTTGCGAAGGCCACATCGATCTCATGGAGAGGACACCTATCTGGTGGGTAGCTTACGTG
>DASUGU010000007.1:0-86308 GCA_036273855.1 Pseudonocardiaceae bacterium
AACAGCGATAGGCTTCATTCGTGGTGTGGGGATGTTCCCCCGCTGGAGTTCGAGCGAGCGTACTGGCAGGATCCGCCCGTGGCGGCCTGACGGTAGCCCTGGTGGACGGTTGAGTCTCCAGGAAACCCGGGGCGGTCCACCGAACCCGCGGCGAGCCGACCACTCGACGAACGACACACCGGCCACAGCACAGCAACCCGACGACCACCCGATCTCGCACCAACGAGTCGGCCGTCCGGCGGACGACATGCGGCTGCTAGTCCTGCTCCGACCGAGCCGACCTTTCAGCGGACGACACGGGCCAAGGCGGCTGCGGCTGCGGCTGACGGCTGCGGCTGCGGCTGACGGCTGCGGCTGCGGCTGACGGCGGCGGCTGGCGGCTGGCGGCTGGCGGCTGGCGGCTGGCGGCTGGCGGCTGGCGGCTGGCGGCTGGCGGCTGGCGGCTGGCGGCTGGCGGCGAGTTGATCACTCAGCGGACGACACGGCTATCCCGACCCCGGCGTGCCGTCCATTCAATGGCCGAGCGGCGAGCCTGCTCGCCTGCCGCCGGTATCGGCTGTCCAATGGACGACACATGGCCGGGGGTATCGACCACTCACACACGACACAACACTCGTGTCGGCCGTTTGACGGGCGACACATCCGCCGCTGATCGAATCCTCGGTATCCCCGCCTCGGCGTGTCGACCGCATTAGGGTCGACACGCCCGGCTACCGACTTTCCCCGCTCCCTGGATTCAGGGCGTTTTGGCCGGTGCTCGGAGTTGGAACAGTTGTACGAACACGCCCAGTAGGGCCGGGTCTCCTTGGCACAGGACGCTGCCGTCTTCCACCGCCGTCACCGGGTCTACATCTCCCGACAGCAAGCCCTTCAACGCTGCGCCCGGTTCGAACGCCAGGTCCGCGCCGGGCAGCGGGCCGGCCTCCGCGGTCAGCACCCCGTCGCGGATCCGCAGACCGATCACTGTCGGTCCAACGGTCAACTCATACGTGACCCGCAGCCCGGCCGCCGCGGCCGGCTGGAACGTCGCCCGCATGCCCATGATCAGCGAATCGGTCGTCATGATCTCTTCCGGCTTCGGCCGGTCTAGCATCCGCGCGCCCCAGCGGCCGAAGCTCAGGATGATGTCGTCCAGCTCGGCGCCGTACTCGGTCATCTCGTACCGCACGACCCCGTCCAGCGAATCGCGCCGCACCACGCCTGCCCGTTCCAGCTCGCGCAACCTCGTCACCAACAGGTCAGCCGGGATCCTGGGTAGACCGGCCTGCAACTCGACGATCGTCTTCGGCGACACCAGCAGGTCCCGGATGATCAGCGGCGCCCACCGCTCCCCCACCACCTCGACCGCCCGCACCAACCCGCAGAACTGGCCGTACCCCCGGCTCGAGACCGCGTCCAGCTCAGCCATGATGGCCGCCATCGACGACCCGCCGACCGACCCGCCGAGCGATCCACCGAGCGTCCCGCCCGACTCACCGGAGCCGCCGACCGACCCGACCGAGGCGCCGAAGAACGACGCCGGCGTGTTCGCGTACACGGCGTCGGTCGAGCCGAACGGGCATACGGAGTCCGTTTCCCGCAGGTCGCCCACCTGCTTCGTCCTTGCTCCAGTCATCCGCCCGCTCCCGCTCCGTCGGTTGTGCTGCTTCACGTGCCATCGTCCGTTCGCCGCAATATCTCCTGCATCTCCACAATTGCCCATCGTCCTCTCCGGACATGTGTTGAGCAGGGCATACACCGGTGAATCGCACCTGAAATGATCGTGACCGAATCCTCAAACCAACCATGACGGCGTCACATCGGGACCCATGAACGGCTAAGACAGCGCTGGTAGAACCCGGCACAGGCAGCAGTGCGCGAGAAGCCGGTGGCCGGTCGGCGGAGTTACCTTGAGAGCCTGGAGCAAAGCAGAATACTATGTTCTGTGGGAGAATGCCGTGGCGCAACCGTATTCATTGTTGGACCGCCTGGGCGACCGCGTCCGCACCCAACCCGAATCGACCGCGCTGGTGTGCGGCGACCAACGGGTTTCCTACGCCCAACTCGCCGCGATGGCGCTCGCCGCACACGCCAGGATCGAGGCGCTCGACATGCCAGCGGGACCGGTCGCGATCCGCACCGTGAAATCGGCGCGGACCGTCGCACTGATCCTCGGCTGCATGATCGCGCGCCGCCCGTTCCTGCTGCCGCCTGCCGACGTGGACACCGCGACTCTCGACACCCTGATGGCCAACGCCGCTTGCGCCGGCATTCTGAGTGCCGAACCGGATCACGACAGCACCGCCCACTACGTCGACTGCTCGGCCAACTCGGCCAAGCAGGCGCCCGATCGTGGGGTGCCCGGACCGGAGGCCGTCGCGTTCCTGTTGACCACGGCCGGGTCGACCGGGCCGGCGAAGGTGGTGCCGATGCAGGTCGGCGCGGTGGACCGCTACACCGACCTGGCCGCGTCGCGGTTCGACATCCGGCCGGGCACCGTGGTGCTCAACTATGCGCCGCTGCATTCGGCGCTGTGCATGCTGGACATCTGGACCACGCTCAAGGCCGGCGGCACCTCGGTACTCGTGCCGCCGGACCGGGCCGAGGACGGTGCCTACCTGGTGACGTTGCTGCGCGAGCACGGCGTCGAGGTGGTGCAGTCGGTGCCGGCGTTGTTCGAGGTGCTCGCCGCGGCCTACGGCGGTGTCCCGTTCGCCAGTGTGCGGCGGGCGATCGTGACCGGTGCGGCGATCGAGCAGCGGGTGATCTGCGCTCTGGCGGCGCTGTTCCCTCGCGCCGGGGTCTACAACCTGTACGGCTGCACCGAGACCAACGGCAGCTTCCTGCACGAGGTGGGCGTCGACTGCGGCCCGCGCAACGGCCTGCCCATCGGCAAGCCGCTGCCCGGTGTGGCCGCGATGATCGTCGACGAGAACGGTGCGATCGTGACCGGCCCGGGCACCGGCGAACTGTGGGTGCACACGCCGTTCCAGTCGACCGGCTACCTGGCACCGCCGGACGGCCCGGCCCGGTTCGTGCGGCCCGAGGGTGAGAAGCGCCGGTTCTTCCGGTCCGGGGACGTGGTGCGCCGCGACGCGAACGGCGTCGTGACCCTCGTCGGCCGCGACCGCTCGGATCTCGTGCCCCGGCCGTGAACAGGAGGAGGTCCACGTGCCACGACGCACGACGTTCCGCTTCGGCGGCGACCGCGACCAGCGGGGATCGACGATCGACCGGCCCGTGCTGACCGCGGTCGTCACGCCGCCGGCCGGGCTGCCGGCGCGGGCCGCGGATCTCGTCGACCAACTCGACCGGTGCCTGCGTGAACTCCATGCGCTGCAACGGGATCTGGACGACCACGCCGCTCGCTGCCGGCTGGCCGGAATACCGGTGAACGACACCGTTCTGGCCCGGCTGGTCGACACGACACGCCAGGTCAAGCGCCAGCTCGCCGGGCAGCAGCAACTACTCCTGGGCAACGCGGAACCGGCACCGGCGGAACGCCTGGCCACCGTCGAACCGGTGCTGCGCTACGGCCTGGCCACGCTGGCCCACGTGCGCGGCTCGATGACACTGATCGCGCCGGCCCGCAACGGCGGTCGGCTGCCGGCGGCGGACGAGCCGACGGCCAGGGTGGAGCGGCAGCTGCTGGAGGTGTTCGGGCTGTCGCCGGACGACCACGCCGTCAGCCTGACGTCGACCGGTGCGGCGGCATGCACGCTGGTGGAGGGTTTCCTGCTGCGCGAACGGCTGCGGCCCGGCGACACCGTGCTGCTCACACCGCACGTGGCCCCGGCGGCCGCGGCACAGTGGCGATCGCTGCCGTTCGTGGACGTGGTCACCACCGAGGGGAACGTCATGGCCGCGGTCACCAGACACCGCCCGCGGTGCGTGTTCGCCGGTCCGCTGGACACCACGGCCGGGCAGCGGATGACCGACCTGCCGGCACTACTCGCGGCCATCGACGAGCAGGTCACCGGACCGGTCACCGTCGTGGTGGACGGCACGGCGCTGTCGGCCGCCCTCCCGAATGTGCTGCGCACCGGCGAGCACGTCGAGGTGCTGTACCTGGAACGTGGACCCGCGCTGCAACTCGGCGTGGACGCGGGCGCGGCGGGTGTCGTGGTGCACCCGGCGGCGACGCTGGCCGGTTTCGAGCAGCAGCGGCGGCAGGCCGGACTGGCGCCGCACCGCACGGCCGCCGAGCTGTTTCCCCGCTACGACAAGGACTTCTACGTCGGCCGGATGGAGCGGGCCGGTCGCAACGCGCTCTGGTTGGCCGAGTTGCTGGCCGCCGACCCTGCCATGCAGACCGCCGGTGTGGTGTGTCATCCGTCGCTGCCCGGCCATCCGGACGCCGAGGCCGCCGCGCGGCTGCCCTTCGCCTCGGGACGGGTGACCTTCACGCTGACCGACCGGCCGAACACCAGGGCGGAGCTGATCGGGCTGATCAGGCGGACCGTGGGCCGCGCGCTGCTGGACGGCGTCGACCTGACCGGTGGGACGCCCAGCACACTGTCCGTAGTGGACGGTGAGCGGCCGTTCCTGTCCGTGCACATCGGCGATCGGGAGGACCAGGTGGAGGCGGTCGCCAGGGCACTGGCCGGTGGCCTCACGTCGCCGGACTGACGCTCAGATCGCGGTCGGGCTGATCCCGACGATGTCGGCGGCCCGGCCGACGACGTGCAGTACGCCGTCGGCGTCCCGGCGTACCAGGTCGTCCGTGGCGTACATGCGGGCGCCCGGCGTGCCGGCGAACGGGTCGGGCATGAACCGGGCCGGCACCTGCCCGGACGCCTGGAGATAGCCTCTGGCCAGCGCCGTGCCGGCGAGGAAGAGCCTGCCCGGCTGGCCGTCGGCGACCGGTCGTAGGTCGGTGCCCAGCACGTACGCGGTGACCCCGGGGATGGGCCTGCCGATCGGCGGGCGTTCCGGACGGTCCGGTGCCGCGTGCACCTCGCCGCAGGTGGCCACCACGGTGCATTCCGTGGGCCCGTAGCGCTGGTGCAGCCGGAACGGCGGTTCCACCGACGGGTACGCGGTCAGCCGCTCGCCGCCGGCCAGCACGCCACGCAGCCGCCCGGCCACCGGCCACTGCCGGTCCAACAGTGTGTCGACCAGGCCGGTGGGCAGGCAGCACAGTGTGACGCCCGCATAGTCCAGCCACTCGAACAGGCGGTCGGGTTCGGCGGTCAGCGCGGGGTCGGCCAGGTGCAGGGTGGCGCCGTGGGCCAGACACGGCCACACCTCCAGCGGGAACGCGTCGGAGGCGGGCGACGCGATCTGCGCGACCCGGTCCCGCACGGTCGTCTCCTGGCTGGCGCCGTACCAGTCGACCATGTTGCTCAGCCCGGCGTGTTCGATCAGCACGCCGGTCGAGTCGGCGGACGGGTTGGGCCGGTAGGCGATGTAGGCCAGGGCGTCCGGGGCGGGCGGCGGCGGTGCCATCGGCGGGTCACCGGCCGGGCCGCGGTCGTCCACGTACACCGGGACCGGGCCCGCGTCGCCGTTGATCGACCACAGCTTGCTCATGGTCACCAGGTGCTTGGCCCCGGACTCGCGCAGCATCCTGCGGGTCTGGCCGAACGGCTGGTTGATGTCCAGCGCCAGGTAGCCGGCACCGGCGACCAGCACGGCGGTGGCCGCCACCACCAGTTCGGCGGAGCGGGGCAGGTAGATGCCCACCACCGTGTCCTGGCCCGCGCCCAGTGCGCGCAGCCGGCCGGCGAGCCGGCCGACGCGGGTGGCCAACCGGCCGTAGGTCAGGGTGAGCCGCCCGTCGACGACCGCCGGGCGGTCCGGACTGCGTGCCGCCCACCGCAGGATCCGCTCGGACACCGGCCAACCCACGTCCTGGGACATCCCGGCCACGCCATCACCTCCACAAGCCGTCCACTCTATTTCGCATCCGAACACGAAATGTGGTGCCAGCTCGAAACATGGACAATTCACGGTGCACACCGTGAGCGGATACCGATGCCCCTTTCGCGGTGGTCCGAGTTCTTCCACCGTGCCGTGCTTGATCGGCTCACCGTCATATTCCCCGTTCCGCCGGTCGACCTCTTCTCCCAGCTTGCCGACGTGTTCGGCAGCCTTTGTTGGGCAACCCGGCACGCCGCTAAGGTCGGTGAATCAGCGCTGGCGACAACGCTTCGGAGGAATCATGGCGACAACGTTCGGCGCGCTGCGCAGACGCATCCTGGCACCCGACCTCACCGAAGTTTCCTTTGCCAAACGAGGCTTTCCGGTCACCGAATCGGCGGCCACCCGCAAGCTGGAGGCAATCCCGCAGTCGGTGATCTGCGGATTCGAGTGGGGCATGGAGGCCCGTGACCTCTGGGAGATCGAACGCCGGCTCAACCTGGTCGACCCGGAGATGCGCGGCTTCGCCTACGAGGGCGCCACGATGGGCTTCACCGTCCGGGACGCGATGGCAGGCGGCAAGGGCACGCGGACCCGCGAGTTGCTGCTCGGACCCGGCCACGAGCATATCTTCCTGGCCTACATCGGCATCGGCTTCGCCATGGCCCGGCTGCCGAAAGTGTTGTGGCGCAAGATCCTGCCCGATCTGGACGCCTCGCCCTACCACCCGACGATGAGCTGGCTGGCGGTCGACGGCTACGGCTTCGACCGGGCCTACTTCGACACCCGCAAGTGGATCGACGAGCAGTACGTGCCGAAGCCCTACCCGTGGCTCGACACGCCGGACTACTTCCCCCGTGCCATCGACCAGGGCATCGGCCGGGCACTGTGGTTCATCCACGGCGGCCGTCCGGCCGGTGTGGCGGCCGGGGTGCGGGCCTTTCCGGAGCACCGGCGGGCGGACCTGTGGAGCGGTGTCGGCCTGGCCGCGACGTTCGCCGGTGGTGCCACGGCCGCCGCGCTCGGCGAGGTACGCGAGCACGCCGGTGAGTACCAGCCGGATCTGGCTCTGGGCATGGTGTTCGCGGTGAAAGCCCGCACGTACGCGGACTTCGTCCCGGCGCACACCGATGCCGCAGCGGCCGCGTTCGGCGATGTGTCCGTCGTGGAGGCACTGGCGATCGCCGACGGCACCGAGGTGCACACCGGCGACGGCGACGTGCCGCCGTACGAGATCTGGCGGCAGCGCATCCGCGGCCGGTTCGCCGCACCCGAACAGCAGGCGCTGGCCAGCTGACCCGCAAGGGTGAAGTGGACGGTGACCAGCGGCAGGACCGACGATCGAGCGTGACATCCGTCCACCCGGTGAGGGGGAGAGTGAGTTGGGACACCGCTGGCGCGCACTCAGGCGACGCGTGCTCACCCCGAACGTCTCGGCCACGCTGCTCGACGTGCGCGGCTTTCACAAGAAGAGCCCGGAATCCCAGGCTCTGCTGGAGCGGATCGGCGCGACCTTCCTGGAGGGCTACGCGTACGCCGCCGAGGCGAAGACGATCGACGACGCGGAGCAGCGACTCGAACAGCTCACCGACCGGTTCCGTGGGTTCGCCTACGAGGGCGCGGGCATGGGCTTCGCCGTGCGGGACGGACTGCCGCTCGGACCGACGACGCTGAACGAGCGGTTCCTGGCCGGACCGGGTGATCCGCACGTGTACATGGTGTACGTGGGGATCGGCTGGGCGATGGCCAGGCTGCCGAAGTTCCGCTGGCCGGACCCGAAGAAGCTGGACCCGTTACTGCTGTGGCTGCTGCTCGACGGCTACGGTTTCCACCAGGCGTACTTCCACACCGAGAAGTACGTCCGGCAGCAGTACCAGGATCTGGCGTTCCCCTGGCCGGCCAAGGGATCCAGCGACTACGCGAACCGCGCGATGGACCAGGGCATCGGTCGCGCACTGTGGTTCATCTGCGGCACCGATCCCGTGCTCACGACGTCCACTGTGGACAAGTTCGACGAGCGGCGGCGTGGTGACCTCTACGCCGGGATCGGGCTGGCCGCCACCTACGCGGGCGGCGCCCCCGAGGACGAGCTGCTCACGCTGTGGGAGCGGGCCGGGCAGTACCGGCCGCAGCTCGCGCAGGGCTGCTGCTTCGCCGTCGAGTGCCGGATCCGGGCCGGAAACCTGGTGCCGCACAACGAGGTCGCGGCTCAGGTCCTGTGCGGCCGGTCGGCCCAGGACACCGCCCAGGTGGCCCTGGACCACCGCCCGAACGACCCCGTCGACCTCGACCTGCCGGCGTACGAGATCTGGCGCCGCGCCGTGGCCGACGAGTTCGCCGAACACGCCGCAGGACAACCGAAGCAGAGGTCGGCATGACCGCCGTCACGACACCGGGTACCACCGGCCGGACACCGCCCGGCCCGCCGCGCAGCGCGACGCTCGGCCTGCTGCGCAAGCTGGCCGGCGACCGGCTCGGCCTGATGACCGAGGCCAGGGACACGTACGGCGACGCGGTGCGGGTGGTGATCGGGCCGAAGACGCTGTACATCTTCAACCACCCCGACTACGCCAAGCACGTGCTGGCCGACAACTCCGGCAACTACCACAAGGGAATCGGCTACGTCGAGGCGAAGAAGGCGCTCGGCGACGGCCTGCTGACCAGTGAGGGTGAGCTGTGGCGCAAGCAGCGCCGCACCATCCAGCCGGTGTTCCAGCACAAGCGGGTCGCCGCACAGGCCGGCATCATCGCCGACGAGGCCGCCCGGCTGACCAAGCGGCTGCGCGGGCACATCGACGGCCCGCCGGTGGACGTGCTGCACGAGCTGACCGGGTTGACGCTGGGCGTGCTCGGGCAGGCGCTGCTGGACGCCGACCTGTCGGCGTTCGCGTCGGTCGGCCACTCGTTCGAGCACGTGCAGGACCAGGCCATGTTCGAGATGGAGACCATGGGCATGGTCCCGCTGTGGCTGCCGCTGCCCAAGCAGCGCCGGTTCCACCGGGCCAAGAAGGATCTGGCCAGGATCGTCGACGTCCTGGTGGCGCAGCGGCAGGCCGAGCCGACCGACGGCGACGACGTGCTGACCCGGCTCATCGAGTCCACCCGGGCGGAGGCCGACCCGAAGGTCGGCGAGCAGCGGATGCGCGACGAGCTGGTCACGCTGCTGCTGGCCGGGCACGAGACGACGGCGAGCACCCTGGGCTGGGCGCTGCACCTGCTGTCCGGGCACGCCGAGGTGGCGGCGCGGCTGCGGGCCGAGGTGCTGGAGGTGGTCGGCGACCGCGCGCCCGGTTACGCCGATCTGGAGAAGCTCACCTACACGTCGATGGTGCTGTCCGAGACCATGCGGCTGTACCCGCCGGTGTGGATCCTGACCCGCAACGCGCAGGGCGACGACAAGATCGGCGGCTACCACGTGCCGGCCGGTTCGGACGTGCTGATCTGCCCGTACACCCTGCACCGCCACCCGGCGTTCTGGGACGAGCCGGACCGGTTCGACCCCGACCGGTTCGACCCGACGCGGACGGTCAGCAGGCCCCGGTACGCGTACATCCCGTTCGGCGCCGGCCCGAGGTTCTGCGTCGGCAACCACCTCGGCCTGCTGGAAGCCACTCTCGTGCTGGTCACGCTGATCCGTGAGCTCGACCTGACCACGGTACCCGGCTACGACGTGGTGCCCGAACCGATGCTCTCCCTCCGGGTGCGCGGAGGTCTCCCGATGACGGTGCAGGAAGCGAAGTGAGGAACACCCGTGACGACAGGTAACGGCGAGGCCGACACCAAGACGCTGACGCTGGAGGCGTTCGCGGACACCATCATTCCCGGGGCGAAGCGGTTCCCCGGCGACCGGTCGGTCGCCGGCGCGTCCGACACCCCGGGCGCAGTCGAGGCGGGAGCGCTGGAACTGCTGGAGACGCCGGCCACCGGTGTCGCGGCGGGTCTGGAACCGCTGAGCCAGGCGCTCAACCAGCATGCCGTGAACTACGCCGAGCGCAACGGCCTGGCGCTGGACACGGACGTGCCGGCGTTCGTGGCGCTGCCCTTCGACGACCGCACGGCGCTGATCGCCGAGCTGACCACGCCCGGCCACCCGGAGAAGGACGGCTGGGTGGTGCTGGCGCTGTTCGCCAACATGGCCTACGACACCGCGGCCCACCTGAACACGGCCGAGGCGCTGGAGTCCGGGCATCCCGGGCTGTTGTCGATGGGCTTCGCCAAGCCGAACGACGACGGCCTGTGGCGGTTCCCGAACTTCTCCTACGGCCGCAAGCTGGCCGACATCCACCCGAAGACCACCGAATCAGGGAGCCCGGCATGAGCACGGCCGAACAGACCGACATCGTCGTCATCGGCAGCGGCTTCGGTGGCGCCATCACCGCCTACCACCTCGCTGCGGGCGGCGCGAAGGTGATCGTGCTGGAGCGCGGGCCGTGGCTGACCGGCAAGGACTTCGACCACGACTACCTGCTCGGCTCGTCCTACACCAAGGTGTTCGACTTCGTCGCCGGTGACGGCATGAGCGTGCTGGGCGGCAACTGCGTCGGCGGCGGCAGCGTGGTCTACTTCGCGGCGTTACCCAGGGCCCCGCAGTACATCTTCGACCGCCAGGGCGACATCGGCCGCCGGATCTGGCCGGAGAGCGTCAGCCGGGACAGCCTGGAGCCGTGGTACGACCGGGTCGCCGAGTCGATCCCGGTGAGCAAGCAGGACTGGAACGACGTCAGCTACGCCGGTGGCCTGTGGGCGGCGGCCTGCAACCACGCCGGCCGGACGGCCAACCCGGTGCCGGTGGGCGTGGACAACGACCGCTGCACCAACTGCAACTGGATGATGGCCGGCTGCCGGTTCGACGCGAAGCGGTCGCTGCTGCTCAACTACCTGCCCGGCGCGCTCGCGCACGGCGCGGAGATCCGGCCGCTGCACGAGGTCCAGCACCTGTCGAAGACCGACGACGGCGGCTACCGGGTGCACTACAACCTGATCGACGACGAGGACTACCGGGTCAGCACCGGCAGCGGCACGATCGACGCGAAGATCGTCATCGTGGCGGCGGGTGCCGGTGCCACGCCGGTGATCCTGCAGCGGTCCGAGGCGACGCTGGGCACCATGCCGCACGGTGTGGGCCGCTACTTCTCCGGCAACGGCGAGCGGCTGAACACGGCGATCATCAACGAGGACCGGGTCCGTGAGGTGCTGGGCCTGGACCGGGGCAACGGGATCGCCTACGAGGCCAACCAGATCGGCAAGGGCCCGGTGGTGGCGAGCTGGGACAAGGTGGACGGCAGCCTGCCGGAGTTCTCCCGGTTCTCGCTGGAGCAGCTCTACTTCCCGCCGGGCCTGGGCACGATCCTGGCCCAGGTGCCCGGTGCCACCGGACCGAGCTGGTTCGGCCTGGGCAAGAAGGAACTGCTGTCGCACTGGAAGTCGTGGCTGACGATCTTCCTGATGACCGAGGACAACAACGAGGGTGTGTTCGGCCCGCCCCCGCCCACCGGCAACGCGTTCCGCATCTCCCAGCAGATGCTGGGCAGGGGCGCGCTGCGCTACGACCCGACGCCGCAGACGCTGCGCGGCTGGGCCGAGGCCGACGCCGAGGTCAAGGACATCCTGGAGCGCGACGGCATCGCCACGGTCGCGCCGTGGACCAACGACCTGGTCGGCGCCTACACGGTGCACCCGCTGTCGTCCTGCCGGATCGGTGACGACCCGGCGACGTCGGCCCTGGACGACCGGCACGAGCTGCGCGGCCACCCGGGGATCTTCGTCACCGACGGCTCGGCCGTGCCGACCGGCCTGACGGTGAACCCGGCGATGACGATCGCGGCGCTGGCCGAGCGGGCCATCCCGGGGATCGTCGCGGCGGCGCGGGAACGCGGCGTCGACGTGAGTTACGGGGCCCCCACCCCGACCAAGGCGGCGTCGAGCGCGCTGACCGCAAGCTGATCAACGAGTACGAAGTCCGAAGTATCGGGTGGTGCCCGCGATGGCCAGAACAGTCCTGGAGGAGATGACCACGGTGATGCTCGCCGTGCCGCGTCCCGGCGCGAGTGACGAGGAGGTGGCCGCCTGGTACGAGTTGAAGGCGCATCTCCTCGAGCGCATCGCGGCGGAGGGCGGTCCGGGCACCGAGGAGACGGCGCGTCAGGCCGTGCTCGCCCACCGCAGGTCCGAGTGCCTGCGGGCGGGTGACGGCCCGGACGCCGTCGTCGTCCCGATCACCGGACCGGCCGGCCGCCGCCCGGGGCGCGCCGACCGGTCCGGTGTGCCGAGGGCCCGGCGCGGGCCGGGTGCCAACCACTGGGGTGAGTCGGCCGCGGCGTGAGGAATTCCCGTCCACCCCATGACGGAAACACCGCCAGCGCCTGAGTGGCGGACTGTTTGCGCAGGGCAGACGGGTCGCACACTGGAGGGTGTCCGAGGTCGGGCCCGGCGGCCAGAAGGGAGCGGAACGTGGCAACGCACGCGACCGGCCGGGAGCCGGCCAACGCCGAAGCCGAGACCGGCGTCGACACGGCAGCGGAGACAACCACGAGTACGCAAGGGATCGACACGACCGGGGAACCGGACCGCCCGGACAGTGCCGCGCTCACCCAGCGGCTGATCGCGGCCCTGCGCGGGCTGCCCACGTGGGGCCACCACGAGGTGCTGCGCGAGCGGCTGATGGCCATGCTGGCCCGGCACGAGCAGACCGGCGACCTGTCCGAATTCGAACATTTCACCGAAAGCCTGGTCATGACCGCGCGCATGGAACGCAGTCCGGCGTTCCTGGCCACGGCGGCGAACGAGGAGACACCGGCCGAACCCCGGGATCTGCTCGACGTGATCCAGCAGATCGAGGCGCGCAGCGATGACAGCCGAACGTAGGCGGCGCAGGCTGAGCATGGGCATGGCGTGTCTGGAGCAGTGGGCCGTGACCGCCAGCCAGGCCCAGAAGAACGCGGTGTACGAGGCGTTGTTCGCGGTGTCGGACGGCTCGGTGCGCGAGAGTCACAAGGTGCTGGACGACGTCCAACGCAATGGCGAGTACTTCGTCGTGGTTCGCGACAACCTCGTCGTCAAGGTGGGCATCCACCCATTCAACACATTCAGCATCGTATACATCGGTTCACTCGACGAGGCACCGGATATCGATCTTGACGTGGCGTGAACGGATCGCGCTTTGCGCCAACTGGTCGTTCCGGTACGTCTCATCCCGTGCTTGTCTTGGTCAGGTCGGCCGTGTTTACGTGCTGTAGAGGCTCGACGCGAAGAACCGAGGAGGAAAAGGCATGTCGTCTATGGAGGTTCCCGGCCTCGACGTGTCCGGCAGGGTACGCGCTCGCGACATTCCGATGAGCGCCGTTGCCCACGTTGGCCGCAGGATGTTGATGATCTCCGGTGCGCTCGACGCCGCCGATCACGACATTTCGATTTCGATCAGCCTGCCCGAGTCCGGTCGTTGGCAGGTGATCAAGTCGGAGACGAATCTGACCGACCAGACATGGGTCGCTATGCAGATCACCACCGACGATGACACGACATTCGTCAACGATTCCGGTTCGGTGATCACGTCCACGCAGTTCGGCAAGATGTTCATGACGCCCGACCAGCGCCGACTCACGTTCTACGACGGTGAGGTCCGGCCCGGCGAGTCGGCGATGAAGGTGTTCGACCTGGAGTGCTCCGCCGGTCGCCCGGCCTACGCGCACGCCCGGTACAGCAGGGTGTCCACGGACACCCAGGAGCAGTCCGCCGAGGCGCTGCAGCGCCTGGTCGCCGACGGCATGCCGCAGCGGCCGGTGCTGGAGTTGATCGTGCCGGTCACGGTGATCGGCTGACCTGACAGAAGTTCGACGCAAACCACGGTGGCGAGACCGGCAGGTCCCGGTCTCGCCACCGCCCACCTGAGGGGGCGGCCACCGTGCTCACCTTCATTCCCGAGCCCACCCTGCTGGACTCCGCCCGGGGCCGCCAGTGGCCCGCCTATCCCGGTCCGGCCAGGAGTACCAGGGTGGACACGCCGCCGGCGCGGCCGGACGTCGTGATCGTCGGGGCGGGACCGGCCGGTCTCGCGGTGGCCTCGGCACTGTGGCATCTGGGTGTGCACGACATCGCCCTGCTGGACCGGACCGGGCCGCCGTGCCGGCGGTTCTTCGACCGGATCGACGGCCTGGAGCAACGGGTGCTGCGCTCGCCCTACGACCACCACCCCGGTGTCGAGGGCTACCACGACTGCGAGTTGCTCGACTTCGCCCGCCTGCACTGGGCCTGGCTCAGTCCGGTGGAGCGCCGGGAGATCCGGATGGCGCAGGCCGGGCACAGATCGGTGGTCCCGGTCGACGTGTTCGAGGCGTACTGCCACCACGTGTCCACGGTGCACGGCGTGTACCAGCGGACCTGGCACGCCGACGTGACCGGCGTGGTGCCCGACGGCGACACCGTGCGGGTGCGGTCCCGGGCCGGCGCGACGCTGGCCGCCGACTACGCGGTGCTGTGCCTGGGCGAGGAGCGGCAGCCGGCGCCGGACTCGTGGTGGGGCGACGCGTGCCACCGGCCAGAACCCGTGACGTACTGGGACGAGCCGGTGCCCGCGGGCGCCGAGTCGGTGATGGTGGTCGGCGCCGGACTGACCAGCGCCCACCTGATCACCCAGGCGCTGGCCGACGGCCGCACCGTGCACTGGGTGATGCGCGGCGAGGAGCGCTACCAGTGCTCCGATGTCAACGCCTCCTTCTTCCGGGCCGAGGGCCGGGCCCAGTTCGACGGCGTGCCGTGGGACGAGCGGCTGACCACGATGGGCCGGGAACGGCGGGCGTCGGTGATGTTCGAGTTCCGGCCCGCCCTGCGGGACGCGGAGGCCGACGGCCGGCTGGTGGTGCACCGGGGCCGGGAGATCGGCGGAATCACCGGCACCGGTCGCGGTGCTGCCCTGTGTTTCACCGACGGCGTCGCGGTCAGCGCCGAGCACGTGGTGCTCGCGCTGGGCACGCTGCCCTCGGCCGGCGAGCGGCTGCTGCCGGCCGGACTGGTCGACACCAGGGACGGCTGGCCGGACCTGGACGAGCGGACGCTGGCCTATCGCGGCGCGCCCAGGGTGTTCGCGGTCGGCGCGGCCGCGGGCATGGTGCTGGGCCCCGCCGCGCGCAACATCGACGGTCACCGGGTGGCCACGGCCAGGGTGGCGGCGACGATCGCCGCCGGGCTGCGCGCCAGGTCCACTGTGGATGGTTTAGGGAGCGACCGTGGCTGAGGATGGCGACCTGGACACGAGATTCGGTATGCCGGCCGTCGACCAGCCGGCACTGACCGAGGTGGGCGTGATCCTGTCCGGGCTGGACACCGACCGCCTGCTGGCCGGGCTGGGCGTGGCCACCGCCGGCAACGACCCGACGGCGGCGGTGCTGCGGGTGGACCAGTTGCGGCACGGGGACGAGCAGGGCATGGCCGACGCGGTGGTGGCTGGCGCCCAGAAGTGGCTCGCGGTCCGCGACATCCTGGCCGCCAAGGACCAGGGGCCGTCGGTGTCCGCGTCCATCCGGCAGGCGTGGGCCCGCGCGCTGCGCACCGTGCGGGCCGCGGAGAACGACATCACCGAGCCGGTCGGGCTGGCCGGCCGGGCCTACCTCGCCGCGTGCTGGCTGCGCTGCACCGAGGTGGACCGCCTGGCGCGCCAGCTGCCGCCCAGGCACAGCGCCGTGTCCACCAGATGACCCTGCACCACCGAGCCGGGAGGATCACGTGCCGTACCTGAGGTCGCTGCCGGAGGACGGGATGCTGCTCGACGTGTTCCGGGCCTACCCGACGACGTCCAAGCCGCTGCTGTACTACCACGAGATCGTGATGCGCGGGCCGTCCCCGTTCACCGTGGGCGAGCGGGAGCTGATCGCCGCCTACGTGTCCGGCGTCAACGACTGCGCCTACTGCCACGGCGTGCACACCGAGACCGCGCAGGCGTGCGGCGTGCCCGCCGGCGTCGCGTCCGCCGCGGTGGCCGACCTGGACTCGGCGGACGTGGCCGAGAAGATGCGGGCCGTGCTGCGCTACGTCGGCAAGCTGACCCGCACGCCGGGCGAGTTGACGCAGGCGGACGCGGACGCCGTGCTGGCCGCGGGCTGGGACGAGCAGGCACTGCACGACGCGGTGATCGTCTGCGCGCTGTTCAACTTCATGAACCGGATGGTCAACGGTCTGGGCGTGCGCGGTGACGCAGACTATTTCGCGTTGTCCGGCAAGCGATTGGCCGACATCGGCTATACCGGCCTGAATGGACTCGTGCCCGGCCCGGCCTGAGCACGAAGGAAGATCCCCGCCAGGCGCCACTGACCTAACCTGGCGCTTGTTGCCGTGTGTCCTTGCCGTACCAGGGAGGTCCCGTGTCCGGAACCGTGCTGCGCACCGCGCTCCGCCGATCGCTGGCCCAGATCCGGTACGTCGACCCGGTCCGGCCGAACGCGGCCACCGGCCTGGTCGGCGACGTGTACCGGCAGATGGAGGACGAGTTCGGCATGCTCGCGCCGCCGGTCGCGCTGCACTCCCCCGCGCCGACCGTGCTCGCGGCGAGCTGGCTGATCCTGCGGGAGACCCTGCTCGTCGGCGGGCACGCCGGCCGGGCGGCCAAGGAGGCGGTGGCCTCGGCCGTGTCGGTGGCCAACGCCTGCCCGTACTGCGTCGAGGTGCACTCCACGGCACTGCGCGGCCTGTCCGCCGGTGCCGCGGCCGACGCGATCAGCGCGGGCCGCATCGACAACGTGGACGACCCCGGCATCTCGGTGCTGGCCGAGTGGGCCCGCTACACCGGTGACCGGGCCAGGGGTTACGCGGTGCCCGCACCGGCAGAGCAGGCGCCGGAACTCGTCGGTGTCGCGGCGACCTTCCACTACCTCAACCGCATGGTCAACATCTACCTGGCCGAGTCGCCGCTGCCGCCGGGCGCGCCGGACGCCGCCAAGAACGTGGCCCGCTGGCTGCTGGCCAAGGTGATGCGCCCTGCGGTGAGCCGGGCGCCCGGGCTGTCGCTGCGGCTGCTGCCCGACGCGACGCCGGCCGCCGACCTGGCGTGGGCGGCGGGCAACCCGACCGTGGCCGCCGCGTTCGCCAGGGCGTGCGCCGCGGTGGACGCCGCGGCCGACGACGCCGTCCCGGAGGGCGTCCGGACCGTCGTGCGGGACCACCTGGCCACCTGGACCGGCATGCCGCCGGGCCCGAGCCGTGCCTGGGTGACCGACGCGGTCGCCGGGCTGCCGGACGGCCAGCGCGGCGCCGGACGGCTGGCGCTGCTCACCGCGGTCGCGTCCTACCAGGTCGACCAGCAGGTGATCGACGAGGCGGGCCGGGGCGACGCCGATCTGGTCACGTTGACCTCGTGGGCCAGCCTGACCGCCGCCCGCCGGATCTGTTCCTGGACCGCGGTGCGCGCACCGGTGCGCGAGGGTTGACGTCAGACTGCCGGCCGGACGACCACACGACCGGCAGCCGGACCTCCAGGATCCCGCCACGGCCGTCGTGGCGTTAGTGCCCCCGCCACCTCATACGGGGTGAAACCGTCTGCCGCAACCATGAATATCCCATGGGTGCGCGGTGACACCGGCACTGGCGACCGGGACGGTTCCGGCCGACCATTCCCGTGACGACGGCGCTGCGAACCTGTCGGGCCGCACCATTTCTGCGGACAAGGGGACTGTCATGGGATCTACCGCCCGTTCCGGACAGTGCTCCGCCGCCGCGCCCGGCGTGGGTTTCCGGCGGCACCTGCGGGTCGAGGTCGCCGGGGACCAGAAGGTCTACCTGTTCGGCGAACGCGGCCTGACCGTGCTCGCCGGCTCGACGGTGTCGGCCGTGGCACCACTGCTGGACGGGTCACGCGACCTGCCCGCGCTGCTCGCGGCCGCCGCCGACCACGTCGGCGAGGACCAGGTGGCCGGTGTGCTGGCCCGGCTGGCCGAACTGAACGTCCTGGCGCTGCGCCCGGCACCCGCCGGCACGGACAACGCGGACGACGCGGCGCTGGCGTACTGGGACGGCGTGGGGCTGGACGCCGCGGCGGCCGCGACGGCGGCCGCCACCAGCACGGTGGCGGTGACCACGGTCGGCGAACCGGCGCCGACCGTGGGCCGCGCCCGCGCCGAGGACGCGCTGCGGGCGGCCGGCCTCGCCGTGCTGGACGACATCGGTTCGGCCGACCTGAGCGTCGTGCTGTGCGACGACTACCTCAACCCGGCGCTGGCCGACATCGACGCGGCCCACCGCGCGGCCGGGCGGCCGTGGCTGCTGGCCAAGCCGGCCGGCGCGATCGTGTGGCTCGGTCCGGTGTTCTCGCCCGGCCGGCCCGGCTGCTGGCACTGCCTGGCCCATCCGCTGGCCGGCCACCGGGACGCCGAGACGTGCGCCCAGCAGGCCTTGGGTCACGCCGAACCGGTGCGCTGCCCGGCCTGCACGCTGCCCGCGCTGGCCGGCACCGCACTGCACCTGATCGCCCTGGCCGCCACCCAGTGGCTGGCCGGCCACCGCGACCCGAACCAGGACAGCGTCTGGACGTTCGACAGCACCGACCTGACCGGCCGCCACCACGTGCTGCGGCCCCGCCCGCAGTGCGCGGAGTGCGGCGACCCGGAGCTGACCGGCAAGCGGGCCTGGCGGCCGGTGACGCTGGCCGGCCCGCAGCCGATCGCCGACACCGCGGGCGGGCACCGCGCGCTGACCTGCGAGCAGGTGCGGGACCGCTACCAGCATCTGGTCAGCCCGGTCACCGGCGTGGTCAAGGAGATCCGGCGCGACGAGCACGGCCCGGCGTTCTTCCACTCCTACCTGTCCGGCGCCAACACGGCCACCCGCGCCCGCGACCTCGGCGCGCTGCGCGCCTCGCTGCGCAACTCCAACGGCGGCAAGGGAACCACGGCACTCCAGGCCGAGGTCGGCGCGCTCTGCGAGGCGGTGGAACGGTATTCCGGCTCGTGGCACGGCGACGAGGAGCGGGTCCGGGGCAGCCTGCGCTCGCTGGGCGACGAGGCCGTCCATCCCAACGCCTGCCAACTGGTGGACGCGCGGCAGTACGCCCACCGGGCGGAGTGGAACGCGGCGCACGGCCCGTTCCAGACGGTCGGCGCGCCGTTCGACGCCGACCGCGATACCGAGTGGACGCCGGTGTGGTCACTGACCCACGGCCGGCACCGGTTGCTGCCCACCGGTCTGCTGTACTTCGGCGCCCCGGTGGCCGACGGCACGCCCGCGCTGCTGGCCGACTCCAACGGCAACGCGGCCGGCTCCAGCCTGGCCGACGCCGTGCTGCAAGGACTTTTCGAGGTTGTGGAGCGGGACGCGGTCGCGCTGTGGTGGTACAACCGCGGCCGGATGCCCGGTGTCGACCTGGCCGCGTTCGCCGACCCGTGGGTGGACGAGCTGCGCACCGTCTACACCGGACTGGGCAGGGACGTGTGGGTGCTCGACGTCACCGCCGATCTCGGCGTACCCACGATGGCGGCACTGTCCCGCCGGGTCGGAGCGCCGACCGAGGACATCATGCTGGGCTTCGGTGCCCACCTCGACCCCGCGATCGCGCTGCGCCGCGCGCTGACCGAGCTCAACCAACTGCTGCCGGCGGTCGGCAGCGGCGGCGAGTACCGGTGCACCGACCCGGACGCGCTGCGCTGGTGGCGGCACGCGACGACGGCGAACCAGCCGTACCTGCTGCCCGATCCGGCCGGACCGCTGCTGGGCCCATCGGCCTACCCGAGGACGCCGTGCGAGGACATCGGCGCCGAGGTCGACCTGATCGGTCGACGGCTTGCCGAGCGGGACATGGAACTGCTGGTGCTCGACCAGACCCGGCCGGACATCGGGATGCCCGTGGTGAAGGTGATCGTGCCCGGCATGCGGCCGTTCTGGACCCGGTTCGCGCCCGGCAGGCTCTTCGACGTCCCGGTCGAGCTCGGTCGGCAGGCGACGCCGACCGCGTACGCCGACCTCAACCCGTTCCCCCTGTTCCTGTGAACAGGCAACGCGACCTCGCGAGGAGCTCCAACGTGCCCATCGACATGGGCGGCACGGCACCTGCGCCGACCCAGCTCTGGTCACTCCGGGAAGACGTGCTCGTCGAAGACGGACCGGAGCAGGGCCGGCTCGTGGTGCTCACCAAGTGGGGTGAGTTCGGCATCGACGGCGCGGGGGACGTGGTCCGGGCGTCGCTGCGCCGGATGTGCCTGGGGCCGATCTCGCTGGAGAACGTGGTGGGCAGGCGGCCGACGCCGGGCGACCAGCCGACCGGCAACTGGCGGGAGTGGGCCGAACTGTGGCGGGTGCTGGATCTGCTGAGCGGTTCGGTGGTCCGCTCGCTGGGCATCGGCGACGGTGAGCGTCCACTGTTGTCCGCGATCCCGGTGGCCAGGGCCGCCGGCCTGGTGCTGCCGGAGATCGAGCCGGACCACCCGGTACGGCTGTCCCGGTTCGCCGCGATCCGGCCGCACGAAGGCGCACTGCTGGTCGAGTCGCCGCTGGCCCAGTACCACGTGATGCTGCACCGCCCGCTCGCCGTGCACGTGGCGACCGCGCTGTCCTCGCCGACGTCGGTGCGGGAGATCACCGCCCAGCTCGCCGCGCCGCCCGCCGTGGTCGCCGGGGTCGTGGCCTACCTGGCCGCGACCGGCATCGCGCTGCTCGCCGAACCTGCGGACGTCGCGGGGGAAAAGATGTTTGCGGAGGACAACGACCCGGTCCTGCTGCGCTGGTCGCACCACGACCTGTTGTTCCACACCCGTAGCCGGATGGGCCGGCACGGCGGCCAGAGCGGTGCGGTGTTCCCGCTCGCGGACCGCTTGCCCAGTCCCGAACTGGTGAAGACCGTTCACTCCGGTGAGCGATTCACCCTGTACCGCCCCAACATCGACGAACTCGCGGCGAACGATCCGCCACTGACCGAGGTGCTGGAGAACACCAAGCTGTGCGAGGACCTGTCCGACCGGGAGGTCACCGCGGCGCAACTGGGTGAACTGTTGTTCCGGGCGGCCAGAATCCGGTCCGTGGCATCCGGTTCGACCGGAACCGACGTGTTGTACGACATCTCCGACCGGCCCTACCTGAGCATCTACGGGCTGTACGAACTGGAGGTGTACGTCAGCGCGCACAAATGTGCCGGCGTACCTCGAGGTACCTACCACTACGACCCGAGGCTGCACGAACTCACGCTGGTCAACGACTCCGGGCCGGAGCTGGACGAACTGCTCGACGGCGCCAGAATCGCCGCCCGAACATCATCCCAGCCACCGGTCCTGCTCAGCCTGACCGCCCGCGTCGCCCGTACTTCGTGGATGTACGGCGGAATCGGCTATGCCTTGGCGCTGGCGCACGTCGGCGCACTACAACAGACATTGTGCCTGGTGGCCAATGCGATGGGACTCGCGGCATGTGCGCCCGCCGTCGATCCCGGTGACATCACCAACAACGCACTGCGGCTGGATTGGCCGGCAGAAGTGGGCGTCGGTGAGTTTCTTGTCGGTTGACCAACATTTCCCTGGTAGCGTGACACCTCGGTGTAAGCACCTGGGCCGATCGCCTCGTGGCAGGGGGAACAGGCCACATGAATCCGTCCGCTGATGCCGACCGCACGCCGCTGCGACGCCCCGCCACTGTGGTGGCACCGGTGGAGGACGCGCGCACCATTCCGGACTCCGGCCGACCGCCCGTCACCGCCTGGATCCTGACCCGCCTGACCCTCACGGTCGTGTTCTGTGCCAGTTGCCTCATCGCGCTGCTGGAGGTGTGGGAAGCCGATCACAGCGTCGTGGGCACCGCGGTGGCCACGCTGTTGATGGCCGCGCTGCTGGCGATCCAGCTGTTCCAGTTCAGCCGGCCCGGCGCGGACCTGCACTCGCCGCGCAGCTACGCCCTGCTGGCGTTGCTGGCCGCACTGGCCTACGTTCCGCTGCTGTTCTACGGGTTCAGCTGGATCAGCCTGCCGCCGTTCGTGGCCGGCTGTCTGCTGCTGGTGCTGCCGCCGGTCGCGGCGTGGTCCAGTTTCGCCGTGGTCACGGCCAGCGTGCTGGTGATCCGGATTACGCTTGCCGAGGATCCCGTCACCCTGGTGTACGGCGCGTTGGACGCCGCCTTCTTCGGTCTGGTGGTGTATCTGCTGACCAGGCTGGCCAGCCTGGTCGCCGAACTGCACGCGGCGCGGGAGGAGATGGCACAGCTCGCGGTCGCCCAGGAGCGGCTGCGGTTCGCCCGCGACCTGCACGACCTGCTCGGCCTGAGCCTGTCCGCCATCACCCTGAAGTGTGAACTGGCGAACCGGTTGCTGGTGCGCTATCCGGCCCGCGCCAAGCAGGAGCTCACCGAGATACTGGACCTCGCGCGGCGCGCGCTGGCCGATGTGCGGTCGGCGGCGGGTGGCTACCGAGAACTTTCCTTGGACCACGAGGTCGTGTCCGCGGAGTCGGTGCTGCACGCGTCCGACGTCGAGGTGCGGGTGCACACCGACTACGCCGAACTTCCCGAGCACGTCCGCACACTGCTCGGCACGGTGCTGCGCGAGGGCGTGACGAACGTGTTGCGGCACAGCAAAGCCGAGCACTGCGAGATCGCGATCCGGCAGACGGCCACCGCAGCCTCGGTGGAGATCGTCAACGACGGTGTCGGCCCGGCGCCGGTGAACCGGGAACCCGACTCCGGCAACGGTATCCGCAATCTGACCGACCGGGTGACGGCGCTCAGCGGCCAGCTCACCACAGCCGTGCTGCCGAACGGGCGTTTCCGGCTCGTGGCGCAGGTTCCACTGCCGCATGCCCCCCGACGGTCCATGTTGAGCAGCAGACGGGTCCACCCGGCGCGTGGGGTGGAGGGCAAGCGGACCACAACCCTGCCGATGAGTGCCAGAACGACGCTGGCGCTGGTCAACATCGCCTTCACCATTATGTTCGTCGGCACGGTCGCGCACCTGCTGATGGTCACCCGGGACTTCTGGACTCTCGCCACGGGAATCGGCTATCTGGTCGTACTGCTGACCCTGCAACTTGCCTACTTCAGCCGATCCACGACGCGCCTGCGGTCGCCGCTCGGCTACTCGCTGCTGCTCGTCCAGGCCGGCCTGATCTTCCTGCCGATCCTGCAGCAGGGCGACAACTGGGTGAGCCTGCCCGGCTGGCTGGGCGGCAACGCGCTGCTGATGCTGCCCGCGGCCGGCGGCTTCCTGGTGTTCGCGGCCAGCGTGGGATCGGTGGCCTGGAGCCATGTCCTGTCCTCGGGGCAGCCACTGGACATCATCTTCAACACCAACTCCACGGTGATCACCGGCGCGATCGCCTATGGCCTCACGGCGCTGACCAAGCTGATCGCCGAACTGGCGGCGACCCGCAAGCAGCTCGCCACGATGGCGGTCGCCGACGAGCGGCTGCGGTTCGCCCGCGACCTGCACGACCTGCTCGGCCTGAGCCTGTCCGCGATCACCCTGAAGACCGAGCTGACCAACCGCCTGCTGGACCGGCACCCGGACCAGGCGGCCGACGAGCTGGGCGAGATCCTGGCACTGGCCAGGCAGGCGCTGACCGACGTGCGCTCGGTGGCCAGCGGATACCGTGAACTGTCCTTCGACAAGGAGTCGCAGTCCGCTGAGTCGGTGCTCACCGCCGCCGACGTGAACGTGCGGATGGACCTGGTGTACGACGAGCTGCCGGTGCGGGTGCGCACAGTCCTGGCGGTCGTGCTGCGCGAGGGCGTGACGAACGTGCTCCGGCACAGCAGGGCACGGCACTGCGACATCGTGCTGCGGCAGCTCTCCGACGAGGTGTCGCTGAGCATCGTCAACGACGGCCTGACCGCGGGCGAACTGGCCGCCCCCGAGCCGGACGACGGCAGCGGCATCCGCAACCTGTCCGAGCGGGTGGCCAAGCTGGGCGGCGAGCTGGACTGCGGCGAGGACGCCAGGGGCACGTTCCGGCTGCTGGTCCGGCTGCCGCTGGCCAGGGCGGCGCAGCAGGTCAGCGCCTGAGCCGGACGTCGGTGGCCGCGGGTCAACGTCGGTGTGGAAAGGGTTACGCCGAGCGGGTGAACGCCGGATCGGGCGGGCCGGTCAGAGCCAGCCCGCCTCCTTGGCGATACGGATCGCGTCGACCCGGTTGCGCGCGTTGAGCTTGGTGACGGCCGTCGTGAGGTAGTTGCGCACGGTGCCGGCGGACAGGTACAGCCGGGCGGCGATGTCCACCGCGTTCGCGCCGTCCGCGGCCAATCGCAGCACCTCGACCTCGCGGCCGGTCAACGGGCAGTCCGCCGAGTCCCAGGCGGCCAGCGCGAGATCGCTGTCCACCACCCGGCGGCCGACGTACACCTCGCGGATCGCGCTGGCCAGCTTGTCCGGCGGCGCGTCCTTGAGCAGGAAGCCGCCCACCTTGGCGGCCAGCGCCCTGCGCAGCGTGCCCGGCCGGCCGAGGCTGGTCAGGATCAGCGTGCGGCACTCGGGCAGCTGCTCGCGCAGCTCGGTGGCCGCGGTGAGCCCGTCCTTGCCCGGCAGGTCGATGTCGATCACGGCGACGTCCGGGCGCACCGCCTTGGCGGTCGGCAGGATCTCGTCCCCGCCGGCGACCTCGGCCACCACCTCGATGTCGGACTCCAGCCGCAGGAGTGCGACCAGAGCCCCGCGGACCATGTGCACGTCCTCCGCGATCATCACCTTGATCACTCCGGACGCCTCCCCACTGCCGACCTCACCGCCGTTTCCGGCCTCCGGTTGGGCCGATTACGTCGACTGCACCGATCCTCGCCCATCTCCGCCCGCGGCCGGACGTCAATGCGAAATTAAGTGAACCAGTTTATCGTAAATGAACACACGAGTTTGGGACAACCACGCCGAAACTCCAAGGAATCCCGACATTTACGGTTCACCACTTCCACCGTCGTCGCTGCCGAACCCCGTCAACCTACGGCATGGTGCGTGTTTTGTCCTCGTTTTGCCGAATCCCGAGCAGTGATCGGCGGGTTACCATCCGCATTTGCCACCTGTCAGGCGGCTTGCTCCCGACCGGATGCCCCGAACTGGCCCGGAGTGCGGCCGGTGCCCGGCGCGCCGCGGTACGCCTGCGCGATGTTCAGCCACTCGTCGGCGTCGGGTCCGACGGCCACCAGGTCGAGATCGTCACGGTGCCGCCGGCGGGTCACCAGCAGGCAGAAGTCAACCGCCGAACCGGTGACGCGCTGTAGGGCGTCGTCCGGACCGAACGTCCACACGGCTCCGGACGGGGCCGTCAGCTCGAAGCCGAAGCGCACGTCGGGCGTGGCCAGGCCACGCGCCTGATACGCGAAGTCCCACACCTGCACGGCGAAACCGACGACGTGCTTGATCCGGTCGGTCCACTGGCGACGCACGCCCAGCGCGTCGGCCACGTCCTGGCCGTGCGCGATCAGCTCCATCAAGCCGGCCGCCGCCAGCACGCCGGCCGGGATCGGCCGGACCAGCCACGGCACCAGCGAATCGACCGGCACACTGGCCAGCGCGCCCTCGGCCGCGGCGCGGGCGGACCGCCAGGCCGCCAGCAGCGTGGCGGGGGCCTCGGCCTCGCAGCCGGCGAGCGCGGCGTTGATCGCGGCGTCGAAGTCGCCCTGGGCGCCGCGCGCCAGTTCCTGGAACGTCTCGGGCTGGCTCACCGCGAGGCCGGCGATCCGGTAGATGAACGTCAGGTGCGCGACCTGGTGGGCGACCGTCCAGCCCGCGGCCGGGGTCGGTGTCGACCACAGCGCGTCGTCCAGCCCGGCGATCATGCCGTCGACGGCATCGCCTTCGGCGACAAGATGTGCGATCACATCGGGTAGTTCAGGCACGGGAGCGTCCTTCCGGCAGGAGTTTGTCCTCACTCCAACGTGTTACAGCCACCGGCGAAAGCATTACGCTCCGTTGTCCGGTGGACGCCTCCCAGCATGCCGGCGCGCCGGCCACCGCGCTTCTCCGACCGTGCCGAGTGCCCGGTCCACCCACTACGAAATCGATCAGCAGGCTGGCCGGGCGCGGGATCCCGGCAAGCCTGCTGATCAATTTTCTTCGGGCGCGGAAGGCACCAGAACCGTGCTAGGCGGCGATCAGGTCCGACTCCGGGTCACGAAAGCAGATGGACCCCATAACTGGCGCGTTGCCGATTTCCCAGCTGCGCCAGGCGTCAAATTCGTCGACAACTAATTCGACGCTGTCATATGCCCTGTTCAGGCGGTCGGTGTCGAGGCCGATGCTGGTCAACAGCGAGGTGACGTTCGCGGTCGCGGTAGCGGACATGGGATGCCTCCGATGAACTTGTTTCCCTGCTTGACAAGAAGGATGCGCCAGCGACCACATCCATTACCAGTGCCCGAGTCACCACAGCCGCGTGTTCTTTTCATACCCCGCGCCGGTATCCGCAATGATCGCGAACCGGACTCAACAATAGTTGCGGCCCATCTGCCCACAATCCGTGATTACTCTATCACGACCCGTGATCCTGGCTTCGACATTCGCCGTTCAAGAGAGGCAAATCGGGCGATTCGCGCAGCTCGCCAAGTGTCATGAATTCACCTGTCGTACGCATATCGCGCCCGTTTCCGCCGGGCCGAGCGGGCCGGTGACGACGTCATACCCGACTGGGTGAACGTGGCACACATACGGATGAATGCCGCACTGGTCCCCTGACCACTGTCTGCCGCACGATCCATTGGGGCATCAGGAGGGGACCATGACGTACTTCATCCAGAACGCCCAGGCCGTAGATGAGCTGAGTCGGGAACTCGTCGCCGCTGGATTCTCGCCGTTCGTCGGCACGCAGTGCGACGCCCTCGCCCGGCTCACCGAGGCGCTCGACCTGGCCGTCGGTGTGCTGACCGTACCGAGGGACGACAACGCCGTCGGCATCGCCGCGGGTGTCGCGCTCGCCGGCGGCTACCCCGCCGTACTGCTGCGCAATTCGGGACCGGGCAACGCCGCCGAGGTCATCGGCACGGTGGTGGCACCGCACGAAGTGCCCATGCTGCTCGTCCTGGGGATCGGCGGCCCGGCCGACCCGGCGGCGGACAACCTGGCCATGGTCCGGATCAGTGAACAGGTACTGGACGAGTTCGGCATCGAGAGCGTCCCGCTGGATCCGTCGATGCCGGCCGCGGCCCAGGTGGCCGTGGTGCGCGGCATCGTGCGCGACCAGCTCCGGCCGGCGGCGTTACTCGTGCCCACGACGGCCTTCGGACGGGTGGGATGAACGTCGGTACAGCGGTACGGGTGATCGCGTCCGCCGCGGGCGGGCAGCCGGTGGTGTTCACCGCGGGCGGCCTCGGCCGGATCGCGCGGCGGCTGGCCGACCGGCCCAACCACTTCTATCTGGACAGCACCAGCGGTCTGGCCTCGTCGATCGGCATCGGCGTCGCGTTGCACGCCAGGAACACCACGCTCGTCGTGGACGATCCGGACAGCCTGCTGACCAATCTGGCGGCCCTGGTGACCGCCGGCATGCTCGTCGACCTGCCGCTGGTGCACATCGTGCTGGACGGCATGCCGAGGGAGTCGCCCAGCGGCCGGGCCGACCTGTGCGGGCTGGCGATGGCCGTCGGCTACCCGAGGACCTACACCATCGACCGTATCGAGCGGCTCGCTGAGCTGGTGCGCCGCGAGGTGGTGAGCTGCCCCTCACCGGCGTTCGTCCGCTGCGTGCTGTCGGACTCGACGTCACCGGGACGGGCCCGGCCGGGCCGCGCCCGCAGGCCCGCGGTGCGGCGACCCCGGCCGCCGTGGCTGACCGAAGCCGCTTAGCGATTCGCCGAACCGTGAAAAATTCATGGCATCAACCGACACAAAACATATGACTACTGCTGAGCAGGGCACTTCGACCGAAGCCGACCGCCGGATAGTATCCGTCGAGTAGATATTTTCAGTATTGGCAACCGTACTGGCGGACTGCGACGAGCGGCGTCTCGCACGGAAGGACGACGCCAACATGGACACCACGATCCTCAAGGCCGTTGAACGAGCGATAGACACGATGCAGGCCAATCTCGGGGACAAGCTCACCATCGACGATCTCGCTCGCTCCGCCATGTTCAGCAAGTTCCATTTCTCGCGGGTCTTCCAACGCGTGACAGGCGTGTCGCCGGGACGTTTCCTGTCCGCCATGCGCCTGGCCGAGGCGAAGCGACTACTACTGTCCACATCGATCACGGTCGCCGACATCGGGCACCGCGTCGGCTACAACAGCGTCGGCACGTTCAGCTCCCGGTTCAGCAGCAGCGTCGGCGTCTCCCCCATCACGTACCGCCAGCTCGGCGGTGTCGCACACCGGATTCCGGCCGACCACAGGCAGGATCACGTCGCGACCGCGACGACGGTGCGCGGCCACGTGTACGGCCCGTCGGTGGGCCGGCTCGGCGCGGTGTTCGTCGGCGTGTTCCCCAGCCGGGTTCCGGAGGGCGCGCCGGTGCGCTGGGCGATGCTGGCCGGCCCCGGCCCGTACCAACTGGCCGCGGTACCGGCCGGCACGTGGTACCTCACCGCGCACGCCGTCGCCGCCACTGTGGACGACGCGGAAGTGCCGTACGTGGGTTGTTACGGGCCGTTCGTCGCCCACGCGGACACCGCGGCCCGGCTGGCCGACGTCCAACTGCGACCGACCAGGAGCATGGATCCGCCGCTCCTGCTGGCGCTGCCCGAGATGCGCGCGCACGCCGAACTGGACCTCGCCGGATAACGCGCGACAACATCATTTCCAAAAAAGGGGTACCACCCGAAAAAGCACCGGCCACGCCGGTGCTTTTTCGTGCTGTTTCGCACGGCAGCGGGTTTGCGGCGCAACGGGAGAGAAGACTCCCGACCTACCCGGCACCATCCTGGAACTGACGAATGGGGATGACTTTCCCACTGTTCTCGACCAGGCACGAACAAAGAAACCAGGCGCCCGTCGACTCGGTTCAGCACGAAAGGGAGATCATGTCATCTTTTCGCGAGCGCGCACGCAAACTGGTGCCTGGACTCGCTGCCGTCGCCGTTCTCGTGACGATCTTCTTCGTGGGACAATCACAGGTCGCGGTGGCCGGCGCCAGCCAGGTGGCGAGCCAGTACAAATTCCAGCAACTGCCGATCGCGCTGCCGCCCGGCTACGACAACCAACACTTCAACACGGTCCGGCAGGTCAACCCTGCCTACCTGCACCTGGACGCCTGGATCTCCTCGGTCGGCGCCAGCATCGCGATGAACGACCTGGTCGGGCACGGACGCTCGGACGGCATGTGCATCGTCGACACCCGGACCAACGACGTCATCGTCACCTACACGCCCACGGCACCGGCGCAGGACCGGTTCACGCCGTTCGTGTTGAACGCCGCGCCGCTGCCCATCGACAAGACGATGGCGCCGACGGCCTGCACGCCCGGCGACTTCAACGGTGACGGCCGGATGGACCTGCTGGTCACCTTCTGGGGCCGCACGCCCATCCTGTTCCTGGCCAAGTCCGGCGTGCCGACGCTGTCGGCGGCGGCCTACCAGCCGAGGGAACTGGTGCCCGAACTCACCCAGGACGGCAAGTACCACGGTCCCCGATGGAACACCGACGCCGACTACGTGGCCGACATCGACGGCGACGGCCACCCGGACGTCATCATCGGCAACTACTTCCCCGACTCGGACGTGCTGGACCCCAAGGGCTTCAACAACGTCCAGATGAACAACACACTGTCCAACGCCACCAACGGCGGCGGTGACCACGTGCTGCGCTGGTTCTCCGCGACCTCCGGGGCGCACCCGACGGCCAACTTCGAGCAGCAGGAGGACGCGATCCCGTTCGACGCGTCGACCGGCTGGACGCTGGCGCTGTCCGGTGCCGACCTGACCGGTGACGGCCTGCCGGACGTGTACGTCGGCAACGACTTCGGTCACGGTCACCTGCTGTACAACATGTCCACGCCGGGCAACATCCGCTTCCGCGAGGACATCGGCGTCCGCAATCCGGACACGCCCAAGTCGTTCCAGCTCGGCAACGGCTCGTTCAAGGGCATGGGTGTCGACTTCGCCGACCTCAACGACAACGGCCGGTTCGACTTCATGGTCAGCAACATCACCACGGCATGGGGGCTGCAGGAGAGCAACCTGCTGTTCATCAACGGTGCCAAGAACACCGCCGAGATGACCAAGGACATGAAGCAGGGCCTCGCTCCGTTCACCCAGGAGTCGCAGCAGTACGGCGTCGCGTGGACCGGCTGGTCGTGGGACGTCAAGATGGCCGACTTCCTCAACAGCGGCAGCCAGGACATCGTCCAGGCGGACGGGTTCGTCAAGGGCAAGATCAACCGGTGGCCGTGGCTGCAGGAGATGGCCATGACCAACGACGACCTGTTGGTCAACCCGGCGATGTGGCCGAACATCAGGCCCGGTGACGACGTCGCGGGCGACCAGGTGCTCGCCTTCTACGCGAAGACCGCCTCCGGCAAGTACACGAACATCACCGGCAACCTCGGCCTGAACGTGCCGACCCCGACCCGCGGCATCGCCACCGCCGACACCAGGGGCAACGGCCTGATGGACCTGGCGGTCGCCCGCCAGTGGGGTCCGCCCGCCTTCTACGCCAACCAGGCACCGGCGCCGGGCGACTTCCTCGACTTCAACCTGTTCCGGCCCAGCACCGACGGCGTGGCCGACACCGGCCTGGCCAACGCGGGCGCACCCGCCTACGACGCCACGGTGGAGATCACCACGCCGGACGGCAAGCAGATCGGCCAGCTCGACGGCGGTGGCGGCCACGGCGGCTTCCGCAGCTTCCAGGTCCACTTCGGACTGGGCGCGTACTCCGGTCCGGTCACCGCGCACTTCCTGTGGCGGGATGCGAGCGGGCACGTGCACCAGCAAGCCAAGCAGTTCAACCCGGGCAGCCACACCCTGATGCTGACCAGCGACGTCCAGGAGGTCGCGAGCCGATGACCGCCACCATTCACCCGGCACCGGTCCCGGCACCGGCAGCGGCCGGGCAGACCAAAGCCAAGCCCGATCCCCGCTACATCGCGCTGCGCAACTTCGCGATGTCCATCTCGGCCTTCAACATCTTCGGCTACACCCTGCTCGGTTTCGAGCAGCCATGGTTGTGGCCGATCCTCTCGATCATCATCGGCTACACGGCCGAGCTCACGTTCGAGATGATCAGCGCGTGGGCGTACAAGCGGGAGCCGCGCTTCCGCGGCCGGGGTTTCCGCGGCCTGTACGAGTTCCTGCTGCCGGCCCACATCACCGCCATCGCCGTCAACATGCTGCTGTACGCCAACGATCAGTACTGGCCGATCGCGTTCGGCGTGATCGTCGGCGTCGGTGCCAAGCACATCCTGCAGGCCCCGATCGCCGGCCGGATGCGGCACTTCATGAACCCGTCCAACTTCGGCATCACCGCCGTGCTGCTGTGCTTCTCGTCCTGGGCCAGCATCGCGCCGCCGTACGAGTTCAGTGAGAACGCCAACACCTTCTGGCGGGTGATGATCCCGGTGGTCATCGCCACGGCCGGCACCACGATCAACGCCATGCTGACCAGGAAGGTGCCGCTGATCGTGGGCTGGATGGGCGGCTTCGCCATCCAGGCGTTCCTGCGCCACTGGATCTGGCACGTGGCGCTGTACTCGGCGCTGGGCCCGATGACCGGCATCGCGTTCGTGCTGTTCACCAACTACATGATCAGCGACCCGGGCACGACGCCGTTCAAGGCCAAGAACCAGTTCATGTTCGGTTCGTCGGTCGCCGTGGTCTACGGCGTGCTGATGTTGTTCAACGTGGTGTACACCCTGTTCTTCGCGGTGTGCATCGTGTGCCTCCTGCGCGGTGCCGGCTGGTGGGTCGCGCACCTGATCGGCAAGGCCAAGAAACGCAGGATCGCTCTCGCGGAACCACCCGCGTCGGCGACGGAACTGCCCGCGGCGGCCTGACACCCCCTCGGGACCAGCGGCCGGACCCTCGGGTCCGGCCGCTGTCGCGCGTCGGCGCTGGTAGGGCGATCGACATCACATATCGGACACGGGCAGGTACTGACAGGATCGTCGATGGACTGACCATTGCCGGACCGGGGAGGCCGCCGACCGCATGCCGTCTCGTCGTGGCGTCGACCAGGTGCCGTCGGTGCGTCCCTCGGCCGGAGCGATGCTCAGGGGACTCATGCTGCCGGTGTTCCTGCCGGTCGTGGTCACCGAGGTGGGCAACGGTGCGGTCACCCCGGTCATCGCCACCACGACACACGCCTTCGGCGGGTCGACGGCGATCGCCGCGCTGATGACCGCCCTGCTGGGCATCGGCAGGGTGCTGGGCGACATCCCGGCGTCCATCCTGGCCGAGCGGGTCGGCGACCGGCGGTCCATGCTGATCGCGGCCGCCGTGTCGTTCGTCGCGTACGGCACCTGCCTGCTGTCCGGTTCGCTGCTCGCCTACGGTGCCGGCCTGCTGGTCGCCGGCAGCGCCAACGCCACGTTCTACCTGGCCAGACAGTCGTTCGTGATCGACACCGTCGACGTCGGCCTGCGCGCCAGGGCCCTGTCCGCGCTCGGCGGGTCGCACCGGATCGGCCTGTTCATCGGGCCACTGGTCGGCGCCGGGGTGATCGAACTGTGGGACGTGCGAGCGGCCTACGTCGTGGCCATCTCGGCGAACGCCCTGACCATGGTGCTGCTGGCCGTGGTCAAGGACGACACGTCGGCCGGCAAGGTCGCCAAGGAGCTGCGCGGGCGCGAGCACGGCTCGGGGCGCGTGCTGGTGGCCCACCGGCGGCTGTTCGCCACGCTGGGCCTGGCCATCATCGCGGTCGGCGCGGTGCGCGCGGCCCGGCAGACCGTGGTGCCCATCTGGGCGCTGCACATCGGGCTCGGCCCAGCCCAGACCAGTCTCATCTTCGCCATCGCCAGCGCGGTGGACATGGCCCTGTTCTACCCGGCCGGCAAGGTCATGGACTCCTACGGCCGGCTGGCGATCGCGCTACCGGCGATGACCATCCTCGGCGCCACGATGGCGCTGCTGCCGCTCACCCACAGTCTGGTCATGCTGACGGTGGTGGCGATGAGCATGAGCTTCGGCAACGGCATCGGCGCCGGCATCATGATGACCCTGGGCGCCGACACCGCACCCGAGGCGGGGCGGCTGAGGTTCCTGGGCATCTGGCGGTTCCTCGGCGACTCCGGCAACGCGATCGGCCCACTGATCGTGTCGGTCATCGCCTCGCTGGTCACCCTGTCGATCGGCATCGTCGCGGTCGGGTCGCTGGGCATCGGCGCCGCGATCGGCCTGTGGCTCGTCGTGCCCAAGTACTCGCCGTTCGCCTATCGTCGCCGCTAGACGCTGTTCCCCGTGCTCGTCACCACCGCCGAGTCCGCCGCGGAGCTGACCTCAAGTTCGGCCGTTCGCGGGGTTGTTACGTCGGCGGGTTGGGGTTGGCTCGGCCGCTCCCTCCTTTTGAGGGTTTGATGCCGGGCCACCGTTGTCAAGGTCGCTTCGCGTCGCTTCGCGATGGCCTTCGGCCAACCTGGACAACGGAGTCCCGGCATCAAGATCAGCTGGGTGAGAAGGAGCGGCGGAGAAGACTGGATCGTCCAGAAAGCCAGTGCCACCAAGGATTGGGCAGCACTCGCGCTTCGCCCCGGCAGGACTGCGACTTCGCTCGGCCGGGGCAATGTCAGGTCTTGGGGCATATCGTCGCTTCAGTCCTGGCCGCTCCCTCATACCCAGCCTTCTTTTGCGTTGGGTCGTTGCTGTCCAGTGTGGCGAAGCCATCGCGAAGCGACGCCGGAGGCGCACTTGACAGCGGCGGCCCAACGCAAACCCTCCACAGAGAGGGAGCGGCCCGAGCCAACCCCGACCCAGGCACCAGCCCACCCCGGAACTCAGATACCGATCCGCTCCATCAGCCGCTCCCGATGCTCAGCCGGGTCCCCAAGGAACTGCTGATCAAAGTGCGCCCGCTTGAAGTACAGATGAGCGTCATGCTCCCAGGTAAACCCGATACCACCATGAATCTGGATGTTCTCCGCAGCCGCATGACTGAACGTGTCCGACGCATAGGCCTTGACCAGCGGCGCGATCACCGGCAGCTCATCTGACTCGTCAGCCACCGCCCAGGCCGCGTACAGCACAGCCGACCGCGTCGACTCGACCTCCAGCAACAGATCCGCACACCGGTGCTTGATCGTCTGGAACGTGCCGATCGGCCGGTTGAACTGCTCCCTGGTCTTGGCGTAGGCCACAGCCATGTCCAGTGCCGCCTGCGCCCCACCCAACTGCTCGGCCGCCAGAGCGACAGCCGCCCGGTCCACAGCAACGGACAACGACGCAGCCGAGCCGGCCACCGTGGCAGGGGCGTCGGCGAAGGTGATCGTGGCCAGGCGCCGGGTCTGGTCGAGGGTGGCCGCCGGGATCACCGTGACGCCGGGTGCGTCGGCGGCGACCGCGAACAGGGAATCGCCGGTCGTGACCAGGATCAGCGAGGCCGTGGCACCGTCCAGGACCAGGTCGCGCGGGCCGGTCAGCCGCCCATCGTCCGCTGTCAGCTCGGAATCGCCCAGCGCGAGCGTCGCGATCGTTTCGCCGGATGCGATGCCCGGCAGGTAGCGTTGCCGGGCCGCTTCGTCACCGCAGCACAGCAGCGCGTTCGCGGCCAGGACGGCGGAGGCGAAGTAGGGGCCGCTGTACAGTGCCCTGCCCAGCTCTTCCAGCACGATCGCCTGCTCCACGAAGGTGAACCCGGCGCCGCCGTACTGCTCGGGAATCGCCAGCGCCGGCAGGCCGAGTTGGCTGCCGATCTGTTCCCACACCGCTGCGTCGTAGCCGGACGGGGTGTCCATCAGGTCGCGGACCGCGTGCTTCTCCGCGAGGAACTTCCGGACCGACGCCCGCAGTTCCCGTTGTTCCTGGCTCTCCGCCAACCGCATGGTCGCTCCGTTCACCTGGGCAGGCCGAGGGCCCGCTCGGCGATGATGTTGCGCTGGATCTCGCTGGTGCCCGAGTAGATCGTGCCGCTGCGGCTGGCCAGGTAGACGTTCTGCCAGTCGGTGGTCGGGTAGCCGTCCCCGTCCGGCCGGACCAGGCCGGCGCCGCCGACGATGGTCATCGCGACCTCGCCGAGCCGCTTGTGGTACTCGCTCCAGAACAGCTTGGTGATGGACGCCTCCGGGCCGGGCTGGCGGCCCTCGGCCACCTGGGCCAGCGTCCGCACGCCGCTGTACTTCATCAACTGCACCTGGGTGTAGGCCCACGCCAGTTGCTGCCGGATGAGCGGGTCGGTGTGCCGGCCGTACTTGCGGGCCGTGTCCACCAACTCCCAGAACTCCTGCTCGAACCGCAGGTGCTGCACGGTGGCCCGGCCGCCGCGCTCGTGGCCCAGCGTGGTCATCGCGACCCGCCAGCCGTTGTGCAGGCCGCCGATGATGTTGGTCAGCGGCGCCCGCACGCCGTCCAGGAAGTCCTCGCAGAACTCGGCGGCGCCGGACATCTGGCGGATCGGCCGGTAGGTGACCTCCGGTCCGGTGAACGGGATCAGCACGTAGGACAGGCCGGAGTGCTTGGGCGCCTCGGGGTCGGTCCGGCACAGGACGAACATCATGTTCGCCTTGGCGGCGCCCGAGGTCCACACCTTCTGGCCGGTGACCACGATCTCGTCGCCGTCCACCACTCCCCTGGTCTCCACTGCCGCCAGGTCGGAGCCGTGACCGGGTTCGGAGAAGCCCTGGCAGTAGACGTCCTCGCCGGACACGATCCGGGGCAGGAAGTGCGCCTTCTGCTCGGGTGTGGCGTGCACCAGGATCGACGGGCCGACGAACCCCTCCCCCATGCCGCGCACCACCCTGGGCACGCCTGCCCGGGCGAACTCCTCGTTCAGCACGGCCACCCGCACGCCGTCCATGCCCTGGCCGCCGTACTCGGCAGGCCACTGCGGACACACCAGCCGGGCGTCGGTCAGCAGTCGTTCCCACTCCTGGTAGCGCGGGTCGGCCAGCGCGGCCTCCAGGCCGTCGGGCCGGTGACCGCCGGTGGTGCCGAAGGACTGCCAGTCGGTCAGATCGGCCAGGCCGACGGGCGTGTTCGTGGCCACCCACGACCGCAGATCCACCCGGAAGTCCGCGATGTCTGGTCCGAGATCGAGCTCCACGGCCTGCCTCCTCGCGCCGGAATACTAGAATTGAATTCTAGTCACTCGCCCGATGTCAACACCTTGACAGTCGCGGCTGATCACCCGAAGCTGATTCTAGAATCTCTGGAGGGTGGGTCGTATGGGTCTGCTGGACGGGCGGGTCGCCGTCGTCACCGGCGCGAGCCGGGGCATCGGCGCCGCCATCGCGGAACGGTTCGCGGCCGAGGGTGCCGCCGTGGCCGTCAGCGCGCGTACCGCCGCCGAGGGCGACCACCGCCTGCCGGGCAGCATCGCCGACACCGTGGCCCGCATCGAAGCGGCCGGCGGCACCGCGCGGGCGTTCCGCGCCGACCTGTCCGACACCGACGACCGGGCCCGGCTCGTCGCCGATGTCACCGCGACCCTGGGCGACATCGACATCCTGGTGAACAACGCCGCCGTCACCTACTTCACGCCGATCCGCGAGTTCACCGCCCGCCGGTTCGCGCTGATGTTCGAGGTGCAGGTGACCGCGCCGACCCATCTGGCCCAGCTCATCGCGCCCGGCATGTGCGAGCGGGGCCGCGGCTGGATCCTGAACATCTCGTCCGGCGCCGCCCGCCACCCGACGCTGCCACCCGCCGAGCGGGCGCTGCGCGGCGGCACCGTCTACGGCATGTGCAAGGCAGCCATCGAGCGGTTCTCCACCGGACTGGCCGCCGAGCTGTACCAGTACAACGTCGCGGTGAACGCGCTGTCGCCGACCAAGGTGGTACCAACGCCGGGCACCCTGTTCCACCACCTGACCACCGAGGACGATCCCAACGCCGAACCGCCCGCCGTGATGGCCGAGGCGGCCCTGGAGCTGTGCCACGCACCGGCCGCCGAGCGCAGCGGGCGGGTGGCCTACTCGCAGCAGTTGCTCGCCGAGTTCGGCGTCGAGATCCCGACGGCAGCGCATGGCTGAGCGGACCAAGGCGGTTCCCGAACCGACGCCGGAGACCCGGCCCTACTGGGACGGCGCTGCGGCCGGCGAGCTGAGGTTGCAGCGCTGCACCGACTGCGGCACGGCGTTCTTCTACCCCCGCACCAGTTGCCCGCACTGCGGATCGGCCGCCGTCGAGTGGTTCACCGCGAGCGGCCGGGCGACGCTCTACTCGTACACGATCACGCACCGCCCGGCGCCCGGTTTCGAGGCTCCGTACGCCATCGCCGTGGTGCAGTTGGCCGAAGGCCCCCGGATGATGACCAACATCGTCGGCATCCCGAACACGCCGGACAATCTGGTGCTGGACATGGACCTGGAGGTCACCTTCGAGCAGCGCGGCGAGTTCGCGATACCGCAGTTCCGGCCGGCCGGAGCGCAGGCATGACGGGCGTGGCGATCGTCGGCGCCGCCGAGACCGACGAGGTCGGCGTCCTGCCCAACCACTCCACGCTGGCCCTGCACGTCGAGGGCGCGCGCAACGCACTCGCCGACGCCGGCTTGCGACCGTCCGACATCGACGGCATCGCATCCGTGTCCGCACCCGGCCCGATCCAGGTGGCGCACGCCCTGGGCGTCACGCCACGATGGATCGACGGCACGGGCGTCGGCGGCACGTCGTTCCTGTTCCACGTCCGGCACGCGGCCGCTGCCATCCAGGCCGGGCACGCGTCGACGATCCTCATCACGCACGGCGAGTCCGGCCGGTCCAGGGTGGGCGCCACCCGCTACCCGCACTCGCCGTCCACCCCGATGGGCCAGTTCGAGTCGCCCTACGGCACGTTCGGCCCGCCGACCACGTTCACCATCCCGCTGCTGCGCTACATGAAGGAGTTCGGCCTGACGCCCGAACAGCTGGCGTCGGTACCGGTGGCGCAACGCAAATGGGCGGCGCTCAATCCCAGGGCGATGTACCGCGACCCGATCACGGTGGCCGACGTGCTGGCGTCCCGGCTCATCTCCTACCCCTTCCACCTGCTGGAATGCTGCCTGGTCACCGACGGCGGCGGCGCCCTGATCGTCACCTCCGCCGAACGCGCCGCCGACCTGCCCCGCCCGCCGGTCCACGTGCTGGGCACCGGTGAGACGTTCGAGTCGCCGATGATCTCCCAGATGGCCGACTTCACCACATCGGCCGCGTTCCGCCGCTCGTCCGCCGACGCCTTCGCCGAGGCCGGTGTGTCTACTTCGGACATCGACCACGTGATGATCTACGACGCGTTCGCCCACGTGCCCATCTATGGTCTGGAGGACATGGGCTTCGTCGGGCGTGGCGAGGCTGGGCCGTTCATCGCCGAGGGCAATACCTCTCCTGGCGGTCGGCTTCCGTTGAACACCAACGGTGGCGGACTGTCCTACACGCACACCGGCATGTACGGGATGTTCCTGCTCCAGGAGTCGGTCCGCCAGTTGCGCGGTGAGGCGCCGGCCCAGGTGCCGGGCGTGGAGGTCGGGGTGGCACTGGGCAACGGCGGCATGTTCATGGCTGCCGGTTGCCTGGTCCTGGCCAACCGGCTGCCGTAGCTTCAGGCGGCCGAGACGATCTCCGGGGCCAGCGGGGCGATCGCACCGATGATCTCGTCGACCGTTGGCTGGTCCACGCCGGCGGCCGACAGCGCGGCGATCAGGTGTGTCGCGACGAGGTCGAAATGTTCCTGCATGATGCCCCGCCCCTGGTGCACCTGCTTCATCGGCACACCGACGTAGGGGTCGGGACCACCGAGCGCTGCGGCGAAGAACTCGACCTGCCGCCCCTTCAGCCGGGACATGTTGGTGCCACTGAAGAATCCGGCCAACGACGGATCGCCCAGTACGCGTACGTAGAAGTCGTCCACGACGGAGGTCAGTGCTTCGTGGCCACCGATACGGTCGTACACCGTGTCGCTCATTGTCACCGTCCATGTCGGGGTCGTCGTTGGCGCTGGAAGAGCATACGGGGACGATCTTCTTCACATGTTCAATGTCAAGAAGTGGGGATGTACGGCGGAGTCTGTTGCGGCAGATGGCTGTGATCGGTTCGTACCAAGGCTGGGCTCGACCCGAGGGTTGGGCTTGGTTCGCCCGCCGCGGGGAGGAATGGATCGGCCCGGGTTCGGGCCCAGTGCCAGTTGCGTTGCCGGCTACCGGCTCAGCCCACCCCGGATCAGTCCAAGACATCCGGTGTGAGCAGCGGTTCATTCTCCCCCGCTCCCAACACCCAGCCTCCTTGATGCCGGGACGAGCCTGTCAAGAGTGGCCGAAGGCCATTGCGCAGCGACGCGCAGCGCTCTTGACAGGATTGGCCCGGCATCAAACAATCCAAAAAAGAGGGAGCGGGCGAGCGAAACCCCAACCCCGCCGGGAACCGACAAACTACCGCTTCCCAACCACCTTAGCCGCACCCAAGAACTCAGAATCCCCAGCCACATACCGAGTCCCCCGAAACGCACTGGCCCCAGCCGCGATCAAACAGGCAGCAATAGCGAACGCAAAAGCCACATGCAACCCAGCATGAAACGGCCCGGAGATCAAATTAGGAAAGAACCCGGGCCCGGTCAACGCAGCCCGATCCGGCGCCGGCACCTGAGCCAGCACAGCATTACCCACCAGATGCTGAATCGGGTTGAAACCAAGAAACGCAGCGAACAACACCGAAACCGGTGGCGTAGCGGCAACCGCAGCCGCCACAGCATGCGGAATGTGATGCGCGGTAAGACCAGCAAGCAACGTCTGCGGCAACACAGCCGACAACCCAGTGATCATCAACGTGAAGAAGATACCGATGGAGAACACCTGAGCCGAGTTCTGGAACGTAGCGTTCATCCCGCCACCAGCCCCACGATGCAACGGCGGCAGACTGTTCATCACAGCAGCCCGGTTAGGAGCCGCGAAACACCCCATAGCGAGCCCGTTGAGCAGCAGAATCCCAGCAAAAGCCGGATAGGAGAAGTCGATCGGCAACAGTTCGATCAACACGAACGTCGAAGCCGCCACCAACATCCCGGTGGTGGCGAACGGCCGAGCCCCGAACCGGTCGGACAGGTACCCGGAGATCGGCCCGGCCAGCAGGAACCCGGCGGTCAGCGGCAGCATGTGGATACCGGCCCACAACGGTGTCTGCTCAAAACTGTACCCGTGCAAGGGCAGCCATATCCCCTGCAACCAGATGATCAGCATGAACATCAGACCGCCACGCCCCAACGCGGACAGGAACGTGGACAGCGTGCCGAACGTGAACGCTCTGATCTTGAACAGCGGCAGCCGGAACATCGGGTGCGCCACCCGGGTCTCGATCACCGCGAACGCGATCAGCAACGCCACTCCGGACCCGACGAAGCTGAGCACGGTCGGACTGGTCCATCCCATGACATGGTTGCGGTAGGGCTGGATGCCGTGGGTGATGCCGACCATCACCAGGATCATGCCGGCGGCGAAGGTGATGTTGCCCAGCCAGTCGATGGGCTCGCCGGTCCTGGTGCCCATGTCGCGCAGCTTGCGGAACGCCCAGATGGCGCCGAACAGGCCGCACGGCACGGAAATGAGGAACACCAACCGCCAGTTGATCGGCGCCAGCACACCGCCCAGCACCAGGCCGATGAACGAACCGCTGATGCCGGCCACGTTGTTGATGCCCAGCGCCAGACCACGCTGCCGGGCCGGGAACGCGTCGGTGAGGATGGCTCCGGAGTTGCCCACCAGGAACGCGCCGCCGACGCCCTGCACGATGCGCCACACCAGCAGCCAGATCGCGCCGCCGTGGCCGATCATCCAGTCGACGGTGAGCGCGAGCGACGCGAACGTGTAGATGACGAAGCCGAGGTTGTACATCTTGACCCGGCCGAACATGTCCCCCAGCCGGCCGACGCTGACCACCAGGACGCTGCTGGTCACCAGGTAGCCGAGGATCAGCCAGAGCAGGTACGCACTGTTGCCCGGCTGCAACGGGTCGAGCTGGATGCCGCGGAAGATGTCCGGCATCGCGATCAGCATGATCGACGAATCGATCGTGGCGAGCAGGACGCCGACTGTGGTGTTGGTCAGTGCCACCCATTTGTATCCGTCGTCCTGGGTGCTCACCGCTGCCGCTGACTGCCCCTCACCGTCGACCCTCGTCACGCCGTCGTCCTCCCCGGCGGTCACCGCCAGGTGACCAGCGCATCCAACACCTCGACCTCGGCCCCGCGCACCAGCAGCGGGTTCACCTCCAGCGATTCCAGCCGATCACCCAACGAGGCGGCAAGTCCGACGATTCGGGTGATCACGGCGGCCACCGCGGCCAGATCGGCCGGCTGGCCGCCGCGCGCGCCCCGCAGCACCGCCGCACCCCGCAGTTCCGCCAAAGCTGAGGTTACCTCCGCATCACTGACCGGCACCAGTCGCTGCGCTGTGTCCCGAAGCACCTCCACCCAGACACCACCCAGGCCGACGGCCATCACCAGCCCCCACACCGGGTCGCGGACCACACCCACCAGCAGCTCGATCCCGCCGGACCGCTGCGGCTGCACCAGCGCGGCGCCACCCTCGCCCAGCAGGGCCATGACCTCGGTGAACGCCTCGCGTACCGCGTCGTCGCCGACCAGGCCCAGCCGCACGCCGCCGATGTCGGACTTGTGCGCCAGGTCGTCGGCGGCGGCCTTGAGCACCACCGGGTAGCCGAACTCGCGGGCCGCCGCGACGGCCGCGTCGGCATCGGTGACCAGGTGGGCCGGCACGACCGGCACGCCGTGTTCGGCCAGGAATCCGGCCGCGCGGTGTTCGGCCCACGTGCCGCTGGGCCGGTCCCGCAGCTGCACCGGCACCGGCTCGGGCGGCGGTTCGTCGGTGCGGTGTTCCGCCCAGCGGACCGCGGCGCCGATGGCGGTCATGCCGTGTTCGATGCCGCCCATCACGTACGGGTAGCCGGCGTCCCGCTGGACGGTCCGGCCGAACTCGCTGATGTCGGTCAGCACGTTGCTCACCACGACCACCGGCCGGGGCGAGTGCTCGATGATCGTGGCGGCCGCGCGGAAGTAGGCGAGCGACTCGGCGGGCTGCGGCGGCTCGTAGCGGGGCAGGTCGGACAGCAGCATGACCTCGTCGATGCCGGGGTCGTCGGCGACCACCCGTAGTGCCCTGGGCAGCAGCGTCCGGTCCACCACGACGTAACCGGTGACGTCCAGCGGGTTCTGCACGGTGGCGAAGTCGGGCAGGATCCCGGCCAGCGCGGCCACCGTCCGCGGCGCGAACTCGGGCAGCACCAGGCCCTCCTGCTCGGCCCGGTCGGCGATGATCTCCGACGCGCCACCGGAGGGCGTGACGACGCCGACCCGCCTGCCCGGCAGCCGGGGCGCGGTGGCCAGCAGGCCGGAGGTGATCACCAGGTCCTCCAGCGACCGCACCCGGATCACGCCGAGTTGCCGGAAGGCCGCGTCCACCACGGCGTCGTCGCCCACCAGGGCACCGGTGTGCGCGCGGGCGGTGCGCGAGGCGAGCTGGCTGGCGCCGATCTTGAGCGCCACTACGGGTTTGCCGGCGGCAGCGGCCCGGCGGGCGACGCGGGCGAACTCGTCCGGCCGCCGTATCGACTCCAGGAACAGCGCGATGACCTGGGTGTCCGGCGAGTCGACCAGGTAGTCCATCACGTCGGTGACCGACACCATGGCCTCGTTGCCCATCGAGGTGAGCAGGCTGACGCCGACGTTGCGGGCCTGGGCGAAGGACAGGATCGAGCTGGCCAGCGCCCCGCTCTGCAGCACGACGCCGACCGAGCCGCGCACCAGCGACACGACGGGCAGCCCGTAGGGCGTGATGCCGGCGGCCGCGTTGATGTACCCGTTGCCGTTGGGGCCGAGCACGGTGAGACCGTTGTCCAGCGCGAAGTCCACCACGGCCCGCTCCAGCGTGCCGCCGTCCACGCCGGTCTCGGCGAATCCCGCGGTGAGCACGACGTAGTTGCGGATGCCCAGCAGCGCGCCCTCGCGCATCACCGGCAGCACGGCCGCGGTCGGCACCATCACGTAGGCGAGGTCGATCGGCTGGCCGATCTCGGAGAGGCTGCGGTAGGCGCGCTGCCCGTGCACCACCTCGGTGCGCGGGTTCACCAGGTGTACGGCACCGGGGAACCGGTGGTTGCGCAGGTTGTCGAAGGTGTTTTTCGACCAACCCGAGTTGTCGGTTGCGCCGACGAGTGCGATCGAGGTCGGATGGAACAGCGTGCGCATGCCCAGGGTCATGTTTCCGCCATTTCTAGAACCTCGCTCTAGTATAGTGATCAGCCTGCGCTCCGGTGGCCAGCGGTGTCAATAGGTCGGACGAGTGCGGGAGATCGACAGGGAGGCCCCGTGATGGCGCGCAGGACGGACGGGTCGGGCGGCAACGCCTGGCAGTGGAGTCGCACCGCCGGCACCCGCAGGGCCATGCTGGACGCGGCCCGCGAGGTGTTCGGCCAGCAGGGTTTCGCCGAGGCGAGCGTCGCGGCCGTGGTGGAGCGCGCGGGTTCCAGCGTGGGCAGCCTGTACCACCACTTCGGCGGCAAGACCGAACTGTTCCTGGCACTGTGGGAGGACCACCAGGCCAGGCACGAGGAGAACGCGTCCGCCGCGGTGGCCAAGGCCCGCGCCGACGGCGAACACGATCCGCTGAACCTGCTGATCGTCGGCGCCCGTGCGTTCCTGGAAGGATCGTGGCAGCGGCGGGATCTGGTGCGGCTGTTCATGGACGGCGACGGACCGCCCGGTTTCGAACTCGTCCGCCGCACCCGCAACCGGGAATGGCTGCGGCAGAACGCCGTCCTGCTGGGCGCGGGCTCCGATCCGGTGGACCGCCTGACCGTCGCCGTGCTCACCTCGATCATCGGCGAGGCAGGCCGGGAGATCGCCACGTGCGCCGCCAAACGGGAGGCCGCCACCATCACCGAGTCGGCCATCCAGATGATCCGCAGGCTGGACCCGCTGAACCAGGAGGGCGAGTGAACGACTCTCCGGACGTGATCAGCGAACCGTACTTCACGGTCGCCGACGGGGAGTTCGTCCCGGCACCGCACGCCAGAAGCTGGTGGGCGGCCACGATGCTGCACGGCAGGCTGCTGGGTGGCCTGCTGGCCCGCGCGGTGGAACTGGCGCACGGCACCGACGAACTGCACGTGAGCCGGCTGACCGTGGACCTGTTCCGCAACGCGCCGTTCGCGCCCGCGCGGGTGGACACCGTCCGGGTGCGCGACGGCAGGCGGATCCGGGTGGCCGAGGCGATCGCCGAGGTCGGCGGGGAACCGGTGGCGAAGGCCAGCGCTGTGCTGCTGCGGCTGGGTGAACAGCCGCCCGGCCGGGTGCCGGCGACACCGGCGTGGGACGCGCCGCCACCGGAGGACATGCCGCCGCCCCGGCACTCCCGCTACCCGACGCGGGCCTGGCGGTTCACCGAGGACAACGAGCAGATCCGGCACTGGGCGGCGCGCGGCAGGCGGCGGATCTGGCTGCGCGAGACCTGTGCGCTGGTGGCGGGTGAACCGATCTCGCCGCTGGTGCGGGCCGCGCTGGCGGCCGACTCGGCCAGCCCGCTGGCCCACGCGGCCGACACCGGCCTGGAGTTCATCAACGCCGACTACACGCTCTACCTGGGCAGGCTCCCGGTCGGCGACACGATCGGCCTGGAATCCGGCGGGCACACCAGCGACCGCGGCCTCGCCGTCGGCCACTGCACCATGCACGACCTCACCGGCCCGGTCGGCTACTGCATGACGGCCGCCGTGGCCAATCCGGGTGTGCGGCCGCCACGGCGCCGGCACACCGAAACCGACCCGGCCACCCGGCCCTGACCGGAGGGACACGCATGCCCGACCTGGAGTTCTCGGTGGCCGACGGCATCGGCACCATCCTGCTGAACCGGCCGCACCGCAAGAACGCCTTCACCATGCCGATGATCGACGAGTGGGCCGACGTGCTGCGCCGGGTGCGCACCGACCCCGACGTGCGCGTCGTGGTGCTGACCGGTGCCGGCGACGCCTTCTGCTCCGGAGTGGACCTGGGGTCCTATCGGGACGGTGGTGAGCAGACGCCGTTGGACCGCAAGGAGAACCTGCGGGAGCGGATCCACCGGGTGCCACTGGCGCTGGAGGACCTGGACAAGCCCGTGATCGCGGCCGTGAACGGGGTCGCGGTGGGCGCCGGCATGGACATGGCGCTGATGTGCGACATGCGGGTGATGGCCAGGTCGGCCCGGCTGTCCGAGGGATACATCCGGGTCGGCCTGGTCCCCGGCGACGGCGGCTGCTACTACCTGCCGAGGCTGGTCGGCACGGCGAAGGCGTTGGAACTACTGCTCACCGGCGACTTCGTGGACGGCGAGGAGGCCGCCCGGTTGGGCATCGCCAATCACGTGGTGGACGACGACGAGCTGATGCCGTTCGTCACCCGACTGGCCCGCAAGCTGGCCGACGCTCCCCCGGTGGCGGTGCGGATGATCAAGCGGGCGGTGTACCAGTCGGCGCGGTCGGACCTGCGGACCGCGCTCGACCTGATCTCGTCGCACATGGCCGTCGTGACGTCCACACAGGACTCGGCCGAGGCGTACTCGGCGTTCCGGGAGAAGCGGCCGGGCAACTACATCGGCCACTGAACGACAGGAGACTGCTGTGCCGTTCCAGGGGTTCGACCTGCCCGACGAGCTGCGACTGCTGTCCGACACGGTGGCCGAGTTCGTCCGCGACGAGATCCGCCCGGCGGAGTCGCGGGTGCCCGGCGACGCCCGCGACCTGCCCGAGGACGTGCTGCACGCACTGCAACAGAAGGCCCGCGACGCCGGATTCTGGTGCCTGGAGGCGCCGACGGAGTTCGGCGGTGGCGGGTTGAGCGTGTTCGAGGGCATCGTGCTCACCGAGCAGATGGCCAAGCACCGCTACAGTTTCCCACGCCCGGGTGCCGGCGTGTTCGGCGTCGAACCGCCCGTCGTGCTGTACCGGGGCAGCGAACGGCAGATCGAACGCTACGTGCGGCCCACGATCGAACACGCGTGGTCGGCGTTCACCGCGATCAGCGAGCCCACCGGCGGTTCCGACCCGGCCCGCGCCATCCGCACCACGGCGACCAGGGACGGCGACAGCTACCGGATCAACGGCCACAAGCTGTGGACCACCGGCGCCGACGACTCCCGCTACGGCATCGTCTACGCCCGCACCGACAGCACGGCGGGCCGGCGCGGCATCAGCGCGTTCATCATGGATGCCGGCACGCCGGGCATGTCGGTGACCAGCGTGCCGGTGCTGCGCGACCACTGGACCACCGAGGTGATGTTCGACGACTGCGTCGTGCCGGCCGAGAACCTGGTCGGCGCGGAGGGCGACGGTTTCGCGCTGGCGCAGGAATGGTTGGTGCGCGGCCGGTTGCGGTATGCCGCGCAGGCGATCGGCGTCGCGGACGAGGCCGTGCGGATGGCGACCGAGTGGGCGTCGTCGCGGGAGACGTTCGGCGCGCTGCTGGCCACCCGGCAGGCGGTGCAGTTCGCCATCGCCGACGCGGCCGTGAAGATCGCCGCCGCCCGCCACCTGACCTGGGAGGCGGCCTGGGACGCCGACCAGGGCAGGGACGCGCGCACCAAGGCGTCGATGGCGAAGCTGTACGGCACCGAGGTCGGCTTCGAGGTGGTCGACGCCATGATGCAGATCCTCGGCGGCATGGGCATGACCAAGGATCTGCCGCTGGAGCACTGGTTCCGCGGCCTGCGGGTGGCCAGGATCGTGGAGGGGCCCAGCGAGATCCACCGGTTCGTCATCGCCCGCGACCTGCTGGGCGGCGCCGCGCTGGGTCGTGGCCGGTGATCGACTTCTCGCGGTTGCTGCGGCCCGGGTCGGTGGCGGTGATCGGCGCGTCCGCCAACGCGGACGTCATCAGCGGTGTGCCGCAACGGATCCTGGCCCAGCACAAGTACGGCGGCGCGGTGTACCCGGTGAATCCCCGGTACGCGGAGATCGACGGGCTGCGGTGCTGGCCGGACATCGGATCGGTGCCCGAGCGGGTGGACGTGGCCGTGGTGGTGGTCAACGCGTCGCGGGTGGCGGCCGTCGTGGCCGAGTGCGGCGCGGCCGGCGTGCGGTTCGCCGTGGTGATCAGTTCCGGGTTCGCCGAGCAGTTCGACGGTGCGGCCCGGCAGGACGCGCTGCGGGCCGCGTGCGCCGCGTACCCGGAGATGCGGGTGATCGGGCCCAACGCCGAGGGCCTGATGAACGTGGTGGACTGCGTGCCGCTGGGGTTCAGCCCGACCATCAACTACCGGCGTGGCCTGCGCAGGCTGATCGCCGGCGACGTCGCCGTGCTGTCGCAGAGCGGTGGCCTGGGGTTCGCGCTGTTCAACGACGGCATGAGCCGGGGACTCGGGTTCAGCCACGTGATCAGCACCGGCAACGAGCTGGACGTGGACGTCGCGGATCTCGCCGAATACCTGCTGCACGACCCGGCGACGCGGGTGATTCTGGTGTTCTGCGAGGGCATCGACCGGCCGGAGCGGCTGGCCGCCCTGGGCGAGGCCGCGGTGGCCGTCGGCAAGCGGATCGTGATGGCCAAGGTGGGTGTGTCGGCGGCGGGCAGCCGGGCGGCATTGGCGCACACCGCGCACGCCACCGGCGACGAGGCCGCCTACGCCCGACTGGTCGAGCACGGCGTGCTGCGCGCCGGCGACCAGGAGGAGATGGTGGACATCGCGATGGCGCTGTCCAGGACCCGCCCGCCTGCCGGTCGGCGGGTCGGCATCGTCACCACGTCCGGCGGGGCCGGCACGTGGCTGGCCGACGACGTTGTCGCGGCCGGCTTGGACCTGCCGGTGCTCAGCCCGGGGTTGCAGGCCCGATTACGGGAACTGATCCCGGCGTACGGCAGCCCGGCCAACCCGGTCGACGCGACGGCCCAGGTGCTCGGGCGCGGTGGGGTGGCGCCGGTGTTGCGGATGGTCGCGGAGAGCGGCGAGGTGGACGCGCTGGTGCAGATCGCCACACTGGCCGACAAGCAACAGCTCGAACGCGAACGCGCGCCGTTGGCCGAACTCGCGGCGGCCGTCCCGCTGGTCGTCTACAGCTACACGCGGCCCGCCCAGGAGAGCACGGACCTGTTGGCCGAGTTGGGCATCGCCTGGTTCACCAGCGGACGCCGGACAGCGGCGGCACTCGCCGCACTCATGGCATAGTCAGCCGCATGGCGACCCTCATCACCCTGCCCGACGGCCGACAGCTCGACGTCGAGATCACCGGTCCGGCCGACGGCCCAGTGCTGATCTTCCACCACGGCACGCCCGGTTCGCTGGTGCAGGAGCGGGCGATCCAGCGGGCGGCCCACGAACGCGGCCTGCGCCTGGTCACGTTCTCCCGCGCCGGCTACGGCAACTCGACCCGCCAGCCCGGCCGTTCCGTGGTGGCGGCCGCGGCGGACACGTCGGCGTTGCTGGACCACCTGGGCGTCGACCGGTGTGTGGTGGCCGGCTGGTCCGGCGGCGGCCCGCACGCGCTGGCGGTCGCGGCCAAGCTGCCCGACCGGGTGGCCGGCGTGCTGGTGATCGCGGGTGCGGCGCCCTACGGGCAGCCCGACCTGGACTTCGTGGCCGGCATGGGTGAGGAGAACGTCCGCGAGTTCGGCCTGGCCGCTGACGGTGAGGACGCGATCCGGACCTACCAGGAGGCGGCCGTCGTCGGGCTGCGCAGCCTGGACCCGGCCCAGATCGTCGACGGGATGGCCAGCCTGCTGCCGGAGGTAGACCGAGCCCTGGTCACCGACGAGTTCGGCGAGGACATGGCGGCCAGCATGGCCGAGGGTCTGCGGCTGGGCGTGGACGGCTGGACCGACGACGACCTCGCGTTCGTTCGGCCGTGGGGCTTCGACGTGACCGACGTCCAGGTGCCCACCTTCGTCTGGCAGGGCAGCGAGGACCTGATGGTTCCCTTCGCCCACGGCGAATGGCTGGCCGCGCACGTGCCGGGCGCCACGGCCCACCTGGAGAAGGGCGAAGGTCACCTGTCCATCGCCATCGGCGCCATCGGCCCGATGCTCGACGAACTGGTGCGGACGCTCTAGCTCGCCAACAATGGCTGGGGATCCCGTACTTTGGTGGAGACCGCGATGTTCGGGACACCGATCCGGCTGTTCTGGCCACTGCGGACGGCATCAACGGTCACCTGCGACCAGGCTCCGTCTTCCCCCGATGAACGTGCACGCGACCACCGCTGCCACGGCCATCAGGATCGCACTGGCCACGAAAACGGCACCCTGGCTTTCCCGGTGCCCTGAGGTAGCGTCGCGGTGTGACCGACTTCGCCGCCCGAGCCAGACATATCGCCGACGATGTGCTGTTCCCGGATTCGATCGACGTGGACCGGGCAGGCGTGGTGCCGGACAGCCATTTCCGGCTGCTGGCGGACGAAGGCTTCTACGGCATCGCGGTGCCGGCAGCACACGGTGGTGCGGGATTGGCCCTGCCGGAATTCCTCGAGATTGCCGAGATCCTGGTCAGTGGCTGCCTGGCAACGGCGTTCGTGTGGCTGCAACACCACTTCGTCGCGGCCACGGTCGCCACCACGGCCAACGCGGCGGTCCGCGAGCGGTGGCTGACCGGCCTGGTGAGCGGTGAACTCCGCGCCGGTGTGGCGCTCGCCGGCGCGGTCCCACGGCCACCCCGGCTCTGGGCGAAGCAGGTCGACGGCGGGTACCTGCTGTCAGGCGACTCGCCGTTCGTCAGCGGATGGCACAGCGTGGACGCGGTATTGGTGCTGGCCCGGTCGCAGGACGCGGACGACACCCTCGTGGTGGGCATGATCGAGCCCCAAGCACCGGACGGGCCGGTGGCCGACCCGGTGCGTCTGGTGGCAGCCCAGGGCAGCGACACGGTTCGGCTCACGTTCAACGACTACTTCCTGCCGGACTCGGCGGCGACCGGCTTGATGACCAGAACGGATTTCGAGGCCGGGCAGGTGTTGGGCGCGCGAAGCAACGGAGCCGTGCCGCTGGGCATCGCGTCCCGCTGCGCACGCCTGATCGCCGACGCCAACCAGAACGACCTGGCCACGTCCCTGGGCACCGAGGTGGCCGCGGCCCGCGCCCGGCTGGACGCGGCCCTGGCCGACCCGCCCACCATGCCCGCGGCCCGCGCCGCAGCCGCGGAACTGGCCTACCGGGCCGGCGGGGCCGCGGTGGTCGCGGCCGGCAGTGCGGGGATCACGGCGTCGCACCACGCCCAACGCCTGGCCCGGGAGGCAATGTTCACGCTGGTCGCGGCCGGCCGGCCGGAGATCAAGGCCGAGTTGGTGCGCCTGCTCGGCAAGCGGCCGGCGCCGAACTGACCGTTCTCGCTGTCCTTTGTGGATTGGCTGATGCGAGGAGTACACTCGCCCGGGATACATGGCACTGGTGAGGCAGTGGTGCTGATATGGGATCGGTTGAGATGAGTGCCGAACCGGCCGCCACCGGCCCCACCGTCGAGGGCATCCGCACCGCCGTGTCCCCCATTCTCCAACGCCTCCGCGCCGGCGCCGCCGCGCGTGAGCGCGCCCGTGACTACGCGTACGAGCACGTCCGGGCGCTCGCGCAGCAGCGGATCACGCTGGTCGGCGTCGCCAAGGACGACGGTGGCGCCGGTGGCTCGCTGCGGGACGTGACCGACCTGGTGCTGGCCATCGCCCGTGCCGACTCCAACGTGGCCCAGGCACTGCGCGCCAGCTTCGCCGTGGCCAACCTGGTGGCCAGCCTGCCCGACATGCCCAACCGGGCGGTGGCCCTGCGGCGACTGCGCGCCGGGGATCTCTTCGCCGGCACCAACAACGAGCGCACGGGCGGTGCCAACGGGACCATCAACACCACCATCCGGCGCGACGGTGACGGATATGTCCTGAACGGCGACAAGTACTACTCGACCGGTGGGCTGTACGCCACGTGGTTCTCGGGCTCGGCCAGGGACGAGGACGGGACCGTGGTGGCCTTCACGGTGCCGGTTGATCGCGAGGGCGTGCAGCGGCTCGACGACTTCGACGCGGTCGGCCAGCGGCTGACCGCGAGTGGCACGACGCGGCTGGTCAACGTGCGCGTCTCCGGGGACGAGATCATGGTCACCGGCGAGCCCCGGCTGGACTACCCGTGGCTGGGCACGTTCGCCCAGCTCTACCTGGCGGCGGTCGAGGCCGGCATCGCCGCCGCGGCACTCGACGACGCCATCTGGTTCGCGCGCGAGAAGGCGCGGCCGATCAACCACAGCACGGCCGGTGCCAGCATCGACGACCCGTATGTGCGCGAGACCGTGGGCGAGATCGCCGCTCGGGCCCATGCCGCTCGCGCGGCGGTGCTGCTGGCCGCGGAGGAGTTGGCGGGCGTGCGGGGTCTGACCGGTGCGTCGGCGCGCGCTGCCGGCGCGGCAGCGGCCGTGACCGTTGCGCAGAGCGGTGTGATCGCCATCGAGTCCGCGTTGCGCGCCGCCGAGTTGCTCTTCGACGTCGGGGGAGGCTCGATCACCAACCGTGATCTCGGCTTCGACCGACACTGGCGCAACGCCCGCACGGTCGCCAACCACAACCCGAGACAGTGGAAGGCGGCGGTGGCGGGTGCGTATCACCTGACCGGCGACGAGCCCCCGATGAACGGACTCTTCTGAGCCGCCGTGTGGCGGCCGCGATGTTCCGCGGCCGCCACACGCTCCCTCTTCCCCTTGATTCCCCTTGGTCAGCCGACGTGTGCCAAGGGCACGGCGTCGGCTGCCGACTCCGAGTCGCCGGTCCCCACCGACTTCGGAGTGTCCTTACGCCACCGGATGAACGTGACCGCGACGACCGCTGCCGCGGCCATCAGGATCGCGCTGGCGATGAACGCCACGTTGTAGCCGTGGATCGCGGCGTGGGCCAGGTTCAGGCCGGACGTGCCGTGAGCCACCAGGTAGCCGGCGGTGGCGGTGGTGAAGATGGTGTTCAGCAGTGCCGTGCCCAGCGAACCGCCGATCTGCTGGGTGGTGTTGACCAGCGCACTGGCCACGCCCGCGTCGTGGTTGGCGACACCGGTGAGGGCCACGTTGCTCAGCGGCACGAACACCAGCCCCATGCCCACGCTCATGACGATGAACGCCGGCAGGATGTGGACCACGTAGGACGAGTTCAGGTCCAGCTGGGTCAGCCACACCATCGCCAGCGTGGCCAGCGTGGCGCCGACCGACATGAGCACCCGAGGACCGAACCTGGGCATCAACTGCGCCGCCAGTGCCGCGGTCACCACGATGCCACCGGAGAACGGCAGGTACGCGATGCCGGCGTGCAGCGGCGTGTAGTGCAGTGTCTGCTGCAGGTAGTAGGTCATGAACAGGAACATGCCCAGCAGGCCGGAGCCCAGCAGGATCGACGTGAGGAACGCCGCGCCACGGTTGCGGTCCAGGATGACCCGCATCGGCAGCAGCGGGTTCTCGCTGCGCAGTTCCACCATGACGAACGCGACCAGCAGCACCAGGGCGCCGATCAGGAAGCCGACCGCCGTGCCGGAACCCCAGCCGTCTGTGGCCGCCTTGGTGAACCCGTACACCAGCGCGACCAGGCCCGCCGTGGACAGCACCGCTCCGGTGACGTCGTAGCGGGTGTTGCCCTCGGCCTTGCTCTCCCGCAGGATCGGCACCGCGGCGACGAACGCGATCGCGGCGATCGCCACGTTCACGTACAGGCACCAGCGCCAGTCGAGGTACTCGGTGAGCACACCGCCGCCGATCAGGCCGATGGCCGAGCCGCCACCGGCGATGGCGCCGAACACGCCGAACGCCTTGGCGCGTTCCCTGGTCTCGGTGAACGTGACGGTGATGATGGACAGCGCGGCCGGTGCGAGCAGTGCGCCGAACGCACCCTGCAGGCCACGGGCGGCGAACAGCATCACGGCACCGTTGGAGGCGCCGCCGAGCGCGGACGCGGCGGCGAAGCCGACCAGGCCGATCAGGAAAGCACGCTTGCGGCCCAGGTAGTCGGAGACCCGGCCGCCGAGCAGCAGCAGGCCGCCGAACGCCAACGTGTAGCCGGTGACGATCCACTGCCGGTTGGCGTCGGAGATGCCCAGCGCCTGCTGGGCCGACGGCAGCGCGATGTTCACGATGGTGGCGTCCACGACCACCATCAGTTGGGCGAGCGCCACGACCGCGAGGGCGAGCCAACGCCTCGGGTCGACCGCCGCGCCCTGGCGCGCGGGCGCGCCAGCAACGACTGTTTCAGACATGGAAATCCCCTCGAGCAAATGCGCGCCGAATTTTTCCGACGCCGAATACCGGGTCCTACGGCGTCATTGCCGACCCAGGCACCACGGTGTGCGAATTACCCCTTGCGATACGTGAGCACGGGAAGCAACACGTCATCCACGACGTGCTCGGCGAACCGTTGATCCATCGTGTCGCAGATCTCCAGCCGCCTGGCCAGCACCATCGAGTGCATGACCTCGTGCAGCAGGTGAGGGTCCGTGTCCGCAGCGAGTTCGCCGCGTTCGGCGGCTCGGCGGATCAGGGCCTCGTGCATGGTGTGTTTCTTCTCGTACATGTATTCGTGCATGGTGCGGGCCAGCACCGGGTTGCGGGCCGCGGCGGACATCACGCCGGCGACCACCTCACCGTCGACGCTGTTGCCGAGTTGGCAGGCCAACGTCACGATGGCGAGCAGGTCACCGCGCAGCGACCCCGTGTCCGGAATGTTCGGCGTGTCCTTGAAGTGGTGCGCCAGTGCTTCCGCCACCAGGTCGGGCTTGTCGGGCCACGTGCGGTAGATCGTCGCCTTGCTGACGTGTGCACGCGCAGCCACGGCGTCCATGGTCATCCGGTCGTAACCGACCTCGGCCAACAGTGCGAAGACCGAGTCGAGGACCGCCGTTCGACGTTCGGGCGCACGCCGTCCGGCACGTGTCCCGGTCACCCCCGTCGCCGTCATGGCATGTCCCTCCCCTCGTCCGACCGAGTACGAAACCGTTTCGTACTCACTCTGCGCCAACGGCGGGCGGACCTGCGATGTTCCAGTTGGTGCCAGATGTGACCCAGGACACATCAGGGCCCGTCGGCGAGTACCAGATAACGGTCATCCGCGTCGTCAACGGACAGGCAGCGCCACCCGGCGGCCACCAGCGCGGCCCGGATCCGGTCGGGTGCTCGGAGATCGTCCGGTGACAGCGTGCGACCCTGCCTGCGGGCCAGCGCGACCCGGCCGACCGGATGGAACAGCGCCAGCCGCCCACCGGACCGGCACACCCGGCGGAACTCGGCCAGCCCGGCGACGGCGTCGGGCAGGTGCGACACCAGTCCGGCGGCGAACACCGCGTCCAGCGACCCGTCCGGCAGCGGCAGCCGCGTCGCGTCGGCCAGCACCAGCGACGCCACCCCGTTCCGGCCCAGTCGGGTGGCCTCGGCGAGCATCTCGGCGGTGAGGTCGACGCCGAGCACCACGCCACCGGCACCCACGGCGGAGCGCAGTTCGGGCAGTGCCCTGCCGGTGCCGCAGCCGACGTCGGCGACCCGGCCACCGGAGGGCGGCGCGAGTTCGGCGACAGCCTGGCGGTAGCGGGGTCCGTCGTCCGGGAACCGGGCCTCCCAGCCGGCGGCCCGGGGGGCGAAGAACGCACGCGTGGCGTCGATCCCCACCGCAGGCGCGTCCCGATCCATAGTGACCAACAGCATAACCGCGCTGTTCGGTCCGCAGTAGCGGCGACGGATCGTCGACCGGCACGTGCCTGCGGCAGCGCGGAGTCGATCACCGGACGACGGTCCGGCGGGCCGGCCCGATCGCGGTTACCGTGGCGTCCGTCACGAGTCACCAGTCCACCTGGAACGGAGCAATCATGCGTTTGTCCGCCAGAAACCAACTGTCCGGTACGGTCGCCGAGATCGAGCCCGGCGCCGTGATGACCATCGTCAAGATCCAACTGGACGGCGGCCAGGAGGTCACCGCGTCGGTCACCCGCGAGTCCGTGACCGACCTGGACCTGAAGGTCGGCTCGCCGGTCAAGGCCGTGATCAAGTCCACCGAGGTCATGCTCGGCGTCGAAAACTGACCTACAGGTCGCCGGTGGCCGCGTCGGCCGCCAGGCGCACCACCCTCGCGAGCTCACCGGCCCGCGACCGGGGACAGCGGACGCTGGGCACGGCGACGGCCAGCGCGGCCACCGCCCGCCCGGCACTGTCCCGGACACAGACCCCCACCGCCACGATCCCGCGCTCGCTCTCCTCGAAGTTGGTGGCGTAGCCACGGCGGCGCACCGTGGCCAGCTGCCGCAGCAGCGCCGCCCGCTGCACCACGACGCCACCCGGCGCCACCGGCAGGTCCCTGGGATACAGCGCGCCCAACTGATCGGCCGACAGCTCGGCCAGCAGCGCCTTCCCGCCCGACGTCACGTGCGCCGGCAGCAACATCCCCACCCGGGACCCGACCCGCAGCGTGTGTGAACCCTCCACGCAGTCGATGAACCGCGCGCCGTTCCCCTCCAGCACCATCAGGTGACAGGTCTCCCCCAGCTCGCCGTGCAGCCATTCGACCCGCCGGTGCAGCAGGGCCCGTAGATCCTGAGTGGACGGTCCGGAAAGGACCAGTCGTTCGAATGCCGGGCCCGGCCGGTAGGCCTTGTGCACGTCCTGCACCGCGAACTCCCGGTAGGCCAGCGCACCCAGCAGCCGGTGCGCGGTCGACCGGGCCACGCCCAGGTGGGTCGCCGCGTCGCTGACCCGGACGCTCCGCTGCTCGGACAGCAGGAGCAGCAGTCGCAGCGCGTTGTCGGCCGACTCGACCGGATAGAACGACTTGTTCCGCACCGCAGAATTGTACGACCATCGGATTCCGCCGGGCAGGTCAGCTGGCTAGCGTCGGGGTGCGACGCGACCAGGGCAGCGCGGCCCGACCGGGAGGTTTCCGTGTCCGAGATGGCACCCGACGTACGCACCGAGCTCGGTGACGCACCGTTACGACCGTTCCACTGGCTCATCGTCGGTCTGGTCGCACTGGCGACCATGTTCGACGGTTACGACACACTCATCCCCTCCTACATGATCCACTTCGTGGCCAAGCCGTGGCACCTCTCGGAGACCGCGGTCGGCTTCCTCGTGTCCTCCGGGCTGATCGGCTTCGCCGTCGGATCACTGGTGCACGGCGTGGTGGCCGACCGGATCGGCAGGCGGCCCACCCTGATCACCGGCCTGGTGGTGGCAGGGTTCTTCAGCGTGCTGACCGGTGCGCTGGGCACGTCGTACACGTCGTTCATCGTGTTGCGCGTGCTGACCGGGCTCGGCCTGGGCGTGCTGCTGCCGCTGGGCACCGCGTACGTCAACGAGTACCTCCCCCGCCGCACCCATCACCGCCTGGCCGCGTTGGGCGGCACCGGTTTCGCGGTCGGCGGCGTGCTGGCCGCGCTGCTGGGCGTCGCACTGACCAGCGGCGGCGACTGGCAGTCGCTGTTCTTCGTCGGCGGCGGCGCTCTCGTGGTCGGCCTGGTCTACCTGGCGGTGTTCCCGGAGTCCGCCGAGTACCTGGTGGCCAACGGCAGGTCGGGCGAGGCCATCACGCTGATGACCAGGGTGCGCCCGGACCGCGCCCGGCTGTACCGCACGGCGGGCCTCGCCGTGGCACCGCCGCAGGCCAGGGACGTGCGGCTGATCCTCAACAACACCTACCGGGTTCGCTCGATCGCCCTGTGGCTGTCGTCGTTCTTCCTGCTGTTCAACGTCTACGGCCTGGCCGCGTGGACACCGGAGCTGATGATCCAGCGCGGCCACGGCTTCGCGGCCGGGTTCGGGTTCGGCGCCGTGCTGCAGGGCATGTCGATCGTCGGCGCGGTGCTCGGCGGCCTGCTCGCCGACCGGTGGCTGGGCGCGCGGCGCAGCCTGATGCTGTGGTGCGGCCTGGGCGCGGTGGCCGCGCTGGTGGTCGCGTTCGCGGCCGGCACGGCGGTGGACATCGTGGCGATCGGCGCGGCCGGGCTGTTCATCATCGGCGGCCAGTTCCTGCTCAACAACATCTGCGCGGTCACGTATCCAGTGCAGGCCAGGGGCACCGGTGAGGGTGCGATGCTGGGTGTCGGCCGGGTCGGCGGCATTCTCGGCCCGACCATCGGCGGCGCCGTGCTCGGCGCGTTCGGCGGGACGTCCGTGTTGTTCATCGCGGTCGCCATCGCGTCGGCGCTGGCCGTCGCGACGGCGTCGTTCGTGACCGGCCGCGCCACCAACACCGCGTTGGGCCGAGGCATGCCGACACCACAACAGGGGGTTCCCGCATGACGACCACCGACTCCGCGCTCGATCAGCTCTACCGAGACTTCGCCGAGGCCGGCCTGCTCCCGCTGTGGACGCAGCGCGAGGACCTGATGCCGACGACACCGCAGCCGGCGGCCCGGGCGCACGTGTGGCGGTGGGACGAGCTGTACCCGATCGCGGAACGGGCCGGTGACCTGGTGCCGGTGGGCCGGGGCGGCGAGCGGCGGGCGATCGCGCTGGCCAACCCGGGTCTGAAGGGCGAGCCGTACGCCACGCCGACGTTGTGGGCCGCCATCCAGTACCTCGGCCCGCGCGAGGTGGCGCCCGCCCACCGGCACACCCAGGGCGCGTTCCGGTTCGTCGTCGAGGGCCAGGGTGTGTGGACCGTGGTGAACGGCGACCCGGTGGCGATGCGGCGGGGCGACCTGCTGCTCACCCCGAGTTGGGCGTTCCACGAGCACCACAACCCGACCGACAAACCGATGGCCTGGCTGGACGGCCTGGACATCCCGCTGGTAGCCGGGCTGGACGCGGGCTTCTTCGAGTACGGCGCGGACACCGTCAGCGACACCAGCACCCCGGAGCTGTCCCGGGGTGAACGGCTCTGGGCCCACCCCGGGCTGCGCCCGCTCGCCACGGTCGACGAGACCCCGAGGAACTCGCCGCTGCCGGCGTTCCGCTGGCAGCACACGGATGCGGCCCTGACCGCGCAGTTGGAGCTGGCGGCCGAAGGCCATCCCGGTGTGGTCGGCCCGGGTCACGCCGGCATCCGGTTCACCAACCCCGCCACCGGCAAGGACGCGCTGCCCTCGCTGCGCACCGAGATGCACCGGCTGGCCGCGGGGGCCACCACGCCGGTCACCCGCACGGTCGGATCGGCCGTGTGGCAGGTGTTCTCCGGCGACGGCGTGGCGCACCTTGGCGACCGGCGGATCGACGTGGCCACCGGCGACCTGGTCGCCGTGCCGTCGTGGCAGCCGTTGTCCTTCCAGGCGCACACCGACCTGGACCTGTTCACGTTCAGCGACGCCCCGGTCTACGAGGCACTGAACCTGGCCCGCACCAAGGTCGGCTGATGGTCCCGCCGCTGGAGCAACTGCTGACCTGGCAGGACGAGGGCACCGAGGTCGTGGAGAAGGCGGTAGCCACACTCACCGACGCCGAACTGGCTCAGCCGTCCGCGCTGCCGGACTGGCGCCGCGCCCATGTGGTGGCGCACCTGGCCAGGAACGCCGATGCACTGGTGAACCTGTTGACCTGGGCCAGAACCGGCGTAGAGACTCCGATGTATCCGTCACTGGACAGCCGGGCGCAGGACATCGACATGACAGCGTTGTTGTCGCCCACCGAGCTGCGCACCGACCTGCTGGCCGCGAACGCGCGACTGGCCACGGCCACGTCGGAGCTGCCGCAGGCGGGGTGGCGGGCCAGGGTGCGCAGCGCGCAGGGCAGGGACATCCCGGCCAGCGAGGTGCCGTGGCTGCGGGCCAGGGAGCTGTGGGTCCACCTGGTGGACCTGGGTGGCCGCTGGACGTTCGACGACGTGCCGGCAGATTTGGTCCTGGCACTGCTGGGCGACGTGACGTCCGCGCTGGACCGCAAGCCGACCATGCCGGCGCTGACCCTGGTGGCCGCGGATGCCGGCGAGTGGACGATCGGCCCGGCAGCGCCGGCGGTGACCGTCAGCGGACCGCCGGCAGCGCTGCTGGGCTGGGTGACCGGCAGAACCGACGGTGCCGGACTGACCGGCGACCTGCCCGCGCTACCGCGCTGGCTGTGATCCAGAAGGGGTGCGATGTCAACGAGTGTCGCGGTGATCGGCGCCGGTATCGGTGGGCTCACGCTGGCGCTGGAACTGCATGCCGCCGGCATCGAGTGCCAGGTGTTCGAGGCGGTACCGGCGCTGTCGGCGGTGGGCGTCGGGATCAACGTGCTGCCGCACGCCACCCGGCACCTGGCCAGGCTGGGGCTGCGCGACGAGTTGGCCGCGGTAGCGGTGTCCACCAGGGAGTCGGTGTTCTTCAACCGGTTCGGCCAGCGCATCTACACCGAGCCGTCCGGCACGTATGCCGGCTACGAGTGGCCGCAGTTCTCCATCCACCGAGGTGACCTCCAGGAGGTCCTGGCCAGGGCGGTGCGAACCAGACTGGGCGCCGACCGCGTGCTCACAGGACATCGCTGCACCGGGGTAGAACAGGACGAGACGGGCGTAACGGTGCACCTCACCCGAACAGACGGCACAACGACGACCCACCGGGCGGACGGAGCGGTCGGGTGCGACGGCGTCCACTCGGTAGTGCGCCGGCAACTGCACCCGAACGAGCCAAGGTACGTGTACTCCGGCTGCAACATGTGGCGCGGAGTCGCGGCGTGGCCGCCAATCCTGTCCGGCGCCAGCATGATCCGAGCCGGCTGGCTAGCCACCGGCAAACTGGTCGTCTACCCGATCCGCGACGACGTGGACGGCACCGGCAAGCAACTGGTCAACTGGGTAGTCGAGATCGAGACACCGCTGCACGCCGACCGCGACTGGAACCGCCCAGGCCAACTGGCCGACTTCATAGACCGATTCGCCAACTGGCACTTCGACTGGCTCGACGTGCCCGAGTTGCTGGCCAAGTCGGACACCATCCTGGAGTACCCCATGGTGGACCAGGACCCACTGGAATCATGGGGCGAGGGAAGGATCACGCTGCTGGGCGACGCAGCCCACCCCATGGTGCCACGAGGTTCCAACGGAGCAGGCCAAGCGGTCCTGGACGCCTCAACACTGGCAACCACACTGTCCACAAGAGATGGCGTCAAGGCGGCTTTCCAGGAATACGAACAGATCCGGCGCCCGGCAACCACGGCAGTAGTGCAAGCGAACCGCACAAACCCACCAGACGCCATCCTCCGCGAGATCTACGAGCGCACAGGCGACCGCCCATTCAAGAAGATAGAGGACGTGATCACCAAAGCCGAGCTAGACGAGATCATAGCCACCTACAAACAAACGGCAGGCTACTCACTAGCCACGCTAAAAGAGAACTGACGCGACGAGCCAAAGCGACCGAGCCACATGGCGACGACCCGCGAGGTAGCAAGGGAAAAGACCGCCCAGACCCACCCGGAAACAGCCCAAGACCCCCGAAGCAAGCAGCGCTTCATTCTCCCCCCGCTCCCAACACCCAGCCTTCCTGATGCCGGGACGACCCTGTCAAGGCTGGTCGAAGGCCATCGCGCAGCGACGCGCAGCGGCCTTGACAGGGTCGTCCCGGCATCAAACACTAAAAACGAGGGAGCGGGCGAGCGAAACCCCAACCCAGCCGGGAACCCGAAACCCGCACTCGGCACCGCACCGGCACCAGCACCGGCCAAACGAAGCAGCACGACATCACAAAGTACGAGCCAACCGCTCCGCCAACAGCCGAACAAACCCGGCAGGATCACTAAGATCCCCACCCTCGGCAAGCAAAGCCATCCCATACAACAACCGAGCAGTACCAACCAGTTCCTCATCATCCGGCTTAGCGGCATGCGCCGACCGCAGGCCGACAACCAGAGGATGAGTCGGATTGAGCTCCAGAATGCGCTTAACCTGAGGCAAATCCTGCCCCATAGCCCGATACATCCGCTCCAAAGTAGGCGTCAGGTCATGCTCGTCCCCCACGATGCAAGCAGGAGAAGTGGTAAGCCGAGCAGACAACCGCACCGACTTGACATCAGAGGCCAAGGTAGTAGTCAACCAAGACAACAAATCCGCATACTCAGAACGCTGCTGCTCACGAGAGGCCTCAGCAGCCGCCTTCTCCTCGTCACTGTCCAGATCGACAGAACCCTTGCCGATAGACGTAAGCGGCTTGCCATCGAACTCGCGAACCCGATCCAGCCACATCTCATCAACCGGATCGGTAAGGAACAGCACCTCAAAACCCTTGTCCCGAAACGCCTCCAGATGCGGTGAACTCTCGATGACCGTACGCGACTCACCAAGAGCACAATAAATGTCCTGCTGACCAGCCTTCATCCGCGACACATACTCCCGCAACGTGGTCAACGCGACCGGATCCTGAGTGGACGGAAATGACACGATGTCCAGGATCGAGTCCCGATTGTCCGGATCACCGACCAGGCCCTCCTTGAGGACGCGCCCGAACTCGGTCCAGAACGTGCGGTACCTGTCCGCGTCCGACATCAGGTCGCGGATCGTGGACAGCACCTTGCGGACCAGCCGCTTGCGGATCAGCTGGATCTGCCGGTCCTGCTGCAACACCTCGCGGGACACGTTCAGCGACAGGTCCTGCGCGTCCACCACGCCCTTGACGAACCGCAGGTAGTCGGGCACCAGCGCGGCGCAGTCGTCCATGATGAAGACGCGCTTCACGTAGAGCTGCACGCCACGCCTGCCGTCGCGCATGAACAGGTCGAGCGGCGCGTGTGTCGGCACGAACAGCAGGGCCTGGTACTCGAACGTGCCCTCGGCCTTCAGCAGGATGGTCTCCAGCGGCTCGCCCCAGTCGTGGCTGACGTGCCGGTAGAACGTCGTGTACTCCTCCGGGTCCACCTCGTCCTTGGACCGCGCCCACAGTGCCTTCATCGAGTTGACCGTGGTGGTCTCGCGGGTGGTGTTGCCCTCGGCGTCGGTGGTCTCGGTCTCCATGCGGATGGGCCACGCGATGAAGTCCGAGTACCGGGTGACCAGTTCGCGGACCTTCCACTCGGACGTGTAGTCGTGCAGCTGGTCCTCGGTGTCCTCGGGCTTGAGGTGCAGGGTGACGGACGTGCCCTGCGGGGCGTCGTCGACCGACTCGATCGTGTACGTGCCCTCGCCGTCGGACGACCACCGGGTGCCGCCGGTCTCACCGGCCCGGCGGGTGAGCAGGTCGACCCGGTCGGCCACCATGAAACTGGAGTAGAAGCCGACGCCGAACTGGCCGATCAGATCCCGCGACGCCGCGGAGTCCTGCGATTTCCGGAGTTTCTCCAGCAGTTCCGCGGTGCCGGACCGGGCGATGGTGCCGATGAGGCTGACGACCTCGTCCCGGGACATGCCGATGCCGTTGTCCCGGACGGTCAGCGTCCGGTTCTCCTTGTCGATGTCCAGGTCGATGTGCAGGTCGGAGGCCTCGACGTCCAGTTCTTTGTCCGTCAGCGAGGTGATCCTCAGCTTGTCCAGCGCGTCCGATGCATTGGAGATGAGTTCCCGTAGAAACGTGTCCTTGTTCGAATAAATCGAATGGACGACGAGCTGTAGCAACTGGCGCGCCTCAGCCTGGAACTCGAGCGTTTCGACCTGCGTGTTCACCGATTCCCCTTCACGTATTCCCAGCACACACGTCGGGACCGAATAATAGTACGCCGACCGGTCGGCGCGGCAGTAGGCTCCTCGGATGGAGGCGCGCTACGACGGCGTCGCGGACTTCTACGCCGCGGGCTGGCCGGACGATCTCGACGATCCGGCGTCGACGTGCCTGTTCGCGCTGCTCGGCCCGGTGGCCGGCCAGCGGGTGCTGGAGATCGCCTGCGGCCACGGCAGGGTGAGCCGGGAACTGGCCCGCCGGGGTGCGTCGGTCTCGGCCGTGGACATCTCCGGCGAGTTGATCGGCAAGGCGCTGGCCGCCGAGCAGGACCGGCCGCTGGGCATCCGCTACACGCACGCCGACGCCACCGAGCCGGACCTGCTGGCCGGCGAGACGTTCGACGCCGTGGTGTGCTGTTTCGGCCTGTCCGACATCGACGACCTGGACGGCACGCTGGACACCGTCCGGCGGACGCTGCGGCCGGGCGGGCTGTTCGTCTGGTCCATCCTGCATCCTTGTTTCGCCGGTGGCGCCGGGACATCCGGTTCCTGGCCGACCGGCGGCCGCTACCACGACGAGGGCTGGTGGCGCGCCGACGGCGAGCAGTCCACGCTGCGCAGGCGGGTCGGCGCCCACCACCGTATGCTCGCCACCTATCTCAACGGGGTGCGCAAGCACGGCATGACCGTGGACGAGGTGGCCGAGCCCGACCCGGGCTGGGGCGGCGACCGAGCGGACGCCGCCCGGTCCCCGGTGTTCCTGATCGTGCGCTGCGTCCGGCGCAAGTCCAGTCCTTAGTAGACATTCGACGGCGTTTGCCCCCGATGTCCGATTAGCCCCTCGACGACCGTTCTCGCCGTTGGGCATCCGGCCCGTGCGATGGCCGACCGAACAGAGCAGCGGGCGGCCCCCGGATCGCCGCCACCGTGATACGGAGAGTCGCATCGGCTGCGGCAACGGGTGACCACGCACTCCCTCACCGGGTGAAGAATGCTCTCGGACCTGATTGTCACTTGCCCGCGACGAAACAGCGGAGCTAAATTCTGAACCGTTCGGCCACCGTTCTCCAGGTGGCCGACACTACAATTCTACGCGGAATGGCGGTGCGATTCCAAGAATGGTCGTGTACCTGTACGGCGCATTGTGGGTCATTGTCGCCGGAGCCGCCGCCGGTGGCATCGCCTTCTATCTTCGGCGCCGTTCGGAACGCGAAGGGAGAACGGAGAACAACGAGTCGGCAGGCCAGGTCTTCACCATCGTGGGCGGCCTGCACGCGGTGTTGATCGCGTTCGTCCTGATCGGTCTGTTCGACGCCGTCGGCGCGGCACGGGACAACGCGAACGCCGAGGCCAACAGCCTGGTCGCGGTGACGTGGGCGAGTGATTCACTGCCCGAACCGCAGCGCACCGAGGTGCAGAATCTCGCCAACAACTACGCCAACCAGGTGATCCGCCAGGAATGGCCGACCATGCAGGCCGGCCACGAGGTGGACGACGACGCGTGGCAGACGCTGGACCAGCTGAAGACGGTCATCGCGTCGGCGAACGTCAGCTACGGCTGGCTGACCGACCGGAAGAACGAGGCGGCCAACCAACTCTGGATGGTGTACCAGGATCGGCAGACCCGCATCGACCAGGCCAGCAGCGGCGGTGTCGGCACGGTGCTCTGGTTCGCGCTGTTCATCGGCAGCGTCCTGTCGGTGGCATTGCCGATGCTGTTCGGCGGTCCGAAGGAACACGCCCATGTCATGATCATCGCTGCGCTGGCCGGCACGATGGCGCTGCTGATCTTCGCGATCTACCAGTTGCAGAACCCGTTCGCCGGTGGGGCCGCGGTCGGCCCGGACGCGTTCCGTGAAGCGCTGGACCGGCTCGGGTGAGACTGGGGTTGGCGACGGCGGCCGTGTGCCTGATCGGGGCGGTGCTGGTGGTCGTCCTGCCGGGCACGGCGGCGCCGGTGACCGCGTCACCCGCATCGTGCACCGTCCTGGAGATCACCGGGCACACCCTGCTCGTCCGCACGCTGCCGGCCGACACCGCGACGGTCGCCGCCACGCTCAACGAGTCGGTCAACGCGATCGGCGCGGTCGGCCCGGTGGGCTACGGCCTCACCCCGGGCGGGGACGTGGTCACGTTCGACAGGACCGGGCACGACCAGGATCTCGGCCCGGTGCGGGCGTTTTCCCGGATCGTGAACGCGGCGGCGGGCACCGTGGTCGGCGACCGCTGGTACGTCCGGTCGGGTCCGCGGCTGTTCGCCATCGACGTGGACGCCGCCGGTCCCGCCTACCTGCACGTGATCGCCACGGTCTCGCTGCACCCCGCACCGCTCGCTCTCGACCTGGACGACTTCGACGTCAACCCGGCGTCCGGCTCGATCTACGGTGTGGCGCAACCGGGCGGGGGCCACGGCGTCGTGGTGCGGCTCGACCTGTCGCACGGCACCCTCACCCCGATCGGTGTCACGACGCCGGCCGGGGCGGGCTACGGGTCGGCGTCGTTCGGCCCGGACGGCGCCCTGTACGTCCGGCAGGACGACGACCAGGGTCGCTCGATCCGCTACCGGGTCCGGCTGTCCGGCGGTGTGGCGGAGCTGAGTTCGGGCCCGTTGCTGACCTCGGCCGACGCCACCGGCTGCCTGCCGGCACCGCCTCCACCACCGCCCACGACGACGCACCGGCCACCACCACCCACCACGACGCACCGGCCACCACCGCCCACCACGACGCACCGGCAACCACCGCCGACCACGACCACTCCGCCACCCACGTCCACCACGCCGCCGCCCACGACGACGACCACTCCCCCGGCGCCGATCGTCCCACAGGCGGTCGTCCCACCACCGCCGCCGACCACGGTCCCGCCGCCACCACCGCCACCACCACCGGCACCGGCCGCGCTCCCGCCGCCCGACGACCCGCAGCCGAACCTGGCCGCGAACAGCGCTCCCGTGTTCACGGTCCGCAAGCAGCAACGCCAGTTCGGCCTGTCCACGCTGATCCTGGTCATCGGCGGCGGCGCGGCGGCCGCCCGGATGCGACCGGGCAGGGGCAGTGGCAGCAACCGTACACAGTAGACTGTCAGGAGGCACGAGGATGGCCAGCGAGTTCCAGCGAGCGAAGATCGCCGGGGTGTTCCGGGCGATGGACGTCGACGCGGACGGGTACCTGACCCGGGAGGACTTCACCGCGCTGTCCGACCGGTGGACCGGGTTGCGCGGCCAACCGCCCGGCTCGCCCGGTTACCGGAGGCTGAACAAGATCATGATGGGCTGGTGGGAGACGTTGCTGTCGGCCGCGCGGCCGGACGAGGCCGGGGAACGGATCACCCTCGGTGACGTGTTGACCCTGGTGGACGCCCTGGGCACCATGCCGGACGCGGTCGCCGACACCGCCACCGTCATGTTCGACGCCGTGGACGCGAACGGCGACGGCGAGATCTCGGCCGCCGAGTACCACCAGTTGATCGAGGCGTGGAACGGCGTCGACACCGACACCGACGCGATCTTCCACCTGCTCGACCGCAACGGCGACGGTCACCTGGACCGGGGCGAGTTCACCGAGTTGTGGACGGAGTTCTGGGCAGGCGACGACCCGGCCGCGCCGGGTACGTGGGTGTTCGGCCGGTTCGTTCTGCCGACCGAGGCCACCACGAGCTGAATGCGGTAGTGCCCGGCCCCCGCTAGGGTCTCGGGCATGAGGGTCGGCCTGCTCACCCGGGAGTACCCGCCCGACGTGTACGGCGGCGCCGGGGTGCATGTGGAGTTCCTGGCCAGGGAACTCCGGCCGCTGGTCGACCTGGACGTGCACGCGTGGGGACCGGACCGGTCCGACGCCCGGGGCCACGCCGCGGGCCGGGGGTACCGGCAGCCGGCGTTCAAGGCGATGGACATCGCGCTGTCCATGGCCGACGCGGTGGCCGGTGTCGACGTGGTGCACAGCCACACGTGGTACGCGAACCTGGCCGGCCGCCTGGCGAGCATGACCTACGACGTGCCGCACGTGATCACCGCACACTCGCTCGAACCGCTACGCCCGTGGAAGGCCGAGCAACTCGGCGGCGGCTACCGGGTGTCGTCCTGGATCGAGCGGGACGCCTACGCCGCCGCCGACGCGGTGATCGCGGTGAGCACCGGCATGCGCACCGACGTACTGGCCGCGTATCCCGAGGTGCCCGCCGACCGGGTGCAGGTGGTGCACAACGGCATCGACACCGATCTCTACCGGCCCGACCGGCGCACCGACGCGCTCCGGGCCCACGGTATCGACCCGGATCGGCCCTATGTGCTGTTCCTCGGTCGGATCACCCGGCAGAAGGGTGTGCCGCACCTGGTGCGCGCGGCCGCGTTCCTGCGCGAGGGTGTGCAGCTGGTGCTGTGTGCCGGTGAGGCGGACACGCGGGAACTGGACGCGGAGTTCCGTGACCTGGTCGGCAGGCTGCGCGACGCCCGGTCCGGTGTGTACTGGATTCCCCAGATGCTGCCGCGCGAACAGGTCACCCAGTTGCTCACTCATGCGGCGGTGTTCGCCTGCCCTTCGGTGTACGAGCCGCTGGGCATCGTGAACCTGGAGGCGATGGCCTGCGGCACGGCTGTGGTGGCCAGCGACGTCGGGGGTATCCCGGAGGTGGTGGCCGACGGGACGACCGGACTGCTCGCGCACTACACGGAGGACGACCCCGAGGCGTTCGAGGCCGACCTGGCCGCGCGTCTCAACGAGTTGCTCGACGACCCGGAGCGGGCCGCCGCCATGGGCGACGCGGGCCGTGACCGCGCGGTCCGCGAGTTCGGCTGGGCCACCATCGCCCGGCGGACGGTCGGGATCTACGAGGCGTGCGGGAGGACGGCATGAGTGACGGCACCGGAGTGCTCGGCATCGTGCTCGCGGGTGGCGAGGGCAAGCGGCTGATGCCGCTGACAGCGGACCGGGCCAAACCGGCCGTGCCGTTCGGCGGCGTGCACCGCCTGGTGGACTTCGTGCTGTCCAACCTGGTGCACGGCGGCATCCGCCACATCTGCGTGCTCACCCAGTACAAATCGCACTCGCTGGACCGGCACATCAGCACCACGTGGCGGCTCTCGTCGCTGACCGGCGAGTACGTGACCACGGTCCCGGCGCAGCAGCGGCTGGGCCCGCGCTGGTACCAGGGCAGCGCGGACGCGATCCTGCAGAGCCTCAACCTGGTCTACGACGAGCAGCCGGCCTACATCGCCGTGTTCGGCGCCGACAACATCTACCGGATGGACCCCCGCCAGATGATCGACGCCCACATCGACTCGGGCGCCGGGGTCACGGTGGCCGGAATCCGGGTACCGCGCCAGGGCGCCAGCTCGTTCGGCGTCATCCAGACCAGGGACGGCGTCCAGCTGGACGCCTTCCTGGAGAAGCCCGCCGACCCGCCCGGCCTACCGGACTCGCCCGACGAGTCGTTCGTGTCCATGGGCAACTACCTGTTCACCACACAGGCCCTGCTGGACGCGCTGGCCGACGACGCGCACGATCCCGAGTCCCACCACGACATGGGCCGCGACATCATCCCGGCGCTGGTGACCAAGGGCGATGCGGCCGTGTACGACTTCAGCAGCAATGTGGTGCCCGGGGAGACCGAGCGCGATCATGGTTACTGGCGCGACGTGGGCACCATCGACAGTTACTACGACGCCCATTCCGAGTTGATCTCCACGGTCCCGGTGTTCAACCTGTACAACCGGCGGTGGCCCATCCTGGCGTTGCCCAGCCAGCGGCCTGCCGCGAAGTTCGTGGAGGGTGGGACCGCTACTCAGTCGATCGTCAGTCCTGGTGCCATCATCTCTGGTGCGCAGGTGGTCGGGTCGGTGTTGTCGCCTGATGTGACTGTGGAGAGCGGTGCTGTGGTTCAGGATTCGGTGCTGCTCGACGGGGTGCGGATCGGGTCTGGCGCTGTGGTGCGGCGGACCATTTTGGACAAGAACGTCGTGGTGCCGCCTGGGGCTCATATCGGGGTGGATCTGGCGCGGGATCGGGAGCACTACCACGTCAGCGAGTCCGGCATCGTGGTGCTGGGTAAGGGTGCGCATGCCATGCCGTGATTCGGGGTTGGGGAGGTGGCCGTGCGGGTCGTGGGGTTGGCTCGGGCCGCTCCCTCCCTTTGAGAGGTTTGCGTTGGGCCATCACTGTGAAGGCCGCTGCGCGTCGCTTCGCGATGGCCTTCGGCCAGCCTTGACAGCGAAGACCCAACGCAAAGCAGGCTGGGTATGAGGGAGCGGCCAGGAATGAAGCGACAGTAAGCCCGAGCGCCTGGTCTTTGCCCGGCCGAGCGAAGTCGCAGTCCTGCCGGGGCGAAGCGCGAACCCCGCCCAATCCTTGGTGGCACTGGCTTTCTGGACGATCCAGTCTTCTCCGCCGCTCCCTGACACCCAGCCAATCTTTTCGCTGGTCCGGCGGAGTCCAGGGTGGCCGAAGGCCATCGGCGAAGCCGACGCGCAGCGCCCTTGACGCCGACGGACCAGCGAAAACTCTCAAAAAGAGGGAGCGGCCGAGCCACCCCAGCCCCGCCGAGCCCAGGGAACCTCACAGACAGCCACCACCCAGGTGACCTGCGCTATTAGTTGGTTCGGCTATCGAACCACTTGAGGTATGTTGGGCAGCATGACGAACGCCGACACCGTCGCAGCCATCCGCGCCCTGGCCCGGGCGTCGCGCATCCTGGAACGGGTGTCCGGCGGCCTGAATCCGGCGCAGTACCGCGTCCTGTCGACGATCGCGTCCGGCGATGAGCGGGCCTCGCGCGTTGCCGCTCGCCTCGCGCTCGGCAAGCCGACCATCAGCGCCACCGTCGACTCGCTGTGCCAGCGTGGCCTACTCACCCGCACCGGCGAGGACGCCGACCAACGAGTCGCCGTACTCCGGCTCACCGACGCCGGTCGCGAACAGCTCGACGGCGTGGAGGCCGAGATGGTCAAGCGGATTGACGATCTCCGGGCGAGAACGCCGGGCGGTGAGCAACTGGTGCCGGCGCTGGTCTGGCTGGGCAAGGCCCTCGATGATCTGTACGAAAACCGGATCAACCGGTGAGCGGCGAACCGGGCTGGATTCGCAGGCTGGTCGGCTATGTGATGCGGCACCGCCGCGACGTGGTCCTCGCACTCGCGGCGGCGATCCTGGGTAGCGCCTGCCAGGCCGGCGTGCCGCTGATCGCGCGGCAGATCGTCGACAACGTGATCATCAGCCGCACATCGGCATTATGGCCGTGGCTGGTGTTGCTGGTCACGGTCGGCGTGGCCACGTTCGGGTTCACCTACGTGCGCCGCTACCGGGGTGGCCGGGTAGGGCTGGCTGTGCAGTACGACCTGCGCAACGCCATGCACGACCACCTGCAGACCATGGACATGGACAACGTGAACCACATGCCCACCGGGCAGCTGGTCGCACGGTCCAATTCGGACTCCACGCTGGTGCAGGGCCTGCTCAACGTGATGCCCGTGATGAGCGGCAACATCCTGCTGATGGTGCTGTCGCTGGGCATCATGCTGTACCTGGCGCCGCTGCTCGCCGTGGTCAGCGTCGTCGTCCTACCGGTGCTGTTCGCGATGTCCTACCGGATGCGCACCCGCGTGTTCCCGGCGACCTGGGACGGCCAGCAGCGCGAGGGCGATCTGGCGCAGATCGTCGACGAGGACGTCAACGGCGTTCGCGTGGTCAAGGCGTTCGGCCAGGAGGACCGGGAGCTGGAGCGGCTGGCCGGCGCGGCCCGCGTACTCTACGGCGCTCGGATGCGGGCCGTCCGGTTGCAGGCCCGCTACCAGCCGTTGCTCCAGTCGATCCCGTCGATCGGCCAGGTCGCGATCCTCGCGCTGGGCGGCTGGTTGGCGCTGCGTCACTCGATCACCCTCGGCACGTTCCTGGCGTTCTCCACCTACGTCGCCCAGTTCGCCGCGCCGGCCAGGCAACTGGCCGCCGTGCTCACCGTCGGGCAGCAGGCCAGGGCAGGCGTGGAACGCATCTTTCAACTGCTCGATCTGAAGCCGTCGATCGCGGACGCCGGCGACGCCACCGAACTCCGCCAGGCGCGCGGCGAGATCACGTTCGCCGGGGTGACGTTCGGCTACGCCGAACCGGTGCTGCACGACGTCGACCTGACCGTCGCGGCCGGCGAGCGGGTCGCGTTCGTCGGGCCGAGCGGCAGCGGCAAGACCACGCTGGCCATGCTGGTGGCCCGCTTCCACGACCCGGACTCCGGTGCGGTGCTGGTGGACGGGCACGACGTGCGGTCGGTGACGTTGCGTTCGCTGCGCCGGCAGGTCGGCTACGCCTTCGAGGACAGTTTCCTGTTCTCCGACACGGTCCGCGCCAACATCGCGTACGGCAGGCCGGACGCCACCCACGCCGAGATCGAGGCAGCGGCCGAGGCCGCGCAGGCGCACGGCTTCATCGCCGCCCTGCCCGACGGCTACGACACGACGGTCGGTGAGCGCGGGCTCACCCTGTCCGGCGGGCAGCGCCAGCGGATCGCGCTGGCCAGGGCGATCCTGGCCGATCCGGCGATCCTGATCCTGGACGACGCGACCAGCGCGGTCGACGCCGGTATCGAGGAGGCCATCCACGACGCGCTGCGCGGCGTGCTGGCCGACCGCACCACCCTGCTCATCGCGCACCGCAGCTCCACGCTGCACCTGGCCGACCGGGTGGTGCTGCTGGACGACGGCCGCGTCGCCGACGCCGGCACGCACGCTGAACTGGTCGAACGCAGCGCCGAGTACCGGGCGCTGCTGTCCGGACTGGACGAACGGACCGCGGCCGAGGTCGGCGACCGGATCGAGGCGCTGGCCGGGATCGCGGGCGACGGCGTCACCGAGTCGGCGTGGCGGTCCGGGCGGTCCGGTCCGGCCGAGCGGGGTGCGCCCCGGGCGCTCGGCGCGCCCAGCCTCGGCGGTGGGCTGGGCGGCAGCGGCGGCGGCTGGCGGATCAACCTCGCGCCCACGCCGGAACTGCTGGCCAGGGTGGCCGCACTGCGCCCGATCCGGGACTTCCCGGACGTCGACCTGCCCCGCGAGTCCCGGCGGCAGCGGCATTTCTCGCTGACCGGGCTGCTCCGCGAGTTCCGCCGGCCACTGCTGCTCGGCCTGGTCCTGGTGGTGATCGACGCGGTGGCCAGCCTGGTCGGTCCGGCGCTGGTGAAGGCGGGTATCGACAACGGCGTGGTGACCGGCTCGGCCACCGTGCTGTTCGCCGCGTCCGGCCTGTTCCTGGTGATCACCCTGGTCGACCTGGTGGACCAGGTGTTCGAGACGTTCGTGACCGGCCGCGCGGCGGAGCGGATCATGCTGTCGCTGCGCATCCGGATCTGGGCCCAGCTGCAACGGCTGTCGCTGGACTACTACGAGCGCGAGATGGCCGGCCGGATCATGACCCGGATGACCACCGACGTGGACCAGTTCGAGTCGCTGATCGAGAACGGCCTGCTGTCCGCGCTGGTCTCCATCGTCACGTTCGTCGGCGTCGGCGTGGCGCTGGTGGTGATCAACCCGGTGCTCGGCCTGTGCACGCTGACCGTCGTGGTGCCGCTGGCCATCGCCACGGTGATGTTCCGGCGCCGGGCGGCGCGACTGTACGACCTGGCGCGGGAGCGGATCGCCATCGTCAACGCCGACTTCCAGGAGAGCCTGTCCGGGGTCCGCGAGTCGCAGGCGTTCACCCACGAGGACGCCACCAAGGCGCACTTCCACCGGTTGGGCACCGACTACCTGACCGCCCGCCTGGCCGCCCAGCGGCTGGTCGCCACGTACTTCCCGTTCGTGCAGTTCATCTCGGCGTGCGCGGACGCGATCGTGCTCGGCGTCGGCGCGTGGCTGATCAGCCGGGGCGATCTCACGTCCGGCGCGCTGATCGCGTTCCTGCTCTACATCGACATGTTCTTCTCCCCCATCCAGCAGCTGTCCCAGGTGTTCGACGCCTGGCAGCAGACCAGGGTGTCGGTCGGCCGGATCGCCGAACTGATGCGGCTGGACACCCTCACACCGGCACCGGACCACGCCGTCGTACCGGGTCGGCTGCGCGGCGACCTGGCCCTGGGCGAGGTGCGGTTCACCTACCCAGCGGCGTTCGCCCCGATCGCCGAACGCCGGGGGCCGCGTGATCCCCGGCTGCCCAGGGCGGCCGGTTCGGCCCGGCCGCCGGAGGCGCTGCGCGGCATCGACCTGCGGGTGGCGCCGGGTGAGACGGTGGCGATCGTCGGCGAGACCGGTGCCGGCAAGTCGACGGTGATGAAGCTGCTGGCCCGGTTCTACGACCCCGACTCGGGTGCGGTGCGAATCGACGGCCACGACCTGCGGTCGCTCGACCTGCGCGAATTCCGCACCCAGTTGGGTTACGTGCCGCAGGAAGGGTTCCTGTTCACCGGCACGGTAAGGGACAACATCGCCTACGGCCGCCCGTCGGCCACCGACGCCGAGGTCGAGGCGGCGGCCAGGGCGGTGGGCGCGCACGAGTTCGTGGCCGCGCTGCCCGGCGGGTACCTGCACGAACTGGCCGAGCGGGGCCGGTCGCTGTCCGCCGGCCAACGGCAGCTCATCGCGCTGGCCCGTGCCGAACTGGTCGACCCGGCGGTGCTGCTGCTGGACGAGGCAACGTCCAATCTCGACCTGGTCACCGAGGCGCGGGTGGCGGCCGCCATGCGCCACGTGGCGCGCAGCCGGACCACCGTCGTCATCGCCCACCGGTTGCAGACCGCGCGCGGTGCGCACCGGATCGTGGTGCTGGATCACGGTTCGGTGGCGGAGATCGGTTCGCACGACGAGTTGCTGGCGGCCGAGGGCAAGTACGCCGCGATGTGGCAGGCGTTCGAACTGCTCGGCGGTGCGGGACCACGTGGGGCGGCGGTGCGGTGAACGACGCGGTGCGGGCGGCGTGCGAACGCCAGGCGCGCCGGCCGGTAGCCGGTATCGACGACATGGCGGGTTACCTGGCAGGTCGGTGACGAGTCGCATCGGGAGGTGTTGGGTCCGTTGCTGGGCGGGTCCGGTGCGAGCGGCGTGGTCGTCCACTGTGGTCGGGTGATCGGCTCGTGGGGCGATCCGTCGGTACCCGAGATGCTGTTCAGTGCCACCAAGAGTGTGGTGTCGCTCGTCGCCGGTGTCGCCTACGACCGAGGGCTGTTGGCCGTCGACGCCAGGGTCGGCGAACAGGTGGCGCTGCCGCAGTTCCGCAACGAGATCCGCTGGCTGCACCTGTTGCAGCAGACCAGCCAGTGGTCGGGCGAGGCGTGCCGGACGTGCTGCGGGACGCGGTGCTGCGTGACGAGGTGCTGCGGCCGCTGGGTGCCTCGACGTCCTGGTAGTGGCACGGCTACGTCAACTCGGTTGTCGATCTCGATGGCAGGTCGGTGCCGGTCGTCAGCGGTGGCGCGCACTGAGGCGGTGGGCTGTTCACGTCCGCTCGCGACATGGCGTTGATCGGGCAGTTGTACCTCGATCGCGGCGGGCGGTTGGTGAGCGCCGAGTGGATGTCACGCACCTGGCAGCCGTGTGCCGTGAAGCCGGAGTACGGGTCCTGTGGTGGTTGAACGACACCCGGAAGGTGTTTCCGCCGGCACCCGCGTCCGGTCGGGCGGCCCGCGGGAACGGTGGGCGGCACGTGCTGTGGGTGGACCCCGATCGTGACCTGGTCGTCGCATCGCACTGGGGTGACGGTGTGGAGCGGTTGATCTGCGAGGTGTCCCGTCGCGATCAGGTCCCGCCGTCGACCCGTACGGGGCAGTGTTTAGGCTGATCACATGGCCAGGTACTTCGACGTGCACCCGGACAACCCGCAGCGGCGGGCCGTGTCGCAGGTGATCTCGATCGTGCGGGAGGACGGGCTGATCGCCTACCCGACCGACTCGTGCTTCGCGTTGGGCTGCCAGCTCGGCAACAAGGACGGCCTGGACCGGATCCGGGCGATCCGGGAACTGGACAGCCGACACCACTTCACGTTGGTGTGCCGGGACTTCGCCCAACTCGGGCAGTTGGTGTTGTTGAACAACAACGTATTCCGGGCCATCAAGGCGTCCACACCGGGCAGCTACACGTTCATCCTGCAGGCGTCCAACGAGGTGCCGAAGCGGTTGCTGCACCCGAAGAAGAAGACCGTCGGCGTGCGCATCCCCGACCACGCGGTGACCCAGGCGCTGCTGGAGGAGTTGGGCGAACCGCTGGTGTCGAGCACGTTGTTGCTGCCCGGCGACGAGGAGCCGATGACGCAGGGATGGGAGATCAAGGAGCGCCTGGACCACGTGGTCGACGCGGTGATCGACTCCGGTGACTGCGGCACGACGCCCACGACGGTGATCGACTTCTCCGAGGACGAACCGGAGATCGTCCGGCGGGGCGCCGGCGACACGACCCGCTTCGAGTAGCGGTCATTCCGTGCGGGGCACGCCCAGCTCGTCCAGGACGGTGTCATACGCGCACAGCCGGGCTGTGTAGTCGGCCAGCACCGCCAGGCACTCGGTGAACTGCGCGGTCCGGACCGTCGGCAGCTCCAGCAACCATCGCTGGTTGCCGGTCGTCCGGGTCGTCGTCCCCGAGCAGGAAGATGACACCCACGGTCGCCAGTGGATCAACTCCGGTGCCGACCGTGCCGATTCCGCGCCAGCGCACGGCGGGTGGGACAGGTCCTGGGCCTGGCCGAACCGGGTGAAGGAGCTGACGGCGTCGCTCAGCGCGGCCAACAGAGCTGCCGCACCGCCGCCCGGATCCTCCACGACCGGAATCACAAATGGGCGGTTCAGCCGGCGGCCAGTGCGGTGTCGTCAGCGGTGAAGTCCGAGCTCCACTCGGCCGGCGGATGGTCGAGATGATTGATGCGGTGAAGTTGATGTTAGTGATCGTAGGCCGTGAGTGACCTTTTGCTGGTCACACCGGTCTCCCAGTTGTGCCAGATACCCGCCGCCAGGGCGAGCAGACGCTGCGCGACGCGGGTGAAGACACCCTGCGGGGTCCGTCCGCCGTGTCGTTCCAGGCCGAGCTGTCCCTTCAGGGTCTGGTTGACCGATTCGATCCATTGGCGGACCGCGCCGAGATCGCCGTTACGGTAGGTCTCGTCCTTGCGGTCCGGACGCAGCAGTCGGATCTGTTTGGACTCGGTCAGCGTCAGGAACGCCTTACCGGAGAATCCCTTGTCCGCCAACAGAATCTGACCATCGCGGATGAGGCGATGGTTGTTGTCGAGCAACGCGGCCAGTACCTCCCTTTCGCCGATCTTGGGATCGGCCAGGCACCACATGACCGGCATGCCGTCCCCGGTGCAGACCAGGTACAGCTTCAAACCCCAGTACCACCGGGAGTGTGACGCACAGTAGCCGTAGTTGGCGTGTCCGGCCAGGTCCGAGCGTTTGACCGTCTCCCGGGACATACCGCACGGCACGGGGGTCCCGTCGGTGATCCACAGATCGTCCCACCGGGACGGACACAACATGGCCAAGGCGATAATGGTCTTGCACAGTAATGGTTGTGCTGTCTTCAGCCGCCGGTGGTAGCCGGACTGCGACAGCATGTCGGGGAACATGCCTAGCAGTTCCGGGCTGGCGTGCACGTGGCGGACCCAGCGACGCTCGCGGTCGAAGCCCAGCAGGACCTGGGCGATCGCCAGGCAGATCAGTTCACTGTCGGTGAGATCGGGTCGATGGCCACGGCCGGTACGGGGCGGGACGATGTGGTCATCGATCAGCACGTAGAGTGTGGTCAGGAGGGTGTTCAGGTCTTTGCTCACACTTTGATCATGGACACCCTCCGCCCGTGTCCGCCACCGGGTCCCCTTCACATGATCTTCACCGCATCAATCATCGAGGTGCCAGTGCACCGATCGGCGGACGTTGTCCTCCCGGTCGGTTTCCTGCCAGTGGAGGACGCGCTGCGCCTTGGCGGGGCTCGCGAGTAGATGCTGGTCGAGCGCGCCCGCCGCACGCAGGTCCGGCGGGAGGGCGGCGTCGGGAACCCGGACCAACTCCAGGTCGGCACTGGCGGCGGCGATGACCTGCTCGAAGAACAGCCGGATCGGCGCGGTCTGCGCCTCGACGATGTTGAAGCACTCCCCGGCGCCGGCCGGAGTGTCGAGGGCGGCCAGCACCGCGCGGGCGACATCGCCCACGTAGACCCGGCTGAACAGGAAATCACCGGCGCCGACCGGCATACGGGCCCGGCCACCCCGGACGCGGCGCAGCACCGGTTCGAAGCGCCGCTGGTAGTCGTGTTCGCCGTAGACCGCGCCCAGGCGCAACACGGCCGCACCGGCCTGCAGATAGTGCTGTTCGATGTCGAGGTTCTCCCACTGCGGCCCGTCGAGGTGGCGGGCGGCGCGCAGCGGTGACGTCTCGGTCAGGGGCACCACGTCGGTCTGGCGGCCGGTGTGCAGACCTTCGTAGGCGCGATAAACGTCCACACTGGACAGTGCGACCAGCGTGATCCCCGATGGCAGTGCGGTCAGTGCTGCCCGAGCCCCGTCGGCGTTGCCCGCGCTGACGTCGACGGCCGCGTCGGCGCCGAACAGCTTCCGGTGGTCCGGCCAGGCAGCGCGGTCCAGGTGCAGGTGGTCGACGTCGGCGAGGTCGTCCGGCTCGTGTTCGCCGCGGTGGACGACGAGGGCGTCATGCCCGGCGGCGACACACGCCGTGGTGATCGCCCTGCCCACGAACCGCGTGCCGCCCAGGATGATCACCCGCATGGCTGCCACGATGGCGCACCCGGCGACCAGCCGCAACAGAGTTCGCCAGCGGCGTAGCGGTCAGGCCGACGGCCACATCCGGGTGTTGGTGGACAGGGCGCTGCGGTAGTTCCCGTTGGCCGTGTGCACGATCCGGCCCAGGCGTCGCAACGACTGGTGCAGGTCGGCCGCCGCACGATTCCACTCGTCGATCTTCTCCTGGAACGCCTCCGACGCCCCGCCGGTCCATTCCGTCGCCAGCTTGGCGATCGCCGTCCGCAGACCATCCAGTTGGGACTCGACGTCATCGGACATCCGGTCGATCCGCGCCACGAGACCGTCGAGCGAACCGAAACTGGCCTTGATCCGGCTCATCACACATCCTCCCTACGAGCTAGGCCAGCAGGCGCACGTGCAGTTCGTCGGCGTTGGCGTACATGCCCAGCAGGAAGCCCGACACGTTGACCACCACGCCGTACTGCTTGCCACTCGTACCGGTGATGGGCGCCATGTCCACCACCCGCCGCCCGACGAGGTCGACGAAGGGCTGCTGGTCGGAGGCGTCGTACTTGACCCACCGGCCCGACGTGCGGACGAACTCCTCGTTCTCCTCGGACAGCGAACCACCGAACGGGTCCACCCAGGGGGCGTCCGCGACCCGGACCGTCTCGCCGTCCGCCGCCGACTCGCACAGCAGGGTGCTGCCGCTGGAGAACGTGATCTCCACGGAACCCTCGTTGGCCCCGGACGCGACCTTCTCACCCACCTCGTACCGCAGCCGGCTCACCGACAGCACCGTGTCCCCGACGTACTTCGCCAGCCTGATCCCGGTCACGCCCACCTCACTTCACCACCGTCGCGCCCTTGAACCAACCGTTGTTGATCCCGCCCTTGAGGATGGTCACGAACGTACCGTCGCGCTTGGTCACCACGACGTCGTCCCCCTTGCGGAAGAAGTAGTCGTCCGACGCGCCGCCGCCGTTGGGGTTCCACGGGCCCTGCTTGACCTGCTCGGGGTTGTCGGCGATGTCGTCGATGTGGCCGCGCATCCAGGCCCGGTCGGCCGGGTCGGACGGGTCCAGGCCGTAGTCCCTGGCGTGCTTGGCGATCTTGGTGCCGAACTGGCTGTCGTCCACCTTGAGCTTGGGCGCGCTCTCCGGCCGGGTCGGCGTTTCCTGCTCGGACTGCTCCAGTTCCTCCTCGACCGTGCTGTCCACGTCGGACGTCTCGGCCTCGGCCGCCTCGATGTCGGGCACGGCGTTCGCCGCGGACTCCAGGTCGACGGCGACGTCGGCGGCGATCGACTCGCCCACCTCGGTGGCCACCGTCGCCTCGAACTCCTCGGCGATCGGACCGGCGATCGCGGCCACCTCGGCGGCGTCCGCGGCACCGGCGCCCGCGTCCGAACCGCCCAGGGTGAACGGGGTGAGCAGGATGCCCACGATGGTGGTCAGGGTGACCGCGATACCGGCCTCGGCGAGCGCGGTCTTGAGCTGGTTGCGGGCGTCGTCGATGGCCTTGGCGTAGGCGTCGCACCCGTTGGCGATGCTGACGCAGGCGTTGTGCAGCACCGTGAGAATGGCCTTGTTGCCCCCGCCGGCCAGCGAGTTCCAGAACGCCGCCATGGCCTCGATGTCCTGCGCGTTGTTGTTCTCGGTGATGCTGTTCACCGCGCCGTGCAGGGTCTGCGTCACGTTGTCCACGCCGGTGGCCGCCTTGCGCCACGCGGTGGCCGCCTGGCGCAGCGCGTCCGGGTTGCCGTTGGGCCAGTACTTGGCCAGCCAGTCCGGCACGCTGGAGTGGCCGGGACCCTCGGCCGGGTCGGGGCCGGTGACGAAGATGTCCACGGCCGCCAGCGACGGCGGATACGGCTGGTGGGCACCCTTGCCGGACGCCGTCGAGGCGTGCTCCGCCTTCAGGTAGTTGTTGGCGGTCTGGACCAACCCGATGGAGATGCCGCCGATCACCCGGCACGCCGACTCGAACGCCTGCCACACCGCCTTCGCGGCCGGGTCGTACTTGCTGGCGAACTTCTGGGCGCCACCGTCGTTGCCCGCCATGCCCGCGTTCAGTGACGAGGCCAGCGTGGACCACACGTCGCCGAGCGCGTCCTGCTGTTTCACGAAGGTCAGTGCCGCCGAATTGACGTCGTCCGGCGTGACGTCGATCGAGCCGCCACCGTCCGACGACGGGATCGGAACAAGCGGAGCCATCCATCACCTCCCAGGATCACGAACTGGGACGTGCCGATCATGCCACCGGTTCCCGCGCTCCAGGTGACGACGCTGGTGTGACGTCGGGCGACGACGGCCCAACTCTGCCGGGTCAGGCGGTGGTTTCGGTCACGGCGCGCAGGTGCTGGGCGCCCTCGGTGGCCAGGGTGCTGAGGCGTTCGAGGCTCTCGACGTCGCTGAACTCCAGGATGATGCCTTCCGCGCCGAACAGGATCGAGACCGTGTCGTCGTCCGGCCGGCGTGGGGTGGACAGCCTCATGTCCACCTCCGAGTCGATGATCGCGTTCGCGTACACGTCCAGTTGACGGCTCATGGCGCCCTCCTTGTCGCGACCGGGGCGGCTCGTGCCGCATACTCCCCGTGTCGTATTGTGTACATCCAGTCACGAGCAGTAGAGCACAAGCGTGTACTAGGGCGCTAGCTAGCAGCGTCGTCACATCGAGTGATATCGAGGGAGTACGTCAGTGGCGGAACGAAGCGATCCTCCGGCGCTGCGCTGGCTGATCGGCGTCGAACTGGCCAACTACCGCAGGCAGTCCGGCGTCTCGCAGTCGGCGGCGGCCAAGCACGTCGGCGTGTCCACGGGCATGGTCGGCCACTACGAGGTCGGCCGGTACTCCGCCGCGCCCGAGCAGATCACCCGACTCCTGGAACTCTATGGCGCGCCTCGGCACGACGTCGAGCGACTGTCCACTCTGGCCGGTCGCGCCGACCAGGGCAGCTGGCTGGCCCGCTGGAGCGACGTTATCCCCGACTGGCTCAGGACGTATATCGGTCTCGAAGGCTTGGCATCGCACGTGTTCACCTACACACCATTGGTGCTGCCAGCATTGGTGCAGACCAGAGACTATTCGGCAGGCGTCACGTCACCGAGCGCCCGTGTGCGGCCCGACCAGCAGGAGCGTCTGGTCAACCTCCGGATGGTGCGCCAAGAACGGCTGTTCACCGATGAACCACTCCATCTCACAGCGCTGATAGAGGAGTCGATCCTCGATCGGCCGATCGGGGGCGGCAAGGCCGTCATGCGCGGCCAACTCCGGCATCTGATCGACCTCGCCAAGCGGGACAACGTGGAGATCCTCGTCCTGCCGACCGCTGTTGGGCGACATGACGGCCTGGAGGGTCGGTTCGACTTGCTGCACTTCCGCGAAGCCCAGTCCATCGGCTACGTCGAGATCCCGGACGACGCCATTTACATTCAAGATCAGCGACAGGTCGAGAAGTACACTGCGAGCGCGGAACTCCTTCGCTCCGCGGCGCTGTCGCAGCCCAAATCCGTGAAGGCGATCGCGGCGCGGCTCGACTGATTGTGGAAGGAACCCCGATGGACACCGCATGGCGGACATCGAGCTACAGCAGCAACGGCACCAACTGCGTCCAGGTGTCATGGCGCAAGGCCAGTTACAGCAGCAACGGCTCCAACTGCGTGGAACTGTCACCTGATCTCGCTGCCGTTCGGGACTCCAAGAATCCTGGCGGGCCGGTCCTGCGGGTCGACCTTCGGCTGTTCGTGCGGGCCATCAAACACGAGTGCGGGGCACCGGCTCGCACCGGTGCCCCGCACTCTCCCGAAGATCAGCCAGCTGTGTAGCTGTACGGGATGCCGGCCAGTTCCGAACCCTGGCCGAACAGGTTGTTCCAGGTGTCCACGTACAGGGTGCCGTGGACGACGCTGCCGGACTTGGCGGTCGGCGTGATGGTCACCGGGATGGTGGCCGTGCCGCCCGCCGGGATGAACACCGCGTTACCCGCGCCGCCACCCACGGCGGTCTGCCAGAAGTCACCCGTGCCCGGGGTGACCGCGCCGTCGAACGGCTGCATGTGCGCGGTCAGGGACAGGCTGGCGGTGCCGGCCGGTGCGGTGTCCGGGAACGGGCCGACCTCACCGACGTCGGTGAACCACGGGCCGAACGCCAACTGGTCGGCGTCCGAGATCGTGTTCACGCCACTCGTGCCCGAGAACAGGTACGGGCCGGGGTTGCCGTCGCTGAACTCCAGGTAGTCGTCCGCCGGAACGGTCGAGCTGAAGTGCTGCGTCAGCGTGGTGGTGTGCGTCGGCACGTTGTACACCGGTGGGCTGGTGTCCGCCGTATCCTCGGGCAGGTCGATGTTGCTCTGCCCGGCGATCGGCGGCAGCGTGACGTCGGCTTCCTGGTTCAACCTCGGGTCGAGGAAGAAGAACTCACCGGCGGCGCTGGTGTTGCGCACCTTCACCGTGGCCTCGGCGGCACCGGTCAGCGTGGTGTGCGCACTGTTCGGCAGCCCGTCGGCCTGGGCGTGGACCGTGTTGAACTGGACCTGCCCGTGCACCGTCTGGCTGAACTCCGTCCCGCTGGACGGGCTCTGCAGGAAGGCGATGACCTCCCACCGGCCGCTCACCGGCTGGTTGACGGTCATCTCGGCCACACCGGTCGACTCGGCGTCACCGGTGTTCCACGCCGTCTCCACCGCGTTGGTGTCGCCGGAGAGGACCTGACCGGTCGGGCTGACCAGCAGGAAGCCCACCGAGGTCGCCGGGTCGATCGTGGTGAAGTTGAGCGTCATGTCCTGCTTGCCCTTGGGCACGTCCATGAAGTAGCTCAGGTACTGGTTCAGGCCACGTCCGACACCACCGGTGATGGTCGTGGTGAACCGGCCGTTGCCGGTGGTCGGGATCAGCACCCGGCGGGCCAGCGGCACCGACACGTGCGTGCCCAGGTTGGTGTCGAACTGCAGGGACGCCGGGGCGTCACCGGCCGCCTTGGGCAGCGGCACGGTGAAGGCGAACTTGGCCGAACCGCCGGCCGGGATCGTCTTCGTGACCGAGTTGGTGCCCGCGGAGACGTAGCGGAAGCCGGTGTTCTGCACCGTCACGGCGCCACGGAACGTGCCGGGCGCGTCCAGGGCCTCCTGGAAGTGATCGCGGCCGTTGTTCCACAGGACCTTCTCGGTCCAGGTGCCCGGCGTCGGGTTGTGCACCGAGATGTGCTGGAAGTCGGTGAACCCGAAGTCGTAGGACTCCCCGACGAGGTTGCCCTGCGGGTCGAACAGTTCCAGGTCGAGCTGACCCGAGGTGCGCGTGCCCGGCCAGATCATCTCGGCCGTCATGAAGGGCACGTTCTTCGGGACATTGAAGGTGAACGACGGTGCTGCCTGGGCCGCTTCACCGGGACCGCCCGGCGGGTTGGCCGGCGGCGGGGTCGCGCCCGTCACCTGCACGGTCTTGTTGAACTGGAAGATCGACGACCCGAGCGTGCGGGAGGTGCCCGTCACGGTCTGCGCCTTGGTGGAGGTGTTGGTCAGCGTCTCCGTCGCGTGCTGGGTGGTGCCGCTCGCGCCCGTGATGTCGAACTGGGTCGAGGACGGGACCAGCGCGGAGCTGCCGCCGGCGCCGGTGCCGATGGCCCTGGCCGCCTGGACGGCGGCGAGGCTGTTCAGCAGGCCGGCACCCTGCTGGTCGGACGGCACGTTGAGGTCGGTCGCGGTGCCCAGCAGGAGCTGCTTGACCAGTGCCGGCGAGGGCCGGGCGCCGTGGTGGCTGTCCTCGTACGCCTGGATCACCAGTGCCGCGGCACCGGCGATGAACGGCGAGGACTGGCTGGTGCCACCGAACGACTCACTGTTCTGGGTGCATTCCGGCCAGGGTGCGCCGACCGTGCAGTCGGCCATGGCGGACTGGGACGGTGCCACGAGGTCGACGTACTTGTTGTCCAACGTCGGACCACCGGAGGACAGCCCGGAGATGTTGTTGCTGACGAAACCGGAGTAGCCCTTGTCCTGGGCGTCCAGCCGGAACGCGGTGGTACCGGCGGCGGCGATCACGTCGGGCGCGCTGGAGGGCGTGCCGACGGTGCCGGACTGGCCGGAGTCACCACTGGAGGCGACCACGGTGACGCCCGCGGCGATCGCGGCCTCGTCGGCCATAGCGATCGGGTCGACGGCGCCGTCCGGGAACAGGGTCGCGCCGAACGACTGGTTGATGACGTCGACCTTGTCCACGTTCACCGCGTAGTCGACGCCGCGCACGAACGCCGACTCGGGCGCGCCGAACTCACCGAACACCTTGATGCCGACCAGGGACGCGCCGGGCGCGAAGCCCTTGATGCGGAAGGTGCAACCCGCTGGCAGGCCCGCGTTGGGCAGTGCGGTCGACAGGTCGAACGTGGTGTTGCCCTGCGCGGCGATCGAGCTGGCGTCACCGAACGCCTCGGCGCCACCGCTGGCGTCGTTCTTGCCGTCGCCGGAGAAGTCCTGGTAGTCGGAGAAGACCGGGGTGCCGTCCGGCCGGATGAAGTCAGGGTTGTTGATGTCGATGCCGTCGGCCATGAAGGCGACCTTGACGCCCTTGCCGGTGGCGATCGCCTGTGCCTTGTCGGTGTTGGTCAGGCCGAGCGCCTCGGGCTCGATCTGCGGCTTGCTCGGGTCGGAGGTGCACGCCGCCCGGGCGCCTGGCTGCTGGGTCCCCTGTGCCCGCACGCCGGCCGTGCTGGGCACCGTGATGATCTTGTCCAGCACCACGTCGGCCACCGCGGGGTTCGCCTGCAGCCGGCTGATCTCGCTCTGGCTGGCGGTGGCCGCGACCGCGCTGACCGTGTCCAGTTGCTGGATGTGGGTCGCACCGCTGCTGTGCAGGTCCGCCACGATCCCGGCCTGGTCGGCGTTGACCGCGCGGGACCGCGCGACGGCGTCGATCTTCGGCTTCAGGTCGGGATGCTGGGCCCGCATCAGGACGATGACGGCCTCGCTCTTACCACTGCCCACTTGGGGTGCCGCGTTGGCCTGGACACTGGCAACGGCGGTCGCGGTAAGCGCCACCGTTGCCGTCGCCAGTACCAAGCGGAGATGACTTCTGCCGCTCATGCCGGAAAGCATTCGTCAGAATGGCCGGCCAATACAATCTACTTTCGGAGCTATCTTATCCACATTTTGACCGTTCCCGAGAGAGTGTGAACGGGTTCCCTCGGTCAGCGGATTGACCGACCAGCACGCATTGCCTGGGTCAGTGCCACGGAGCAGGTGGGAACCAGCCGATCCCCAGATTGGCGGGTACCCGCAACGCCCAGTAGGCGAACGTGAACGTACCGCCAACAAGGAGTGCGGCGGCCGTCACCGTGGTGACCCTGGATTCGGTGCGCCGCAACCATGCCGGGAAGCGACTGAACGACAGAATCAGGAACAGAACGCTCATCACCGCCATATTGCCGATGACCACGAGCACAAATGCGGCGGCGCCGTACAAAGCGTTGTGCGTACTCGCCGCGTGCGCGAACATCTGCCGGAACAGCGGCCACGGCCGGCCGATCAGGAATCCACCGACGAGCGCGCCCATCACGACTTGGCGGGCGGCGGGATGGCGTGCGGCGAGCGAGCCGAGCGCGTCGGGCACCAGTCGCAGTTCGGCCAGTCCCAGATAGAGCAGCACGATCCCGATGGCACCGAAGACGGCGATCGACTGCAACGTCCGCACCGGAATGTCGCCGTCGACGACCGCGCCGGACAGTTGCGGGATGCGGTCGCCGACCACGGCGCCGACCGCGCCGTAGCCGCCGGCCACCACGACGGCGCCCAGGGTCAGCCAGCCCAGCGGGCGTAGCGCCCGGCGCAGCCGGCCGGCCACCGTCGGGCGGGACTCCACCATGGGCGCGATCGCGCTGAACACGGCGACGTTGCACGCGGTGAAGGTGCCGGCCAGCCCGGTGACGAAGGCGACGACCAGGCCGGCGATCGTGGTGGTCGCCGTGGTGCCGTGGGCGCCGAGGATGCCGTTGGCGGTGTTCACGCCGATGTCGTCGTCCACCAGGCGGGCGGACCACAGGATGGCGACGGCCAGGCCGCCGAGTACGGACAGGCCAAGGACGAGGCCGCGCGGCGCGGTGTTCGGCGGCGCTGTGGCCGCGTTCTCCCTGATGTCGGTCATGTCAATATCCTGTCCAGCGGTGATCGCGCCGAACATCTCGGAGAATGCGCAGCCCCGGGGTCAGTCCCGCTGGCGCGTGAGCAGGGCGTCGGCGGCGAGCGTGTTGATCACGCGATCCGCCGGCAGGTCAAGGGCTTCCGCCCGGCGGCAGCCGTCGTCCAGCCAGTCCAGTTGGCCGGGCGCGTGCGCGTCGGTGTCGATCGCGAAGACACAGCCCAGTTCCACGGCCATGGCCAGCAACGGATCCGGCGGGTCGCGGCGCTCCGGTCGGCAGTTGATCTCCACCGCGACACCGTTGTCCCGGCACGCGGTGAACACCTTCGCGGCGTCGAAAGTGGACGCCGGGCGGCCGCGGCCGGTGATCAGCCTGCCGGTGCAGTGGCCGAGCACGTCCACGTGGGGGTTGCGCACGGCGGCCACCATGCGCGGTGTCATCTCCATCGCCGGCATGCGCAGGTGCGAGTGCACGCTGGCGACCACGATGTCCAGGCGTGCCAACAGTTCCGGTTCCTGATCCAGCGTGCCGTCGTCCAGGATGTCCACCTCGATACCGGACAGCATGCGGAACGGCGCCAGTTCCGCGTTGATCTCGTCCAGCAGCCGCAACTGCTCGCGCAGCCGGTCCGGCGACAGTCCCCTGGCGACGGTCAGCCGGGGCGAGTGGTCGGTGAGCGCGACCCACTCGTGGCCCAGCGCGCGGGCCGCCTCGGCCATCTCGCGCGGCGGGCTGCCGCCGTCCGACCAGTCCGAGTGGGTGTGGCAGTCACCGCGCAGCGCGGTGCGCAACCCCGCCCTGGGCTGCTGCGGCACGGTGCCGACGAGTTCGGTGAGGTAGTCGGGTATACCGCCGGCGGCGGCCTGCGCCACCGCGGTCGCCGTCGTCTTCCCGATGCCGGGCAGCTGTTGCAGCGTGCCGCGCCGGATCCGCTCGTCCAGTTCGCCGTCCGGCAGCTCGTCCAGCACGGCGGCCGCCTTGCGGAACGCGCGCACCCGGTAGGTGGGCGCGCCGGCCCGTTCGAGCCGGAACGCGATCTGCCGCAGTGCCTCTACCGGGTCCACACCCACAGCGATACCGCACCGGGCGGTCCGACCGCCACCCGAACCTCAGCTTGACTCTGTCGGTGATCTTGGTTCCACGGCGCAGTCCATGATCAGTAGCATGATCAGCCCTGTTCAAGGCCGATGCAGCTACCGAGGTGCCCGTTGTCTGTCCGTCCCCGTTCCGGCGAGCACGTCCCGTCTC
>DASUGU010000008.1:0-32104 GCA_036273855.1 Pseudonocardiaceae bacterium
CCGCATCCAGCATCCGCGCCACGAACTCCGCCAGTCGGGGCCCTACCTGTTCGATCTGATCCGGGGTCACGGTCGGAGTGAATCATCATCCATAGTGGATCACCTACACGACACGCCACGACCTAACAAAGTACTACTAGGATCCGGCCGGCTTCCTCGTCCGGGCTAGGGTGCAGAACCTCATCGTGGACGTCGAGCACGCGGCCGAGACCGCGATCGCCGACTGCGCCTGCGGCCTGGCCGCCGATCCGGCCGAGGCGGTCGGTCAGGCGATCGCGATGTGGAGCGCCAGTTCTTCCTGGCCGCACGGGCGGATTACCAGGTCGCCGAAGTACGCATCAACGGCCGCGAACACGAACCGTCGACCCATGCCCTGTTCGCCCAGGACTGGCCCCGGCCGGCCATGATGGCCGCGGCCAGGGCCTTCGTCCTGCTCGTCCACCCGGACGAGCCGCACTAGCTGACTGACGATTCGGCGGTGGACCCGGTCCGGTAGCGCGGGCTGGTGGAGTGCCATTCGAAGCCGCCGCCCATCCAGGACCGCAGCCCGCGCAGGAACCGCTGTAGCTCCACGGACGGTATGGACAGCAGTTTCTGGTGGCCTGCCTGGAAGTCGTGGACGAGGTCGTTGTGCAGGCCGACGGTGATCTCGGTCGCCTCCTCGATCGAGCACTTCCGGTCGGCCGCGATCAGCAGAACCATGTTGCACGGTGGGTTCTCGTCGGCGAGGTCCTTGGTCACCGAGTAGATGTCGTTGACCAGCACCGAAGCCGTGCCCGCCTGGACGGCGGCCCGGCGCACGTGCGGTTCGTAGTAGAGGTTCGCCGGGACCTCGTAGCCGCCCAGGACGTCGATCAGCGTCATCGACGTGTAGAAACTGTCGTGCTGTCGCGCCGCCAGGTATTCCCACGCCGGCGGGTACTCGTCGGCGTGCCGCCAGGCCGCGTACGCCGTCCACGACACGAACATCGCGAACGTGGAATAGCAGACCCGCTGCACCTGGGACGGCGTGCCGTCGCGGGTCAGGTGTTCGACGCCCTTGCGCAGCGCGACGAGGACACGGTCACCCTGGAGTCGCTCGTCGAGGTCACGGGTGAACTCCCCGACGGCCGGCACCGGGTCCATGGCGGCCATCGCCAGGGCCAGTTTCGGCGGCAGTTCCGCCGGCACCGCACCGAGCGCCGTGTCGTCCGCGTAGAGATCGTCCGCCGCCCACCAGGCCGCGTTCAGTTTCGCCGAGATCAGCAGCCGGTCCAGGTCGTCGCAGTCGGGGTGGGCGAGCATGACCAGCCGCCCGAAACCGGCCTGGCCGAGCTGCTCGCTCTCGTCCTCGGAGAACCCGCACTCCCGCGCCCACCCGGCCAACCGCCGGTCGACCTCCTCGCCGAGCGTGTCGTCGACCCGTTCCGTGACGGGGCAGTACAGCGGCGACGCCGTGCCGTCACCCCACGGCCGGTAGGCGTAGGCGGGATCCGGCAGCGGTTCCGGCACCTCGGCCTCGGCCCTGGTGAACAGGGCGGTGAGGTGGGCCGCCGACGTGCCCAGACCGGTCGGTCCGGCCAGACCGCCGGGCACGGTGTCCGTCACGCTTCGCTCCTGGTGTCCGGCACGGCGTCAGATCCGATCGGCGGCGATCAGCAGGTAGTGGAAGCTGCCCTCGCGGTAGGCGGTCAGGAACGGCTCCTCGATGCCGGTGGCCACCGACGACTTCGCGCGCAACTCCCAGTACGGGATCGTCTGGGCCGTCAGGTCGACCACGCTGATCGGCACCAGGTTGTTGGCCGTCATCGCCTGGAAGTACCGGCTGCGCGGATGGATGTTGCACGTGTAGTGCTGGTCGATCTGGCTGACCGCCTTGGACCGCCCGCCCGTCACGTCGTTGTAGCAACCGGTGATCGTCACGTACCGGCCGCCGAACGCCAACTGCCGCGAGTGCTCGGCGAACAGATCGAACAGGTCGACGTACATCGTGCTCTCGTTGTTCCAGACGGCCCGCCGGACACCCGTCTCGAAACCCGTGTCGAGCATGTTGGCGAAGTGGTAGCGCACCCGCTCGGCGACGCCCCGCCGCCGTGCCTGGTCGTTGGCGAAGGCCACCTGTTGCTGCGAGATCGACACCCCGTCCACGGAACAGCCGAAGCGCTGGTTGGCCATGATGCTGCTGCCGCCCCGCCCGCACCCCGCGTCCAGCAGCCGGTCGTCCGGCCCGACGTCACCCAGGTGGTCGAGCAGCACCTCCGCCTGCGCGGTCTCCAACCGGTGCAGCTCGGCGATGATCCGCTCGTCGCGGGTGTTCTCCGGACCTTCCAGGACCGACCAGTCGACCTCACCGACCCCGTAGTGGTGGTGGTACAGCCCGTCGACGTCGCCCAGCCGCAGGTTCACCGGGTCCTTCTCGTTGTTCCAGTACGTGGCGACCGACCGCTGGTAGTCGCTGCGCAGGACCTCGGTCGCGGTGGGAGCGGGGCGGGTGGCGGTCATAGGTGTAGTTCCCTTCGTTGGCGCGATTTCGAGGCAACAAATGCACAATGAACCGAAATGTGGCGGCGTCCTGGCCTCTCGCAGTCGGCGAACCGTTGCCCCAAACATAGCAACCAGGAATGGCCGCACAAGAACACTTTCGGGTCACGTAAGCGGTCACTCGGATGTCGTATTCGCTGGTGACCAGGGTGGTTGCCGGTCTCGCGCCGACCCACGGTGGCGCCCGCCCGCCCAATCGGCCTAATGGCTGCACCGAGGAGTTAATGCGGCTTCCAGCAATTGCGGCCGGGTAGAACCGCTACGGCCGATCGGGCGACCTGAGATGGCGAGTCCGGGTTATCGGACGGCGAGGTCGTCGGAGTGGCCGGCTGCCAGGCGGGGCCACTGGGCCGTGGGGCGGCCGTCCGTGCGCAGGAACGATTCGACGGGGTACTGCGGCCAGCCGGCTGGGGAGTCCTCCCAGTTCTCCTGTCGGCCGTGGACGGTCAGGTCCAGCAGGCCGTAGGCGGGGGCCATGGGTTCCACGCCGCGGCCGGTGGTCCAGTACGTCTCGAACACCCGGTCGCCGTCCCGGACGTAGCACACCAGCGCGAACATCGACCGGTCGGCGTGCAGCGCCTCGGCGGAGTCGCCGATCGAGTACCACGGGACGTCCCAGCCCATGAAGTCGCGGTACCGCACACTGGGCTCGTACGGACCCCGGCAGAACGTGGCGTAGGTGACGTCGTGGGAGCGGAAGTGGGCCAACTCCCGGACCTGGCCGTGGAAGAACGTGCAACCCTCGCACTGCTCGGCGGCCGGATGACCGGTGTGCCACATGAAGTAGTACGCGATGAGCTGATGCCGGCCCTCGAAGGTGTCCAGCAGCGTGACCGGTCCGGACGGGCCGATCAGCGGGGTGTCGGCCGGAACCTCCACCATGGGCAGGCGGCGGCGGGCCGCGGCGATCGCGTCGCCCTCGTGGGTGTGGGCCTTTTCCCTGTGCCGCAAGGTATCCACCTCGGCCTGCCAGGTAGCCCTGTCGACGACGTCGGGTACCATGTGTGCCTCCTTGAGGTTCGTGCTCACCCGTCCAGGTAGTCCCGCAACGCGGTGAGCGAGGTGTCCCAGTCGCGGGCCAGCGCGGCCAGGAACTGTTGCGCCACACGCATGGGCGCGGAGCGCAGGTGGTACCGGACCCGGCGCCGCTCGCCGGGATCCGCCGTCACCAGGCCGGCGTCGGCCAGTAGCGCCAGGTGTTTCGCGATCGCCTGCCGGCTGATCGGCAGCCGGGCGGCCAGGTCGGTCGCCGTGGTCGGGCCGTCCGCCGCCAGCGTGGCCAGGATGGCGCGTCGCGTGGGGTCGGCCAGTGCGGTGAAGACCTGCTCGGCGATCGCCTCGTTGTCAGGCGGCATCGAGGTAGCCGACCAGTTCGGCCAACTCGCTCGCCCAGCCCGAGGTGTGGGCGTCGTACTCGTCGCGGTAGACCGGATCGGGCAACTGGGCGAAGCCCGTCTCGACCACGGTGAGCAGGGTGCCCGTGCCGTTGGGTTCGAGCGTGAACTCGACGTAGGTGCGGCGCGGGTCGCCGTCGGGCAGTCCGTCAATCTGCCAGGTGAAGCCGAACGCGGTGGGCTCGTCCACCCGTTCCACCCGCATGTCGGCCTGGTGGCAGCCGTGATCCCACCGCATGTGCCCAGCCCCGCCGGGACGCAGGTCGATCGTGGCCTCGTTGCCGAACCACGTGCCCAGCCCTTCGGCGGTGGTGAGCGCGGCCCACACCCGCTCCGGCGGGTGTCCGAGCTCGATGGTCCGCTCGATGCGATCAGGGAATCCCATGTCGACCTCCAAGTAGCAACTCAACGGTTGCTACTTTATGGCAACCGATAGGTTGCGTCAAGTCTGTTGACAAGTGTCGGTGGCGGGAGGCAGCATAGATTGTACCGATCAGTCAAAATAAAGAACGCCACAGGGTTGTGGAGGGTGCGTTGTGGTCACCGTTGCCGGGTTCGACGTCCAGAGGATCGATGCACCGTTCGGCGCCGCCGTCTCCGGCTGCCGGTTCGACACGGCCGACCCGGCAGTGGCCGCGACGGTCAACTCGCTGCTGATGCAGCACCACATCCTGGTCTTCCCCGACCTGTCCGGCCGACTCGGCCACGCCGAACTGAACGACTTCTTCGGCCAGCTGGGCACCCTGTCCGAGGCCACCAGTGAGGTGATCGAGCACTGGAAACGCCTGGCCCAGGCCGCCAGGGTCGACGTGGACGGTGAGGCGCTGCACCTGGTGTCCAACCAGGAGCGCGACGGCCGGCCCGCCGGACTGCTCGGCGATGCCGAACTGGACTGGCACAACGACCACGCGCCCCTGGCCAGGGTGAAGAAGATCGCCGGCCTCCAGGGCGTCGAGGTCGACCCCGGTGCGCCGCCCACGATGTTCTGCGACATGTACGCCGCACTGGACACCCTGCCCGCGACACTGCGGCACGAACTGGCCGACCGGCTGGCCGTGCACCGCGACTTCGCCCTCGCCGCCCACCGGGACGAGCAGGGTCACCAGAGCGTGCCACCGGTGATGCATCCCGTGCTCAAACGGCACCCGGACAGCGGGCGCACCGCACTGTTCGTCAACCTGTCCACGACGGACCACATAGTCGGCCTGTCCGAGGACCGCAACCGGCAGGTGCTGGACGACATCTTCGGGCACGCCTACCAGTCGCGGTTCACCTACTCCCACGAATGGCAGCCGGACGTGTTCATCGTCTGGGACAACATCGGACTGCAACACCGCAGGGACTCTCCGCAACGGAACGTGCGGCGCACGCTGTTCCGCTTCCCCGGCGTCGCGGAATAACCGCGGTGAACGAGACGTCGGTCGGCGAGCTGCTGCGGGGCGTGTCGGTGGTGGAGGTCGGTGGCACCGACGTGGCCTACGCCGGGCGCCTGCTCGCCGATCTCGGCGCGTCGGTGACCCGCGTGGTGGACACCGACCACGAACCGGCCGCGCGGCCGGACATGGCGGGCTGGTTCGAGCTGTTCCTGCACGACGGCAAGGCGGTGGTGCCGGTCGACGCCGCCGAGGCGGCACTGGCTGGAGCGCAGATCGTGCTGGTGGACGGCGGATCACCGCTGCCACCGGCGACAGCGGACGTCTGGATCGACGTGCGGGCGTTCAGCAGGGACGCCGTTATCGCGTCGTGGTTGACCGACGACCTGCTGCTGCAGGCGTGCGGCGGCCTGCTCACCATGACCGGTGAGCCGGGTTCCCCGCCGTTGCGGCTGTTCGGCGACCAGACCGCGTTCATCGTCGGCTGCCACGCGGCCGGTGCCGCGCTGATCGCGTTCTACGACGCCCAGCGGCGGCGGCGCAGGGTGGCCGTCGAGGTGTCCAAGTGCGCCGCCATCTGCCACACGCTGGAGACCGCCGTCCAGTTCTACGCGATGAACGGCGTGGTGCGAGAACGGCGCGGTGCCGTGCCGATGGCCGGTGACGGCACGTTCCACTGTCGGGACGGGATCGTCGTCCTCGCCTGCCTCACCGACCAGGAGTGGCAGGTGTTGCTGTCCTGGCTGGCCGACGAGGGCCTGCCCGGCGTCGAGGTGATGCGCACCTGGGCGGTCGACGAGCGCCGCACGGACGTGGCGATCGAGGGGTTCACCGCGCTGTTCGAGCGGTGGGCGGCCGTGCTGTCCGGTCAGGAGCTCATCGACCGCGCCGCCCGCCGGGGTGTGCTGCTCAGCCCGGCGAGCACGGTCGCCGACATCGTCCACGACGACCAGTTGCGGTTCGAGCGCTGGTTCACGCCCCGCCGCACGGATTCCGGTGACGTGCTGCGGTGGCCGGGACCGCCCTATCGGGTCGGGCCGCGACCCGACGGACCCGGTGGTGCACGAGGAACAGCGGCGGGGGACCGGCCGCTGTCCGGGGTGCGCGTCCTGGAGTTCACCTTCGGCGGTGCCGCGCCACTGGCCACCAAGCCGCTGGCCGATTTCGGTGCCGACGTGGTGAAGGTGGAGTTCGCCGGCCGGCCGGACTTCCCGCGCCAGCTCCCGCCGTACGCCCGCTTCCGGCCCGGTGTGGACAACAGCGGCTACTTCGCCAACCGGAACTCCAGCAAGCGCAGCATCGACCTGAACCTCAAGGACGACGCCGACCGCCGCCGCGCGCTGGCCCTGGCCGAGCAGGCCGACGTCGTGCTGAACAACTTCCGCAGCGGCGTGCTGAGCCGGCTGGGCCTGCGCTACGCCGACGTGGCCGCCGTCAACCCGGACGTGATCTGGATCGAGATGCCGTTCACGTCGGCGGCCGGCCCCAAGGCGGGCATGCGCGGCTTCGGCCGGAACGTGTCCGCACTCACCGGGCTGCACCGGCTGACCGGCTACTCACCCGACCGCGTCGTCGGGCCGGGCACGCATTTCCCGGACCATTCCGCCAATCCCGGACACGGCCTGGTGGTGCTGATGGCCGCGCTGATCGCCAGGGGACGCACCGTGCCGCACGGGTGCTACGTCGAGGTGGCCCAACTGACGTCCACGCTGCAACTGCTCGGGCCCTGGCTGCTGCGTTATCTGGCCACCGGCGAGGAACCGGTGGCCGAGGGCAACCACGACGCCGACGCCTTCCCCTACGGCGCCTACCGGTGCGGTGGCACGGATTCCTGGCTGGCGCTGAGCGTGCGCACCGGCAAGCAGTGGCGGGCGCTGTGCGGGGAGCTGGGTGCGGACGTCGCCGCGTTCGCCGACCTGGGCGAGGTGGACCAGCGGCGGGCGGCGGCCGAGGACATCGAGGCGGCGCTGGGCATCGCGTTCGCCGGTGACCGGTCACCCCAGGAATGGGCGCGGCTGTTGCAGGCCGCGGGAGTACCCGCCGCGCCGGTGAACACCGCCCGCGAGGTGATCGACCACCCGGACTTCCGATTCCTGCACGACGACGGCTATCTCGTCACCGTCGACCACCCCACGATGGGCCCGACCCTCTACAACGCCCCGCCCTACCGGTACGTGGGCGAGGCCGAACCGCGGGTCGGACCGGCGCCCTGCCTGGGTGCCCACACCGACGAGGTGCTCGCCGACTGGCTGGGCTGAGCACACCGAACCGAACGCAGCAGTCGAAAAGGAGAAACGCCATGCCCTGGTGGGACGGACACACCGAGATCACGGACGACATGGTCCGGTCCACGCGCAAGCATCTGGGCAGCGTTCGCCCGCTGCGCAACCAGTGGAACACACACATCAGCAGGGACACGCTGTTCCACGCGGCGATCGGTTCCGGTGACGACAATCCGCTGTGGGTGGACGAGGACTACGCCGCCAGGACCCGGTGGGGGCGCAGGCTGGCGCCGCCGTCGTTCATCCAGTCCATCACCTACGGCACGCGGTATCCGCTGGACAAGCCGGGCCAGCCGGGCGGGTCGATGCTGGCCGGGCTGCCCGGCATCGGCAGCTACTGGCTGGGCACCGACGTCACCTGGTTCGGCCCGCTGATGGAGGGCGACGAGGTCAGGGGCCACGCCAGCATGATCGCGTCGATCGACTCCGAGGGCGACCAGCCGGGCGACCGGGTGGACGGCATCGAGGACCTGGCGCCGGTGTACACGGCGTGGGAGCAGTTCGTCGGCTCGTGGACCGCCCGCACGATGTTGCAGGTCGGGCAGTGCGACATCTACCGGGAGCCGCAGCACGAACTCGCCGTGCGGGTCACCGAGTACGGCATCCGGATGCCGCGCGGACTGCCGGTGGAGGACGGGCCGTACGGCTCGCTCGCACCGGCGTCGTACTCGCCCGAGCGGATCGAGGAGGCGCTGGCCACCTACGCCGCCCTGACCCGCAGGGGCCCGGAACCGAGGCGGCTGGCCGATCTCACGGCGGGCGAGGAACTGTCGCCGGCGCCGCGCGGTCCGCTGTCGGTCACCGGAATGCGGGCCTACGGAGCGGCGTGCGGCTCGAACTTCGCCATGGGTGACGCGCTGCTCTACCGCTACCTGCACGACTTCCCGGGCGCCAACTCGCCGCACGAGGACACCGGTGTGCCGGACGTGCCCAACCGGGTGCACTGGGACACCGACATGGCCCGCACGCTGGGCATGCCGCGCGGGTACGACTTCGGGCCGATGCGGATGTTCTGGTTCGGCTCGTACGTCACGGACTGGGCGGGCGACGACGCCTACCTGCGGCGACTGCGGCTGCTGTTCCCGAGTCCGCTGTTCCTCTGGGAGATGATGTCGCTGCGCGCCAGCGTGGCCGGGACGTCGGTGGAACCGCACGGCCCGACCGTCTCGCTGACGCTGACCGGCGAGAACGAGCGCGGTGTGATCACGACGGGCTCGGCTGACGTCGTGCTGGCCGAGTAGCCGGTGTGGCCGGCAGGCGGCGGTTGCGCTGCCTGCCGGGCGCCGGTTCGTGGTCGGGCTGCGGTTCCCGTTGCCAGCGCAGGACACCGGTGAACGACGCCATCTCCCGTTCCACGTCGGCAATGTCGACGCGGTCGGTGGCCATGCCGGTGAACAGCGTGGCGCAGTACTGGCGGGACAACTCCGTGGACTGCCACACGCCCTGCGGGTTGACCCACTGGTAGGTGTGGTTGTGCAGGTTCAGGAACATCAGCGTGGCCAGGTGTTCGTCCTCGACGTGCAGCAGGCCGGCGTCCTGGCACTCGCCGAACAGCGCGCGCACGATACCCTCGAACTCGCGCCGGGGGGCCAGGAACTTCTCCCGCTGCCGGCCGCGCAGCGCGCGCACCTCGTGCTCGTACACCCAGACGTAGGGCAGGGCGTGGACGATCGTGTCCAGCAGGGTCTGCGAGACCAGGCGCAGCTTCACCACCGGCGAGGTGTCCAGACCGGCCACCAGCCTGCTGTTGGCCAGCAGCGGATCCATCGCGCGGGCCTGGATGTCGATGAGCAGCTGTTCCTTGGACCCGATGTAGTAGTAGAGGGAACCCCGACCGATCTTGGCCTTGTCGCACAGTTCGGCGATGCCGACGGCGTGATAGCCCTTCCTGGCGAACAGTTGGGCCGCGATGTCGATGATCGCCTCGCGCCGGGTCGCGTACTCCGGGCCGTGGCCCTTCGGCCGGCCGACCTTGCGGACCGGAGCGGCTGGTCGAGGCATCACACCCCTTGCCTGACTGACGGCGACACGCGCGCCATGGCGACGCGCCACGGGCAGGGTACATTGTTGCGAACGATCGTCCATCTAACCCCCGAAGGCCGTGTCCGCGTCTACCGGACCCGCTCGGCGACGATCTCGTCGGCCAGTCGTTCCAGCGTCCGGACCCCCTCCTCGACCGGTCGGCCCGGCTCCGGGCTGACGATCAGATCGGTGACGCCCGCCGCGCGGTAGGCGTCCACCTGCGCGCCGATCGACTCGGTGTCGCCGGAGAGGAACCAGGCGGGCCGGTCGGGGTCGGCGGTGCCGTAGGACACGTTGCAGCGCATCAGGATCCGCACTTCACCCGGTGTCCTGCCGTGGCGTTGCGCCGCCGCCAGGTAGCGGTCCCGGCCGGCCGCGATCTCCTCCGGTGTCAGGCGGAACGAGTGCCAGCCGACGCCGTAGCGGGCCGCCCGGTCGACGCTGACGGCGCCGTTGCCGCCGATGGACAGCGGCGGACCGCCGGGCCGGACCGGTGGCGGGCCGAACCGCACCTCGGGAACCTCGACATAGGTGCCGTGGTACTCGGTGCGGGTGTTGGTCCAGACCCGCTGGAACAGCTCGATGTGCTCGTCCAGGATCGCGCCCCGGTGGCGGTGGTCGGCACCGAGGATGTCGAACTCCTCGCGCATCCAGCCCGCGCCCAGGCCCACCTCGACCCGGCCGCCGCACAGCGCGTCCAGGGTGGCGAACTGCTTGGCCGCCACCAGCGGTTGGCGTTGCGGCGCGATGAACACCGACGTGCCGACGGTGACGTGCTCGGTGCTGCCGGCCAGGTACGCCAGGGTGGCGATCGGTTCGAACACGGTCTCCGCCGTGTCCGGGGTGAACACCGTGCCCGGGTACGGGTACACCGAGTCGAAGTGTTGCGGTGTCACGATGTGGTCCGACGCCCAGACACTCGCGTAGCCGAGGCGGTCGGCGGCACCGGCCAGGCCGACGATCCCGTGGGTCGACGCGGCCGGACCGAAGTTCCCGAGATGGACGCCGAATCGCATCTGCTGACTCCTTCCCTAGAAGACCAAGCGCGGCAGCAGGAGGCTCACCGGCGGGACGAACGCGATGATCACCAGGCCGGCGACGAGCACCGGCACGTAGCGCAGCATGGGTTTGGTCGACTCCTCGACCGTGGCGCCGGACACGCTGCTTGCGATGTACAGGCCGATGCCGATCGGCGGCAGGAACGAGCCCAGTCCCATGGCGATGATCAGTACCATCGCGTACTGGACCGGGTTGATGCCCAGCTGGCTCGCGATGGGCAGCAGCAGCGGCGCGAACACGATCAGCGCCGGGCTGCCCTCCAGGAACGACCCGGCCACGATCAGCACCACGATGCTCAGGGCCAGGAACGCGGGGGCTCCGCCGCCCAGGTCGGTCATCGCGGTGGCGACCGCCTGCGGCACGTTGGCCACGATCAGGGCCTGGGAGAACGCGCTGCCGGCCGCGATGGTGAACAGCACCATGCCGGACGAGCGCAGTGCCTGCCGCACCGCGTCCACCAGGTCCGCCCAACCCAGCCCGCCGTACACGGCGTAGATCAGGATCAGCACGTAGCCCACCGACACGGCCGCGACCTCGGTGGGGGAGGCGATGCCGGCGACGATCCCGCCGACCAGCACCACGGGCACGGTGAGCGCGGGCAGGCCGCGGCCGACCTCGCGGACCAGCCGGCCGGCCGAGAACCGCCGGTCCGAGCGAGGCACGCCGATGGCGCGGGCGCGCAGCGCGATGGCACCGATCAGCACCACGGCCATCACGGCGGCGGGCAGGATGCCGGCGATCAGCATCTGCCCCACCGACACCGACGCGACCGCGCCGACCACGAAGATCGCCGTGCTGGGCGGGATCGTCTCGCCCATCACCGCGGACGCGGACAGCACGGCCGCGATCTCGCCGGGCGGGTACTTCCGCTCCACCAGGTCGGCGGCACCCGACCCGACGGCGGCGACGTCCGCCGCCTTGGCGCCGCACATGCCGGAGAACACGCACATCAGCAGCACGAGCGTCTGCAACGGGCCCGCCCGCAGGTGGCCGACGGCCGAGTCCACCATGGCACCCAGCCGCTGGATCACCTTGCTGCGCACCATGAGATAGCCGCCGAGCACGAAGAACGGGATGGTCAGGAACAGTTCGCTGTTGACCCCGCTGCTCATGGTGAGGCCGAGATTGGCCAGCGTGCCGGCGCCGACGCTGAGCACGTACTGCACCGACCCGAGCACCAGCACGAACGCGATCGGCACGCCGGCCAGCAGCAGTACCGCCATCACGACCAGCGTGACGAGCAACTGCCAGCCGGCGACCAGACCGCCCACTTCGGACAGTACGACGCCCAGCACCGCCACCACGACCGCGGCCGGCAGCGCGGGCCACCGCCGCTCCACCGCGTTGGCGGCCGCGTACAGCACCAGCGCGGCACCGGCCACCAGCAGCATCAACAGCGACACCGCGCCCGGGATGTGCAGGTAGTCCGACCGCGTCGACCACGCCGGCCCGAGCAGCGGCCGGACCGCCAGGATCAGCAGCACGCCCACCAGGCACACCGCCCAGTCCGCGGCGGCCGACACGGCCACGCCGATCCGGTCGGGCAGCCGGTGCACCACGACCTTGATCACCACGTGGGCACCGTGCCGGTAGGAGTACGCCCCACCGAGGAACCCGATGGCCGCCAGGCTGACCGGTGTCAGGTCCTGCGACCACACCGCCCCGTTGTGCAACAGGTCGCGCAGCACGATGGTGGCGATGACGACGCCCACCTCGCCCAGCAGCGCGACCGCCAGCACCACGCCGAGCACAACGTCGACACAGCGCAGCACGACCACAGGCACGATCGGCCGCCGTTCCGGTGGCGTCCGCTCGGTGTCGGACCGGTCCTGCTGCACCTGCGTGTCCACGGGATGCCCTCCTGGGGCTCAGGTGGCGTTGACGATCTGGTTGAACAGGTCGCCGTACTGCTGCTGGAGTCCCGGCCAGACCTTGGCCTTGGCGATGGACTCGAACGCCGACCGGTTCGGGTTCTCCACGACCGTCTTGTGCTCGGACTTCAGTTGCGCGATGGCGGCCGAGTCGGCGCTCTCCGTGTTGGTGATCACCTGGTCGCGGGTGCCCTTGGCGGCGGCGGTCACGGCCTGCTGGAGGTTCTTGGACAGGCCGTCGTACCAGGTCTTGCTGACCGTGAAGGCCGCCACCTGGTAGCCGTGGTCGGTGACTGTCCAGAAGTCGCAGACCTCGTCCACCTTGGCGCCGATCAGCGCGTCCAGCGCTGTCTCCGCGCCGTCCAGGAGTTTGGTCTGCAGGTCGAGGTAGACCTCGGTGAACGCCACATTCTGCGGAACCGCGCCCAGGGCGGAGAAGTAGTCGCCCCACACCTTGCCCAGCGTGCGCACCTTCAGGCCCCGCATGTCGCCCGGTCCCTGCACGCTGTGCTTGAGATTGGTGAGATTGCGGGTGCCGCCCGGCCAGAAGTCGACGATCTCGAAGCCCTGGTTACGGGCCGCGGTGCGGAGCTGGTCGCCGACCGGGCCCTCCAGTACCGACGTGACGTGCTGCCAGTCACGCCAGCCGTAGGGGATGTCCAGCACGCCCAGCTTCGGCACCGACGTGGCGACCACCGACGTGGCACCGATGTTGCCCTGCACCGAGTTCGCCTGGACGCTCTGTACCACGTGGTCGGCCGCGCCGAGCACGCCGCCGCCGTAGAGCTGGACCTTGATCCGGCCGTTGGTGGACTTCTCCACCGCCGACTTGAACGACGCCATGCCCTTGCTCAGCGGGTCGTCGGGTGCCAGGTTCCATCCGATTTTCATGGTCGTCCCGGCGCCCCCGCCACCGGACCCGGCCGCGGCACCGCCGCCGCTGCCACCCGCGTTGCCGCACGCGGCCGCGGCCGCGGCGAGCAGGGCCGCACCGCCACCGGCGAGCAGGCCACGTCGACTGATCACACCGGACACTGGATGACGGGGTCGCGTCTCGACACTCGCGTTCACCGCGGGACCTGCCTCTCCAACACGTGCAAATAATTGTAACTACCAGTCCAGGAAATTACTACCTGCTGGTGAGGGTCGTTGCCGCCTCGAAGCACCATTCAGGACAGTGCTCACCGATCGCCGGCGCGCATCGTGGCGCACCGGACACCCACAGTGGGATGGACGGCCGCTAGGACGTGATTCGTTGGCTGGTCAGGGCCCTGGCTATGACATTTCGCTGTACCTCGCTCGTTCCTTCCCCGATCTCCAGGATTTTCGCGTCCGCGTAGAACCGGGATATCGTCGATTCGCGGATGTAGCCGTAGCCGCCGTGGATCTGTAGGCTCGCGCTCGCGGCGCGGTTGGCGACCTCCGACGCCGCCAACTTCGCCATCGCGGCGGCTGTGCTGATCGGCCGGCCCCGGTCGGCCAGCCAGGCGGCCCGGTAGACCAGCCAGCGGGCCGCCTCGATCTCGGTGGCCATGTCGGCCAGCTTGTGCCCGACGGCCTGGAACCGGCTCAGCGGCTTGCCGAACTGGTGCCGGCTGCCGGCGTGCGCGACCGCCAGGTCGAGCGCGGTCTGGGCCAGCGACAGGGACAGCGCCGCGACGCTGATCCGGCCGGCGTCCAGCACCTGTAGGAACTGGTGCAGGCCGCTGCCCTCGTCACCGATCAGGCAGTCGTCGGGCACCCAGCAGTCGGTGAACACCAGCTCGCGGGTGTCCAGCGCGTGCCAGCCCAGCTTGCGCAGCTGCGGTCCCTTGGCGTAGCCGGGGGTGCCGTCCGGGACGAAGAACGTGCCGTAGCGGCGCTTGCCGTCGGTGCCCTCGCCGGTGACGGCCAGGATGGTGACGCCGAAGCTCATCGCGGTGCCGGCGTTGCTGATGAACATCTTGGTGCCGTTGACCAGCCAGCCGTCCTCGGTGCGCCGGGCGCTGGTGCGGATGCCGGCCGCGTCCGATCCGGCGTCCGGTTCGGTCAGGCCGAAGGCGCCGATGTGCCGGCCGGTGGCCAGTGGCACCAGCCAGCGCTGCTTCTGGTCGTCGGTGCCGAACGTGGCCAGCGGCAGAGTGCCGATGGTGGAGTGGGCGTTCCAGGCCGACGCGACCGACTGGTCGGCGGCGCCCAGCGCCTCCATGACGGCCACGTAGGCCACCAGTCCCGCGTCGCTGCCGCCGTACTTCTCGTCCACCAGCATGCCCATCAGGCCCAGGTCGCCCAGCTTGGCGAACACGTCGACCGGGAAATGGGAGCGTTCCGACCAGTCGGCCGCGAACGGCGTGATCTCCCTGGCCGCGAAGTCACGACACATCCGTTGCAGCGCGAGGATTTCCTCTGGCAGGTCGAAGTCCATGTCAGCGCGCCTCCGGGGTGAGCAGGACCTTGAGGTGACCGCCTCGGCCGGCGCCCAACTCGGCGAACACCTCGACGCCGTCGGCCAGCGGGTACATGCCGGTGAGCAGTCCGTCGGCGGCCAGCCGGCCGGTGGCCAGCAGATCCAGCACCCTGGGAATGTCGAAGTTGTAGCCGAGCGAACCGGTGATCGTCCGCTCGAACGGGACGATCTGCCGGATCGGCAGGGCCGCCTTGCCATCGCTCAGACCGGCCAGCACGACGGTGCCGCCCCGCCGGACGGTGGTCACGGCCAGCTCCACGAGTTCGGGCCGGCCGGTCGCCTCGACCACGACGTCCGGGCCGATCCGGCCGGTGCGCAGGAAGACCTCGCGCCGCACGTCGGTGGTCGCCGGGTCGAACACCTCGGTGGCGCCCAGTTCGTGCGCGGTCGCGGCCCGGCCGGGCAGCGGTTCGCTGACGTAGACGCCGGCGGCACCGGCCAGCCGCGCCATCAGCAGCGCGGCCACGCCGATCGGGCCTGCGCCCAGCAGCAGCACGGCGTCACCCGCGGTCACGCCGGCCCGACGGATCGCGTGCAAGCCGACGGCGAGCGGTTCGGCCAGCGCGGCCAGCTCGTCGGACACCCCGTCCGGGATCGGTACCAGGCCCGCCGTCGGCACCAGCGCCGACGTGGCGAAACCGCCGTGCGAGGCCAGGCCGACCGAACCGCCCAGCACGCAGATGTGGTACTCGCCCCGCCGGCACCACCGGCAGGCGCCGCAGCGCAGGCACGGGTCCACCGCCACCCGGGTGCCGATCCCGATGCCGGGCACGTCGCTACCCAGCGCGGTGACCCGGCCGCTCAGCTCGTGGCCGAGGGTCAGCGGTGGCACGAGTCCGGTCAGCGGGTGGGGTTTCGTCCGGATCAGGCTGGGCCCGGCCAGGTACTCGTGCAGGTCGGTGCCGCAGATGCCGCAGCAGGCCACGTCGACCACGGCCCAGCCCGGTGCCGGCGACGCCGGCTCGACCACGTCGTCGAGCCGGAGATCGCCTCTGCCGTGCCAGCGCAGCGCCCGCATGCCCCACTCCAGTTGTTTGGAACAGTCAGTACAAGAATCTCGACTTGCGCCGGATTGTCAAGTGTCCAGTTCGGTCTTGTCCCGCCAGGGCGATCGGCCTACAGTGCGTTTTATTAGACCGACCGGTACACGATACACCTCGGGGTGTCGACATGAGTGAGACCGAGTCACCGACCGACGACCGGCGCCGCGAGCTGCGGGAGCGGTTCGAAGCCGAACGCGGCTACTGGAACGTGTTCTGGGAGGGGTTGCTCAGCCTCGACCCGGTGTTCTTCGAGGCGTACCTCAACTTCTCGGCCGTGCCGTGGCGCAACGGCGTGCTGGAGCCGAAGGTCCGCGAGCTCATCTACACCGCCATCGACGCCTCGACCACCCACCTCTACGAGCCGGGCCTGCGCCAGCACATCCGCAACGCGTTACGCCACGGCGCCACGTCCGCCGAGATCATGGAAGTCCTCGAACTGACCAGCGTGCTGGGCATCCACACGTGCACACTCGGTGTTCCCGTGCTGCTCGAAGAGCTGGCCGCGACGGAGCGGTGAGCACCGATGTACAACCTGGCAGGCGTCCTGGAGCACAACGCGGGCCGTGATCCCGAGCGGATCGTGCTCAGCCAGGACGACCGACACGTGTCCAACCGGGAACTGGCCGTCAGGGTCACCGCGCTCGCCGCCGGCCTGCGCGAACTCGGCATCGGTCGGGGTGACGTGGTGGCGCTGTTGCTGCGCAACCACATCGAGTTCGTCGAGACGGTCTTCGCCGTGAGCCACCTGGGTGCGGTGTTCCTGCCGGTGAACTACCGGCTCTCACCCGCCGAGTGGGAGTTCATCCTCAACCACGCCGGTGCGAAGGCGATCCTCACCGAACCGGACTACCGGGACGCGGTCGGGGGCATCGACATCGGCGTGCGGCACCGGCTACTGCTCGGTTCCGCTCCCGGCTGGCTGTCCTATTCGGACCTGGTGACACGGCACGCCGGTGTCACCGTCCCGGTGGCGGAGGTGGGTGCCGACCATCCGCAGCGGCTGATGTACACGTCCGGCACCACGGCCCATCCCAAGGGCGTGGTGCTCACCCACGGGAACGTGCTGTGGAAGAACTTCGCCCACATCGTGGAGTTCGGCCTCACCGCCGCCGACACCACGCTGGTGTGCGGGCCGCTGTACCACGTCGGCGGGCTCGACCTGCCCGGCCTGGGCACCCTGCACGCGGGCGGCAGGCTGATCCTGTTGCGCACGTTCGACGCCGACGCCGTGGTGGACACCATCGAGCGGGACCGGCCGACCAACATCTGGCTCGCGCCCTCGATGATGAACGCCGTCCTGCGCGTGCCGGACGTCAACTCCCGTGACACGTCGTCGATCCGGTTCATCATCGGCGGCGGCGAGAAGATGCCGGAACCGCTGGTCGAACGGATCCGCGCCGCGTTCCCCACCTCGTGGTTCGCCGACGCCTACGGCCTCACCGAGACCGTCTCCGGCGACACGTTCAACGACCGCGACCACATGCTGTCCAAGATCGGCTCGGTCGGCCGGCCGGTGTCCCACCTGCGGGTGCGGATCCTGGACGACGGCGGCGCCGAACTGCCCGCGAACGCGGTCGGCGAGATCGCGCTGTCCGGACCGAAGGTGTTCGGCGGCTACTGGCGCGACCCGGAGGCCACCGCCCGAGCCCTGGCCGACGGCTGGTTCCGCACCGGCGACATCGGCCGGCTGGACGAGGACGGCTACCTCTACGTCGAGGACCGCAAGAAGGACATGATCGTGTCCGGCGGCGAGAACATCGCCACACCCGAGGTGGAACGGGTGCTCTACGAGCATCCCGACGTCGTCGAGGCGGCCGTGGTCGGCATGCCGCACGAACGCTGGGGCGAGGTGCCGAAGGCGTACGTGGTGCTACGACCGGGCTCCGTGCTGGATGCGCCGACACTGGCCGCGTTCTGCCGGACGAGGCTGGCCAGGTTCAAGGTGCCGGCCGCGCTGGAGTTCCTGGACGAACTGCCCCGCACGCCGTCCGGCAAGGTGCTCAAGCGCGACCTGCGGTCCCGCACGTGAACGAGGTCCTGGTCGCCGACACCGGCGGCGTCCGGCTGATCACCCTGAACCGGCCGAGGGTGCGCAACGCGGTGAACCAGGCCATGGCCGACGGACTGGCCGCCGCGCTGGACGAACTCGACCGCCGGGACGACCTAAGCGTGGGCGTGCTCCGCGGGGCCGGCGGCACGTTCTGCGCCGGCATGGACCTGCGGGCGTTCGGCACCGACGGGGTGCCGCTGGTGCCGGGCCGGGGTTTCGCCGGCATCGCGGAGCGGTCCTCGGTGAAACCGCTGGTCGCCGCCGTCGAGGGCTACGCCCTGGCCGGCGGGCTGGAGATCGCGCTGGCGTGCGACGTGATCGTGGCCGCGCGGACGGCGACGTTCGGGCTGCCGGAGGTGCGCAGGGGACTGGTGGCCGCGGCCGGTGGCCTGCTCCGGCTGCCCCGCAGGCTGCCCGGACACGTTGCCGCGCTGTACATCCTGACCGGTGCGCCGTTCGACGCCGAGCTGGCCGACCGGTTCGGCCTGGTGTCGATGCTGGTGGACGAGGGCGCCGCGGTCGACGAGGCGCTGTCGGTCGCCGCCGCCGTCGCGGCCAACTCGCCGGCTGCCGTGCGGGTCGCCAAACGGGTGATGGACGAGTCGGCGGGCTGGGCGCCGGGCGAGATGTTCGCCCGCCAGCGACCGATCGTGGCCGAGGTCCTGGAGTCGGCCGCCGCGCTGGCCGGCACCGAGGCGTTCCTGCGGCGGCCGCGGTGACCGATCGGGAGACCGGGCTGCGGATGTTCGAGCGGATGCTCACCATCCGGCTGTTCGAGCAGCGCGTGTCGCGCATGTACGCCGACGGCGACGTGCCCGGTTTCGTCCACCTGTCCGTCGGCCAGGAGGCGGTCGCGGTCGGCGCGTGCTGGCCGCTGCGCCGGACCGACGTGATCACGTCCACCCACCGGGGTCACGGCCACTGCCTGGCCAAGGGCATGGACCCGGCCGCCATGTTCGCCGAGCTGATGGGCAGGGACACCGGCAGCAACCGGGGCCGGGGCGGGTCGATGCACATCGCCGACCCGGACCTGGGCATCTTCGGCGCCAACGGCATCGTCGCCGGCGGCATCCCGATCGCGGCCGGTGCGGCCACGGCGGCCCGGCTGCGCGGGCACGACCAGGTGGTGGTGTCGTTCTTCGGCGACGGCGCCGTCGCGCACGGCGCGTTCCACGAGGGCGTGAACCTGGCGGCGCTGTGGCGGCTGCCGGTCATCTTCCTGTGCGAGAACAACGGTTTCGCCGAGTTCTCCCGCACCGCCGACCAGCATCCGGTGTCGTTGCGGGACAGGGCGGTCGGCTACGGCCTGGCGTACGAGGCGGTCGACGGCAACGACGTGACGGCCGTGGCCGACCTGGTCGGCAGGCTGGTCGAGGACATCCGGGTGGGCGGCGGCCCGGCCCTGGTGGAGGCCACGACGTACCGGTGGCACGGTCACTACGAGGGTGACCCGCAGCGGTACCGGGACGACGCGACGCTGGCCTACTGGCAGGACGAGCGCGACCCGATCGGCCTGCAACGCGAACGGCTGCTGGACGCCGGTGTGCCGCCGGCGGAACTGGCTTCGGTGGAGGCGGCAGTGGCCGCCCGCCTGGACCGTGACCTGCGCACGGCGTCCTCGGCACCGAGTCCCTCGGGACTGACGGACTTCGTCTACCGCCCACCGGCCCGGCCGGCCGCGGGCCCGGCGACGGGAGAGCGGACCTACCGGACCATGGACGCCATCCATGACGCCCTCGCGCTGTCGCTGGACACCGACCCCGATGTCTTCCTCGCCGGTATCGACGTCGGCGAAGGCGGCAACGTGTTCGGGCTGACCAGGGGCCTGCGGGCGAAGTGGCCCGACCGGGTCCTGGACACGCCGATCTCGGAGACCGCGATCGTCGGGCTCGGTGTGGGTGCCGCGATGGCCGGCATGCGGCCGGTGGTCGAGATCATGTACCTGGACTTCGTCGGCGTGTGCCTGGACCAGATCATGAACCAGGCGGCGAAACTGCCGTTCATGACCGGCGGCCGGTCCGCGATGGCGCTGACCATCCGCACCCAGTTCGGCGTCGGGCGGTCGTCGGGCAGCCAGCACTCGCAGAGCCTGGAGGCGCTGCTGGCGCACATCCCCGGCCTGAAGGTGGTCATGCCGTCCGACCCGGCCGACACCTACGGGCTGCTGCGGGCCAGCATCCTCGACCCGAATCCCGTGGTGTTCATCGAGAACCGGCTGCTGTACGGCCGCAAGGGCGCACGACCCGACCCCGGCGACGTGGCCGAACTGGGCGTGGCGCGGGTGGTCCGGCCGGGCACCGACGTGACGGTCGTGGCGTGGTCGGCGATGGTGCACGAATGCCTGACGGCAGCGGAGATCCTCGCCGCCGAGGGCATCTCGCTGGAGGTCATCGACCTGCGCACGGTCGCGCCCATCGACTTCGCCACCATCCACGAGTCGGTGTCCCGCACGAGCCGGCTGCTGATCGCGCAACAGGCGGTACTGCGCCACGGACTCGGCGCGGAGATCGCCGCGCGCATGTGCGTCGACGGCTTCTGGGACCTGGACGCCCCCATCACCCGCCTGGGTGGCCCGTTCACCCCGGTCCCGTACGCCCCGAACCTGGAGTCCGCCTGGCTCCCCGACGCGCGGTCGGTCGTCGCGGCGGCGAGGGACCTGGTGGCGTTCTGAGTTCGGCGGCGATCTCCGGCACGGTGAGCGGGTGGATCGCGACGGACTGCTGCGGCTGTTGGGCGGGTTGCGCACCGCCCGGATCGACGCGGTGCGGGCGCCGCACAAGCCGTTGCTGCTGCTGTGGTTGTTCGGCCGGTCCGCCGGAACCGGGTCCAGCCAGGCCCGCTACGCCGATGCCGAGGAACCGGTCAGCCGGCTGATCAACGAGTTCGGGCCACCGGCTCGCCCGGCCACCGCACGACAGCGGGCCGCGATGCCGTTCGTGCACCTGGAACGCGAGCTGTGGGACCTGCGCGACGGTTCGGGAACGGAGATCGGACCGCACGCGCCGGAGCGGCGCACCTGGCTGCTGGATCGCGATGCCGTCGGCCGGCTGCGCCCGGAGGTCGAGGATCTGCTGGCCATCCCGGCCAATCTCGCGGCCGCCGCCCGGCTGCTGCTCGACCTGCACTTCATGCCGGTGCTGGCCGAGCTGATCCGCGACGAGGTCGACCTGGATCTCGATGCCGCGGACCGTCCGACGACCGTGGTGCGCCGTCGGCGGCGCCGGGCCGGGTTCGCCGAGGAGGTGCTGCGCGCCTATGCGTACCAGTGCGCGATGTGTGGGTTCGACGGTGCGCTCGGGCGGAATCCGGTCGGCCTGGAGGCGGCGCACGTGCGGTGGCACAGCCAGCACGGACCGGACCGGTTGGACAACGCGGTTGCCCTGTGCTCGCTGCACCACACGCTGCTGGACCTCGGCGTGCTCGGCCTGACCGGGGAACGGCTCGTCCGGGTCTCCGAGCTGTACGTCGCGCGCACCGAGGCGGGCCGGCGGATCGAGGCGCTCGCCGGCGTTCCGCTGTCGGTCCCTCGGCCGGCCGGCAAACTGGTCGACGTCGCGTTCATCGACTGGCACGACAAGCAGGTGTTCAAGTCCCCAGCCGGGTGAACAGGTCAGAGCTATGCCAGTTTGCGCGCCACCGCGGCGTAGGCGACCGCCTGTTCCGGTGACTGCACCTCGCTGTCCGGGCGCCACTCCGGCGTCCACACGATGCGGGGGCCGTCGTCGCCGTGGGCGGGGTCGACCAGTTCCAGGCCGGACAGCATGTCCAGCACCTGGAGGCGGGTGCGCAGGTGGCCGGGCAGGGTGGTCTCGGCGTAGCTGGCGGCGGCCTCGGCGACGCGGTCGCCGACCGGGCCCTCCAGGGTCGCGTGCGAGATGATCAGGTAGCTGCCCGGTGCGAGTGCGGCGACATAGCGGGCGATGATGGCGCCCGGATCGTCCTCATCGGACAGGAAGTGCAGCATCGCGAGGATCATCACCGCGACCGGTTTGGTGAAGTCCAGGGTCTGGGCGGCTTCCTTGAGCACGCCGTCGACGTCACGCAGGTCGTGCTGCACGATCGCGGCCCGGGGGTCGTCCTCCAGCATCAGTGCCGAGTGCGCGACCGCGACCGGTTCGATGTCCACGTACACCACGCTGGCGTCGGGCTGGACCATCCTGGCGGTCTCGTGGGTGGGCCCGACGGTGGGCACGCCGGAGCCGAGGTCGAGGAACTGGGCCACGCCCTGGCCGGCGACCCAGCGGACCGCCCGGCGCTGGAACGCGCGGTTCTCCAGGGCGAATGTCCGCACCTCGGGGAACTTCTCGATGATCCGCTGGGCGAAATCCCGGTCGGCGTCGAAATTGTGCCCGCCACCGAGGTAGTAGTCGTACACCCTGGCCACATTGGGTGTGGTGACGTCGACGTCGATGTCGGGACCGGACCCGGGGAACGCTTGGGGGGCCATGTGCCAGCTACCGCCTACCGAGGTGCTCGACGCGCGGTCCGGGCGACCGCACCGACAGAACATACAAGCCGGCATCAGTGGTCACAACCGCCCCACCGGTCCGCTGTCACCCGTTCATACCAGGGGTCGATGCATGGGTCTGCATTCGTGGTCCTTTCCGGTGAATTCCGAAAAGGAGGCACGCCCGGGGCCGGGAGGCGGCCCCGGGCGTGTCGTGGTCAGCCGCGGCGATGCGGTGCACCGTGCACGGCCAGTTGCAGATCCTGTTGCAGGGCGGTGAAGGACGGCTTCGGGTTGAGGTTCACGTCGAACGTGCCGGCGTAGCCCTCACCGGCGAACGTGCCGGGCACCCAGGAGTCCGCGTCGCCGAATCCCCATACGGTGAAGGAGATGCAGCTCTGCACCGCGAGACACGCCTTGAGCATGCCGTCGTAATAGGTGGCCTGCGCGGTCGGCGCCAGCGAGTTGGTCGGCTGCTGGTCGGTCGAGTTGTTCACGAACGTGCGTACGTCCGCCTCGGTGATCGCCACCTTCAGGCCGAGGCCGGCGAATCGCCGCAGGTCCTGGGTCAGCTGGGTGGGGAAGCCGAACTGCAGGTCGAGGTGACCCTGGTCGCCGACACCACTGATCGGCACGCCCTCGGCCTTCAACTGCTTGACGAACGCGAAGGCGGCGTCGCTCTTGGCGTTCGAGCCGTCCTCACCGCCGATGTTGTAGTCGTTGTAGAACAGCAGCGCGTGCGGGTCGGCGGCGTGGGCCCAGCGGAACGCGTCGGCGATGATGCCGGTGCCCAGGTGCGAGATCCAGAAGTCGTTCGGGTTGATCTGGGACGGGTTGGTGTCGGTGAAGAACTCGTTGGCCACGTCCCACTGCCAGATCTTGCCGCGATACCGGGACACCTCGGTGGTGATGTGCTGGTGCAGCAGGTCGCGGAGCTGGTCGTCGCTGATCGTGCCGTTGGCGACGCCGTCGGTCAGCCACGTCGGAAGCTGGTTGTGCCACAACAACACGTGGCCGCGCACGAGATCGCCGTGCGCCTGGGCGAAGGCGACCAGCCGGTCGGCGCCCGACCAGTCGAACACGCCCTGCTCGGGCTCCACCACCTGCCACTTCATCTCGTTGCCGGGAGTGACGGTGGAGAACTGGTTGGCCGCGATCTGCGCGTACGGGGCGTTGTCCAGGTCGAAGGGGATGATGGCGGTGCCCACCCGCAGCCCCACCTGCGCGGCGAGCGCTCGCAGCGAGTCGGCGGGCGGGGCGGCCGGATGGGCCGCGGGCGCGCCGGCCGACGCGATGGCGGTGGAACCGGAGGCGAGTAATGCCGCGCCGAACGCCGCCACGGCAAGGGAACGCAGTTTCATCGGACGACTCCTTGGGAGCAGGCGGGTATGGCCCCGCCTGTGTTTCGAAACGTCTCGCCGGCCTGCTGGCGCGGCCAACCGTCGCCACAGCCCCCGTCGGGCCCGACGGTTCCCGTGACCGTGTGATCCCCAGGGGGATCCGGCCAGCACCGGGAAGGCAGGACGTCCGAAAGTTCCGATCTCCCGATGTGACCGGCCCGTCAACGAGCGTGGAAAACGTTATCGATAACGGTTGCTGAACGCAAGACGCCAACTGCCCGCGGAATGTCCGCATACCGGCGTGATGGTGCGGAACGGACGAGTCCCCCGACCCTGGCAGGGGTCGGGGGACTCGTGATCCGGTGGTGCGGGAAGGGTCAGTGGCCCTTCGCCGAGGAGGCCAGCATGGCCAGGTTGAGGGTGTTCGCCTCGGCCGCCTGGCCGGCGATGTTGACGTGGATGCCGTCGCCGTTGTCGTAGGCCAGGTTGATGGCGTTGGGGTTCAGCGGCTGGTCGATGACCTGGCTGAAGTCGATCACGCCGTCACACAGGCCGCCACAGTCGTTCTGGTTCATGGTGAACGTGTCCACGTCCCAGCGGAACTGGTTCATCTGGTCGTTGTAGATCGGCCGGGGAGTCGTGGCCACCACGTAGACCTTGAGACCGGCGGCGTGCAGGCGCTTGAACACCGGCCGGTAGCTGTTCAGGATCTGCTCCGAGGTGCAGTTGTCCTGCAGGTCGTTGGTGCCGTAGTAGAAGATCACGCCGGTGACGCCGTGCAGTTCGAGCACGTCGCGCTCCAGGCGAGGGCCGGCCTCCAGGCCCTTCACGCTCGCCGGCTCGTTCGGGCAGCCCACGGCGCTGGTGGTGCCGCCGATGCCCTCGTTGGCCACGGCGAACTGCTCGTTGGCCGGCAGTTCGGCGACCACCCGCCGGGCGAGGTCGTCGGCCCAGCGCTGGTTGTTGCCGGTGATGGTGCAGCCGGGGCCGCAGTTGGTGCTGCCCGTGCCGTCCACGATGGAGCTACCGAACGGCACGATCGTGCCGATCAGCTTGGGGTTGTGCACGTCGACCGCGCTGACCAGATAGGTCTGCGTCACGGTCTGGCCGAACGCGGCGCCGGAGATGTCACCGACGTGGTTGCCGGCGCCGGCCGCGGTGATCCAGTTGTTGCGCAGCGCGGAGTTGTGCACGCCGGCCGGTGCGGTGTCCGGCACGAACAGGCTCACGGCGACGTTGTCCTGCGGTTTCGTGGCGAGCTTGACCGGGTCGCTCCAGACCTGGCCACCCACCGCGACGGTGACCGCCTTGTGGCCGCTGAACGTGACGTTGCGGCTGGTCCCCGGCTCGACGTCCGGACTCGACGCCAGCGACAGGGCCACCGCGGCCGCGTCCACCTGCAGTGGCGCGGTGCCGAACTGGTTCTGGATGCGGATGCGCACCTCGTTGCCGCCCTGGCTCAGGTGCGTGATCATGCGGACGGACTGGTCGTTCAGCGCCGTCGTCGCTAAGCCCTGCTGCGACTGCGCCCACGAGGTGAACCAGCCGGCGTTCGCCGACGCGTTGCCCTGGCCGGGGGTGGCGAACACGGGGGAGCCGGACGCGACCCCGAGTGCCGCCGTCAACGCGCCGATGCCGAGCCAGATGACGGGCTTGCGGCCCCATTTCGTCTTCATGTCGCTGCTCTCTCCTTCACAGACACCTTTCGAGGGCGTGCCGCGCGCAGGACGCATCGCGCGGTGCCGTGGTCCGCGCATGCCGGCGATGTCGATTGAGTGGATGAGTGGCTGATCCAGTAGACCAGAGTCTTGACCGTCCGCTGGAGACTGTCAAGCCTCTGTAAGGCCCGAACACGCTGGAGCGATCCCGATCGCGGCACCGCGAAACTTGCCCCGCAGGTCCACAGTGGACCAAATGCAGTTGGTACAGATGATAGAAAACGTTATCGATAACGGTTGACACGTGCGATGGCCGGAGGCACCATGAGCCGGACCGCCCGCACGGCGGACTGCCCGTCACCGCGACCCTGCAAGGACGGTGCCCGTGTTGACCGAACGTCAGCGTCGTCGTTCCAGCCGGACCAACACCTCGCGTCGACTCCGCATCACGCTCCTGGCGGCGGGCCTGGCCGCCGGCATCGCCGCGGCACCGACCCAGGCGCTCGCCGCACCGGGACCGGGACCGAACCTCTCACCCCGCCCGGGACCGGCGATCCTCTACGCCCCACCGCCGCGCGCACCGCAACTGGAGAACGCGCCGGGCAGCCCGTGGCACGCGGCGCCCATCCTGGTGTCGGGCACCAGCGCCTACCGCAGGGGTGAGTTCCTGTACCAGGACTACCTGTTCGACGACCGCGGCGCGGGCACCACCTACACGTACCCGACCGATCCGCGCTACGCGAAGGACGCCGCGGACCTCGTCGAGTTCCGGCTCACGCCGCTACGTTCCGGGCTGGCCATCCGCCTGACCTACAACGCGATGATCGACCCGGCGCTGGTCGCCTCCACGATTGCCCTGGGCGACTCGGCGACGCCCCGGCCGCTGCCGTTCGACGCGGGCGCCCGGGAGCCAGCGTCGACGTTCGTGACCGTGCACGGCTCCACCGTCGCGGTCACCGACGCCGCCACCGGCCAGCAGGTGGCCGCCAGCGACGCGCGGGCGAGCGTGGACCTGACCCGCCGCCAGGTGACCGTGACGCTGCCCCGCGACGTGATCGACACCAGCCACCTGTCGAGGCTGCGGGTCGCGTCCGCGTCCGGCCTGTGGGACGCGGCGCACGACATCTACCTGCAGCCGGTGTCCGGTGCCGCGACCGCCAGTCGGCCGGGCAACGGCGGCACGGCGGGCGGCGCGCTGTTCAACGTGGCGTTCCGGTTCGGCGAGACCAGCGAGTGGCGCGACGGCCAGCAGGCGGCCGCGCTGGCCACCGGTGACCTCAGCGCGTTCCACGCCGACGTGGATCTCGGCGAGCTGCGGGCCGGCGTCACCGACGACCTGCCCGACCAGCCCGGTGGCGTGCCCACCCACGGCATGACCGACCGGATCTACGCCAGCCACTTCGAGGACAGCCAGGGCCGTGGACCGCAGTTGCCGCTGCAGTACTGCCACGAGCCGTGCGTCAGCGGTGCGCTGGCCGTGCCGGACTTCACCAGCCAGTTGCAGCCGTACTCGCTGTACGTGCCGGACCGGCCGGCGCCCGCGTCCGGCTACGGCATGACGCTGAACCTGCACTTCTGCGGCGGCAACTACAACGACGGCCCGCCCGATGCGGCGCAGCTCGCCGACCGGGCGACCGGCTCGGTGGTGCTGACGCCGGAGGGCCGGGGCGGCTGCTTCTGGTACTGGAGCGAGGCGGGCGCGGACACCTTCGAGGCGTGGGCCGACGCCGGCCGCCACTTCCACCTCGATCCGACGTTCAACGCCATCTCCGGTTGGTCCATGGGCGGCTACGGCACCTACAAGTTCGTCGCCGAGTTCCCCGACCTGTTCGCCAGGGCGCTACCGGACATCGGCTGTGTCAGCGCGGAGACCGGCTGGCCGGGGGAGCCGACGCCGTCGATCAGCGGCGAGGGTGCCCAGATCCTCAACCTGGTCCCGTCGTTCCGTGACGTGCCGGTCCTCGCGGCCAATGCCGACCAGGACGTCCTGTGCGTCACCAGCAGCCAGCTCCAGGTGCTGGCCCGCTTCCAGCAGCTCGGCTACCGGCTGGACTGGCGGGAGTACGACGGCATGCACGGGCCGTACTACCCGACGGCCGACGAGTCGGCCCAGTTCCTCGGTGCCGCGCACGTCGATCCCGACCCGCCGCACGTCACCTACGTGCTGGACGGCGCCATGCAGGAACCGACGTGGGGCCTGACCGCCGACCACGCCTACTGGGTGTCGGGGCTGCGGGTGCGCGACGCGTCGGTGAACAACGACCTCGGCACGGTCGACACGTTCTCCCACGGCTTCGGCCTGACCGATCCGAAGCCTGATCCGGTGGTGGCGACGAGCGGCACCAGCGGGCCGTTCGTCTACACCGGACAGACCCAGACGTGGCAGGATCCGTTGCGGGTCAAGGCCACCGACGAACTCGACGTCACACTCACCAACATCTCGGCCGTGACGATCGACCCGCACGGTGCCCGGGTCGGCTGTGCCGCCCACCTGAAGGTGACGTCCGACGGCCCGGCGACGGTGACACTGGCCGGCTGCCACCGGACGGTCTCCGTGCGTTGACCCCGACACAACGAGAAAGCGCTGCCCGGCGGAGGATTCCGCCGGGCAGCGCATCTCGGGGGTGGATCAGAAGGCAGGTACCAGAACAGGACCGAAGTTGGGGGTCTGGAGACCTTCCAGGTCCTGCAGTTGTGGCAGGCTGTTCGTGAGTTGCTTGCGGTACACCACGGACACCGATTGGCCTGTGGTGAGTGCCGCGCCGTCGAACGTGATGTCGAGGACCGCGTCCCCCGGCGGCGAATCGTTGAACAGCTGCACCGCGGTGACCGTGCGGGCCACGCCGTTGACCAGTATCTGGAACCGGTTGCCGGCCGGAATGCCCTGTGCGGTGTCGAGCATCTCCTGGTCGAACTGGAGCAGCACGTCATTGGTGCCGGAGTCGGCCTCCGTGGCTCCGGTCAGCGCCGGTGCCGTGTCGGGCCTGGCGATCGGGTTCGCCGCGACCGGCCCGGCCACGGTGCCCGGGTTGGTCCAGAAACCCTGGCTGGCACAGCTCAGCGGAGTGGGGGAGGTCCGGGTTGCCGTGTAGATGATGCCGTGCGTGAGTCCCGGGGTGTCGGCGATGTTCGCCGTGGTGCTGAAGCCACCCTCGGCCGGGCTGAATGCCAGCGGCGGCAGCGGGTTGGGCACCAGGTTGATCGGGTTGCCCAAGCGGCCACCGTTCGTCGCGCTGTAGTCCTGCTGCACCGCCGTGAGGTTCCACACCTCGTTGGGGTCGGTGCTCGGGAGGGTGATGGTGATGATCAGCGTGCCGGCGACCCGTTCCCGCAGGTCCAGGAGATCACCACAGGGCCCGACGACCTCGATCTTGCCGCCCTTCGGAAGACCGGTGCCGCCGCCACCTCCCCCGCCGCCACCTCCCCCGCCGCCACCGCCACCGCCGGTGCCGCCGCCACCGGTGCCGCCACCGCCGCTGCCAGGACCTCCCGATGCGAACGCGTTGCCCGTTGACACCAAGGACAGCGCAGTACCGAGTAGGGCCACCAAGAACAGCAGCCCTATTTTCCGTCTCAGATTCATTTGTATGCCTGTCTATGCACAAGAGTCACGGGTGAACCCCGGAATCCGCCCCAGCGGATGCCGGCGTCGCAGATGGCGGTGACCCTCCTGCCCGCCGGTCGCGACGTTTCGTGTCAATGATTTGTCAGTCGTGGGATTGCCGGTCCCACGAGTTCAGGCTTCCTGGCGAATCCTGTGACATGAAGCCTGAATTGGAGGGGTGGGTGACCCCCCAACTTGAGGGGTCGACCTCGCTACCAGTGGTTATCCGGACTTTCCGCAGGTGGAAGGACTGTGATCGGCTTCGTGTCGGCCGCATGATCGATATTCCGTTTGCGCAGGTGGGGGCGGATTTTGGATACGTTGCGCGGCTTTCGATGCGGAGTGGTGCTAACTGTTGCACACCGCAGAATACGGAATGTTCGCGGCGGGTGATGTGGTAGTCACTGTTGGCTCGCAACTCGTATATTGCGACTTCGTGGTGCGTTTGTCGGGCTAGGGCCTTTAGTTGATTCCATGATTACATCGGCAAGGATTCATGTGTCGATGCCCGGCGGTCGGCGAACTGACCGGTGTGGACTGTCCTCCGCCATGGTGGGACCGCGACCGGATTGTCCGCCCGGGACAGTAGAGTGCCCGCATCCGATCGGGTGACGCTAGGGGTGACAATGGCTGACGTCGTGCTGTTCCATCACGTGCTGGGGCTGACCCCGGGTGTGGTCGCGTTCGCCGACCGCCTCCGTACGGGTGGCCACACCCGTGCACACCCCGGACCTGTACGACGGGCAGACCTTCGACACGATGGCCGATGCTCGCGTCCACCGCGACGAGATCGGCTTCGCCGAGTTGATCCAGCGTGCCGTGCGGGCGGTCGACGGGCTGCCGGCGGAGCCGGTGTACGCCGGGTTCTCGCTCGGCGTGCTGCCCGCGCAGTACCTGGCGCAGACCAGGGCCGGTGCGCGTGGTGCGCTGCTGTTCGAGAGCTTCGTGCCGGTGACGGAGTTCGGCGACGGGTGGCCGGCCGGGCTGCCGGTGCAGGTGCACGGCATGGACGCCGATCCGTTGTTCACCGGCGAGGGTGACCTCGACGAGGCCAGGGCGCTGGTGGACTCGACGCCGGGCGCCGAGCTGTTCCTCTACCCGGGTGACCGTCACCTGTTCGCGGACAACTCGCTGCCCAGCTACGACGCGGCGGCGGCCGCACTGCTGGAGCGGCGGGTGCTGGAGTTCCTCGATCGGGGGATCCGCTAGCCGTTCCGTCCGGTGGGTGTCGGTGGTCGCTGCCAGCATGGGCGCCATGCCACAGGTCGCCGACTACTGGACAGCCGTCGCTCCGACGTTCGACGCGGAACCCGACCACGGGCTGCGCTCGCCGGCGGTGCGGGCGGCGTGGGCGGCCCGGTTGCGGGAGTGGGTGCCCGGTTCCGGCGCCGACGTGGTGGATGTCGGGTGCGGCACGGGGTCGTTGGCGCTGCTGCTGGCCGAGCAGGGCCACCGGGTCGTCGGCGTCGACGTGTCGGCCGGCATGGTGACCCGGGCCAGGCGGAAGTTCGCCGACGCGGGCCGCCGGCTGCCGGTGGTGCTCGGTGACGCCGCCGAGGTGCCGGTGCGGGCCGGTCGGTTCGACGTGGTGCTGGCCCGCCATCTGCTCTGGGCGCTGCCCGATCCGGTGGCCGCGCTGCGCCAGTGGGTCCGGCTGCTGCGGCCGGGCGGGTGGCTGGTGCTGATCGAGGGCCGCTGGGCGGCGAGCGACTCGACGACGCCGTGGTCGGGCGGGGTGCCCTCGGACGTGCTGGCGTCCGCCGTGGCGCCCTGGGTGGCGCGCGTGCACGTGGAGCTGTTGACCGATCCTCGGTTGTGGGGCAAGGAGATCGAGGACGAACGGTACGTGGTGCTGGCCGGTACGTGACGGCATGGCCCACCGCCGTGGGGCGATGGGCCATGAAGCTCCGACGCTGACTCAGCGGTCGTCGCGGTCCCGGTCCCGGTCCCGGTCGCGGTCGTGCCGGTCGTGGCGACGGCCGCCCCAGCCCCGGCCGCGGTGGTGCTCGTCGTGGTCGTCACGGTCGTGGGTCAGCGACTCGAACAGTTCGATCATGGTGTCCCTCTCCTCGGTGTGTGTTTCACGGCCGGCTGGGCGCCGGCACAATCGGGGCCGCCGTGACCGGCGGGGTGGTGGTGAGCTTGGTGAGCGGCACGATCCGGTCGGCGATCGCGGCCAGCTCGCGGTCGTGGGTGATCAGCAGGACGGTGCGGTCCACGGTGGACGCGCGGATCGCGTGCATCACGGAGTCCGCCGATTCGCCGTCCAGCCCGGCGGTCGGCTCGTCCAGCAGGACGATCGGCGACGCGGACACGGCCGCCCTCGCCAGGGCGACGCGGCGGCGTTGGCCGCCGGACAGGCGGACTCCGCCTTCGCCGACCGGGGTGTCGTAGCCCTGGGGGAGGGTGGCGGCGAATTCGTCGACCAGGGCGTCGTGCCCGGCCTGCAGGACTTCGGCGCGGGTGGCCTGGCGGGAGCCGAAGGCGATGTTCTCGGCGATGGTGGCATCCAGCAGCCAGGGGTCCTGGGGGACGAAGGCCATCCGGCGGCGCAGGCTGTAGCGGTCCAGGCCGCGGATGTCCAGGCCGTCTAGCAGGATCCGGCCACAGTCGACGTCGTAGAGGCGCAGCAACAGGTGCAGCACGGTGCTCTTGCCCGCACCGCTGGGCCCGAACAGGCACACCGTCTCGCCGGCGGCCATGATCAGGTCGAACCCGTGCAGCACCGGCATGCCGGGCTCGTAGGCGAAACCGACCTGTTCGAACCGGACCTGGTGGATGATCTCCGGTGCCTGGCGCGGTTCCGGGATGTCGACGACCGCCTCGGTGGCCGACAGCACCTCGTGCACCCGTACCGCGCTGGCGCCGGCCTTGGCCAGGGATCCGGCCAGCTTGGCCAACCCGCGCACCGGCGAGTACAGGTCGTCCAGATAGGCCAGCACCACCAGCAGGCTGCCCACCGTCAGGCTGCCCCCGATCACCTGGCTACCACCGA
>DASUGU010000009.1:0-29585 GCA_036273855.1 Pseudonocardiaceae bacterium
CGGTCCGTCGATCAGATCAGCGAACACGGTCTCGATGATCGCGTGCCGCCGGTGGGTGATATCGGCGGCGACGGTGGGTTCGAGGCTGTTGGTGAGAAACGGGTGGTAACGCCAGACCGGGAACAACTCCTCGGTCTTCGCCCGGTCACGGACGCGGCGCACGATCAGCCGCGCGGTGACCGGCTGAGAGGTGGAAGCGAACGCGGTGAACTCGACCTCGGCGACTTCGGCATCAGAGACCAGTACACCGGTGTCCGGGTCGACGACCGCGCCCGGGTAGGACACCGGTGTCCAGGCGTGTTCGCTGATGCTGGCGATGGCCCGCTGCACTGCCCGGTTCTTGGTGAGCACGACCGAGAACCGGGCCCTGGCCGTGAGACAGGCGTTGACCACCGCGCTGGTGCCGTAGGCGGAGTCCCCACGGACCAGGATCTGGCCGGTCGCTCCGGCGGCGCGGGCGGTGCGGACCGCCTGGGTGACCATGGACGCGGCGTTCTTGCCGGAACCGGTCTTGCCGGCGCGTAACCGCAGCCCGGCCACCACCGGTGCGCCGTGGCCGGTGGAGATGGTGGCGACCAGCGGCGAGAGACCCCTGCGTAGGACCTGCTTGCCGGCGATCTTGCTGTGTCCGAAACTGGCGCCCTGTTTGGCGTGCCCGAATACCGGGCGCAGCAGCGAATCGATATCCACGTATGCCTGATGCTCGATGCCGGGCAGCAGACCGGTCGTGGTGACGAGGTTGACCAGGTGCGCCCGCGCGACCGAGGCCACTTGCAGGCTGTGGCCGTGGGTGAACTCGCGCAGGAACTGGCCCAGGGTGGCGGGTGCGTAGACCTGGTGAAACAGCCGCGGCATCCCGCCCGAACGGATGACGTTGAGGTCGTCGATGCTGTCCGCGCCAGCGGCCATGCCGGCCACGATCGCGGCGATTTTGCTGGCCGGGTTCGTCCCGGCCGAGGCCACCGATGTCGTCGTGAACGTGACCTTGCTGGTCACGAGCTCGGAGAGGTCGGCTTGTTCGGCCAGGGCCATGACCGGTGCCAGCCCCGCGCACGACACGAGGTTGTCCTCATCGAACAGCGGGGTGGCCCGGGTCCAAGCATGAGATAGTTGCACTGAAAGTGCCTTCCGTTGCGCTGGTGGATCAGGACGTCGACAACCCCGATTCTCCTTGCTTGGAAGGCACTTTCTCTGTCAGCACGCCGAGCGACCAGCGCATCGATCCACGGATCGAGGTTTAGAAGAACGTGCCGCACCACGGCGAACCGGACACCGCGAACAGCCGGTCCGCCACCGGCAGCGCGTCCGCCTTGACCACGCCGATCCGCCCGGCGGTGGCCAGTATCGACGGTGCGATCGCGCCCAGGTACAGCTCGGCGAGCACGTCGACGTCCAGTGTCAGCGCGGCCGGTTCGGTGACCTTCCGGGCCGGGCCGTCGCCGATCAGGTAGCGACCGGAGTTGCCCGGCAGGAACGCGTCGTACACCTCCACCACCACCGAACCCGCGCCGGTCGCCAGTTCGCCGAACCGGCGGGCCGCCAGGGCGGCGGGCACGTCGGCCAGCCGCAGCCAGGTCTCGTCCTCCACATCGGACGTCTTTACCTGCCCGCGATCGGCCACCAGCTCCTCGACCGGCTCGTCCAGTGGCCGGAACTCGCCGCGCACCCGGTCCACCAGGTCCACCGTCATGAGGAACCGCCACAGCGCGCCCCACACCTCGGGCCGCTCGAAGAAGAAGTCGTGGATGGCCAGCACGCTCTGGTCGTCCTTGTACTCGACGGTGTAGGCGACGAACCCGTCGTCGCCGTCCGGACCGGAATGTACGGCCACCACGTTGTGCGTCTTGCGTTCCGCGGACCAGGTCCGGGTCGCGTTCCACCAGCCGGCCGGCCGGCTCGACCACCCCGGACGGCGCACGCTCACCCGGTCGTAGAGCGCCGGCAGCAGCTCGACGGCCTCGTCCAGCAGCAGCACCCGGACCGAGCCGGCGTCCGGCACGCCGGACCGCAGGGTGGTGCGCCGGCGGTTCACGGTGACGGTCCGGACGCGGGTGGCCACGCCGTAGCCGAACCGGCCGTAGATGATGCTCTCGCTGGCCCGCAACGTCGCCACGGGCTCGGTGATGCCGGTGAGCTGGGCCCGCATCAGGCCGGTCAGCACGCCCCGCCGGGTGTGGCCGGCGCGTACGCCGACGGCGGTGACCATGGCCATCGGCAGCAGTTCGCCGCCGGGCACGCTGAGTTGGCCGGGATAGGACAGCGCGGTGCCGACCAGCGTGTCGTCGCGGAAGGCGCCGTAGACCCTGCCCTCCTCGTACGACACGCCACGCAGCTCCCAGGCTTCGTCGGTGGCGGGCGAATGGTGCAGGCTGCCGCGGAACAGCGTGTTCGCGGCGCGGAACTCGTCGGGACGCAGGAGCCGGATCTCGGCGGCGGTCGGCACGTCGTCAGTCATACCCGCATCGTCGCGTACGGAGGCGCCGGATGCCGACCGGATAAATCGGCTGCGGCGCCCCCGCCCGCCGGCTACCTGGGTTGTGCGACCTCGTAGAGGCCGTCGGTGGACTTGATCGTCACGTCGACCTCCTTCTGCTGGCCGCCGACGCTGACGTGGCACTGGTACACCTTGCCGACCGACACCTCGGGGTCGGACGGGCAGGTCACGTTGCTCACGTTGATCTTGTAGTCGTTCTGCAGCACGGTCTTCACGCCGTTCTCCAGCGACGCGGTGTCCAACACCTTGGTGTTGAACCAACCCGGCCACACGAAGCCCAGCACCGCCACCGCGGCCGCGATCACCACGACGGCGACCACGATCGACCAGATCAGCCCGGTGCGCCGGTGCGGCGTGGCCTGGTCACCGGGGAAGCCGGGCTGGTAGCCCGGGTACTGCTGCTGTTGTTGCTGCTGGCCGTAACCGGGGTACTGCTGCGTGCCCTGCTGCTGCCCGTAGGGGTACTGCGGCTGGTCGCCCTGGCCGGGCTGGCCGTAGCCCGGGTACTGCGGCTGCTCGGGCTGGCCGTAGCCGGGAGCCGGCTGCTGCCCGTAGCCCGGCTGCGGCACCGGCTGCTGTCCGTAACCCGGTTGAGGCTGCTGCGGCCAACCACCCTGACCCGGTGTGGGCTGCCCGTAACCGCCCTGCTGGGCCGGGAACCCACCCGACTGCGGATTCTGGTACTGGCCGCCGTAGGTGGGTTGCTGGCCCCAGCCGCCCTGCTGCGGATCGGACCCCCCAGGCGGGCCGTAGGGGCTGCTCATCGTTCGCCTCCGAAATCGGGATCGGCCACCGTCGTCCAGCCGCCGTCCTGCGTCGCCATCGAGCCGGTCCGGTTCATCGGACCGTTCCCCTCGCGGGGGGATCAAACCACAGGTCTACCAGGTTTCCCCACCCAGCCGACCAACGTTCCAGCCCCATTCTGGTCTCCGCCGTCAGACAGTTCCCATGGCCACCACACCACGGCGGATGGCGGCCGCCGCCCGGCCGGCCACCGCGCCCACCGGGTCGTCGCCGCGCACCACGTCCCGGATCTGCTCCAACAGGTCGATGACCTGCCGGCACCAGCGCACGAAGTCGCCGGCCAGCAGTTCCTGGCCGTTCGCCTCGGCCGCGGTGAGCACCCGTTCCAGCGGTTCGCCCCTGGCCCACCGGTAGACCGGCCAGGCGAACCCGGCGTCCGGTTCCCGGGTGGTGTCCAGGCGGTGCCGGCGCTCGTCCTCCTCGATGGCCGCCCACAGCCGCGCGGTCTGGGCCAGCGCCTCGCCGATCGGGCCGACCGGCACCCTGGTCTCGGCAGGTCCGTCCCGCCGCGCCTCGTACACCAGCGCCGACACCACGGCCGCCAGTTCGGCCGGTTCCAGGCCGCGCCACACGCCGTTGCGCAGGCATTCGGCGGCCAGCAGGTCGGACTCGCTGTACAGGCGGGACAGGCGCCTGCCGTGCTCGGTGACGTCCTGGTCGGCGCCCTCGGTGAGGTAGCCGCGTTCGGACAGCAGCCGCCGTATCCGGTCGAACGACCTGGCCAGCGAGTGGGTGGTGGCGGCCATCCGCTGCTTGAGCTGGTCGTTCTCGGCGGTCAGCCGGTGGTGCCGCTCGGCCCAGCGGGCGTGGTCCTCGCGCTGCTCGCAGCCGTGGCACGGGTGGGCGCGCAGTGCCCGGCGCAGCGCGGCCAGTTCGGGGTCGTCGGCCGCGTTGGTCCGCCGCCGCTGCCGCCCGGGTGCGGCGATGCCGGCGTTGCGCAGGTTGTCCGCCAGTTCCCGGCGGGACCGGGGTGAGCGGACGTCGACCTGCTTGGGCAGCCGGAGCCTGCCCAGCGTCTCGACCGGCGCCGGGAAGTCGGTGACGGACAGCCGGCCGGCCCAGCGGTCCTCGGTGACCACCAGCGGGCGCGGCTCGGTCAGCGGGTCGAGGCCGGGGTCGATCACCACGGCCAGGCCGGACCGGCGGCCCGACTCGACCGCGATCACGTCGCCCTTGCGCAGCCGCTCCAGCGACGCGGCCGCCTCGGCGCGCCTGCTCATGGTGTTCTGCCGGGCCAGGTACTTCTCCCGGTCGCTCACCTTGCGGCGCAACGACGCGTACTCGGTGAAATCACCCAGGTGGCAGGTCATCGACTCGGCGTAGCCGTCCAGCGCCCGGTCGTTGGCCTCGATCCGGCGGGCCAGGCCGACCACCGAGCGGTCCGCCTGGAACTGGGCGAACGACATCTCCAGCAGTTCCCGCGCGGACTCCGCACCGAACTGGTGGACCAGGTTGACGGCCATGTTGTAGCCGGGCCGGAACGACGACTTGAGCGGGTAGGTGCGGGTGGAGGCCAGGCCGGCCACCTGCTTGGGGTCTACGCCTGGCTGCCACAGCACGACGGCGTGCCCCTCCACGTCGATGCCGCGCCGCCCGGCCCGGCCGGTGAGCTGGGTGTACTCCCCCGGTGTCAGCTCGACGTGCGCCTCGCCGTTGTACTTCACCAGGCGTTCCAGCACGACCGTGCGGGCCGGCATGTTGATGCCCAGCGCCAGCGTCTCGGTGGCGAAGACGGCCTTCACCAGGCCGCCGGCGAACAGTTCCTCGACGGTCTCCTTGAACGCGGGCAGCATGCCGGCGTGGTGGCCGGCCACCCCCCGCTCCAGCGCGTCCCGCCACTCCCAGTAGCCCAGCACCCGCAGGTCGGCCTCGGGCAGCTCGGCGGTGCGCCGGTCGATGATCGCGCGGATCTCGTCGATCTCCTCCGGCGTGGTCAGCCGCAGCCCGGCCCGCACACACTGCTCGACGGCCGCGTCGCAGCCCATCCGGCTGAACACGAACACGATGGCCGGCAGCAGCCGGGCCGCGTCCAGCCGCTCCACCACCTCGACGCGGGAGGTCGGCCGGAACCTGGGCACCCGGGAACCGCCCCTGCTGGGTCCGCCCCGGCCCCGGCCGCGCTGCCACGGCGCGTGCGTGCGGGAGAGTTCTTCCGTGCGGCGCAACAGGTTCGGGTTGATCGTGGCGTGCCTGCCCTGCGGCATCGGCTGCGGTTCGGTGCCGTCCTTGGCCTCGGCGAACAGATCCAGCAGCCGTCCGGCGACCATCATGTGCTGCCACAACGGAACCGGGCGGTGCTCGTCCACCACGACCGTCGTGTCACCGCGCACCTCGACCAGCCAGTCGCCGAACTCCTCGGCGTTGCTGACGGTCGCCGACAGGCTGACCAGCCGCACGCTCTCCGGCAGGTGGAGGATCACCTCCTCCCACACGGCGCCGCGGAACCGGTCGGCCAGGTAGTGCACCTCGTCCATCACGACGTAGCCGAGGCCGTCCAGGGTGGCGGAGCCGGCGTAGAGCATGTTGCGCAGCACCTCGGTGGTCATCACCACCACGGAGGCGCCGCCGTTGATCGACGTGTCACCGGTGAGCAGGCCGACGTCGGCGGCGCCGTGCCTGGCCACCAGGTCGGTGTACTTCTGGTTGGACAGCGCCTTGATCGGCGTGGTGTAGAAGCACTTCCGCCCCTCGGCCAGGGCCAGGTGCACGGCGAACTCGCCGACCACGGTCTTGCCGGCACCGGTGGGCGCGCAGACCAGCACGCCGTGGCCGTCCTCGAGCGCCTCGCACGCCTGCCGCTGGAACGGGTCGAGTTCGAACGGCACCACACTGGTGAACTCGGTCAACTGGGGACGAGCAGCGCGCCGACGGGACGCAGCGTACGCGTCGGCCGGGGCACGCCCGGGGCGATCAGCCACCCTGCCAGAGTGTCACATGTCGCCGACACGGCGAGCGTTCACCCGGCGGATATACAGCGGTGTGGCGGGATATATTTGGCGAGTGAAGCATCTGGTCGACCTCGACGAAGACGCCCTCGCCGCGGCACAGGAGCACCTTGGCACCAGGACAATCAAGGACACGGTCAACGCGGCACTGAACCTGGCCACCGGCCGCACCGCCAGCGGCGATGAGATCAAAGCCGCACTGGACACGCTCGCCGCCATCGAATTCATCGATCGCGAGGAGCTGTGGCGCTGACCCATCTCGCGGACACGAGCGTGCTGTCCCGGCTGGCCAGGGAAGACCTCCGATCGGTTGTCCAGCACCTGATGGCCAGTTCCAGGCTGGCCAGATGCACTATTTCCGACCTGGAGATCGGTAAGTCGGCCCGCAACGCCGCCGAATGGGACACGCTGGTGCGGGCGGTGCGAACGCTCGCCGCCGTCGACTCCGATCCGGCCGACGTCACCCGTGCCTGTGGCGTGCAGCGGACACTGGCGGACCAGGGCCTCCGAGGCGCGAAGCTCCCGGCCCTGTTGATCGCGGCGGCGGCCGAGCGGAGTGGCCTGATCATGTTGCACCACGACAAGGACTTCGAGCTGGTCGCTGATGTGACCGGCCAGCCGCATGCCTGGGTCGTGCCCTAGGTGGCGACCACCGACAGGGCCGACGGGACGCAGCGGACCGTCAGCGGTAGCCGGGCCTGGCGTTCGCCGTCCGCGTACGCCACCCACTTGTTCCGCCCGGCCAGGTGCACCGATCGGGCCCGCAACGTGGTCACCGCAGGGTGGTCGATGTGCCGGCCGGTGCGCAGCCGGGGCAGCACCGCGACCAGGTCACGGCGGCTGGTGGCGCCCACCACGGTGATGTCCAGCAGGCCGTCGTCGGCGACCGCTTCCGGGCAGATCGGGATGCCGCCGCCGTAGAAGGGCAGGTTGCCGACCGAGACCATGGTGGCGTCCAGCCGCATCACCTCGGAGTCGGTCTCCACCACCAGCGGCCGGGGCCGCAGCCGGCCCAGTTCGGCCAGGATCGCCACGTCGTACCGGTGCGGTCCGCGCGGCCAGCGCAGGCGGTTGGCCCGCTCGTTGACCAGTGAGTCGAACCCGGCGCACAGCACCGTGGCGAACCACGAGCCGCCGGCCACCCGGCCCAGGTCCAGCGACCGGAGCCGGCCGGACAGCAGCGCCGAACCCACGGCGGCCGCGGCGGCCAGCGGGTCGGCGGGTACGGACAGGGCCCTGGCCAGGTCGTTTCCGGTGCCGGCCGGGACGACGCCGAGCGCGGTCGCGGTGCCGGCACACGCCTGGAGCGCCACGTGCGCCAAGCCGTCGCCGCCGAGGGTGACCAGCACGTCGACCTGGCCGTCGACCGCCCGCCTGGCCAGCGCCGCGCTGCCCTCCGCCGAGTCGGCCACCAGGGTGTCCAGGTGGTCGACGGACTGGCGGAGCGTGGCGGCCACGCGGCCGGCGACGCGCGCGGCAGCGCCCATCCCGGCTGCGGGGCTGACCAACAGGGCGGCGATCACCGGCAGATCATGGCATCCGGCGCGACGCGATCATCAGGTGACGTCGTCGTAGCTGAACGGTTCGTCGGCGACCGGTTCCGGCGTCTCCAGCGGCGACGCCTCGTCGTCGGACAGCCCGTCCCAGCCCTCGTCGACCCGCTCCTGCGCCTTGCGCTTGTCGTGGATCCGGGAGATCTGGATGGCCAGTTCGAGCAGGATCGTCAGGCCGCCGGCCAGTGCGGTCATGGAGATCGGGTCCTGGCCCGGCGTGGCGAACGCGGCGAACACGAACAGGCCGAAGATCATGCCCCGGCGCCAGCGCTTGAGCTTCTCGTAGTGCAGGACGCCCACCATGTTGAGCATCACCACGACGAGTGGCAGCTCGAAACTGACGCCGAAGATCACCAGCAGGTTCAACATGAACCCGACGTAGGCCGTCGCGGCCAGTGCCGTGACGAACTGGCTGCCGCCGACGTTGGACAGCACCTTCAGCGCCTCGGGGACGACCAGGTAGGCCATCAGGGCGCCACCGGCGAACAGCACGACGGCGGTCGTCACGAAGGTGAGCGCGTACTTGCGTTCCTTGCGGTACAGACCCGGGGTGATGAACGCCCACACCTGGTAGAGCCAGGCAGGGCTGGTCAGCACCACACCGGCGGCGACGCCGACCTTGAGCCGGATGAGGAAGCCCTCGAACGGCTGGGTCTGCAGCAGGGCGCACGGCCGACCGGCGAAGCTGACCCGTTGGGTGACCGGGAGCCGGCAGTACGGATCGTTCATCAACTGGCCCAGCGAGGGGATCGGGCCGATGCGATACGAGAACCACAGGAATCCGACGATGCCGCCCAGGATCACGGCGAGTGCCGCGAAGCCGAGCCGACGCCGCAGTTCGTAGAGGTGCTCGATCAGCGTCATCGTGCCGTCGGGGTTGAGCCGACGGCTACGACGTTGCTTCGCTTCCCGGCGTCCGCCAGCCGGGCGGAGCGGGTTGTGCTCCACCTGTCTGTCCGTTCGTCGTCAGCAGCGCTCAGCGCTGCTGGTCAACCTGGCCGTTGGACTGTTCCGCCGGGGTCGGCGTGGCGAACGGCGCGCTGGTGGGCTGGGGCTGCGGCGCGATCTGCTGCGGCGGCGTCTGCGTCGGCGCGGTGCCGGTGTTGGCCGCTGCGTCGTCGTCCTGCAATCCCCTGGTCTCTGCCTTGAAGATGCGCATCGACTTGCCGATGCCACGCGCGGCGTCAGGCAGCCGCTTGGCACCGAACAGAATGATGATCAGCACGGCGATGATCAGCAGATGCGGCCAGCCGAATCCGTTAAGCACGGTGGTCCTCCCGTTCTACGCTCCCGTCGATGGTACGCGGAGCTGTCGTTTTCGACCTATGCCCAATTCAGAGTGTTGACCTCTGGTCGATACGGCGACCCCCAGGGCCGCCGATCGGGCGCGCAACATTCCGCCGCGGTCGGCCACGTATCCGTCCATTGTCCGCCGTGCCTGCCCGAACCGCCGCACGGACCCACGGATCCGCAGGACGGCCACGATGAGCAGGACCAGGCCCACGGCGAGCAGCCCGATCAGAATCGGTACGAACGGCACGGGCGCTACCGTAGCCGGGTCAGGTTGCCGGCAGGTGATCAGTCCTGGCCAGTGCGTGGCGCGCGCGTGACATCACGGCATCGGCCAGGTCCGCCGGCGCCTCCACCACCACGTCACCCGCCTGCGCCAGCACGAGCCTGACCAGCCACGACGTGTCGGTGTAGCGCATCCGGACCCGGGCGCTGCCGCCCTCCAGTTCGGTGAGTTCCTCGACCGGGTAGTACTCGGCGATCCACCGGCCGTCGGGCAGCAGCACCAGCACCGCTTCCCGCTGGTCGGGCTCGGCCTGGAACACTCCCTCGGAGATGTCGTGCGGGGTGGCGTGCGGCGGCGGCGCGGCCGGTTCGGGCAGGACGGTGATCTCGTCGATCCGGTCCAACCGGAACAACCGGACACCTTCGGCCTGCCGGCACCACGCCTCCAGGTAGCTGCGGCCCTCGACCAGCAGGATCCGCATCGGGTCGACGGTCCGGTCGGTGATCTGGTCCCGGGACGCCGTGTAGTAGCGGATGCGCAGCGCCGTGCGCTCGCGCAGCGCTGCGACCACCACCTGCCGGGTCCGCTCGGTGCTCTCGGTCTCCCGCATCGCCAGGCCGACCACGACCCCGGCCGGCCGGGCCTGGCCGACCGCGGACTCGATCTTGGCCAGGCTGCGGCGGACCGCGTCGGTGTCCACCACGCCCGGGGTGTCGGCCAGCGCACGCAGCGCCACCAGCAGCGACGTGGCCTCGGCGGCGGTCAGCCGCAGCGGCCGGCGCATGCCGGCGTCGTAGGTGACGGTGATGGTCTCGCCCTCGAACGAGAGGTCGATCAGGTCGCCGGGGCCGTAGCCGGGCAGGCCGCACATCCACAGCAGTTCCAGGTCCTTGCGCAGCTGCTTGGGCGTCACCCCGAAGTCGGCCGCCGCCTCGTCCACCGGGATGCCCGGCCGGGCGATCAGGTAGGGCACCAGCGCCAGCAGCCGGGGCAGGCGGTCGGCCGCCGCACCCGCCGACCCGGCCGCCGCCCTGCTCACCGCGTTCATCGTCGAATCCCCCCGGAGTTCGCCCTGTCCTGGGCGTCCAGCGTGCCCAGCAGGCGTTCCCGGACGGCCTTGCGCAGCACGTCCGGGTCCAGCACCACCACGTCCTCGCCGTGTCCGGCCAGCCAGCCGGCCGCCGACTCGGGGAACCGCAGCTTGACGGTCAGCTCGTCGCCCCGCTGCCCGTCCAGTTCGCGCGGGCCGATCACGGTGGCCTGGCGGCGGACGCCGTGCGCCCGGCCCTCGGCCACCCACAGCCGTGCGGTCGTGGTCGGGCGGGGGTCCTGCTGCTGGCCGCCCAGCACGTATTCCAGCAGGTTGACACCCGCCGGCCGCTCCACCACGCCGGGCCCGCCGATCGGCCGGACGTCACCGACCACCCGGCTCAGCCGGAAGCACCGGGGCGCGTCCCGGTCCCGGTCCAGGCCGACGACGTACCACCGGCCGCGCCAGGACACCACGCCCCACGGTTCGACGGTCCTGGTCATCACGTCACCGGGCGGCGAACGCCGGTAGTCGAAGGTGACCGCCTGGCCGGCCTCGACGGCGGCCAGCAGCGGTGCGAACGCCGGTTCGGTGGCCCGCACCTTGGGTTCCACGGTCGGCGCCGAGTCCTCGTCCACGTCCATGCCGGCGGCGCGCAGCTTGAGCAGGGCGCCCCGGGCGGCCCCGGTCAGTTCGGGCGCCTCCCACAGCCGCACGGCCAGCGCGACGGCGGCGGCCTCGTCCGGTTCCAGGTCGATATCGCCCAGTTCGTAGTCGCGGCGGGCGATCCGGTAACCGTCCGTGGCGTCGAACGCCGAGTTCCGGCCGGTCTCCAGCGGCACGCCGAGGTCACGCAGTTCCGCCTTGTCCCGTTCGAACATGCGGAAGAACGCTTCGTCGGAGGGCGCGTCGGCGTAGCCGGCGACGATGCCCCTGATGCGCTCCGCGGTCAGGTAGGACCGGGTCGACAGCAGGCACAACACAAGATTGACGAGACGCTCCGCGCGCGCGGTGGACACGTCCCGCACCCTAACGCCGACGGCCCCGCCGATACATGCGGACTTGCCGATCCCTCACCGTAGGTAGCGATGTGCGCAACCGACCAACTTGACGGAGATACCCCCCAAGGGTATGACTGACCCGTCGCATACCCGATGGGGGTATCGACCGGGAGGTGTGTGATGGGGCAGGTGGGTGCGGCGCTCGCCACGATCGGCTCGATGACGTGGGAGATCCTGTGGGCGCTGATTCTCGGCTTCGCCCTGTCCGCCGTCGTGCAGGCCGTGGTGCGCCGGTCGACGGTGGTCCGGCTGCTCGGCGGTGACCGGCCGCGCAACCTCGCGCTGGCCACCGGCCTGGGCGCCGCGTCGTCGTCCTGCTCCTACGCGGCCGTGGCGCTGGCCAGGTCGCTGTTTCGCAAGGGCGCCAACTTCACCGCGGCCATGGCCTTCGAGATCGCGTCCACCAACCTGGTGGTGGAACTCGGCGTGATCCTCGCGCTGCTGATGGGCTGGCAGTTCACGCTCGCCGAGTTCGTCGGCGGGCCGATCATGATCGTGCTGCTGGCCGTGGTGTTCCGGCTGGTGCTGCGTGCCGGCCTGGTGGCCAAGGCGGCCGAGCAGGCCGACCGGGGGGTGGCCGGGTCGATGGAGGGCCACGCCGCGATGGACATGTCCATCCAGCGGAAGGGTTCTTTCACCCGCCGGCTGGCCTCCCGCGACGGGTTCACGTCGGTGTCGCACGTGTTCGTCATGGAATGGGCGGCGATCCTGCGCGACCTGGTGATCGGCCTGGTGATCGCCGGGGTCATCGCGACCTGGGTGCCCGACGCGTTCTGGCGGGACTTCTTCCTGACCGGCCACCCTGGGGTGGCGCAGGTGTGGGGTCCGCTGGTCGGGCCGCTGGTCGCGGTGGTCAGCTTCGTGTGCTCGATCGGCAACGTGCCGCTGGCCGTCGTGCTGTGGACCGGCGGGATCAGCTTCGGCGGCGTGGTCGCGTTCATCTTCGCCGACCTGCTGATCCTGCCCATCCTGAACATCTACCGGCGCTACTACGGCACCCGGATGGCGCTGGTCGTCGCCGGCTCGTTCTACGTGACCATCGTGCTCGCCGGCTACCTGGTGGAACTGCTGTTCGGCGGGCTCGGGCTGGTGCCGGACCGGTCGACCGCCCACCTGCCCGACGAGGGCGTGTCGTGGAACTACACGACCTGGCTGAACATCGCGTTCCTGCTGGTCGCGGCGGTGCTGGTGTGGCGGTTCACGCGGACCGGCGGCTGGCCGATGCTGCGGATGATGGGCGGCGGCCCGGACGACGGGCACGATCACCCGGCCACAGAACACGCCCACCACCACTGACGTGGTGGTGGGGTCGATCCCGCTTCCGCCGGAAGCCCTGGAGGTGGCCTCCGGGGGAAGCGGGCCCCGTTCATGATCGCACAGGCGTTCGACAAGCGTGCGGAGAGATTTCTCACGCGTGTCGCGGGCGAGTCCCCCTTGTTCAGCCCCCGACGCCGCGCATGTCCACGAGCTCGACGATGACGCCGTTGGGGTCCCTGACCTGGAACGCCCGCTCGCCCCACTCTTCCACGGTCAGCGGCATGGTGATGGTGACACCCTCGGCGGTCAGCCGGGCGAGTTCACCGTCCAGGTCGTCGACGACGAACGCCAGGATCAACCCGTTCGCGTGATCGTCGCGCTGGTCGGCCGGCAGGATGGCCAGCCCCCGGCGCAGGAAGACCACGTTCATCCCGGCGTCGTCCCTGGCCAGCGACACGAAGCCGTCCGCGGCCATGTCCTGCCGGAACCCGAAGTGGTCGATCAGGAACTCCGCCGACGCCGTCACGTCGTCGACGTTGAGCGACACGGCGGACGCGGTGATCTTCATGGAGCCCTCCCAGTTTCTCGTACTCCGTACAGTGTACATTGTACGGCGATGGGAGGCGGGCCGTGACCGACCGAACCGGTGCCGGCGATCCGGCGCGCACGTTGCGCCTGCTCTGGCGCGACACGAGGGCATCGGGTCGGGGACCCCGGCCCGGGCTGACCGTGGACGGCCTGGTGGCGGCGGCGATCGAGGTGGCCGACGGCCGAGGCCTGGCCGCGGTGACGATGCGTCGGGTGGCCCGCTCGCTCGGCGTCGCACCCATGTCGCTGTACACCTACGTGCCGGGCAACGCCGAACTGCTGGACCTGATGCTGGACGCCGTCTACGCCCGGATGTCCCGGACGGACCTGGCCGGCCGGTCCTGGCGGGCACAGGTGACGGCGGTCGCGCCCGAGAACGGCGAGTTGTTCCGGCGCCACCCGTGGGCCGCCATGGTGTCCACCAGCCGGCGCCGCTGGGTCCCGGCCTGTTGGCCAAGTACGAGCACGAGCCGACCGCGTTCGCCGGGCTCGGCCTCGGCGACGTCGACCGGGACGCGGCGCTGACGTTCGTACTCGGCTTCGTGCGGGCCGCCGCCCGCGCCGAGGCGGAGTTCGCCGCGGCCGGCCGGGACAGCGGGATGACCGAAACGCAGTGGTGGGAGTCGGCCGGGCCGTACCTGGCCCGGATGGTCGACCCGGCCGCCTACCCCACGGCGTCCCGGGTCGGCACGGCGGCCGGCCTGGCGCACGGCGGGCCTACCACCCCGACCACGCCTACGAGTTCGGGCTGGGCCGGGTACCGCACGGGCTGGCCGCGCTGGTCTCACCCGACGGTGTGGCGGATCCGGACCCGGGTTGCGGCTGAGGTGCGGTGCCGGTTCGTTGGCGGGAGATCACCCGAGCCCGAGGAGTGCCATGATCGTCGCCAGCACGCTGGCCGCCGCCGTTCTCGCCGTCGCCATCGCCCAGCCGGCGGTCGCGGCCACCGCGCCGGACATCGTCGGCGGGCAGCCCGCCACCGCGCCGTGGGTGGTGGCGCTGGTCGACCAGAACGGCTACCCGTTCTGCGACGGCAGCCTCACCGCCCCGAACACGGTCACCACGGCGGCACACTGCCTGCAGGGCCGGACGCCGGACAGGATCACCGTGGTCGGCGGCCGGCCCGATCTCGGCCAGGTCAGCAAGGGTGACGCGGTGTCCGGCGCGACCGCCGTGCACCTGCCACGGGACTTCGTGGCGCCGCAGACCGGCGACGACGGCGGCACGATCACCCTGGCCGACCCGTTCCCGTTCCCGACCCTGCCGCCGGCCACGACCGCCTACCCGCCGGGGACGGTCGCCACGGTGTACGGCTACGGCAGCACCGGCCAGACGGGCGATCCGCTGCTGCTGCGCAAGGCCACGGTCCCGATCGCCGACCCGGCGACCTGCCAGGACGTGTACGACCGGTACGTGTCCGGCCGCGCCTACCGCGGCACGGCAATGTTCTGCGCGGGCGGTCAGGGCAGCGGCTGGTGCGCCGACGACGCGGGCGGACCGCTGGTGGTCGACGGCACGCTCGCCGGCATCGCGTCCTGGAACGCGGGCTGCGGCCAGCACCCCGACTTCTACGCCACGGTGGTCAGCGGCGGCTCAGAGTGAGCCGATCAGCCGCTCCACCCGCTCGTCCACGGCCCGGAACGGGTCCTTGCACAGGACGGTCCGCTGGGCCTGGTCGTTGAGCTTGAGGTGCACCCAGTCGACCGTGAAGTCCCGGCCGGCCGACTGGGCGGCGGCGATGAAGTCGCCACGCAGCTTCGCCCTGGTGGTCTGCGGCGGGATGTCCTTGGCGGTCTCGATGTCGTCGTCGTTGGTGACGCGCTCCACCAGGCCCTTGCGCTGCAGCAGGTCGAACACGCCCCGGCCGCGGCGGATGTCGTGGTAGGCGAGGTCGAGCTGCGCGACGCGGGCGCTGGACAGTTCCATGCCGTGCTTGACCCGGTACTGCTCGACCAGCCGGTACTTGATCGCCCAGTCGATCTCCCGGTCGATCTTGGACAGCTCCTGGCTCTCCACCGCGTCCAGCGTGCGGCCCCACAGCTCGATGACCCGGTCGGCGATCGGGTCCGACCCGCGCCGCGCCACGTGCTCGGCGGCCTTGGAGTGGTACTCGCGCTGGATCTCCAGCGCCGACGCCTCCCGGCCGCCGGCCAGGCGGACCGGCCGCTTGCCGGTCAGGTCGTGGCTGATCTCGCGGATCGCCCGAATCGGGTTGTCCAGGCTGAAGTCCCGGAACTGGACGCCCTGCTCGATCATCTCCAGCACCAGGTTCGCGCTGCCCACCTTGAGCAGCGTCGTCACCTCGGACATGTTCGAGTCGCCGACGATCACGTGCAGCCTGCGGTAACGCTCGGCGTCGGCGTGCGGCTCGTCGCGGGTGTTGATGATGGGGCGGGATCTCGTGGTGGCGCTGGACACACCCTCCCAGATGTGCTCGGCCCGTTGGGACAGGCAGTAGACCGCGCCGCGCGGCGTCTGGAGCACCTTGCCGGCGCCGCAGATGAGCTGGCGGGTGACCAGGAACGGCAGCAGGATGTCGGCGATCCGGGAGAACTCGCCGGCCCGGGCGACCAGGTAGTTCTCGTGGCAGCCGTAGGAGTTGCCGGCCGAGTCGGTGTTGTTCTTGAACAGGAAGATGTCCCCGCCGATGCCCTCGTCGGCCAGCCGGCGCTCCGCGTCGACGAGCAGGTCCTCCAGGATCCGCTCCCCCGCCTTGTCGTGCGTGACCAACTGAGTCAGGTCGTCACACTCCGCCGTGGCGTACTCCGGGTGCGAGCCGACGTCCAGGTAGAGCCGGGAGCCGTTGCGCAGGAACACGTTCGACGAACGACCCCATGACACCACCCGCCGGAACAGGTAACGCGCGACCTCGTCCGGCGACAGCCTCCGCTGGCCGTGGAAGGTGCACGTGACACCGAACTCGGTCTCGATACCGAAGATCCGCCGCTGCATTACTCCACCCTAGGCGTTTCCCCCGACTTCATCGGTGCGCCGTTGGGGGCATGACTGTCCGTGTCGGGGCCGTTGTCGCTCGTCCAGGGGTTCGTAACAGGAAAACGGCCGGTCAGACGGCGCAACTTCCGTCGGCACAGGCGCCGTCCTCGGGCGTCTGCGCGCCCGCCGCGTCGGCCGCGACCTCCTCCAGTACCCGCAGGAACGTCGAGGCCTCCTGGGCGCCCCGAACCGCGTACTTGCCGTTGAAGACGAACGTCGGCACCGCCTGGATGCCGAGGCTGCGGGCGTGGTCGATGGCCCGCTGGGTCTCCCGGACGCCCTCGGTGCCGGTCAGCCAGGTCCGTGCCCGCTCGGCGGCCACGCCCACCCCGGCGGCGAGCTCGACCAGCGTGTCCGTGTCGCCGACGTCGCCGCCGTCGGTGAAGTAGGCACGCAGCAAGGCGGCCTTCAGGTCCCGCTGCACGGTGGCGCCGTAGTCCCGCTCGGTCAACCACAGCAACCGGTGCGCGGTGAACGTGTTCACCGCCAGGGCGTGGTCGAACCGGAAGTCGAGACCCTCCGCCTTCGCGACGTCCACCACCTGCGAGTGCTTGTCGCGGAAGCCGGGCCCGAACAGCGTGTCGTAGTACTCGTACAGCGGCTGCGCCTGGGTCGGCGTGGTCGGGTTGAGCTGGTAGGGCCGGTAGCTCACGTCGACATCGCCGGCACCCGGGAACGCGGCCAGCGCGCGCTCGAACCGCGTCTTGCCGACGTAGCACCACGGGCACGCGACATCGGAGTAGATCTCGACCTGCATACCGACGACAACCGTTCCGGGGCCCGGGTTTGTTCCGGGGATCAGCCCTCGGTGGACTCGCCAGCGGCCTCCGGCCCGGCGGACGACTCGGGCTCGGCGGCCGGCGGCTCCGGAGTCGGCAGCAGCGAGGCGAGCGCGGCGCCGCTGATCCGGCGGAACGCCCGGTTGGGCCGGCCGCGGTCCAGCACCGCCACCTCCAGCCGGTCCACGTCCAGCATCGGCCGCTCACCGCCGTTGGCGTTGTTCTTGCCGCCCGACGGGCCGCCGGCCGGCGACGCGTTGCTCAGCGCGCGCACCGCAACCTGCAGCGCGGTGGCCAGGTCCATGCCTTCGGTGTAGGTGTCGCGCAGCGCGGCGGTGATCACGTCCGGCTGGCCGCCCATCACGATGTAGCGCGGCTCGTCGGTGATGGAGCCGTCGTAGGTGAGCCGGAACAGCTGGTCCTCACCCGGTGACGTGCCGACCTGGGCGACGCAGATCTCCACCTCGAACGGCTTGAGCTGCTCGGTGAAGATCGTGCCCAGCGTCTGGGCGTACACGTTGGCCAGCTGGCGGGCGGTCACGTCCCGGCGGTCGTAGGAGTAGCCCCACAGTTCCACGTGCCTGATGCCGGCCCGGCGCAGGCTCTCGAACTCCGGGTACCGGCCGACGGCGGCGAAACCGATCCGGTCGTAGATCTCCGACACCTTGTGCAACGTGCTCTTGGGCGGGATCTCCGCAACGAACAGCACTCCGCCGGTGTAGGTCAACACCACGACGCTGCGACCGCGCGCGATGCCCTTGCGGGCCAGTTCGGACCGCTCGCGCATCAACTGCTCGGGCGAGGCGTACAACGGCATGGACACGGTGCTGGCTCCTGGCTGTGCTGGTGCGGGCGGGGTGACGGACGGAACTGCTGGTGCCTAGCTTTCCATGCGGCCCGCGACGACGGCCTCGGCGACCGCCTGCGTCTGCTCCTCGGACAGCTTCACCGCACCCTCGGCGCCGGTGATGGTGATGACCGTCGGGTAGATCCGGCGGACCAGGTCCGGGCCGCCGGTGGCGGAGTCGTCGTCCGCCGCGTCGTACAGCGCCTCGACCGCGTTGCGCACCGCGGTCTCCTGGTCGTCGTTCGGGCTGTGCAGCTTCTTCAGCGCCGACCTGGCGAACAGCGAACCGGAGCCGATGCCGTGGTAGCCGCCGAACTCCTCGTACCGGCCGCCCGCCGCGTCGAACGACACGATCCGGCCTGCCCGGTCCGGGTCGGCCGCGTCCACGTCGTAGCCGACGAACAGCGGCAGGGCGATCAGGCCGGCCATGGCCGCGTCCATGTTGCCCCGCACCATCGTGGCCAGCTTGTTGGTCTTGCCGTCCAGGGACAGCGGGACGCCCTCGATCTTCTCGTAGTGGCGCAGCTCGACCTCGTACAGCCGGACCAGCTCCACGCCGACGCCCGCGGTGCCGGCCACGCCCACGGCCGAGTACTGGTCGGTGACGTAGACCTTGTCCATGTCGCGGTAGGCGATCAGGCTCCCGGTCGTCGCCCGGCGGTCACCGGCGATCAGCACGCCGCCCTTGAACACGGACGCCACGATCGTCGTGGCGTGCGCCAGCTCGAGCTGGCTGTACCCAGCCGGCAGCGACTGCGCCGCCGTGCGACGGCCGGGCAGCAGGTCCGGCGCCTGAGCGCGCAGGAAGTCGGTGAAGGACGACGTGCCCATCGAGAGGTGGGCAGGCGTCAGGCCGACGCCCTGCGGGAAACCGGACGACGTGGGTTCCATACCTGTTGTGGTCTCCTGATCGATCACATGGGGGTCCAACTACGGACGGAGGGTGACCGGTCGGTCACTCGCCGCCCTTCTGCACGTACGCGCGGACGAAGTCCTCGGCGTTCTCCTCGAGCACGTCGTCGATCTCGTCCAGGATCGCGTCCACGTCCTCGTTGAGCTGCTCACGACGTTCCTGACCGGCGGGTCCACCACCTTCTACGTCGTCGTCACCGTCGCCGCCGCCCTGGCGCTGAATCTGTTCCTGGGCCATCTCGCCTCCCAGCCATCGATCTGGCTTCGACCATGCTTGGCCTATCCGAAGATTACCCAGCCACACCGACCTGCGGCGAACGCCATCGGCCGCGGTGGCGTGGCGTTACCGGAATGTCGCACAGGTGGAGTAGGTCAACCGCTGGTCAGCGCGTCGACGAGCTCCTCGGCCGTGTTCGCGTTCTCCAGGAGCGCACCGACGTGTTGCTTGGTGCCGCGCAGCGGCTCCAGCGTCGGGATGCGCACCAGCGACTCGCGGCCCAGGTCGAAGATGACCGAGTCCCACGACGCCGCGGCGATGGCGTTCGGGTAGCGCTCCAGGCAGCGGCCGCGGAAGTAGGCGCGGGTGTCCTCGGGCGGTGTGGTGATCGCCTCGCGGACCTCTTCCTCGCTGACCAGCCGTCGCATCGAGCCACGGGACACCAGCCGGTTGTACAGGCCCTTGTCCAGCCGCACGTCGGCGTACTGCAGGTCCACCAGGTGCAGCCGGGGCGAACCCCAGTTCAGGCCGTCCCGGGCCCGGTAGCCCTCCAGCAGCCGCAGCTTGGCCGGCCAGTCCAACCGGTCCGAGCAGCTCATCGGGTCGCGGGCCAGGTCGTCCAGCACCTGGCCCCAGGTGCGCAGCACCTCGCGGGACACCCGGTCGGTGCCCTCCTTCTCCACGTGCGCGGTGACCAGTTCCAGGTAGGCGAACTGGAGGTCCAGGCCGGTGAACTTGCGTCCGTTGGCCAGTTCCACGGTGGTCTTCAGGGTGGGGTCGTGGCTGATCACGTGCACCGCGCGGACCGGGTCGGACAGCCGCAGGTGGTCGAACCGCTGGCCGGTCTCGATCATGTCCAGCACCATGGCCGTGGTGCCCACCTTGAGGTAGGTGGACGTCTCGGCGAGGTTGGCGTCGCCGATGATCACGTGCAGCCTACGGTACTTGTCGGCGTCCGCGTGCGGCTCGTCGCGGGTGTTGATGATGCCGCGCTTGAGCGTGGTCTCCAGGCCGACCTCGACCTCGATGTAGTCGGCACGCTGGGAGAGCTGGAAACCGGCCTTGTCGCCGGTGGGCCCGAGACCCACCCGGCCGGCGCCGCACATCACCTGGCGGGACACGAAGAACGGGGTCAGTCCGCCGATCACCGCGGTGAACGGGGTGCCCCTGGCCATCAGGTAGTTCTCGTGGGTGCCGTAGCTGGCGCCCTTGCCGTCCACGTTGTTCTTGTAGAGCTGCAGGCGCGGCTGGCCGGGCACGGTGGCGGCCTTGAGCGCCGCCTCCTCCATCACCCGCTCCCCCGCCTTGTCCCAGATCACCGCGTCCCGCGCGTTGGTCACCTCGGGAGCGGAGTACTCGGGGTGGGCGTGGTCGACGTAGAGCCGGGCGCCGTTGGTGAGGATCACGTTGGCCGCGCCCAGGTCGTCCACGTCCGGGTCACCGGAGGGCATGCCGGGGGCGCCGAGGTCGAACCCGCGCGCGTCGCGCAGCGGCGACTCCACCTCGTAGTCCCAGCGGGCCCGCCGGGCCCTGGGCACCTCGGCCGCCGCGGCGTACGCGAGCACGACCTGGGTCGAGGTCAGGACCGGGTTCGCCGTGGCGTCGCCGGGGACAGCGATGCCGTACTCGACCTCGGTACCGATGATCCGCCGCATGGCTCCAGCGTACGGGGCACCACCCGGCCGCCATCATGACGGCATGACCAGTGATGAGTTGGTTGCCGAGTACGACGAGGGTGGCACACCGGTGGGTGCGGTGGCCAGGTCCGTGATGCGGGCCCGGGGCCTGTGGCACGCCGCCACCGCGGCGCTCGTCCTGTCACCGGACGGCGAGCAGGTCTACGTGCATCGACGCAGTGCCACCAAGGACGTGTTCCCCGGCTGCCACGACTGCTTCGCCGGCGGCGTGGTCGCGGCGGGCGAGACACCGGACGGGTGCGTCCGTCGCGAACTGGCCGAGGAGCTGGGCGTGACCGGTGTCACCCCGACGCCGCTGTTCACGTTCCGATACGTGGATCCGCCGATCCGCTACCACGCGTTCGTGTACGAGGTGCGGTGGTCCGGCCCCATCGTGTGGCAGCCCAGCGAAGTGGTGGCCGGTGAGTGGTTGCCGATCGCGGAGTTGGTGACACGGCTGGCCGATCCGGAGTGGCCGTTCGTGCCCGACGGGCGAATGGCGCTGGAACGGTTGCTGACCCGGCAATCCAACGCCGAATCGGCCGCTGACGAGCGATGATCGAGAGGCGCGCCCGACGGGTCGGCCCCGGTACGCTGCCCGCATGGCTCAACCCGACGACCTGGAAGCTCGAGTCGCCGCCCTGGAGACCGAGGTCCACGAACTGTCCCACGAAGTGCACGTCACCAGGCAGGACGCCGTCGCCGCTCGTGTGCTGGCGGGCGGCGCCGACCGTGACGTCAGCGAGATCCGCGGCGAGATCAGGGACTTCCGCCAGGCCACCACGGCCACCCTCAATGCGTTGCGCGAAGACCAACTCGACATCCGACGCCAGATGGCGGCCGGGTTCGCCAAGGTGGACGACAACTTCGCCAAGGTGGACGACAACTTCGTCGAGATGCGCGGCAAGTTCGAAGCGACAGCCGCTGGTCAGCAGCAGATAGTGGAGCTGCTGAACACCGTCATCTCCCGACAGGACGGCGAGTAACCCCAACCAGCGCGAAGGCGCCCTCCGGAACTGGTCCGGAGGGCGCCTTCGAGTCTGCTGTTACAGGTACTGGCCGGTGTTGGTGGCCGTGTCGATCGCTCGGCCGGACTCCTGGTTCTTTCCGGTGCCGAGGGCGCGGATGTAGACGATCCGCTCCCCCTTCTTGCCGGAGATGCGGGCCCAGTCGTCGGGGTTGGTGGTGTTGGGCAGGTCCTCGTTCTCCGCGAACTCGTCCACGATGGCGTCCAGCAGGTGTTGCACCCGCAGGCCGTGCTGGCGGGTGACCAGCACCGACTTGATGGCCGCCTTCTTGGCCCGGTCGACGATGTTCTGGATCATCGCGCCGGAGTTGAAGTCGCGGAAGTAGAGAACCTCCTTGTCCCCGTTGGCGTACGTGACCTCGAGGAAGCGGTTGTCCTCGCTCTCGTCGTAGAGCCGCTCCACGGTGTGCTGGATCATCGCCTCGACGCACGCCTGCCGGTCACCGGCGAACTCCAGCAGGTCGTCGGCGTGGATGGGCAGGTCGGACGTGAGGTACTTGGTGAAGATGTCCCTGGCGGCCTCGGCATCCGGCCGCTCGATCTTGATCTTCACGTCCAACCGGCCGGGGCGCAGGATGGCCGGGTCGATCATGTCCTCGCGGTTGGAGGCGCCGATGACGATGACGTTCTCGAGTCCCTCGACACCGTCGATCTCCGACAGCAGCTGCGGGACGATGGTGTTCTCCACGTCGGAGGACACGCCCGACCCGCGGGTGCGGAAGAGCGAGTCCATCTCGTCGAAGAACACGATGACCGGGGTGCCCTCGCTGGCCTTCTCGCGCGCCCGCTGGAAGACCAGGCGGATGTGCCGCTCGGTTTCGCCGACGTACTTGTTGAGCAGCTCGGGGCCCTTGATGTTGAGGAAGTAGCTCTTGCCCTTGTCCTTGCCGTTGATCTCGGCAACCTTCTTGGCCAGCGAGTTCGCCACAGCCTTGGCGATGAGCGTCTTACCGCAGCCGGGAGGGCCGTAGAGCAGCACGCCCTTCGGCGGACGCAGCTCGTGCTCGCGGAACAGGTCCGCGTGCAGGTAAGGCAGCTCCACGGCGTCGCGGATCTGCTCGATCTGGCTGCTCAGGCCACCGATGTCGTGGTAGTCGATGTCCGGGACCTCTTCGAGGACCAGTTCCTCGACCTCGGACTTGGGCACCCGCTCGTAGACGTAGCCGGAGCGCGGCTCAAGCAACAGCGCGTCGCCGGCCCGGATCACCGAGTCGAGCAGCGGCTCGGCGAGGCGCACTACGCGCTCTTCGTCGGTGTGCCCGATGACCAGGGCCCGCTCGCCGTCCTCGAGCAACTCCTTGAGCATGACGATCTCGCCGACCCGCTCGTAGCCGAAGCCGGCCACGATGTTCAGCGCCTCGTTGAGCATGACCTCCTGGCCGGGGCGCAGCTCGGACAGCTCGATATTCGGTGTGACGGTCACCCGCAGCTTGCGTCCGCCGGTGAAGATGTCGGCGGTGCCGTCCTCGTTGGCTTCGAGGAAGACGCCGAATCCGGAGGGGGGCTGGGCGAGCCGGTCGATTTCCTCCTTGAGCGCGACGATCTGGTCGCGCGCGTCGCGGAGAGTGGCGACCAAACGCTCGTTCTGCGCGGTCAGTCCGGCGACCGTGGCCTGGAGTTCGCCGACGCGCTCTTCGAGCGCGCGGCCACCCCGGGGAACCTCGGCCCGGCGGCGCCGCAGTACGGCGATCTCCTGCTCGAGGTACGCGACCTGGGCCATCGGATCGGGATCGGAACCCATCGGTCCGCCGCGACCAGACCGGGAACCGGGGGTGCGCAACGGCTTGTCGTCTTCGTGGGCTGGCACGGTCCTCACCTCCTCGCGGAGTGTTGCGACGTTACGACCCTACCTGGAGTACGCCCGGCCCAAACTGAAGACTCGCTTACAGCTTGGGTACCGGCGGATCCGGGGACTCCTCGTGGCCGGGTCGCCACCTCGGTCGTCCCCCGTTGAGTCGGCAACACTGCCATCAACACGATTCCCCCTTCAGTGCTCGTTCATGTGAAATGGCGGGCACCCGTTCGGATCAGTGCACCGGAACTCCGGCGGGCGTGATCGCTTGCGGGACTCGATCATTACTCCCCCGTCCTCTACGTGTCCATGCTTATTGTTTCGGCGGGCCCGCCTGTACATGACACGCGGGCGACGCCTACCGGGTTCGACTTGTTAGGGTCGTTGGTAGACCACAACGCGGATGGGATGGTTGGCGTTCCTGATGAGCGGCGAACAGCTAGAAGTTTGGATCGATCAGGACCTGTGCACGGGTGACGGTCTGTGCGCGCAGTACGCCGCCGACGTGTTCGAACTCGATATCGACGGGCTCGCGTACGTGAAAGACGGCACGGGCGAGTTGCAGAGCGCGTCGGGCGCGCGGGTGGCCGTTTCGGCGGATCTGGTGCTCAATGTGATCGATTCGGCCAAGGAGTGCCCCGGCGAATGCATTCATGTGCGCCGGGTGACCGACGGCGCCATGGTCGCCGGCCCGGATGCCGAGTAGCGCGGGCTTAGGGAAGCTCGCCGCGGCGCGCGAGGCGCGCCTCGCGGGCAGCGCTCTGGGCTTCACGGTCCTCGCCGGCTCCAGTGGTCTCCGGCGCCCACAGGTCCTCGGCATCGGCGCCCTTGGCCGGACGGCGACGACGCGGCGGCAGGTCGACATCGTCCGCGATGCGGCGCGCAGTAACCAAGAAGCCAGTGTGCCCGACCATCCGATGATCGGGGCGGACGGCCAGTCCCTCCACATGCCAGGTGCGCAGCAGGGTTTCGGTGGCGGCGGGTTCGGCGTAGCGGCCGTGGTCGCGGATGGTCTCCACGGTGCGGGAAAGCTGCGTCGTGGTCGCGACGTAGCAGATCAGGACGCCGCCCGGGGTAAGCACCTTGGCGACCGGGTCGATGCATTCCCACGGGGCCAGCATGTCGAGCACAACGCGGTCGACCTCATCCGGTCGAATGGCGGATGCGAGGTCTCCCACGGTGAGGGTCCACGCCGGGTGTTCCCCACCGAAAAACGTGCGCACGTTCTTCGCGGCGATTTTGGCGAAATCCTCGCGCCGCTCATAGGAGTGGACCGCGCCGCTGTCGCCGACCGCGCGCAGCAGGGTGCAGGTGAGGGCGCCCGAACCGACGCCGGCCTCCAGCACACGCGCGCCGGGGTAGATGTCGGCCAGCGCGACGATCTGCGCGGAATCCTTCGGATAGACCACGGCCGCGCCGCGCGGCATCGACAGGACGTAATCGGCGAGCAGCGGCCGCAGCGCGAGGTAGTCCATACCGCCGCTCGAGCGCACCACGACGCCTTCGGGCTGGCCGATGAGCGAGTCGTGGTCGAAGGAACCCTTGTGAGTGTGGAACTGCTTGCCCGGCTGGAGCGGGAAGGTGTGGTGGCGCCCCTTCGTGTCGGTCAGCTGGACCAGGTCGCCGGGTTTGAAGGGCCCGCGGCGGTGCTCGGCTCCGTGCGGTGCGCTGGGGGTTTCACTCACGGGCGCGAGTCTACCTGCGGTTCGCGGATGTCAATGCGCGGATACCTCGGTTCGTAATATCGCCTGGCCGGCTCTCGGCGAGCCGGCTTCGAACGCGCCGTCAGCCGCACCGGAATGAGCCGGGTAGGAATCAGCCATGCAGGAAGGCGTGCTCGACGTCGGCGGCGGCAAGTACGCCGAAGATCGAGCCGCCGGGTTCGGTGACGAGGTATTCGGGGGCGGGAACGGCTCGCAGCGCGGTCAGGAGGCGTTCCCCGGTCAGTTCGGTGGTCAGCGTCATTCCGGGGCGCAGCGCTCGCGAGAGCGCCCCTACTTGGACCCACGGGTGCCGCTCGGGCGGAGTCGCGGTGACGGAGGCTTCGTGCACGATCGCGGTCGGACGGCCGTCGTGGTCCACGATCACGACGGCGCGTGCTCCGGCGATGGCGGCGCGGCGTAGTGCCTCGGCCAGCGGGAGGTCGGCGGTGACCGGGATGGCCCGCCGGGTCAGTGACCGCACCTGGAGCCGCGGGATGCGGTCGCGCAGCCGGGCGACGGTGAGTGACTGGCTCGCGCCGATCCAGATGAACGAGGCGATGAAAGCGGCCCACATGATCGTGTAGAGGTCGGCGCCGGCGCCGTTCTGGCTGTGCCCCTCCCAGATCGAGGAGAGCAGCACGACCACGGCCAGTGCGCGACCGGTCCAGGCCGCGGCGACGGTGCCGCTCATCGGTTTCTTGGTCAGCGCCCAGACGGCCGACCGCAGTACTCGGCCGCCGTCCAGAGGCAGCCCGGGGAGCATGTTGAACACGCCGACCACCAGGTTCGCGGTCCACACCGCGAAAACCAGGTAGATGGCCACCAGCAGACCGGTCGAAGACTGCTCGGAGGTGGAGGGCAGCGCCTCCCAGATGCCCCAGAACGCGGCCGCGAGGATGAAGGAGAGCGCGGGCCCGGCGATGGCCACCGCGAATTCCTGGCCGGGCGACTCGGGTTCCCGCTCGATTTCGGAGACGCCGCCGAGGAAGTAGATGACGATGCGCCGCACCGGCAGGCCGAAGTGCTTCGCGACGACCGAGTGGGCCAGTTCGTGTAGCAGCACGGAGAGGTAGAGCAGCACGGCGAAGCCGAAGGCGACCAGGTAGCGGCCCTCGCCGAGGCGGTCGCCGAGCCGGGTGTTCTTGAACTGGTCGCCGAAGTAGAAGGTGATGAAGGCGGCGATCAGGAACCAGGTCGGCGAGACGACGATCGGGATCCCGAAGGGGCGGCCCATCGCCAGTCCGCCGCCGGAGGGGCGTCCGCCGCCGGGTGGCGGGGACTGCTCCTGATGGCCGCTGGGTTCGCCCTCGTTCGGGTTCGTGTCGCTCACATAGGCGATGCTACGTGGATACGGCGGCGTGGGCGGTGCGGGACCGGGTTTGTCGGTGCTCTGAGCTAGTGTTCCCGGCATGGACGGCACGGTGGCGGCGAGTGGTGCGCTGGACGGAGGCGCCGCGGTGGACGGGGTCGTGTTGGCAGCCGAACCGGCAGATTCGGGCGTGGTTACGGCGGACGTGTCTGCGATGGACGTGGCCGAATCTCCAGTGGCTGGGTCGGATTTGAATGGATCGCCGGCGGCAGGCTCGGGCGCCGCTGGATTGGATATCGCCGAGTTGGAAGTCGCGGCGTCGATCAGCACTGGGTCGATCGACGCACTGCCGGACGGCGTGGCGCTCGAGGAGCCGGGCACGGGCTCCAACCCGGCGGTCATCGGAGAGCCCGGATATGGCGGCACCGAGTCCGGGGCGCTCTTCGACGTCGACATGCCGGTGCGGTTGCCGTCGGCGATTTCCCCTTCGCGCGCCGGGGATTTCATGCAGTGCCCGCTGTTGTTCCGGCTGCGCGTAGTGGACAAGGTGCCGGAGCCGCCGAACGCGGCGGCCACTCGCGGGACACTGGTGCACGCGGTACTGGACCGGCTTTTCGATCTGCCCGCCGGCGGCCGCACTCCGGACGAGGCGGCGGCGCTGTTGCAGCCGGAATGGGACCGGCTGCTCGCGAAGACTCCAGGGCTCGCCGAGCTTTTCGCCACCCCCGAGGACCTGGCCGAGTGGCTCGCTTCGGCGAAGTCACTGGTCGGCATGTATTTCACCCTGGAGGATCCCAATCGCCTAGAGCCGGCTGAGCGGGAGTGGTTCGTGCGCACGGTGGTCGGCGACGGCGACGACCGGTTCGTGCTGCACGGCGTGGTGGACCGGCTCGATGTGGCTCCGAACGGGCTACTGCGGGTCGTGGACTACAAGACCGGGAAAGCCCCGCCCGCGGCATACGAGGCGAAGAACCTCTTTCAGATGAAGTTCTACGCCCTTGTGCTGTGGAAGTTGCGCGGCGTGGTGCCCAAGCGGCTCCAGCTGATCTTCCTCGGTAGCGGCGAGGTGCTGACCTACGATCCCGACGAGCGCGACCTGCGCGGCGTGGAGCGGAAGATCACCGCGGTATGGGCGGCGATCCGGGCTGCGGCGCAGCGCAGGGAGTGGCCGCCGAGCCCGTCCCGGCTGTGCGACTGGTGTTCGTTCAAGGACGGCTGTCCGGCGCACGGTGGCGAGGTGGCTCCCGCACCGATTGTGGAGTTCACGCCAGTCCCCTCGGGCAACGCGGGCGCGTCGTAGCTGCGTCGCTAGCGGTCGCCGCGAAACGGAGGGCTATCGCGCCGCGCCGTCAGCGGGAGCAAAGAGCGCACGCAATCGATTGAGGTCCACGTCGGCCAGTGAGTCGGCGACCGAGATCAGCGGATGCGGATCGATGGGCGCTCCATGCGGAATCACCAGCACCGGGCAGCCCGCGGCGGCCGCCGAGCGGGAGCCGTTCGGCGAATCCTCGATCACCGCACACCGGGCCGGTGTCACGCCGAGACTACGCGCGGCCTTCAGGTAGGGCTCGGGATGTGGCTTTCCGTGCGTGACATCGTCCCCTGAGACGATCAGCTGGAAGTGGTCCGCGCCGATCGAGCTGAGGCATGCCTCGACGATGCGTCGGGAGGAGGCGGTGACCAGTGCGGCCGGAATGCCGGCGGCGTCCAGTTCGGTGAACAGCTCCTTGGCGCCGGGTACCAGTTCGATTCCGGCACCGAGGCGCTCCACCATCGCTTCCTCGATCCGCTGGTTGAGCTGCTCGGGGGTCAGCGGGACGCCGCTGACGTCGAGCAGATACTGCACCGCGATCTCGTTTGGTTTGCCGAGCACGTTGACCACGTGTTCCTGGCCGAGCAGATAGCCGTAGTCGGCCAGAATGGAGATCTCGGTGTCGAACCAGATCGGCTCGGAGTCGATCAGGGTGCCGTCCATGTCGAACAGGACGGCCTCGGGTGGTATCGGCACGGTTCTCTTTCTGGTCAGGCACGCCGAGCGGCTCCCGGTTCGGTCGGCGAGGTATTCGCCTCGGCGAGCGGGAACCGCCCGGTTGGTCTCGCGGGATCAGGTGTTGAAGTACTTGGCCTCGGGGTGGTGCACCACGATGGCGTCGGTGGCCTGCTCCGGGTGCAGTTGATATTCCTCGGAGAGGGTGACGCCGATGCGTTCGGGCTCAAGCAGCTCGACGATCTTCGCCCGGTCCTCGAGATTGGGGCAGGCGCCGTAGCCGAGTGAAAAGCGCGCGCCGCGGTATTCGAGCTTGAGCATTCCGTCGATGGTGGCCGGGTCCTGTCCGGCGTAGCCGAGCTCGGCGCGCACGCGGGCGTGCCAGTACTCCGCGAGCGCCTCGGTCAGCTGGACCGAGAGGCCGTGCAGCTCCAGGTAGTCCCGGTAGGCGTTTGCCGCGAACAGTTTTCCGGTTTCCTGGGCGATCAGGCCGCCGACGGTGACCAGCTGGAACGCGACCACATCGGTCTCGCCCTTCGCCTCGTCGGCGCCGTCCTGCGGACGGAAGTAGTCGGCCAGGCACAGGTGCCGGTCGCGTCGCTGCCGCGGGAAGGTGAACCTGGTGCGCTCGGCGCCGCGCTCGTCCAGGACGATTAGGTCGTCGCCCTTGGAAACCGCCGGGAAGTAGCCGTAGACAACGGCGGCTTCGAGCAGGTTCTCGGTGTGCAGCCGGTCGAGCCACATCCGCAGCCGGGGTCGGCCTTCGGTTTCCACGAGCTCTTCGTAGGAGGGGCCATCATCGCCGCGGCTGCCGCGCAGGCCCCACTGACCGAGGAAAGTGGCGCGCTCGTCGAGCCAGGAGGCGTAGTCGGCGAGGTGGATGCCCTTGACGACGCGGTCGCCCCAGAACGGCGGCGTCGGAACGAGGTTGTCGGTCGCGACGTCCGAGCGGGCGGGCAGCTCCGCGAGCTGGGCTTCCTCGGCTTCTCGGCGTGCCGCGGCGATGCGCTGGGACCGCTCGCGGCGCGCCTTGCGCTCGGCGATGCGCGCCTCCTCGTCGACGGAGAGCTTCGTGTCGTCCGGGCCGTTCACGT
>DASUGU010000010.1:0-105975 GCA_036273855.1 Pseudonocardiaceae bacterium
GTCGGTGACGGAATCGGCACCGGTCCAGCAGCGGGCCGGGTCCCGGCCGGCTAACCCGGCCGGTTCGTCCGGCGACATGGAGCTGGTGTCGCTGACCAAGCGGTTCGGCCCGTTCACCGCCGTGGACGAGCTGAGCCTGAGCATCCCGCAGGGCTCGTTCTTCGCCCTGCTCGGGCCGTCCGGCTGCGGCAAGACCACCACGCTGCGGATGGTCGCCGGGCTCGAGCAGCCCACCGTCGGCCGGATCCGGATCGGCGGGCAGGACATCACCTACGACAAGCCGTACCGGCGCCCGGTCAACACCGTGTTCCAGAGCTACGCGCTGTTTCCGCACCTGAGCGTCTGGGAGAACGTCGCCTTCGGCCTCAAGCGGCGCCGCGCCGAGCAGGTGGACCGGCAGGTCGGCGAGGTGCTCGAACTCACCGAGCTGCAGGGGCTGGCCAAGCGCAAGCCCGGGCAGCTGTCCGGTGGCCAGCAGCAGCGGGTGGCGCTGGCCCGGGCGATCGTGAACAAGCCGGCGGTGCTGCTGCTGGACGAGCCGCTGGGCGCCCTGGACCTCAAGCTGCGCCGGCAGATGCAGGTCGAGCTCAAGCGCATCCAGACCGAGGTCGGGCTGACCTTCGTGCACGTCACCCACGACCAGGAGGAGGCCATGACGATGGCCGACACCATCGCCGTGATGAACGCCGGCCGCATCGAGCAGCTCGGCTCACCCGCCGACCTCTACGACCACCCGGCCAGCACGTTCGTGGCCAACTTCCTGGGCCGCTCCAACCTGGTCGGCGGGACCGTGACCGGCGTGGACGGCGATGTCGTGGCGGTCGAGGCGCAGGGCAGCCGGCTGACCATCCCCACCCACGCCTGCCGGGTGACCAGTGGCACGGTGATCGTCGGGGTGCGGCCGGAGAAGCTGCGCATCGCCAAGTCGGTGGACGACGTGCCGCGCGACCACAACGTGCTGCCCGGCGGGGTCATCACCGACGCCTCGTTCATCGGCGTGTCCACCCAGTACCTGGTGCGGATGAGCTGGGGCGAGGAACTGGCCGTGTTCGAGCAGAACACGGGCGCGGAGATCTTCCGGCCGGGCACGGACGTGACGTTGCACTGGCATCCCGAGCAGACGTTCGGGCTGGACGGCGAGCAGGACATCGAGGCGGGCGCCGACGTCGACGAGGAGGCCGCGACGTGAGCGCGGCGCCGGCACCTGCCGGCATCGCCGAGGCGCCGGTACCGTCCACCGAGGACCGGGACGAGCTCCCGGTCGGCCGGCGGCGCAGGCGGTGGCTGCCCTATCTGTTGTTGCTGCCCGGCATCGCGTGGCTGGTGCTGTTCTTCCTGGTGCCGATCCTCAGCTCGGTGTCCGGGTCGGTGCAGACCGGCAGCCTGGACACCGGGTTCGTCCTGTCGTGGCGATGGGCCAACTACTCCGACGCGCTGACCCAGTACCACGACGAGCTGCTGCGGTCGCTGCTGTACTCGCTGCTGTGCACGGTGGGCTGCCTGATCCTGGCCTACCCGCTGACGTATTTCATCGCGTTGCGCGCCGGCCGGTGGAAGAACCTGCTGATCGCGCTGGTGGTCGTACCGTCGTTCACCAGCTTCCTGATCCGCACCATCGCGTGGAAGACGATCCTGTCCGACAACGGTTTCGTCGTGCACGTGCTGAACGTCCTGCACATCACCAACGTGCTGTCCGCGGTCGGGCTCACCCAGGGCGACCACGTGCTGGCCAGCCCGGCGGCCGTGGTGTGCGGCATGATCTACAACTTCCTGCCGTTCACCGTGCTGCCGCTGTACGTGTCGCTGGAGAAGATCAACCCCGGGCTGCTGGAGGCCGCCCGGGACCTCTACTGCACGCCGTTCGGCACGTTCCGCCGCGTCACCCTGCCGCTGTCCATGCCCGGCGTGGTGGGCGGCACGCTGCTCACGTTCATCCCGGCCGTCGGCGACTACATCAACGCGCAGCTGCTGGGCAACCCGAACACCACGGTGATCGGCCAGAAGATCGAGGACCTGTTCCTGCGCAACCCCCTGGGTTATCCACTCGGGTCGGCGATCTCGGTGGTGATGATGGTCGTCGTCCTGGCCATCGTGATGACCTACATCCGGCGGGCCGGAACGGAGGACCTGCTCTGATGGCCACGGCACCCCTCACCCGCCGCAGGCTCCGCCCGATCCGCTGGGCCCGCGACCACGTGCTCGCGTTCGTGGCGCTGCTGATCTTCATCTTCCTGCTGGCGCCCAACATCGTCATGCTGGTGTTCTCGTTCAACCAGCCGGTGGGCAAGTACAACTACATCTGGCACCAGTTCTCGCTGTCCGCCTGGGCCCACCCGTGTGCCACCGGCGGCCTGTGCGCCAGCCTGCGGCTGTCGCTGGAGATCGGCTTCGTCGCCACGATCATCGCCACCGTGCTCGGCACGATGGTGGCGTTCGCCGTGGTACGCCACCGGTTCCGCGCCCGGTCGGCCATCAACGCGTTGCTGTTCCTGCCGATGGCCGCACCCGAAGTGGTCATGGGCGCGACGCTGCTCACGTTGTTCTTCAACGTGGTCGGCCCCGGTTCGCTCGGCTTCGGCACGATCACCATCGCGCACGTCATGTTCAGCCTGAGCTATGTCGTGGTGACGGTGAAATCGCGGCTGGCCGGCATGGACCCGACGCTGGAGAAGGCCGCCGCCGACCTGTACGCCACGCCTCGGCAGACGTTCCTCAAGGTCACGCTGCCCCTCGTGGCGCCAGGCATCGCCGCCGCCGCGCTGCTGGCGTTCGCGCTGTCCATCGACGACTACATCATCACGGTGCTCACCGCGGGCAGCTCGGAGACGTTCCCGATGTTCGTGTTCGGTTCGGTGCAGCGCGCCGTGCCGCCGCAGATCGACGTGATCGGCTCGATGATGCTGCTGATCACGATGGCGGTCATCGCGCTGTCACTGGGCCTGGGCCAGTTGCGGGCCCGGCGATAACCGGTGCCCGTGCACGCGAGCCTGGTCGACGCGCGGCCGGTGCCGTTCTGGCTGGACGACCCGGACCGGCCTGCGCCGCTGCCGCCGCTGACCGGCCGGGTCCGCACGGACCTGGCGGTCGTCGGCGGTGGGTTCAGCGGGCTGTGGACGGCCCTGCTGGCCAAGCAGCGCGACCCGGGCCGGGAGGTGGTGCTGGTGGAGGCCGCGCGGATCGGCTGGGCCGCCACCGGCCGCAACGGCGGCTTCTGCGACGCGTCGCTGACCCACGGCGTCCTCAACGGCATGGCGCACTTCCCGGACGAGAACAAGGAACTGGTCCGGCTCGGTGACGAGAACCTGGCCGGGATCGAGGACACGGTCCGCGCGCACGGCATCGACTGCGACTGGCGGCGCACCGGCACGCTGTCCGTGGCGACGCGGGACTGGCAGGTCGCCGAGCTGGGGGAGTACGCCGACCTGTGCGGGCTGCCGCTGCTGTCCGCCGCCGAGGTGCGCGCCGAGGTCGACTCGCCCACCTACCTCGCCGGCCTGTGGGACCGGGAGGGCACGGCGATCGTCAACCCGGCCCGGCTGGCCTGGGGCCTGCGGGACGCCTGCCTGGCCCCCGGGGTGCGCATCGCCGAGTCGACCCGGGTGACCGGGCTCGCCTCGGACGGCACGGGCATGGTGGTGCGGGGGGCCGACTTCACGCTGTGCGCCGACCGGGTCGCCCTGGCCACCAACGTGTTCCCCGCACTCGTGCGCCGGGCGCGGCCGTACGTGGTGCCGGTGTACGACTACGTGCTAGTCACCGAGCCGCTGTCCGATGCGCGACTGGCTGCGATCGGCTGGCGCAACCGGCAGGGGATCGGCGACTCCGGCAACCAGTTCCACTACTACCGGCTCACCGCCGACAATCGGATCCTGTGGGGCGGTTACGACGCCGTCTACCACTACGGCAACCGCGTCGGCGCCGACCTCGACCAGCGCCCGGCCACGTTCACCAAGCTGGCCGACCACTTCTTCGCCACGTTTCCGCAGTTGGAGGGCGTGCGCTTCACCCACACGTGGGGCGGCGCGATCGACACGTGCACCCGGTTCTGCCCGTTCTTCGGCACCGCCCACCGCGGCCGGGTCGCCTACGTCGCGGGCTACACCGGCCTGGGCGTCGGCGCCTCCCGGTTCGGTGGCCAGGTGCTGCTGGACCTGCTCGGCGGGTCGCCGACCGCGCTGACCGAACTGGAGCTGGTGCGCCGCCGGCCGGTCCCGTTCCCGCCCGAACCGCTGCGCTACGTCGGCGTACAGCTCACCAGGGCGTCCCTGGCCGCCGCCGACCGCAACGGCGGCCGCCGCAACCTGTGGCTGCGCGCCCTGGACCGATTCGGCGTCGGTTTCGACAGCTGATCGGAACTTCCGCGGTCATCGTTACTCATTCGGCCGAAGTTTCTTTTAAGATTTTGCTGTCGCTCCGTGATGTCGCCTCGTGACCGAGCGAAGTATCATCGTCATTGTCCCAGTAGGAGCAGTGTGTCGACCCTCCAGGCGAGGGGTCTGAGGACCCTCCAGCTCAGGCTTACCTGCTCCACCGGCCAAGGGAAAAATCGCCTTGTCGGATCTGGCAATCCGGCACTCGAGAACGCACCGCCGTGAGGTCAGGGGCCGTTCCGGGGACGTCGACAGGGGTGCCTGACGTCCATTGGGGTCGCTGAATCGCAGCGGCGGTAACTCATGCACAAAGGCGGGTGCTCATGCGATTGAGACGAAGACTCGGTCTACTACTCGTGATAGCGCTCATCGGCTCTGTGCTGTCCATCATTTCCGCTGGGTTGGCTTCGGCGAGTCCGGCGGGCGGCATCGGTGCGCTCAGCAGCGGTGGCCCCGGCCCCGGGGGTGGCGGCGGTACCAGTGGCGGTGGGAGCGGTAGTGGTAGTGGCAGTGGCGGAGGTGGTACCAGCGGCGGTAGCGGTAGTGGTGGCGGTGGGAGCGGCAGTGGTGGCGGTGGGAGCGGCAGTGGTGGCGGCGGTGGCGGGTCAACCGGTACCGGCGGCGGCACCCTGAACGTCACCGGTTCCTGCGGCGACGTGATGACGTTCTCGGTCGCGGGCCTGGGTGCCGCGAACGTTACGACCATCACGATTCCGGACACCAACTCCGCCGACGTGTGGACGATCACCGCCACGCAGCAGGAGTTCGACGCGGTGACCGGTGCACCGTTCGGTACACAGTTCCCGGTGAGCAAGAACGAGTTCACGTCGCCGTTGACGTTCAACTCCGCTCACACCGCGTTCGTCGCGACTGCTGACATCGAGAACCTGAGCGGGCTCACCACCGAGGTCAGCTACACCGCGACTTCGGGCGCTCTGACCTGCACCAACCACGGTTTCTGGACCGACCCGTCCGCCGGGCCAGGTCCTGCGCCGCAGAACCCGACCGCCGCTCCTGGCATCTCCGGATGACCGTGCAAGATCTGGAGAACCTGGAGACGGCGGAGTTCGGTCCGATTTCCATCCCTGTTTCTGATCTCTGATTCGGCACCCCGATTCGCGGGCCGTCCGGGCCGGAACACTCGCCCGGGCGGCCCGTCCCCATGTCCTACTTGATGGCCATCGGGTTGAGCGGTGAGCCCACCGCGTGGGTGAACGGCAGTGGTGGGCCGCAGAACAGGAACTCGTGCACGCCGTCGTCGGCGCAGTCCGCCGCGAGCGCCTCCAGGTCCCAGATCTCGCCCACCCACAGGCCGAGATGGGCGATCAGCACGATGTGCAGCGGCATCAACACATCCGCCGTCTCGTTGGGCTGCACCTCCATGCCCCACGTGTCGGTGGCGACCGCGGCCACCTCGTGCTCGGCGATCCAGTCCACACTGGCCAGTCCGAGGCCGGGCGCCGGACCGCCCACGTAGTCGCCCCACGAGCCGCGCGAGCGCACCTGCGCCATCGCACCCGTACGCACCAGCACGAAATCGCCCCGCCCGACCGTCACCCCGGCCTGTCGTGCCGCATGGTCCAGTTCGGCGCCACCGATGGCCGTCCCCGGTTCCAGCCACGGCACGCCGAGGGTTCGCGGCAGATCCAGTAGCACACCCCGGCCGACCATGCCGCCGGCCGCGTTGGTCACACCGTTGCGCAGCGCTCCCTTGCTGGACACTTCGTCCGCGCCGTACCCGTTGTAGATCTTGTTCTCGAACACGACGTGCGCCAGCGAGTCCCACTGGGTTCCGCTCTGCAACGGCAGGATCACCAGGTCGTCCGTGCCACGGAAGTACCGGTCCCGGCCGCCGTAGAAGTCCCGGACCGCCGTGCCCGCCACGGAGTCGGCACCGTCCCGGGTCATCAGGTGGATCGGGTTGAACCGGTTGTACGCGCCGGTCTGCGGCCCGTGCTCGTCGAACGGCAGCGCCAGTGAGATCGGGCGGCCGCGCCGTACCAGGGTGGCCGCATGCGCGATCGCCTCCGGTGTGACGTGATTCAGCGTGCCGCGCTGGTCGTCCGGACCCCAGCGGCCCCAGTTGCCGTGCCGGGCGATCAGTGCCCGCACGGTGTCGATGTTCGGCTCGGTCATCCGGTCCTCACTCGGGAATGGTGCGACCGATTGTGTCAGCGATCTCGTCGAGCAGGTGCGGCACTGGTGCCGCGGGCAACAACGGCGGCCGGACGTTCGCGGTCGGGATGCGCCTGTGGGCGTGCAGGACGGCCTTGATCACGGTGGGGTTGGGCTCGGCGAACAGGGCGGTGGACAGCCGGCTCAACCGACCACCCAACGGACGAGCCACGGCGACGTGACCGTCGCGCCAGGTCGACACCAGCCGGGCGAACGCTCTGGTCGCTACATGCGCGGTGGCCAGCACGGCCCCGTGCGCGCCCAACGCCAGCAGTGCCGACGCGAACGGGTCGTCACCGCACAGGATGGCGAAGTCGGGCGGCGGGTCGGCGAGTAGTGCCAGGGTGTCCGCGTTGATCTCGCCGGGTGCGTACTTGACGCCCACCACGCCCGGCAACGCGGCCAGCCGGCGCAGCGCGCCGGCCGTCAGGTACTGGCCGGTGCGCCGGGGCACGTCGTAGACGACCACGGGCACCGGGCCGTTGGCGAGCCGCGCGAAGTGGGCGATGACCCCGGCTTCGCCGGGCCGGACGAACGGCGGCGAACACCGAGATAGCGGACCCGCGTCGGGCTGCCTGCATTGGCGGTCGTGCGCTGGCCGGAACCCTCCATCGAGCAGGAACGCGAAGATCGGTGGCTCGGTCTGGACCGGAAGACCCGGCCGCTGGTGGAGTGGGCGGACGGACGACCGTTCATCTGGATCGACGACGAGATCACCGATGCCGACCGGGATTGGGTGCCCACGCACCATGACGGCCGCGCCCTCCTCCGTCACGTCACGCCGTCGCGCGGTCTCACCGTCGAGGACATCGCAGTTCTCGACCGATGGATACGGACACGCTGAACGACAGCGATCCACAGGACCGACTCCGGTGGCGGTTGCCTGACTGGCGGGTGCGTGGACGTGCCGGGCGGATTTTGCCTACCGCAGGTAGGACGCTCCGTTGAGGTCGATGACGGTGCCGGTGGCCCACGTCGAGTCGGGCGAGGCCAGCCACTCGACCGCCGCGGCGACCTCGTCCGGCTCACCGACCCGGCCGAACGGGCTCTGCGCCCTGATCGCGTCACCCGCCGGGCCCGCCAAGCTGTCCGCGCTCAGGTCGGTCTGGATGAAACCGGGCGCCACCGCCGCGACGCCGATCCCGTGCGGCGCCACCGAGACCGCCAACGACTGGGCCAGCGAGTGCAGACCAGCCTTGCTCGCACCGTAAGCAGGCGCGTCCGGCTCACCCCGGTAGGCGCCACGCGAGCCGACCATCACGATTCGCCCGCCCTCCGGCCCTTCCGGCCGGTGCAGCAGGTGGTCGACCACCCGGTGCGCCAGTCCGGCGGCGGCGAGCAGGTTGATCTCCAGCACCTCCCGCCACGACGCCATCCACTCGTCGAAGGGGGTCGATGCCACCGGTTGGTGGATGAACACGCCCGCGCTGTGCACCCACACGTCTATCCCGCCGAGGTGGCCGACAACCACGTCGACCAGCGGCTCGATCGCCTTCGGGTCGGCCAGGTCCGCCACCAGGATCACGTGCTCGTCGCCACCGGGCAGCTCATCGCGCAACCGGTCGGCCGCCTTCATGTCGGCCTTGCAGTGGATCGCCAGCCGGTCCCCGCGCGCCGCGAGCCTGCGGCAGACCGCGGCGCCGATTCCCCTCGACCCGCCGGTGACCAGCACCCGGCGGCGTGCGTTCGTCTGTGTCATCGGCACGAACGTAGCTCAGCGCCACATCGCCCGGTACTTCTCCTGCATCTCGCGGTCCCGTTCCTCGGCGATCCGCTCCCGCTCCTGGCTGCCGTACCCGGCCGGATAGCCGTACTTGGTGAGGCGCACGTCACCGCTCTCCCACGCGTACGACATCGAGTAGTACACGCTCACCAGCATGCCCAGCACGGCCGCGGCGATGGCCAGCCAGAACACGACGTGCACCACCAGCACCAGCGGGATGAACACCACGGCCACCGCGGTCAGCGTCAGCACCACGGCCCTGGCCATGTGCCGGAACAGCCAGGTGCGTGTCGTCACGTCGTGCAGCACCCACTCCCGGTACCGCTGGGGCAACCGGCCGCCCCACGCGTACCAGAGCCACTGCACAGGATTCGGCCTCAGCACCCCACCATCGTCCGCCGCGCACCGACGTGATCGCCATGTGGCGCACCCCAGAGCGACCCTCGGGTTAACCCAACGGGAACGACGCGCACAACACCGTGCCACCGCCGGTCGGCGAGTCGATGGTGAGCGTGCCGCCCAGGGCGCCCAGCCGGTCGGCCGACCCGGTCAGGCCGCTCCCGGCACCCGACACGCCTGCCCCGCCGACGCCGTCGTCCCGGACGATCGCCCGCAGTGTCGACCCCTCGATGGTCAGGTCGATCACCACCTCGGTGGCCCGCGAGTGCTTCACCGCGTTGGTCAGCGCCTCGGCGACCACGAAGTACGCGCTGGCCTCGATCGCCTCCGGCAACCGGCAGGGCACCGCACCGGTCACCCGCGCCGGCAGCGCGGCCCGGGACGCCAACGACTCGACGGCGGCGAACAGGCCCCTGCTGGTCAGGATGCCCGGGTGGATGCCTGCGGACAGCTCGCGCAGCTCACCGATCGCGGCCCGCGCCTGGTCGGCCGCGTCGGCCAGTACGGCAGCGGCGCGCGCAGGGTCGGTGGCCAGTTCCTCCCTGGCCAACTGCACGGTGAGCAGCAGGTTCACCAGGTGCTGCTGGGCGCCGTCGTGCAGGTCGCGGGCCAGCTGCCGGCGGGCCGCGGTGGCGCCGTCCAGGATTCTGCGTTGCGCCGCCCGCAGTTCGGCCGCGCGGATCTCGGCGGCGTCGCGTTCCCGGACGGCCTGCTCCGCCGCTCTGCGCTGCGTCGTGTCGGTGAACGCCAGCACGGCACCGCGCCCGCGGGGCATGTCGATCGGCGCCGACCACCACGCGATGGGGAACATCGACCCGTCTTGCCGGACGAACCAGTCGTCGTCGCTGTGCACGGTCTCGCCGGTCGACCTGGGCCGCAGCATCAGGCACTCGTCGGCCGGGAACGGCGTGCCGTTCGGGTGCCGGTAGTGCACCGTCTCGTGGCTCGGCCGGCCGCGCAGCTCGTCCAGGCCGGCGTAGCCGAGCGCGGTCACCGCTGCCGGATTGGCGAACACGATCAGCCCGGCTTCGTCCACCACCCACACGGGTTGCGGCACGCCGTCGAGGATGCGGGCCAGCAGCGCCTCCGGTGAGTCCACCACCCCAGGAGACTACGGTGATCTGGTGCAGCGGCCGATCCGTGTCGTGGTGGGGGAGGACCAGGCGCTGGTCCGCGAGGGCATCGTCCGGGTCCTGGAACGGGCGGGCTGCGACGTCGTCGGCGTGGCCTCGGACGCGCCGGGCGTGCTGCGCCAGGCCCGGCTGCACCGCCCCGACGTCGTCCTGACCGACATCCAGATGCCGCCGGACCTGACCGACGACGGTCTGCGCGCCGCGCTGGAGATCCGCGCCACCGAACCGGACATCGGCGTCGTCGTGGTGTCGCAGTTCCTGGAGGACCGCTACGCGCTGGACCTGGTCGGCGACCGGCCGGAAGGCGTCGGCTACCTGTTGAAGGAGAAGATCGCCGACCCGGACGTGCTGGTGGACGCCGTCCGGCGGGTCGCGGACGGCCGCACCGCACTGGACCCGGACGTGATCGCCGGGCTGGTCGGCCGCAAGCGGGTGAACAGTCCACTGGACGACCTGACGCCCAGGGAACGCGACGTGCTGGCGCTGATGGCGGAGGGCCGGTCCAACCCGGGCATCGCCGCCCAGCTGCACGTCACCGTGCCGGCCGTCGAGCGGCACATCACCAGCATCTTCACCAAACTGGACCTCGGCGACGGCTCCGGCGGCCAGCACCGCAGGGTGCTCGCCGTGCTCCGGTACCTGGAGCGCTGACTTGCGCTGGAGCGCGCTCCAGCTTCTACGGTCGAGGGCGTGACAGAAATGACCACAGCACAGCACAAGCTCGGTTCCGGTTTCGACGCGACGAGCACCGCCGAGCAGGTCGTGGCGGGTATCGACCTGTCCGGCCGGCTGGCGATCGTGACCGGCGGCTACTCCGGCATCGGCCTGGAGACCACCCGCGCCCTGGTCGGTGCGGGCGCGCACGTCGTCGTCCCGGCCCGCCGCGTCGACACGGCACGGGAGGCGCTGGCGGGCGTCCAAAACGTGGAGATCGACGAGCTCGACCTCGGCGACCTGGACAGCGTCCGGGCGTTCGCCGAGCGGTTCCTCGCCACCGGCCGGTCCATCGACCTGCTGATCAACAACGCTGGCGTGATGGCCTGCCCGGAGACCAGGGTCGGACCGGGCTGGGAGGCCCAGTTCGCCACCAACCACCTCGGCCACTTCGCGCTGACCAACCGGTTGTGGCCTGCGGTCGCGGACGGCGCGCGGGTGGTGGAGCTGTCCTCGCGCGGCCACCTGAACTCGCCGATCCGGTGGGACGACGTCCAGTTCGAGCACGGCTACGACAAGTGGCAGGCGTACGGGCAGGCGAAGACGGCCAACGTGCTGTTCGCCGTCGAGTTGGACCGGCTGGCCGGCGGCCGCGTGCGTGCCTTCGCGGTGCACCCCGGCGGCATCATGACGCCGTTGCAGCGGCACCTGAGCCGGCAGGAGATGGTCGACCGGGGCTGGATGGACGCCGAGGGCACCATGCTCGTCGAGTTCAAGAGCCCGCAGCAGGGTGCGGCCACCACCGTCTGGGCCGCCACGTCAGCACAGCTCGCCGGCCGCGGCGGCCTCTACCTGGAGGACTGCGACGTGGCCGAGGCGCTGCCGGCGACCGCCGACATCTCCTACCCGGCCGGCGTCGCCGCCTACGCGACCGACCCGGCGCAGGCGACCCGGCTGTGGGGCCTGTCGGCCGAGCTGACCGGCGTCAACGCGGTCGGCTGAGTACGGCCGAACGGCTCAGGTTGGGGGTAACGACCGGGGTGACGCTCCACGACAATCAGGTGGCTGATGACGGTTGTCGTGGGGCAGGAGTGTGGTGGTGTTACGTCTTGAGGTGTTGGACTACGCCGGTCCGACCCGGTGGCGGTGGCGGCTGACCGACGCAGAGGGTGCGTCGCTCGCCGAGCACAGCGTCGAGTTGGACGACGGCGAGTGGCAGTTCGACGCCTTCGCCGATCTACACCACCACCTGCGCGCGAACGCCGACCCGGACCGCAGGCTCGACCACGAGGCCGAACTGGTGGTCCAGGTCGGCGCCTGGGTCGGTGAGCGCGTGTTCGGCGACGTGGCGCTGGAGCTGGCGCGGGCCAGGGGACCGGTGCGGTTGCAGGTGCCGGCCGAGGCAGCCGACCTGGCCTACCGGCCGTGGGAACTGGCGATGGTGGACGGCAGGCCGCTGATCGCCTACCGGGTGACCTTCGTCGTCGACGTCGGGCAGCAGACCACGCGGAAGGCCGATGTCGGAGCCAGGTTGCGGATGCTCGCGGTGTTCAGCGTGCCTTCCGACGACGGCGCGTTGAACCTGCGCAAGGAGCGGTACGCGCTGGCCAGGATCGTGCACCAGATCGGCGCGATCCGTGGTACCGGCGTCCAGTTGCGGGTGTTGCAGTACGGCGCGTCCCGCGAGCGGCTGCGGCACGCACTGGCCGAACCCGAGGGCTGGGACGTGGTGCACGTGTCCGGCCACGGCCTGCAGGCCGGTCTGGTGCTGGAGGACGAGACCGGCCGGCAGGACGTGATCGGCGGCGACGAACTGGCGGACCTGCTGGAGCTGGGCGCCCGCCGGATCAAGCTGATCACCCTGTCCTCAGGGGACACGGCCGCTGTCACCACCACGGAACAGTTGCGGCAACTGGGTTTGGCGCCCGCCAAGCCGATCGCCACAGTGGAGGCCGCCGGGTCGATGCCGCCGGTCGCGGCCGAGCTGGCGCGGCGGCTGGACTGTGCCGTGCTGGCCATGCGCTACCCGGTGACCGACGAGTTCGCCGTGGCGCTGGCCGAATCCTTCTACCAGCAGGTGATGGGCAACGGCCTCACGGTCGCCGAGGCGGTGCCGCTTGCGGTGGCCATGCTGGCCGGTGTCCGGCCGACGCCGGAGACGCCGCCGCTGTCCGTGGCCACGCCCGCCCTGTTCGGCACCCGGGCGGTCGACCTACGGCTGACGCCGCCGCACGGCAGGCCCCTGGTGTTCGCGCTGGAACGCGTGCGGCTGGCCGAGTTCCCGCCGCAGCCGTCCCGGTTCGTCGGCCGGGTCGGCCCGATGACCCGTGCCACCACGGTGTTGGCCGCTCGCAGCGGCCTGCCCGGTGTCCTGCTGCACGGCCCGGCGGGCGCCGGCAAGACGGCGTGTGCGCTGGAACTGGCCTACGCGCACCAGGAGTCGTTCCCGGCGATGGCCTGGTACTCCGCGCCGGCCGACGGGCACGACGTCCTCACCGCGCTGGCCGAGTGTGCGCTGGCACTGGAACGCCAGCTCCCCGGCCTGAAACTGGCCGCCCGGGCACACGATCGGGCCGCGTGGCAGGAGGTCATGCCCGGCCTGACCGAGGTGCTGGAACACGCCCGCGTGCTGATCGTGCTGGACAACGTCGAGTCCCTGCTCACCGAGACCGGTGAGTGGCGCGACGAACGGTGGGCGCAGCTCATCGCGGCGGTGACCGCCCACCAGGGTGTCGCCAGGGTGATCATCACCTCCCGCCGCCGGCCGGCCGGGCTGCCGGAAACTGTGTTCGTGGAACCGATCCACGGTCTGTCACTGGCCGAAACCGTGTCCCTGTCCCGGAATCTGCCCGCCCTGCGCACGATGCTGGATGTCGGCGGCGACGCCGAGTCCCGCGATCTGGCCATCCGGACGCTGGCCGCGACGCAGGGCCACCCGATGCTGGTCGAGCTGGCCGAGGGCACCGCTGCCGACCCCGACGTGTTGCGTGCCGGGCTGGTCGCCGCGGAGCGGGTGTGGCAGGAGCGGGACGTGCCGACACAGCCGTTCCTGGCCGGTGAGGACACCACGGCGAGCGCCGAGGACTACCACGCCGTGCTGGCCGCCTGGATCGCCAGCACGACGGCCGCGCTGGGCGCGGATGCCGCTCTGCTGTTCGACTTCCTGTGCTGTCTGGACCCGGCCGACCGGATTCCGGAGATCATCGACACCACGTGGGGCCGGATCTGGCAGGGCGACGGCGACGCGCCGGCCACCGCCGCCGAGGCCCGGATCCTGGTGGAGCGCGGCCTGCTCGCGGTCGACACCGAGGGCGACACCGGCATCCCGCTGCGGTACCGGATGCACCCGGACATCGCCGAGATCGGTGGCACGGCCGCCGGTGTCGCGTTCGCCGGGACGGTGGACCGCGTGGTCGGCGACTCGTGGCTGGCGACCTTGCGCGACGCGCGGGACCGGAAGGTGGAGGAGCAGCTCGGCGAGTGGGTGGTGCGCGCGGCCCGGTCCGCGGTGCCCTACCTGATGCGGCAGGACCGCTGGGCCGAACTGGCCGCGGCGGCCGACCTGGCGCTGTCCCGCAGCCACTCGCCGGCCACCGCGGTGCCGATGCTGCCGATGCTGGCCGAGGCGGTGGCCGCCACGAGGACCACCGACGAGGCGCCGGTGGTCGAACTGATCCACGCCCAGGCGTTGGGGATCGTCGATCCCGCGCGGGCGCTGTCCGTGTGGCAGCGGCTGATGACGGCCGCGGCGGACCGAGAGGACTACCCGGGGGCGGCGGCCATTGCCGCCGACCTGCTCCACGGGTATCGCGACAGTGGGAGATGGCAGGAGGCTCTCGAATTGGCTGACACCCTGGCTGACTTCAGTGCCCGTGCGGGCGTCGGGCCCTGGACGCGGCTGGCCAACGACGGCGGGCGGTTGCAGGTGCTCTACCTGCAGGGCAACTTCCAGGACGTCCTCGACGCGGTGGAACAGCACCGCGCCACGATGGCCGACCTGCCCACCGAACCCGACGCCACCGAGACGGTCTCCCCGGCACAGGTCCGCGAGTCGATCCTCGGGCTCGGCGTGGTCGCCGCACACGACCTGGGCCGCTGGGTGCACGCGCTGGACCTCAACGCCGCCGTCCGCAAGTCCCAGGAGGACCGGGGCGCGGCGGACGCGGAGAAGGCGGCGACGTCGTTCAACGACTACGGGCCGCTGCTGCAACTCAACCGGGCCAAGGACGCGGCGGAGATGCTGCGCGAGTGCCGGGACGTGTTCGAGGCGGCCAACGACACCCTGATGCTCGGCAACACACTGTCCGCGCTGGCCGACGCCGACGGCAAGCTGGGCCACATCGGGCGGTCCGTCGAGCTGGAGGCACGGGCACTGCGGCTGAAGTACGAGGTCGCCGACCCCGAGGCCGTTTCGGTCAGCCACCACAACCTGGCCAACTACGTGCTGCGCAACGGCGGTGACGCCGCACTGGTGTGGGCGCACCGGCTGGCCGCCGCACTGATCCGCTACCAGACCGGCAGCTCCCGGCTGTCCAGCACGGTGCAGGCCATCGGCAGGCTGATCGGCCGGGAGGACGCGGCCGAGTCGCCGCTGACCTTCGACCAGGTGCAGCAGATCGTGGACAACATCCAGGGTGTCCACTTCGGCACGATGTTCGCCCACCTGCCCTCCCGAGCGCCCGGCGGCCAGGAGGCGCTGGACGAGCTCATGGCGCTGGTGGTGCGGGCGCGGAACTCCGCGGTGCAGGAGGCCGTCGACGTGTGGGAGCCGATGCTGTCGGCCCTCGTCGTCGGCCAGTCCCCGGAAGGCGCCCAGGCACTGAACGACCTGGACGAGGTCCTGACCGAGCTGAGCACGGACCAGGTCTGGAAGGAACTGGTGGCCGTCCTGTCCCGCATCCGGTACGGCGAGCGCAGCCGGAGCCTGGCCGAGAACCTGGACGAGGCGGGCGCGGCGATCGCGAACCGGGCCCTGGACGGGTTGGCGGGCACGGCCGACATCGATCCGAACGCGTGGCGGGCGCTGACCGAACAGGCCTGACCCACCCCGGACGCCGGCGGCTCGGGCAATGACGCCCGGGCCGCCGTGCTGTGTGTGCTGGCATGCTGTGGCCCGTGTCGGACGTGAGCAGGGCCGAGTGGGCGTTGTTCCGCCGGGCCGGGCTGGCCGGTGCTGCCGCGTCGGCGGCCGGGGTGGGCGGTCGATTCCGGACGTGGCGGCAGGACGGGCTGCTGGCCGTCCTGGCCACCGAGCCCGGACTCGCGTTCCTGTCCACGGTTTCCGGTGTCACACCGGAGAACGTCGCGTCGGTCGGTGACGTCCTGCGGTCGTCCGGGTGGGACGGTGTGCGGCCTACCGTCGTGGCGCCCGCGGACCTGTCACCGCCCGGACTGGTGGCCGCGGGCGAGCGAGCGCTGGCCACCCGGCCACTCGACACACCACCCGGGGCCGTGTCCGGCGTGACCGACGCGGACGACGCCTTTCTCGACGTGCTCCTCGCCGGCTACCAGGTGACCGGCCTGGTCGCCGACTACATTCGCGCCGAGCACGCCATGCCCGCCGTGCACCGGTACCACGCCGTCGAGGACGGCACACCGATCGCGGCCGCGGCCATGACGATCCACGACGACGTCGCCGTCCTGGGCGGTGCCAGCACGTTGCCCGACCACCGGGGGAGGGGCGCGCAGACCCGCCTGCTCGCGCACCGGCTCCGGCTGGCCGCCGAAGCGGGCTGCACGCTCGCCGTGGCGACCGCCCGGCCCGGCTCGGTCAGCGCGGCGAACCTGGTGCGGGCCGGGTTCACCGTCCACCGCAGGTCGGCCTGGACGGGCCCGTGAACGCCGCTGCCGCACCACCCTGGCGGGGATGGTGCGGCAGCGGGCGGACTGTTCGGTCGGCTCAGCCGCCGGGCAGGTGGTAGTGCAGCGAGATGTTCAGCGTGGTGGCGAAGGTCAGGTACATGAGCCAGATACCGGTGAGGATGTGCAGCAGGCCGAGGACCCGCTCACCGGGGTTCGACCCGCCGGTGCCGTCCTCACCCGCTGCCCTGCCGCCGATGCGGAAGCTCGCGAACAGTTCGGACACGTAGATCGCGGCCAGCGCCGTGAACAGCACGCCGACCGGCCACGCGCCGACCGAGTAGAACACCCACAGGCCGAGCACCGAGATCACGATGAACGGGATCGACATGTAACCGTTGGTCCTGGCGTCATTGCCCTGGATGCGGTTCCAGCCGAGCGCGAACCAGTGAATTCCGTATGCCGAAAATGCGAGACCCGCCGTGTACAACGCCGGATCCTTGAAGGACTCGAACCAGGCCAGGGCGACGAAGATGTAGACGCCCGTCAGGAGCTGGCAGAAGCCAGGCATCCAGATGCCCCAAATGCCGGTTGCCCGGTCTACAGCAGGGTCTCGGCGTGGGAAGCCGAACAGTTCCTGCGGGCCGTAGATCAGGTAACCGGTGCCCAGTCCGAAGAACCCCAGGACTACCGGCGCGAACGCCGATGTCGCAAAGGAGACGTTCATAGCACCCCGAACTCAAACGTGGATTTTACTGGCGTCCCGATCATGCTGCGGTCGCACCTGGTACGCAAGTCACAGTATTGACAGGTCGTTACGGCTTGATCGTTTCAGTTGGTCATCCCGGCCACCCAAAACCGAGGAGGATTCTAGAACGGGGTTCTTGACACCGGCTTCACCGCCGTGTGGACTCAGGACGCACCTACGTCGAGAGTCGGACCCAACGGAGGGCTCCGTATGTCTCAGTTATCCGTCCACATCAGACGAAGGCCGTTACTGTTCGGCGCTGTGCTGTTGACATCCGCGGCAACAGTCGTCGCGATGGCCGCGATGCCGGCGTCCGCGGCACCGGGATCGTCCGCAGGGCCTTCCGGTCAGCAACAGCCCGTTCGGACCACGAACCCAGGCGCCGGACCGGCGTCCATCACCGGCCCGATCCCGTCCACTGCCAAGCCGGGCGACCCGTCGCACAACTACATCTTCTATGCCACGCCGTTCAACCTGAAGGCGGCGGGCTACGAGGAGCAGGAGTTCTTCATCTCCGGCACCGCCACCCGGTTCCCGTCCAACCCCACGACGGACCAGCAGCAGCAGGTGGCCAGCCCGATCGGCTCGATGCCCTACACCACGCGGATCGTGGTGCGCCGGCCGATCAACCCGTCCCGCTCGGCCGGCGTCGCCGTCATCGACTGGCAGAACGTGACCGCGGGCCATGACATCGACACCGAGTGGGGGACCAGCGGCGACTACTTCGTCCGCCACGGCTGGACCTGGATCGGCGCGTCGGTGCAGTTCACCGGCGTCAACGGTGCCGTACCCGGTCCGACGGCGGGTCTCGGGCTGAAGGAGTGGAACCCGACCCGGTACGCCTCGCTCGACCTGACCGACGGCGGCACGGTCATGGACGACTCGCAGTCGTTCGACGTCTACACCCAGATCGGCGCACTCGCCAAGGGCCGCAGCGGGCAGGACCCGTTGTCGGACCTGCACATCAGGGACGTCTACGCGGGCGGCGCCTCGCAGTCCGGCCACTTCCTGGGCATCTACTACAACACGATCCAGCCGCTGGCCAAGGTGTACGACGGCTTCCTGTTCGCGCTGTCGGACAGCTCGCTGCCACCGCGTTCGGGCGTCGGCACCAAGGCGATCCGGGTGTTCACCGAGAACGACATCTTCCGCGGTGAGGGCATCGCCAGCCAGACCGTGCCGGACAGCGACTCCCTGCGCACCTGGGAGATCGCGGGCGCGTCGCACGTGCCGGCCTACTCCACCAGCACCGACGAGACCGACTTCCGGGCCACCCTGGGTGGCATCCAGACCAGGGAGTTCGGCCCGTCGCCGGCATTCGACTGCACGACACCCGGTCCCAGCCAGGTGACGTCGTGGCCGGTGTTCCACGCCGCCTACGACGCCCTGGACAAGTGGGTCCGGTTCGGCATCGCGCCCCGCGAGGCGCGGCCGCTGGCCATCGTCGACGCGGGCCCGCCAGCCAACCTGGCCCGCGACGCCAACGGCATCGTCCAAGGTGGCATCCGGCTGCCCGACGTCGAGGTGCCGATCGCGCTGAACAACGGCATCAACTCGCCGCTCAACCTGTCCAACCCGCTGTCCGCGTTCTGCGTGCTGTACGGGACGCACCAGGCGTTCACCCAGTCGCAGCTCGACTCCCTGTACTACAGCGACAGGGACTACCGGCAGCAGGTGGGCGACGACGTGCGGCTGCTCGAGGACCAGCACTTCCTCCTGCCCGAGGACGGCTCGGTCTTCGTCGACGCGGCCAGGCACGCCCACGTGGTGGGCTAGCCACTGCCCGATCGCCGGTGCCCGCCCCACGACCGTGGGGCGGGCACCGCTGTCAGTGGCCGCCCCGCTGCCGGATCCGCTCGGCGGCTGCGGTGCGGTGCTGCGCGGCCCGACTATGGCCGCACGACCTCGGTACGGATTCGCATGGGACCTCCCAACCACGAGATCCTACCGGGCGATCATGTTGCGGGACAGGGAATCCGTGGCCCCGCGCAATTACTGTCCCATGTGGACATCCGGGGCCACCGGCGGTGCGCCGACCAGCCAGGTATCGTCCCGGTCCAGGAGCAACGGGAGGGCACCGATGAAGATCTACACCCGCAAGGGCGACACCGGCCAGACGGGCATCTGGGGCGGCAGGCGGGTCGGCAAGGACGAGGCCAGGATCGAGGCCATCGGCACCGTCGACGAGTGCAACGCCGCGCTCGGCGTCGTCGCCGTGCACGCCGGCCTGCCGGCGGTGGTCGCGGACGTGCTGCGGACGGTGCAGAACTCGCTGTTCGTGGTGGGCAGCGAACTGATGGCGCCGGAGCGGACCGGGTCCGGCGCGAGCGTGCCCCGCCTGGCCGACGGTGACGTCCAGCACCTGGAGGAGGTCATCGACGACCTCGACGGCAAGCTCCCCGAGCTGAAGAACTTCATCCTGCCCGGCGGCACCCCGGCGGCGGCCGACCTGCACGTGGCGCGGGCCGTGTGCCGGCGGGCGGAACGACGGGTGGCGGCACTGGGCCGCGACGAGGCCGAGCAGGTCGGCCCGGCCGTCGGTGCGTACCTGAACCGGCTGGCCGATCTGCTGTTCGTACTGGCCCGCTACGTCAACCACGAGGCGGGCGTGGCGGACGTCGCCTGGCACGTCGAGCGGTGACGGTCAGAAGGTGTCGAAGTACTCCTGGTGCTCCCAGTCGGTGACGGTGGCGAAGAAGCGGTCGATCTCGGCCTGCTTGATCGTCACCAGGTAGTCCACGAACTGCTCACCGAGCGCCTCGGCGAACAGCTCACTGCGCCCCAACTCGGCGACGGCCTCCAGCAAATGGTTGGGCAGCCGCGCGCCGGCACCGTCGTAGGGCCGGTCGGTCGGCTCGCCGGCACACAGGTCCCGGTCCATGCCGTCCATCCCGCACACCAGTTGCGACGCCAGGTACAGGTACGGGTTGGCGGCCGGCTCGCCCGCCCGGTTCTCCAGGCGGGTCGCCTGGTCGTCACCGCCGCCGATCACCCTGACCATCGCGCCCCGGTTGTCCACGCCCCAGTTGACCAGGTACGGCGCCAGCGAGTGCCGCCGGTAGCGCTTGTAGCCGTTCAGTGTCGGCGTGGTGCACACGGTCGCCGCGCGGGCGTTGGCCAGCAGGCCGGCCAGGAAGTGTCGGCCCACGGGGGACAGCAGCTCGCCGGTGCGGCTGGCGAAGGCGTTGGCGTGCGACTCGGCGTGGTGCAGCGTCTGGTGCAGGTGCCAGCCGCTGGCCGCCGTGTCCGGTACCTGCGGTACACACATGAACGTGGCGTGCAGCCCGTTGCGCCGGCACACCTGCCGCACCGCGGTACGGAACAGCAGCAGCCGGTCGGCCGCGGCCAACCCGGTCGCCGGACGGAACGTCGCCGCCAACTGGTTGGGCCCCGCGTCGACATCGACCGACCGCAGGCCGAGGTCCAGCGCGTCGGCCGCGCCCCGGACGAGCTGCACGATGTCGTCCAGCGCGTCCAGTCGCTCATCCTCCGCGCCGCGCGGGTCGACCCCGCCGGCGCCGGCCCGGAACACGTGGAACTGCACCTCGATGCCGACGCCGTAGGCGTAGCCGCGGTCGGCCAGCCGCTCGGCGAGCCGGCAGTACAGCGCCCGCGTGTCGAACGGCGCCGGCCGGCCGTCGCGGAAATACGCGCTACACAACACCCAGCCGGTGTCCGGCGCCCACGGCAGGACCTGGAACGTCGTCGGGTCCGGTATCAGCAGGACATCGGCCGCGCCGGTGAAATCCGACATTCCCGGCCCGGTATATCCCCCGAAGACCGGATAGACGGTACGGCCGGACGTGTCCGCGAGCAGAATCGTGCCCGGCACGCCGTGCCCATTCGTCAGCGCCTCCAGGAATGTTTCCGTGGTGAGCGCCTTACCGCGGGTCTTCCCGTGTACGTCCGAAAAACAGGTGCGCACCAGGCGAATACCGCGGGTGTCGATCGTCTGGCGGACATCGGCGGCGGCCGCGTACTGGTCGTCGCGCCACAGCCGATGCCGATCGACGAAACAGGGTCCGACCCGCCCGCCGATCCCGGGGGCCAACAATCCGGCGGGCCGGCCATTCATCGGAAGAACCGGGTTTCTGGCACTCGGCCGACTGTACCGGTTCCGCGAACCGCGGCCATCGCGCATTCCACGGGTGTGTCCACCGGATGGGCGCTTGCCTACCAGGCCGGACCGTCGTAGGCGGGGTGATAGCGTGCGGCCGTGCGGCGGATCCTCGTCATCGGCATCGGGGCGGGTGACCCCGAGCAGTTGACCGTGCGGGCCGTTCGGCTGCTGCGTGCGGCCGACGTGTTCTTCTTCCTGGACAAGGGAGACGCGAAACAGGACCTGCTCGACGCGCGCCAGGCCATTCTGGACGGCTACCGGGAGCCGGGCGGCTACCGGGTGGTGACCGTGCCGGACGTCGACCGCGACCGTGCCCCCACCGACTACCCGGCCACCGTGGCGGCGTGGCGCGCCCGCCGGGCCGATCTCTACGCGGACCTGATCGCCGGCCTGGGCGAGGACGAGGTCGGCGCGATCCTGGCGTGGGGCGATCCCACCCTCTACGACAACACGGTCCCGGTGCTGGCCGAGGTGGCCGACCGGGGTGACGTGCCCTTCGAGTTCGTGGTGGAACCCGGGATCAGCAGTGTCTCGGCACTGGTCGCCCGGCACCGCGTCGCGCTGAACCGGATCGGCCGGCCGGTGCAGATCACCACCGGCCGCCGGCTGGCCGAGGACGGCTTCCCGGCCGGCGTGGACGACGTGGTGGTCATGCTCGACTCCCGCGACGCGTTCACCCGGTTCGCCGACGAGGCCGTCGACATCTACTGGGGTGCCTATCTCGGCACGCCGGACGAGATCGTGGTCGCCGGGCCGGTGGGCGAGGTGGCCGAGCGCATCCAGCGGGTCCGCGCCGAGGCCCGGGAGCGCAAGGGCTGGATCATGGACACGTACCTGCTTCGCCGCCGGGGCTCTGACGAGCATAGTTAGCTTGACAGTTAATTAGCTCTGTGGTGAAGTAGTCGTCATGACCGACGACCAACTCGACGCGACGTTCGCCGCGCTCGCCGATCCGACCCGCAGGGCGATGGTGGCGCGGCTGGCCGAGGGGGACGCGACGGTCAACGAGCTCGCCGAGCCGTTCGACCTGAGCCTGCCGGCGATCTCCAAGCACCTGAAGGTGCTCGAACGATGTGGCCTGATCACCAGGACCCGGTACGCGCAGTTCCGGCCGTGCCACCTGGAACGCACGGCGCTGGATGCCGCGGTGGGCTGGATCGAGGAGAGCAGGCGGGTCTGGACCGAGCGGTTCGACAAGCTCGACCAGCACATTCAGCAGGTACGCACAGAACAGGACGAGTCATGAACGCCGAACTCAACATCACCCGCACCTTCGACGCGCCACGGGAGCTGGTCTTCCGGTGCCTGATCGAACCGGCCCATCTCACCCACTTCTGGGGCCCGATCGGCGTCAGCACGCCGCAGGACGAGATCACCGTCGACGCCCGGCCCGGCGGCGCGTTCCGCACCGTCATGGTCAACGACGCCGACGGCAGCCGGTACCCGACCAGCGCCACCTACACCGAGGTCACCGAACCGGAACGGCTCGTCTGGACCGAGGACGGCTCCGGGATGACCGTCACGGCCACGTTCACCGACCTCGGCGACGGCCGCACCGAGGTGCACATCAGGCAGACCGACGTGCCCGAGCCGATGCTCGCGCCCGAGGCCCAGGCCGGCTTCCGCACCTCCCTGGACCGGTTCGCCGACCACCTGGCGCGACTGGTCGCCGCCGGCCACTGAAGTCCACCGTGGACGGTCAGGCCGGGAACAGACCGGCCAGGGTACGGAAACACAGGTCGCGGATCTCGTCCCGGGACAGGTCCGATCCCTGGAGCCAGTCCACGCAGACCGCGCGCACGAAGGCCAGCCAGCCGTGCAGCGCGACGGACGCCACCTCCCGCTGGTGACCGTGCGGGCCCAGCGCGTCCAGCAGGCGGTTGCGCAACTCGGCGAGCTCGTCGGAGATGATCGCCTGCACCATCGGATCACCGGCCAGCGCGCCCCGGTTGGCGGTGAGGATGTTGTGCCGATGGGCGGTGAAGTAGTCCAGGTGCGCGTCCAGTCCGGCCAGCACCTGCTGGTCGATCGGTAGGCCGGCGTCGATCGGGCTGGCCGCGAGCAGCCGCTCGCCGTCCCGCCGGAAGATCGCCGCGAACAGGTCCCGCTTGCCGGGGAAGTACCGGTACAGCAGTCCCCGCGACACGCCTGCCCGGGCGGCGATGTCCGCCATCAGCACGTTCTCGTAGGGCTGCTCGGTGAACAGGTCGGCGCCGACGTCCAGCAACTCGTCGCGCCGCCGGTCCGGCGGCAACCGCCGCCCTGTCTCGGCCACCCGCCGAGCTTACTTGACAGCTGTTCAGCAACGCTCTTACTGTCCAGCTGTCCAATAAGGGGGTGGCATGGCCGACTTCACCCACGTCAGCAGGGTCGCGATCCGGTCCGGTGACCGGCGCACGCCGGACGAGTGGCTGCGCGCGGTCTACGAGGGCGCACCCGCACCGGTGCGCTGGTTCCTGGTGACCGGCTGGCGGACCGCGCTGGGTTTCCCGGCTCGGTCCGCGGCCGGCCGCCGGCCACGTGCTCGGCTGGCCGGTCACGGCACCGGGCCGCCTGGCCACCCGCACCCCGGCCCTGGCCGCCGAACTGAGCCTGTCCACGCCGGACGGCACCGCGTCACCGGTCTGCCGGGTCGACTACCTGCGGCCCGCCGGCCGGCTGCGCTGGGCGGTGACCGCGCCCGTGCATCGCCTGGTCGCGCCCGCCCTGCTGCGCCGGGCCGCGTCGGTCGGCCGGCCCAGCGCGGGCGTGCTGCGCATGCAGCGGTACGTGGTCAACCCGGTGGCCCGCAGGGTGGCCCGGTTCCTGCCCGGCCAGGCGGTCGTCGAGACCGTCGGGCGCCGCTCCGGCCGACCGAGACGGACACCGGTCGGCGGGCGCCGGGACGGGTCGGCGTTCTGGCTGGTCAGCGAATTCGGCCGGCAGTCCCAGCACATCCGCAACATCGAGGCGAACCCGAGGGTGCGGGTGCAGCTGCGCGGTCACTGGCACGCCGGCACGGCCGTGCTACTGGACGACGACGATCCTCGGGCCCGGCTGCGCGGGTTGCCGCCGATCAGCGGCCTCGTGGTGCGCATCGTCGGTGTCGATCTGCTCACGATGCGCATCGACCTGGACAACAACCTGGACACCATGCGCCAGATGTGATGCGGTCACCGCCTACAGCCAGTAACCTTACTGGTCTGATCGGCACGCCACGTCACTCTGGGGTGGCTAGATGTCGAGCACTCGCTGTCATTCCCACGAGGAGGGGGGCCGCATGGCCACGTATCGCCGTCTGTCCACGCTCACCATCGGAGTCGTGGCCGCAGTCGCCTCCGCGTTCGCCGTCGCCGCGTGCGGCGCGACCACGTCACCGCCGTCCGCCCAGCCGACGACCTGTACCACCGGCCAGATCAGCCAGAAACCCGACCCACAGCCGATGACCATCACCGAGTTGCGCAACGAAGCGGCAGCCGCGCAGGTGCCGGCGAGCTTCAAGTCGAAGGGCACGCTGACCATCGCCACCGACGCCTCCTACGCGCCCAACGAGTTCACCGCGCAGGGGTCCGGCGACATCATCGGCATGGACGTCGACCTGGGCAAGGCCATCGGCCAGACGCTGGGGCTGAAGGTCAAGTTCGTCAACGCCAGCTTCGACGGCATCCTGGCCGGCATCCAGGCCGGCCGCTACGACCTCGGCATGTCCTCGTTCACCGACACCAAGGAACGCGAGCAGACGGTCGACTTCGTCAACTACTTCACGGCCGGCACCTCCACCATGGTGACCAGCTGCAACCCCAAGCACATCAACACGGTCGCCGACCTCTGCGGCAAGACCGTCGGCGCCGAGCAGGGCACCACCCAGCTCGACCAGCTCACCAAGGCGGACGCGGACGGCTCCGTGGTCAAGCAGTGCCAGGACGACGGCAAGCCGGCGCCCATCGCCAAGGGCTTCCCGAAGCAGACCGATGTGAACACGGCACTCCAGGCCGGCCGCATCGACGCCTACCTGGCCGACAGTCCGGTCGTGGACTACGCGCTGGAGCAGACCGGCGGCGTGTTCAAGAAGGTCGGCGGCGACCTGGACACCGCGCCCTACGGCATCGCGGTTCCCAAGGACGGCGGCACGCTGAAGAACGCCGTGCAGGCGGCGGTGCAGCAGCTGATGAAGGACGGCACCTACAAGCTGATCCTCACCCACTGGGGCGTCGCGTCCGGCGCGGTCACCACGGCGGGTATCAACGGCGCCCAGAGCTGATCGGGTCGCGAGGTGGCCACATCGGAGTCCTCGGCCGAGTCGTCCGCGCCGGTACGCACCGGCGCGGACGCCGAGCAGATCGTCGCGGTACCGGTCCGGCACCCGGGTCGTTGGGTCGCGGCCGTCATCATCCTGTTGCTGGCGGCCATGTTCGTGCACGGCCTGGTCACCAACCCGGCCTGGCAGTGGAACATCGTCGGGCAGTTCCTGTTCGACCCGCAGATCCTCAGCGGCCTGCTGGTCACCATCGAGCTGACCGTGCTGGCCATGGTGATCGGCGTGATCCTCGGCGTGATCATCGCCGTGATGCGGCTCTCGCCCAACCCGGTGCTGTCCGGCGTCGCCTGGGTGTACACCTGGTTCTTCCGGGGCACGCCGGTGCTGGTGCAGATCGTGTTCTGGTCGTTCATCGGCCTGCTGTACCGGTTCCCGTCACTGGGCATCCCGTTCGGACCGTCGTTCGTGTACTTCGACGCGAACGTGCTGATCCCGGTGTTCGTCGGCGCCACCCTGGGTCTTGGCCTGAACGAGGCCGCCTACATGTCGGAGATCATCCGGGCCGGCATCCTGTCCGTCGACCCGGGCCAGACCGAGGCGGCCGAGGCACTGGGCATGTCCCGGCTGATGGTGCTGCGCCGGATCGTGCTGCCGCAGGCCATGCGGGTGATCATCCCGCCGACCGGCAACGAGACGATCTCCATGCTCAAGACCAGCTCACTGGTCACGATCGTCGCGCTGCACGACCTCTTCGGCGTCGCCCAGTTCATCTACGGCAACAACTTCAAACAGATACCCCTGCTGGTGGTGGCCAGCCTGTGGTACCTGGTGCTGACGTCCCTGCTGTCGATCGGCCAGTACTACATCGAACGCAGGTACTCCCGGGGCACACTCCGGGTCAGCCGCACCAATTTCTTCGGTCTGCGCCGGCAGGGGGCAGGGGCATGACGGCGATGGTCGAGGCCAACAGTGTGCACAAACGCTTCGGCCGGCTGGAGGTGCTCAAGGGCATCACCCTGAGCGTCCAGCCGCGCGAGGTGATGTGCGTGATCGGGCCGTCCGGTTCCGGCAAGTCGACGTTCCTGCGGTGCATCAACCACCTGGAGAAGATCGACGCAGGCGAACTGTGGGTGGACGGCGACCTGGTCGGCTACCGGGAGCGCGGCAACCGGCTCTACGAGCTGCGCGACCGCGAGGTGGCCCGCAAGCGCCAGGAGATCGGCATGGTCTTCCAGCGCTTCAACCTGTTCCCGCACATGACGGCCGCCCAGAACGTCACCGAGGCGCCGATCCGCGTGAAAGGTGAGTCGAAGGCGCAGGCCAGGGAACGGGCCAGGAACCTGCTCGACCAGGTCGGCCTGGCGGACAAGGCCAACGCCTACCCGCGCGAGCTGTCCGGCGGCCAGCAGCAGCGCGTGGCCATCGCCCGGGCCCTGGCCATGCAGCCCAAACTGATGCTGTTCGACGAGCCGACGTCCGCCCTGGACCCGGAACTGGTCGGTGACGTCCTCGCCGTGATGCGGAAACTGGCCGAGGACGGCATGACGATGGTCGTGGTCACCCACGAGATGGGCTTCGCTCGCGAGGTGGGCGACTCACTGGTGTTCATGGACGACGGCGTGGTCGTCGAGCACGGCACCCCCAGGGACGTCATCGCCGATCCGCAACACCAGCGCACCAAGTCGTTCCTGGCCAAGGTGCTCTAACCGACGCGACCGGTCCGGATCGCGGCGAGCAGCGCATCGACGTCGACGGCCAGGACCGGCCCGGGGTTCTTGCTGTCACGCACGGCGTGCCGCGTGTGCGCGACCTCGACACACGAACCGCCGTTGCCGCCACTGCGACTGCTCTTGCGCCACCGCATCTCGTCCTCCTCAGCGTGCGAGCGCGGTCAGGAACCTTTTGCTTTCGGCCGGAGTCAACGCGGACCGGATGAGGTGGCTCCAGATCACGCCATACTTCTGTTGCTCTACCGGATCATTGTCATAGTACCGAGCGGATGTCTGGTCTTCGAGGTAGACGACGTCCAGGCCGTCCGAGTTCGGCAGGCGGAGCAGGATGAACGGGAAACCCGTGGCAGCGTGCGCGCCGTTCTTGAACGGGCAGACCTGGACGGTGACGTTGTGCAGATCGGCCAGCTTGCGCAAGTGCCTGATCTGCTCCCGCATCACATCCGTGCCGCCCATCTCGGTCCGGAGAGCGCCCTCGGTCAGCACGGCGTGTAGCTGGATCGGATCATCGCCGGTCAGGCGGTCCTGGCGGGCCATGCGGGCGGCGACGAGCCGGTCGACGTCGCCGGGCGCCGGTAGGGTGCTGGCCTCGATCACGGCCCGCGCGTAGTCCTCTGTCTGGAGCAGGCCGTCGATCGGCTCGACCGCATAGATCCGGATCTCGGTCGCGCCCTCTTCGAGGCTGACGTAGCGGCGGAACCAGTCGGGGATGGCCGTGCCATAGGTGGTGGGCTTGCGGCGCTTGCTGGTCTGCACCCGGAGTTGCTCCAGGTCTTCCCGCTCCTGGCCGGTCACCTGGTACAGGTCGAGCAGCTCGCGCAGTTCGGTCGCCTTCATGCCGACCACGCCGGCCTCGATGCGGCTGATCTTCGACTCCGAGCATTCCAGTGCTCCGGCCGCGGCATCGCGATCCAGGGCCTGGGCCTCCCGATGGCGCCGCAGCGCCATGCCGAGTTGGCGCTTGGGCACGGCGGTACCCGTGGTTCCGGTCATGCCCTCAGTCTGCCGCATCACCCGATTGGGTGGGCGGATCGGGGTTGCATTCGGCTTATGCAGATTGCAATCTAAGACTGCTGTGCCGCAATGATAACCCACACCGAGGAGCGCCCGTCGTGACCCATTCCCTCTCGACCTCGCCGCTGGACGGCGAGTACGAGCTGATCACCCGGCTGATCGAGCACAGCCCGGACGTCGACCCGGCGCAGCAGGTCGTCACCCTGCTCGCCGCGCTGGGCGAACTGAGCGCCACGCTCAACGCCCCCGACGCCGGCCCGGAACGCTGGTCCCTGGCGGCCTACGACCTGTGCACAGTGGTCACCGTGGCAACGGCCCTCGCGTCCTGTTTCGACATCACACCCCACCGGGCCGCCGTCTGGCCCGACGGCACCCGCGTGGGTGTCGACGGCGATCTGGTGACGGCGGCCGGGTGGGTGGCCGACTGGGTCCGGGAACCGCCGTCCAGCGGCAAAACGTGGCTGTCGGCGGTGCCCGTCACGGAGTTGTTGGCACGGGCGTGGTGTCTGGCAGATCGTCTGGCTCTTCGGGACGTGCTGCGGGCGGCGTTGCGGCGCGAGCTGCCAGCAGGTCCGCCGGCAGCGGTTCCGTGCCCTTGACGAACCAGGACACGCCGAACGAGAAGATCGCCACCGTTTCCAGGATCAGCAGGGGATGGGCCGGTTCGGTCGCGGGCAGCAGTCCGGTGACCACGACCAGTAGCAGGCACAGCAGGATCATGCTGCCGGTCGCGTAGTAGGCGAGGTCGCGGCGGTGCCGGCGCGGATCGCCCGCCGTCACCTCGTTGTCCGGTTTGGGGAAGCGGACGAGGCAGAACAGCGCCAGCATCAGGAAGAACGTGGCCGCGCAGACCACGTGCACGATGCCGATGTGCTGTTGCGCCACGGTCCGGGGACCGGAAGGTGTGGTGGGGAACAGTGCCAGGCCCACCGCGGCGACGGCGGCGATGTTGCTGATCAGGTCGTCGATGATGCCGATTCCCCGATAGGACAACAGGAACACGCCCACCGCGCACATGCTGCCGACGAGCACGCCGCGCAGCGGGCTGTAGTAGTAGCCGCTGATCGAGGTGAGCACCTGGGTGGGCGGCCAGAACAGGTAGCCCACGACCAACACCACCGGCAGCGCCATGCCGATCATGCCGATCGACCGTCGAAGGAACACATAGGAACGAATCATCGAAGACATGGCCGACCTCCTGAGCGTCGGCGTCGCCCCCAGCGACGTCGATGCCTGTGCATCGCACCAGGGGCGTCCGGTGTAACCTACGTCACACGAATGGCCGTCAGTCCAGGTCGGCGAGCTCCGCGCGCAGCAGGTCCGCGTCGGGGTGGTCGAGGTCGACGTAGATGCGCAGCGCCTCCTGCCACGCCTCCGCCGCGGCCGCACGGTCGCCGTTCGCCGCGTGGCACTCGCCGAGGTGTCGCAGGACGCCTGCCTCGTAGTACCGGTAGCCCATCAACCGGTGGACTTCCAGCGACTGCCGGTAGTGCTCGGCGGCGACGTCGTGACCGCCGAGTCGCTGGTGGACACCGCCGAGGCTGTCCAGGGCGGCCGCCCGGGTGGCCCGGTCGTCGGTCTGTCTGGCCAGGACCAGCGCCCGGCCGCAACAGTCCGGCGTCCGCTCGGGCCGGCCGTCCTCCAGGTAGTGCCAGCCGAGGCGGTTCAAACGCCCGCCCGGCACCCGTGTCGTCACCCACCGACCGGAACAGCTCGGTGGCCTGCCGTGCGTGGTCGATCGCCTCGGTGTAGCGCCCTGCTTGGACAGTGCCAGACCCAGGTCCAGGTGGACACGAGCCTGTTCGGTCGGCTCGCCCAGCTCGACGAACAGGGCGAGCGACGCGCGCAGGTTCTCGTCGCCCGCCTCCGGTGACCTCAGCCGGACCAGGGCGTTGCCCGGCCAGTGGTGGCACCACGCCTGCCCGGCCAGGTCACCGCACTCCCGCGCGGCCGCGAGTGCCTGCTCGCCGATCATCCGCTCGGCCCGCCAGCCGCGTTGCGGTGCAGGTACATGACCAGCACCCAGGCCAGTTGCCAGGCGTGGGCACCGCGCGTCCAGCCGCCTGACGTTGCAGGCGTTCCAGCCGTTCGCCTGGTCACGCCAGGCCGGCAAGCCGTTCACCGACTTCTGACCCCCACCACCCGCTGTGGGCCTGCCGACAACGGGCCCGCAACCGGTTTGCCCCAGGTCAGCGGGCCTACATCGGGTGGCTCTCCAGGTAGGCCGACCACACCTTCTTCGGCACCACCATGCGCCACGCGTCGACCACCAACTCGCGCATCTCGTCGTGGTCGATGGCGCCCAGCCGCACGTGGACCCAGTGGTAGCGCAGGTCCGACTGTCGGGGCAGCTCGAACTTCTCCGGCTCGCCCGCCACCAGTGCCTCGCGCTCCTCCTTGGGATAGCCGAAGCCCATCACGGTCTCGTCGCGGGACAGCGCGACGAACACGATCTGCCCGACCCGGTACTTGATCCGGTCCCGCACCACGGCCTCGTACGCCCTCGGCAGCGTCGCCGCGAACGCGCGTACCTCGTCCCCGGTCACCATGTCCCCAGCATGCCGCGACACCCCGACAGTCCTGGTCACCGTCGCCTGCCGCGGAGTTCGCAACCGCCTGTTTCACCCAGCCGTTGCCAACAATCCGCTCGACCCGCGTACCTCGGACCACGTACACGGCCGTTTCGGCTGAACCGAACCGCTATTCCCGGACGAACGGGACGGCGCGACTGCGCCGTCCCGTCTGACGTATCGCCAGGGTCCGGTCGAGGTCGGCGTCCTGCGCCCGTTCGCGGAACCGGGGAAGTCCATCCGCCAGGTCCGCCGGCCCGACGAGACGTGATCGATTTCGAATCCACCTTTCCGGTGTACTGCCGTACCAATTCCACCTCGGCCATCGCCGTCGAATGATCCGCCAGAGTTCGCATCGACATTCCGAGCACCCTGTTGTTCCGACCCGTCATTGCCTACACCCCGAGGTCATTCGGAAGCACCACAAACGTCCACCATCCCTGTGCATCGTTGGGAGATCACCTACGTGACAGCGCGGCGGTGCAGGCCAGACGTACTGAGGGTGAACACCCGGTTACTCAGCCGTTCGAGCCGTGGTCGCGAGCGGACAACCGACTTTGGGCCCCGAGCCCTGATCGCATACGGTGGTGCGCCGCCGGCGTCCGCCCGGCGCTGGGGATCTCGAGGGGTGAGCTGTGGACCGGGCGTTCCAGGTCGATCTGCGTGGCATCGTCGACCTGCTGAGCCACCATCTGTACGGCAGTCCGAAGGTCTACGTCCGCGAGCTGCTGCAGAACGCGGTCGACGCGATCACCGCCCGCCGGGCCGCCGAACCGGACGCCGTGGGCCGGGTGGTCGTCGAGTCGCCCGCCCGCAACGGTGACGGCACGGTTCGGGTGCACGACAACGGCGTCGGCCTGTCCGAGGAGCAGGTGCACGAACTGCTCGCCACCATCGGCCGCAGTTCCAAGCGGGACGACTTCGGCTTCAGCCGGCACGAGTTCCTCGGCCAGTTCGGCATCGGCCTGCTGTCCTGCTTCCTGGTCGCGGACGAGGTGCTGGTGGTGACACGGTCCACCAGCGGCACGCCCACGGTGGAGTGGCGCGGCCGGGGTGACGGCACCTACTCGGTGAGCGCGGCGGCGATCGAACGGGACGAGCCGGGCACCACCGTCGTACTGCGGCCCAGGCCCGGCGCCGAACAGTGGCTGGTGCCCTCGACGCTGCTGGACCTGGTCCGGCTGTACGGCGGTTTCCTGCCCGTCGACGTCACCGTCGACGGCGAGCGGGTCACCGGTGACGGGCCGCCGTGGCTGGCCGCGTATCCCACGTCGGCCGACCGGCAGCAGGCGTTGAGCGACTATGCCGAGCGGGTGTTCGATCTCGTCCCGTTCGCCACCATCGACCTGTCGGTGCCCGAGGCCGGGCTGACCGGCGTCGCGTTCGTCCTGCCACAGCAGGCGAATCCGGCCGCGCGGGCCGGGCATCGGGTGTACCTCAAGCGGATGCTGCTCGCCGAGAGCGTGGACGGCCTGCTGCCCGAGTGGGCGTTCTTCGTCCGCTGCGTTGTCGACGTCGCCGAGCTGCGGCCGACCGCCAGCCGCGAGGCGCTGTACGAGGACGACCTGCTGGAGGTCACCCGCACCGCACTGGGCAACCGGATCCGCGACTGGCTGATGGAACTGTCCACAACGGACCCCGGTCGGCTGCGCGCTTTCCTGCGGGTGCACCAACTCGGCGTGAAGGCGCTCGCCGTGCACGACGACGAGATGCTCCGCCTGGTGGACGAGTGGCTGCCGATGGAGACCAACGCGGGAGCCATGTCACTGGCCGAGTTCCGCGGCCGGTACGACATCGTCCGCTACACGCCGTCGGTCGAGGAGTTCCGCCAGCTCGCCGCCGTCGCGGCAGCGCAGGGCATCGGTCTGGTCAACGGCGGCTACACCTACCACGCCGAGATCCTCGGCCGGCTGCCCGTGCTCGACCCGCGCATCCAGGTGTCCCGGCTGGAACTGGCCGAACTGGCCACCCGGTTCGAACCGGTCGAGCCGGAGGTGGAACTGGCGCTGCGGCCGTTCCTGTCCGCCGCCCAGTTCGCCATGGACCGGCTGGACTGCGAGGTGGTGCTGCGCTCGTTCGACCCGCCGTCGCTGACCGCGCTGTACCTGGTCGACCGGGAACGCAGCCAGCGCGCGGAACTGCGCGCCACGCGCAAGATCGCCGACGACCTGTGGGCCGACGTGCTCGGCGCGTTCGACACCGACGACCAACCGGACCGGCCACAACTGGTGCTCAACCACCGCAGCCCGCTGCTGCGCCGCGTCACGGCCCTGCCCGACACCCGCCTGTCGGTGATGGCCGTCGAGGCGCTGTACTCGCAGGCCCTGCTGCTCGGCCAACATCCGCTCCGCCCGGCCGACACCGCCCTGCTGAACCGTTCGTTCGCCGGTCTGCTGGAGTGGGCAGTACACGATCCACACGGGGAGAACGCGTGACACACACCGAGGACGAGCTGCGCACCACGCTCGGCGAGGCCGTCGACATGCCGATCGGCCAGACCAAGGAGGCGCTGCTGGAGGACGTCCTGCGGCACGCCGAGGCCGCCGAACTGGCCAGGGTGGCATTCGACACGCGGATGCTGATGATCGACGCCTACGCGGCCGGCAACACACCGGCCAAGATGTTCACCCCGTTCGCCCGCTGCCTGGCCGACTGGGACCGGGAGCGCTCGGCGTACCAGCCGTGGGTGGCGCACCGGCTGCTGTGGGCGTTCAAGCACACCGTCACCGCGATGCTGCACTACCCGGAGGTGCCGCTGGACCGGGTGTACGCGGCGCTGGACGACATGGAACGCCGCTACCACGACGGCGGCCACAGCATGCACGCCGTCTACACCCACCGACACATGGTCGCCATGCACGTCGGCGACGCCGGTGCCGCCGACGAGTGGTACGAGAAGTGGATCGCGTCACCGCGTGACCAGTTCTCCGACTGCGTCGGCTGCGAACCCACCACCAAGGTGCACTACCTGGCCGCCCGCGGCCGGGACGCCGAAGCCACCGCGCTCGCCGAACCGGTGCTGGCCGGCACGCTGACCTGCCGCGAGCAACCGCACACCATCCTGACCGAACTGCTGCTGCCCTACGCGCGCACCGGCGCCCACGACCGCGCCCGCGCCGCCCACCTGCGGGCCTACCGCACGCTGCGCATCCAGCCGCACGAGCTGGCCACCATCGCCGACCACGTCCAGTTCTGCGCGCGCACCGGCAACGAGGCCAGGGGACTGGAACTGCTGGAGCGGCACATCGGCTGGCTCGACCTGCCCCGCAGCCCGTCCTCGATCATGGAGTTCGCCGCCGCCGGGGCCCTGCTGCTGCGCCGCGTCGCGGAGACCGGCCACGAGACGCTGACCGTGCGCCGTCCGGCCGCCGGGACCCGGCAGGCCGCCGAAGTGCCGATCACCGAGCTGGCCGGGCAACTGGCCCAGCAGGCGCTGGCCGTCGCGGCCCGGTTCGACGCCCGTAACGGTTCCACCGCCCGCACCGATCACGTCCGTCAGGTCATGGCGGCCCAGCCGGTGGCCGACCACGTGCCACTCACCATGACCCGCACCCGACCGGTCGTACCACCCGCCGTCGAGGCGGACCTGCCCGCCGCCCAACTGGTCGACCGGGCCGAGCACCTGATGGCCAGGCAGGAGACCGCCCGGGTCGAGCCGATGCTGCGGCAACTGCCCGGCGACCTGGACCCGTCGCTCGCCGCCCGGGTGACCGTGCTGCGGGCCCGCCTGTCCACCGACACCGACGAGCAGCAGGCCGGCCTGCGCTCGGCCGCCGACCAGTTCGCCGCACTGGGCGACGAGCGGCGTAGGCACATGGCACTGGGCAGGATGGGCGCCTCGCTGTGCCGGGGCGGCCGGTTCGATGAGGGCATGGCGCTGCTGCACGCCGCGGAGGAGCACTTCCTCGCCGGGGGCGACGACGTCGACCTGGCGTGGAACCTGCTGCGGCAGGTCGACGCGCTCGTCATGACCGACCGGGCCGCCGAGGCGCTCCCGATGCTCGACCGGGCCCAGGAATCCGCCGAGCGGGCCGGCGAGGACCTGGCCGTCGGCGTCGCCATCGCCGACCGGGTGGACGTCCTGTGGGCGCGGCAGCACGACCCGGCCGAGTTGCTCGCCCTACTGGATCGGGCGATCCGGGCGTTCCAGGCAGCCGACGGCGGTGTCGGGATCGCGGCGGCCCACCAGCGGATCGTGGCGCTGCGCCAGCAGACCGGTGAGCCGGCGCTGGCGGTCGACGCCGCGGGCGAGGCGGTCCGGGTCATCCCGGCGGGCGCGCCCGTCGCGGCCAGGGCGGCGGTGCACCTGCTGTACGGCCGGACCCTGGCGGCCGTGGACCGCAACGCCGAGGCGCTCGGCGAGTTCACCGAAGCGGCCCTGCTGGCCACCGAGGCCGACGAACCGGCGCTGGCCGCCGAGGCCCGGTTCGCGCTGGCCCACACCTACCGTGCCGTCGGCCAACCGCTGGATGCCTTGGACGTGGCCGAGGAGGCGCTGGCCGGCTTCCACCGGGCAGGCGAGGAGATCGCCGCCGACCGCTGCCGGTTCCTGCTCGCCGAGACGCATGTGGCGCTCAACGAACCGGAACAGGCGCTGCTGCGCTACGACGAGATCGCCACCCGGACCGGCGAACGCGGCGAGTACCTGCCCTGCGCCGACGCGCTGATCGCCGCCGCGGACCTGATGGACCGGCTGGACCGCGACCAACTCGCCGCCGACGCCTACCGCGAGGGCGGCGACCGCGCGGCCCAGGGCGGTGATCAGGGCCGGGTGGCGTACTGCCGCTACCAGGAGGCCATGTCGCTGATGTGGAGCGGCAGGATCGAGGATGCCGTCCGCGTCTACGAGTCGGCCGAAGCGGTGATCGCGGCCCTGCCCGATGATCAACCGGCGCTGCGGTCGTGGCACTCGGCGCAGTGCGCGATGAGCGGCGCCAGGGTCCTGCGCGCCGCCGGCCGGCTGCCCGAGGCGGTCGACAGGGCATCCCTCGCGGTGCGCTTGTTCGCCGAGGGCCAGGCACCGGAACGACTGCCCGGCGCCCGGCTTACGCTGGGCCAACTGCTGGTCGAGGCCGACCGGGCCGCCGAGGCCGAACCGGTGCTGCGCTCGGCCTATCAGGCCCTGTCGGCGCAACGCCCGCATCGTGGTGCGGCGGTGGCGTTGGCGGCCGCCCTGGACCGGTTGGACCGCCCGGACGAGGCGGCCGCGATCAGAGCGGAAGGAGGCGTCGAGCATGGCTGAGGTACGACTGGTCGCCCGGTACGTCGTGTCGGCGGGTCAGGAGGACGAGGTGCTCGCCCTGCTGCAGCAACTGGGTGACGCGGTGCGGACCGAGCCGGGGAACGTCGAGTTCGAGATCTTCCGGCATGCCGGGGATCCTCGGCGGGTGGCGCTGTTGGAGCGGTACGCGTCCCGGGAGGCGCTGGACGCGCATCGGGAGACTCCGCATTTCGCCGAGTTGGTGCTGGGGCGGATCATGCCGAAGCTGGACAGTCGGGTGGTTGAGCTCTATGACATGGAGTCGGCTGGTTGAGGTCTCGACCCCAGGGTCGGGCTTTCGCACGCCGCCGCTCCCTCGCCTTCGAGTGTTCGCGCCGGGACGAGGGAGCAGCGGGGAGGAATGCATCGGCCTTGTCGGGCGCGGTGCCGGTTTCGTTGCCGGCTGCCGGTCTCGGGCACTTCCTCCAGCGTGCGGACTTCAGCCCAAGATCCCGATCATGTGATCATGCTTCATTTCCCTCCCGCTCCCTACACCCAGCCTTCCTGATGCCGGGCCGGTGCTGTCCAGACTGGCCGAAGGCCACCGCGAAGCGGCGCCGGAAGCGGTCTTGACAGCGGTGGCCCGGCATCAAACCATCCAAAAGAGGGAGCGGGCGGGCAAAGCCCAACCCCCGTAGCACGAACGTGCCAACAACGGGACAGCAACTAGATGTCCACGCAACCGTTGACGAAACACGCCGCGCGTCATCACCTGTCACAAGCGGATTCGCGACCCGTCGTGTTAGCTGGAGTACATGAACGACTGGGACATCCCGTACCGGCAGGCGGTCCTCGAGGCCATGGCACTGCTGCACGGCAGGTGGACCGTCGCCGTGTTGGCCGCACTCGCACTGGGGGAGACGCAGTACAAGGAACTGCTCGCCGGCGTCAACGACGTCGAGAAGCGGGTTGGATGGGCGTCGCATGACCGCCCGCTGAGCGATCGCGTGCTCACCGACACCCTGCGCCGCGCCCGGCACAACGGACTGGTGGAGCGGCGCGCGGAGGCCGGGCGGTTCGGTGCCGTGTGGTATCGCCTGACGCCGACCGGACGGTCCCTGCTGCGCGCCACCCGCCCGCTGGCCGAATGGGCGCAACTGCACCGGAACGAGATCGAGGCGGCCAGACGATCGGCGGGTGCCACCGTGTCCTAGGCCGTGTTCACCGAGCCACGCAGGTGCACTGGCCAGGGAGCGGAAGCCGGTGACGTGGGCAGACGAGGCGGCCGGCCGCTGCCTTGTCGACGGCTCGCTCAGCGCCTGCCAGCCGATTTCACGCCCCGTGGATGAGGCCCCCCGCACCTCTCGCGCGCTGCACTGACGTCTCTGACATCACGCGAAAGGATGCGGCAATGGCGATATTGGTGGCCATCGGATACCCGGATGAGACGACGGCGTCGGCCGCCGCCGATGAGGTGGAACGGCTGGCGGACGATCTGATCATCCAGCCGGACGCCGTCGCGGTCGTCCGGCGCGACGTCAACGGCAGGTTCCACACCACGACCAATCACGCTTCCGTGGCCGGTGGCGCGACGTGGGGCATGTTCTGGGGCCTGCTGTTCGGTCTCCTCTTCTTCATCCCCATCTTCGGCATCGCGGTCGGCGCCGGGCTCGGCGCGCTGCTGGGCAAGATCCAGAAGACCGGTGTCGACGCGGCGTTCCAGAAGCAGGTCAGGGACATGTTGCAGCCGGGGACCTCGGCACTGTTCCTGATCATCGACAAGGTCACGCCGGACAAGGCCGTCGATGCGTTGAGCCGGTTCGGTGGCACGGTGCTCAAGTCGTCGCTGTCCAACGAGGCCGAGGCGGAACTGCAGACCGCGCTGCACGGGGCGCCGACCCAGTCGCACGCCGCCGCGACCTCTGCCCAGTAGACCAGTAGATCAGTAGACACGCGTCAGCCGGCGGGGGACGAATCCCCCGCCGGCTGATGTTCGCGCGGGATCGGCTGGGCGGTCCGGTGGGGAGCGGTCCGTCGTCGTCACCGACCTGACTGCCGCGCGAAGCTCAACCGGAACTGGTGTGGGCGCGGTCCCATTCGCGCCGTTCCTCACCGCTGCGGGCCGGCGGCACGTACTCACCCGACGCGCGCCGCATGTCCGACCAGTGGGCGGCCAGCGCGTACAGCACGACCACGTCCAGCGCGAGCATCAGCAGCGACCACAGCGGGTAGGCGTCCAGCCACCCGACCTGCACGATCGCGTGCAGCGCCACGATGACGATGGCGGTCCAGCGGGCCCACGCCCTGGCGGTCAGCAGGCCGACGCCGACCACGGCCAGCACGCCGCCGAACACGATCAGGGTCAGTGCCCACCCGGTCAGGTTGACCACATACAGCCGATCCTGGACGACGACCGTCCGTTCTCGGTAGATCAGGGCGACGATGCCCTCGATGACGTTGATCACGCCGACGATCATCATCAGCACCGCCGCGAAGAAGACCCAGCCGGACCAGGCCCGGCTGTCCCGTGTGCTGGCCATGTCGAAACCTCCGAACAAAGTCGTGGCGATCCTCGTGGCCCGATGCTTGCCGCCCGCCGCCCCCGACGCGTCATCCCTGACGGATGAAACCGGCCTCAGACCGACCGGACACGGCAGCGGCGCAGGTCGGCCACGGCAGGAGCGGCCACGAGCGCCGCGCGGTGCAACAGGCTGCGCATGGTGGCCAGATCGGCCGCCACGTCCAGCAACGTGATCCCCAGCGGCTCCGGTGCCGGCGCGACCCCCGAGCTGACCACCGTCCCCACGACGCTGTCCACCACGGTGCCGGGCAGGCACACGGTGATGTCCTCGGCGACCGCGCCCAGGGCGCCGGTCAGCGACGCCAGCAGCCCGGCCAGGTGAATACAGGTCGGCACCGACCGGGCCAGCAGGTCGATATCCGGCCCTCGGGCCGCCAACGCCTCGATCTCGTCGATCGCACCTGCCAACGCCCGGGTCACCTCGGTCAGCCGATCAGACCCGACGGCCACGTCGGAGTCGGTGTTCAGCATCGTGTTCCCCCATCCGGTGCGTGTGGCGCGGCTGGGCCGGGGTCGCCAGGGATGCCTTCCCGACCCAGCCGCTGGGAGCCGAACCATGCCGCGGCGGCGCCCCCGACGGTCGTCGCCGCGTCCTACGGTCCGGTGATGTATCGGTGAGTACCCGTATCTCCGATTTTCAAATACGATTAATCCGAGATTGGGGCGTGACGGCCCACCGGGGCATGGAACTGGCGCTGCGCGGAATGTTCCGTGGCGGGCCGTCACGCCGATTTCGGTACTCGCGTTACCAGGCCGTCCGAACCTGGTGATCGATGAATACCGTCGCCAGGGCCACGGAGCGCAACGTCAGTACTGACTGAGTCCGTCCTCCGGCGAGGTTTTATCACCTGATTGGTGGAAGGCTGCGCTGTTTGTGGCCGGCTGGTCGACAGCGCCGAGTTGTACGGCGCGCGCCCGATCCCGCCCGGCGTCCTTCGCGGCGAACAGTGCGTTGTCCGCGGCGAGCAGCAACTCGTCCAGTTCCATCCCGGCGTCCGGATAGGACGCGACGCCGATGGAGGCGCTCAGCCGCACCCCGTCGACGTCGTCGTCGGCCAGTTGCAGCGACCGCACCAACTGGCACACCCGGTCGGCCCGGTGCACCGCGTCGTCGAGCTCCGAGTCGGCCAGCAACAGGACGAACTCCTCGCCACCCAGCCGGCCGCACAGGTCGCCGGTCCGCGACTCGCGGCGCATGGTGTCGCCGACCGCGTGCAGCACCTGGTCGCCCACCTCCCGGCCGAACCGCTCGTTCACCTGGGCGAAATGATCCAGATCGACCATGAGCAGCCCGAGTGTCCGGTTCAGCCTGCGGGCCCGCTCGAACTGGGCAGCCGCGAGACTGTGCCAGCTGGCCGCGTTGAGCAGCCCGGTCTTCTCGTCCACCGTCGCGGCGTGCTCCAACTGCCGGATCAGGACACTACGGTGCAACACGTGCAAAGGCGGCAGCATCAGTACGGCCAGCCACGGGCGCCAGAGGAGCACAGCCGCCGTCAACATGCCGACGCAGAGCGTCGCGTATTCGACACTGTTCTCGTGCCAGCTGCCCAGCAGGTCGCGCACCGTCCGCTGCTCACCCAACAGCAGCAGTGCGATCGCGGCCAGCGCCGAGTTGACCAGCGAGTATCCGATGATCACGATGGCGTAGCCGAGCAGCGCGATCGGCCGGCCGGGCGACAGCGAGAAACCGGGCACCGTCCGGGCCAGGATGCCGGCCGCCTGACTGGACAGGATGACGACACCGGTGTTGAACACGACCCGGTACGGATGTACGCCGTTCACCGGGTACCAGCTACGCGCCCAGAGGTGTATATAGAGGACCGCGACGGCGAGCGCGGTCAGGGCAGGTGTGGTGAGCAGCGCTGCCGACAGCGTCCATACGGAACTCATGTTCACGTGCGGCGTGTGGGTGAACCATCGCCGCATGCGCTCAACACCCCTGGCGGCCTCGGCGGCCACGAGCCCGAGCGCCACCACGATGCCGAAATACTCGAGACTCTGTCTGGTGACGGGATGACGCACGCTCAGCAGAACCGTGACCGCGACCGCCGCCACCTCGACTACCAGCAGAAACGCGATGGCCCCCCGCGGCAGCGACCACAGCCGCCACCCCTTCGGGTGCAGCGCTGCCTCCATCCAGCGGCTCACCTCAAGCTCGCTTTCGGGATACCCCGACGAGAAGGCCGTCCGTGACCTGGGAGGGGGTGTTGACCGTGCGCAACAAGGACATCTGATCAGCAGGGCACACTGTCAGCTCGTCCCCGGTCCCACGCCGGGGACGAGCCGTCGCCGTTATGGCGCAACGCGACAGCGTTGCGCCATAACCCTTGCTCCGTACGGGCAACAGCATGTTCCCGTGAGCCCCCAATCGCCGACTGGAACGACCTCAGGCGCTTGCCAATACCGCTCCAGGAAAGCAGGCCTATTGTGCTGAGTCATCCCGACGTCCGCAACCCAACGAACTCTGATCATTTTCGAAATCGACCGTAATGCGTGTATCGCCGTGACCCGCCAGATACGAATGCTCACTCACGTGAGTCCACGCTCGCGCGCCGCGACTACCGCCGAGCGCCGGTTGTTCACGCCGAGTTTCGCGTAGATCGCTCGGACGTGTGTCTTCACGGTATTGACCGAGACGGCGAGATCATCGGCGATCTCGTCCAGTGATCGCTGCGCCGCCAGCCGGGTCAGCACCACCTGTTCCTGGCCGGTGAGCCGGTCGGCGTCGCGCCCGGTCCGGCGCGCGGACAGTGTGGCGTGCACATGGGCGGCGAACGCCTCCGCCGGGCCGAAACCACCGATCTGGTCCACCAGCAACTGGCGCACCGCGGGGTCCGCGTACGCGAACGGCCGCACCAGTCCGTCCGGTTCGGCCAGCCCGAGCGCGTCGGCCAGCGCCCGCCTGGCCCTGGTCCGCTCGTCCGAGCCGATCGCCATGGCCGCCTCGACCAGCCGGCTCTCCACCCCGGTCAGCGGCACCAGCGCGGGCGGGGCGTCGGCCAGCAACTCCCTGGCCAGCTCGGTGTCCGCCCTGGCCAGCGCCGTCCACGCCCCCAGCAGCGCCAGTTCGCCGGTCAGCCCGATCCTGGCCCGCGCCCACGTGGTGACCTCACGGGCCACCGAATGTTGGCGCAGCAGCGCGGCCGCCTGGTGCTCGACGAGGGCGGCGACGGCGATCAACTGGGGCGGGACGGGCGCGTCCCCGAGCCGCCGCCGGGCCAACAGCAGCAGCTGCGCGCCCGCCGGCCGGTCACCTACGTCGAACCGGGCGATCCCGTCCAGCAGGCCGGCGGCGAACCGCTGGGCCGGCAGGTGCGACACGGACTCCGCGGCGCGGGCCGCGTGCTGGGCGGCGGCCACCGGGTCGAACCGGAACGCGCTGGCGAAACCGAGCATCGCGTGGCCGGCGGCGAGCAGTGGCGAGTCCAGCACACCCTGGTCCCGTGCGCTGCTGACCGCCGTGGCACTCGCCGCCGCCATGCCGGTGTAGTCACCGGACAGCGCGCGGACCGTGGCCAGCGCGGCAAGGCAGTGCGTGGCGAGATAGTCGAAACCACCGGCCACGGCCGCCTCGTGCGCCGCCACCAGCTCGACGCGCGCTGCGTCGCTGTCCCCGGCGTGCAGCAGCGCCCTGCCCAGCACCGACCGCGCCCACGCGGCCAGGCCGGGATCGGCGTCGCGGGCGGCCGCCCGCAGCGCGGCACGGCTGCCGGCCGGCAGCGGGGCACCCCACGCCACCACACAGGCCCACCGCACCAGCGCGGCGACCGGCCCGGCCACGTCGACCAGCCCGGCCTCGGCCGCCGGCACGTCACCCTCCTGCAACAGCGCGAACGCGGAGATCGCGGCGAGCAGCGGGTCGGCGGCGACCACCTCGGGTCCGGCACCGGTCAGACCGCGCCGCACGATCCGGTGATCGCCCTGCAACAGCAACGTGATGCCGTACCGGCGCACCAGCTCCACCAGGGTCGCCACGTTGCCGGTCAGCCTGGCGTGCTCGACGGCGGCGTCGGGCCGGTCGTGCGCGGCGAACCAGGCCGACGCGGCCGCGTGCAGGTACGCCGACGGGCCCAGCCTGGCCAGCAGGTAGGCGCGTAGCACCGGGTGCACCCGGTAGTGGCCCGGTTCGGCTCCGGTGCCGATGACCAGGGAGCTGTCCCAGGCCAGCGCGTCCAGCACCATGCCGGCGTCGGCCCGCCCGGACAGCGACTCGGCCAGTTCCGGCGTGAGCTCGTCGCAGACGCAGATCGCGTCCAGGAACTCCCTGGCGTCCGGTGCCAGCCGGGCCAGCACCTCGTCGGCCAGGTAGTCGCCGACCGGTTTCGCGCCATTGGCGATGTCGGCCAGCAGGGCGTTCGGGTCCGGTGTGTCGCGCAGCGGCCGGACGGCCAGCCGCAGCCCGCCCGCCCAGCCGTCGGTCAACTCGACCAGCCGGTGCAGTTGGTCCTGGGTCAGTGCGACGTCCGCCGAGCGCAGCAGCAGATCGGCGTCGGCGGGGGAGAACCGGAGCACGTCGGCCCGCACCTCGACCAGCCCGCCCTGCGGGTGCAGCCGGGCCAGCGGCAGCGGCGGGTCGGACCGGGTGGCCAGCACCAGCCGCAGCCCGCCCGGCCGGTGCCGGATCAGGGTGGCGATGCCGCGCATGGTCGGACCGTCGTCGATGGTGTGCAGGTCGTCCAGCACCAGCACCACCGGAACGGGCAGCGTGTCCAGGGCGTCCACCACGTCGGCCAGGAAGTCGGCTCCGGGCACCGGCGGTGGTGCGAGATCGCGTAGCGGGCTGTCCACCGGCACGGCGGCGCAACCGCAGAGCGCGCTCAACACCGCCGACCAGAACACCTCGGCGTCCTCGTCGTCGGCATCCACCCGCACCCACGCGACCGGCGCGGCGACCGAGGTCACCCAGTCGGCGAGCAGCACCGTCTTGCCGAAACCGGCCGGTGCGCACACCAGGGTGACCGGTAGCCCGGTCGCGCGGTCCAACGCGTGCCGGGCGACAGGGCGCGGTACGAACGTGGCGGGCGGCACCGGTGCGGCGATCTTGCCCCTGGGCACCCGCCACGGTGCGCCACGGTCATCCCTGGCTGCCGTCGGAACCGTCCTCAGTAGATCGGAGCAGACCACGTGCCTCGGCCGCCAGGACGGCGTCCCTTCGCTTGCCGACGCTCAACTTCGCGTAGATGGCACGGACGTGCGTCTTCACCGTGTTGACCGACACCGTCAGGTCGGCGGCGATCTCGTCGAACGACCGCAGGGTGGGCAGCAGGCCGAGTACGTCTCGCTCGCAGTCGGTCAGCGGCACCGGCACCGCGGTGGCGCGCAGCGACCGCCTGGCCGCCAACACTTTCGCCGCCTCCCGCGTCGAGCCGTTGAACGTGGCGAGCTGCGCGATCAGGAAGTCGATCACCTCCTGGGCCGCGAACACCAGCGGGTAGCGGATGTCCGACACCTGGGCCATGGCCAGCGCACGGAGCACACCGCGACGGGCGGTGTCGGTGTCGCCGGAGCGCAGCGCGGCCTCCGCCGACACCAACCACGCGTCCTGCACCGACCACGGCAGCAGCGCCGGCACCGCCCCGGTGAGCACCGGCTCGACGGCATTGGCCGCCGACTCGTGCCGGCCGATGGCGAGCTGCCCTCTGGCCCGCATCAGCGCGTGCTCGGCACAGTCGGGCAGCCGCGACACCGCCCAGCTCAACACTTCCCGGCCGGACTCGCGCAACCCGAGCCGCACCGCGGCGCGGTGTTCCAACAGGGCGCACAACGCCAGCGGCGCCACCGCCACCACGTCGCCGGCCGCCGCGCGGGCCCGCTGGATCCGGCGCAGGCCGGCCGTCCAGTTGCCGGCACCGGACTCGGCCGTGCCACGCAGCGTCGCGGCCACCAGCCGCACGTCGTGGCTGACGTCCGGCGCATCGGCCAGCACCGGATCGGCCACGTCCAGGTCCTCGGCGCAGGCGGCGAGATCGCCGCGCAGCATCGAGCTGTAGGCCAGCGCCACGTGGGCGGTGGCGTCGGCGACCGTGCCGGGCAGGCCATGGCCCACCGCATCGGCGGCCCACGCCCTCATCCCCGGCACGTCACCCTTGGTGCTGGCGAGCACGGCGAGCGCGGTGAGGCACTGGCCGGCCAGGTAGTCCAGACCGCCCGCCCTGGCCGCGGCGAGTGCTTCCCGCAGGCGGTGCTCCGCCTCGCCGAACCGGCCGGTGGCCAGCAGCGCGGTGCCGCGGTGCAACGGGTCGACCACGGGTAGCGGTGGCGGTGGCGTGTCCACCTCGCCGACCAGCTGTGCCCGGCAGGACCGCACGAACCGTCGCAGCGCCACCGCTTCCTGGCTGGGCAGTGTGGGCCAGGCCGCCTCGGCCAGCTCCAGGCAACGGTCCGCGGCGGCGAGATCACCGCGCGCCAGCCGAGTCACCGCGGCGGCCAGCGCGGCCACGCAGTCGGTGGCGACCCGGTCCTCGCCCAGCACGTCGATCGCGCCGTCGATCACCGCGTGCTCGCCGGACAGGGACAGCTCCAGCGCGTGCCGGCGCAGCAGCCTACCGGTCCGTTGCGCGTCGCCGGCCTGGCTGGCGTGCCGCAGCGCGCGGTGCGGTTCGTCGTTGGCCGCGCACCAGTCGGCGGCCCTGGCGTGCAGTTCGGCTGCCCGTTTCGGGGTCTGCCGGTGCAGGTCGGCCACCAGCTGGTCGCGCACCGGCGTCCACACGTGGAACGCGCGGTGCGCCCGGGTGACCAGGGACGTGTCCCGGTGCAGGGAGTCCAGCAGGCTGCTCGCGTCCGACCGGCCGGACAGCGCGCCCGCCAGGCCGGGCGAGATCTGATGGCACACGCTGATGGTGCGCAGCAGTTCGCGGGCGTCGGCCGGCAGCGGGGCGAGCACCTCGTCCACCAGGTACTCGGTCATCGGCCGGTCGTGCGCCACGAACGCGGCCAGCACCCGGGCCGGATCATCGGTGTCCCGCAACATGTTGGCGGCCAGTCCGAGGCAGGCCGCCCAGCCGTCGGTGTGCTCGACGAGCGTGCGCAACTGGTCCCGGCCGAGCCGGACACCGGCAGCGGTGAGCAGCGCCCCGGCCTCGGCCGGGGTGAACAGCAGTTCCTCGGCACCCAGTTCGGTCAGCTGACCGGCCAGTTCGGCCAGCGCCAGCGGCGGCTCGTGTCGGGCGGCCAGCACGACCCGCAGTCCGGTGGGCCGCAGCCGCAGCAGCGTGGCGAGCCCGCGTAGCGGATCAGGGTCGATGAGTTCGTGCAGATCGTCCAGCACCAAACGGACCGGCTTGGGCGCGGCGTCCAGCGCGTCGGCGACCGTGGCCACGAAATCGGCGTCCAGGCTGGGCCTGCGGGGGACCGACAGCGTCCGGATCGGACTGCCGGCCGGCAGATCGTCGGCCAGCCCGATGGCGCCCAGCACCGCCGACCAGAACCGCCGGTCGGCGTTGTCGTCGCCGTCGACCGACACCCACGCGACACCCGCCGTGCGGCGGGCCCAGTCGGCGAGCAGCAGCGTCTTGCCGGAGCCGGCCGGCGCGCGAACCAGCGTCACGCGTGCAGCCGTGGCGTGGTCCAGCCGTGTCAGTAGGCGGGGCCGGGAAACCAGTGACCGCGGTGCCCCCGGCACGGTGATCTTGATTCTCGGTACCCGTCGTCGTGACGTTTCGCCCGTTACGTCATGCATGCGCGCCTCCCCGATGCTTTCGCGCACACCCACTGTCACCCCCCTGCCGACGCGCGGCCAGTTGACCATGCTGGTCGGGCCGCCGGGCTTGCTTGTCGCCGGTTTCGGAAGTAAAACTCCATGATAAGGAAACCTTCGGAGGGTGGTTCACTCATGTCCGGAATCGCAGTGGTCGGCAAGCCGGTGGAGAGGTGCGATCGGGTCCTCACGCCTGCGGCTCTGGAGTTCGTGCGCGACCTGCAGCGCGAGTTCGGGAGCCGGCGCGACGAGTTGCTCGCCCGCAGGGTGGAACGGCGGAAGGTGATCGCCCAGCAGCACCGCCTGGACTTCCTGCCGGAAACCGAGCAGGTGCGCACCGGCGACTGGCGCGTCGCCCAGGCGCCGGCCGATCTGGCCGACCGCAGGGTGGAGATCACCGGTCCCACCGAGCGCAAGATGACCATCAACGCCCTCAACTCCGGCGCCAACGTGTGGCTGGCCGACCTGGAGGACGCCAACACGCCGCACTGGCAGAACGTGGTGTCCGGCCAGGTCAACCTGTACGACGCGGTCCGCGAGGACATCACGCTCACCCAGGCCGACGGCAAGCGGTACGCGCTGGACCAGGACAAGCGGCACGCCGTGATCGTGATGCGCCCACGCGGCTGGCACCTGGACGAGCGCCACATCGAGGTGGACGGCAAGCCCGTGGTGGGCGCGCTCGTCGACTTCGGTCTGTACTTCTTCCACAACGCACAGGAACTGCTCAACCGGGGCAGCGGCCCGTACTTCTACCTGCCCAAGATGGAAAGCCACCTGGAAGCCCGGCTGTGGAACGACGTGTTCACCATGGCCGAGGCCAGACTGGGCATCCCGCACGGCACCGTGCGCGCCACCGTCCTGATCGAGACGATCACCGCGGCGTTCGAGATGGAGGAGATCCTCTACGAGCTCCGTGAGCACGCCTCCGGCCTGAACGCCGGCCGCTGGGACTACCTGTTCAGCGTGATCAAGAACTTCCGGGACGCTGGCGAGAAGTTCGTGCTGCCCGACCGCAACATCGTGGCCATGACGGTGCCGTTCATGCGCAACTACACCGAACTGCTCGTGCACACCTGCCACAAGCGCGGCGCGTTCGCCATGGGCGGCATGGCCGCGTTCATCCCCAGCAAGGACCCCAAGGTCAACGAGGAGGCACTGGCCAAGGTCCGCTCGGACAAGGAGCGGGAGGCGGGCGACGGGTTCGACGGCTCCTGGGTGGCCCACCCCGGACTCGTGCCGATCTGCAAGGCCGCCTTCGACGCGGTACTCGGCGACCGGCCCAACCAGCTCGACCGGCTCCGGGACGACGTCTCCGTCACCGCCGACCAACTGCTCGACATCGCCAGCACGCCGGGTCAGGCCACCGAGGCCGGGCTGCGTGCCGCGGTGGACGTCGGGGTGCGCTACCTGGCGTCCTGGTTGTCCGGCAACGGCGCCGCCGCCATCCACAACCTGATGGAGGACGCCGCCACAGCCGAGATCAGCCGGTCCCAGGTGTGGCAGTGGGTGCACAACGACGTCGTGCTTGACACCGGCAAGCAGGTCACTCCCGATCTGGTCCGCTCGGTGCTCGCCGAGACGAAGTCCGAACTGGCCGATGAGGTCCCGGAACAGTTGGATGCCGCATGTGAGATCTTCGAACAGATCGCGCTGTCCGACACCTTTGTGGACTTCCTGACCTGGCCCGCCTACCAGCGGATCGACTGACCATCGGCTAAACTCCCGGCCACGCGGCGGTGTCCGGTGCGAAAACCCCAGGCGCACCAGGCACCGCCGCCCCGTCGTGTCCGGAGCGGTGTCGATTCAGGAGCGGTCGACCGGCGCCCACAGGCTGGGCAGGTTCACCACGATGCCTACCTGGCTGCTGCGCGCGATGACCACCACGGCTTCCTCGCCGGTGGGATTCTCCTCGCGGTGCGGCGCGTAGGACGGCACGAAGACGTAGTCGCCCGGCTCGGTGGCCAGCCGGATCTCCCGGTCGCCCTCGGCGAACACGAACACCGGATGTCCGGACAGGACGTAGATCGCGGTCTCGGCCTCGCCGTGGTGATGGTCGCCGGAGTTGGTGTGCGGGGCCACATGCGTCTGTCCCATCCAGACCTTCGAGGCACCGGTCAACCGCCCGGAGATCGCCTCACGCCGGGACATGCCGCTGGTCTGGTTGGTGTCCCCGCTCAGCTCGGCGGCCTTGATGTGCCGCAACGCGGCGTGCCAGTCGTCGGTCATCGCCGTCCCGTCAGGTCGGCGGCCGACAGGCCGCGGATCGACGCGTCCAGCACCTGGGCCGTGTGCGCCAGCGCGATCGTCCCGTCCGCCCGCCGCACCGACGTCGCGATCTGCATCAGGCAACCCGGGTTCGCGGTGACCAGCAGTTCGGCTCCGGTGGCCAGCACGTTGGCCGCCTTGCGGTCGCCGAGATCGCGGGCCGCCGTCGGGTGCAGGATGTTGTAGATCCCGGCCGAACCGCAACAGATCGCCGAGTCCTCGATCTCCCTGACGGTCAGCCCGGGAATGCCGGCGAGCAGCTTCCTGGGCTGGCTGCGCACACCCTGGGCGTGACCGAGGTGGCACGCGTCGTGATAGGCCACGGTGACGTCGAGCGGATGGCGCTGCGCGACCGGGCCGAGTTCGACGAGGATCTCGGACAGATCCCTGACCTTCTCGGCGAACGCGGCAGCCCGCTGCGCGTACGCGGGGTCGTCGCTGAGCAACTCCGCGTACTCCTTCATCACCGAGCCACAGCCCGCCGCGTTCACCACGATCCGGTCCACCCCGGCGTTCTCGAACGTGTCCACCAGCGCCCGCGCGTACCGCTGCGCCTCCGGCTCCCGGCCGGAGTGCGCGCTCAGCGCACCGCAGCAACCCTGCTGGCGCGGCGCGATCACGTCACAGCCCTCGGCGGCCAGCACCCTCGCGGTGGCGGCGTTGGCGCCGGGGAAGAACTCCCGCTGCACGCATCCGGTGAGCATGCCGACGACGGCCCGCCGGGTGCCGACCGCGGGCGTGCGTTCGGGGACCCGCTCGGCGCTGTCCAGTTCCGGTGCCAGCGCCTGCATCGCGGCCAGCGAGGGCGCGATGCGCTCCAGCAGTCCGCTGCGCCGCAGCAGCCGCTCCAGGCCGGTCTTCTGCATGGCGCGCAGCGGGCCGCGCAGCAGGCGCAGCCGGTCGGGGTGCGGGAACAGCGCGAAGATCGTCGACCGCAGCAGGCGTTCGGCGGGGGAGCGGCGGTGCCGGCGTTCCACCTGGGCGCGGGTCTGCTCGATCAACTTGTCGTACCGCACGCCGGACGGGCACGCCGGCACGCAGGCCATGCAGCCCAGGCACGCGTCGAAGTGCTCGACCATCGAGTCGGACAGCGGCGCGCCCTCCACGCCCTGCTTCATCAGGTAGATCCGACCGCGCGGCGAGTCCATCTCCTCGCCCCACAACGTGTAGGTCGGGCACGTGGTCAAACAGAATCCACAGTGGACACAGTCGTCGATCAGCTCGCGGCTGGGCGGCTTGTGCTCGTCGAACGCCGGCAGGCCGAGATCGACATGTGTCATCAGATGCCTCCCACGAATCGCCCCGGTGCCAGCCGGTGGTCCGGGTCGAACTGGTCCTTGACCCGCCGCATCAGCTCCAGCCCGCCGACCTCGCCCCACAGGTCCAGCCCGGACTTGACGTCGGCGGGCGCGTCCAGCACGACGAGACTGCCGCCGCGCGCCACGCACGCCGCGCGCAGCACGCGTACCGCATCGGCCGCCCGGTCCGGTGCGACCGTCCCGTACAACACTCCCGTACCCGCGGAGCCGCGTACCGACACACCGGCGTCCCGCGCCGCGGCCAGCACGTCCGGCACGGCGGACAGCACACAGGTCAGCTTCAGCGCGACACCACCGGCCGCCCACGGGTACGTCGAACCCCAGGGCGGGCCGTCCTCGGACTGCTCGGCGGCGTCACCGAGCAGCCGCGCCACCTTGTCCGCCCGCTGCTCCACACCGGCCGGAACGCCCTCCACCAGCACGGCCACCGTCGTCGGCCCGTCCAGGGGCCGGTCCACCTCCAGCGCGGCGGGCACCGTCTTCGACGTCAACACCGACCCCAGCAGACCGCCGAGATCGCCGTTCACTGTCGCGGCCACCCACCGGCCGGCCGCCGGCACCGGGTGCAGCCGGAACACCGCCTCGGTGATCACGCCGAGCGTGCCGAACGAGCCGGTGAGCAGCTTGCCCAGGTCGTAGCCGGCGACGTTCTTCACGACCTTGCCGCCCGACTTGGCCACCTGGCCGTCGGCCCGCACCATCGTGACGCCGATCAGCAGGTCGCGGATGGTGCCGGTGGCCATCCGGTGCGGCCCGCTGGGCGACGCCGCGATCACCCCGCCCACGGTCGACCCGGGGACGGTCTCGTCCAGCGCCAGCCGCTGCCGCGCGGACGCCAGGTGCTTCTGCAGGTCGGCCAGCCGCACTCCGGCCTGCGCCACCACCACCAGATCGCCGCTGGCGTGCTCGACGACCCGGTTCAGGTGTCCGGTGTCGACCACCACGTCCACCCTGGCCGGCGGCGCGCCCCAGGTCAGTTTCGTGCCGCCGCCGCGCGCGACCACGGCCAGGTCGTGCTCGGCGCAGGCCCGCAACAACGCGGCCACCTCGTCGGCCGACGTGGGCGCGGCGACCCACCGCGGTGCGACGCCGTCCACCGCGTCGGCGTCGGTGGCGTCCCGCAGCTCGGGGCTGGCCTGTCCCAGGTCGTCGTGGGTGCTCATCAGAAGATTTCCGTGACGCCGAGTTCATGGGCCGGATGCGGACCGCTGTGCTTGCCCGGCCGTTCCCCGCACAGCCGGGGCGTCGGGAAGATCTTGCCCGGATTGGCGATGTGGTCCGGGTCGAACGCGCACCGCACCAGTTGCATCGTGTCCAGGTCCGCCTCGGTGAACATCTTGGGCATGTGCTTGGCCTTGTCCATGCCGACACCGTGCTCACCGGTGATGGAGCCGCCGTAGTCGATGCACAGGTCGAGGATCGCGCCGGACACCTCCTCGGCCTTCTCGCCCTGGCCCGGCTGCGCCTCGTCGAACAGCACCAGTGGATGCAGGTTCCCGTCCCCGGCGTGGAAGACGTTGGCCACCCGCACCCCGCTCGCCTGCGACAGGTCGCCGATCGCCCGCAACACCTCGGGCAGCGCGGTCCTCGGGATCACGCCGTCCTGCACGATGTAGTCCGGGCTGATCCGGCCGACCGCCGCGAACGCCGACTTGCGGCCCCGCCAGATCAGCGCGCGCTCCTCGGCCTCGTTCGCGATGCGGATCTCGAAGGCCGCGTTGTCCCGGCACGCCTGCTCCACCGCGGCCAGCTCGTGCTCCACCTCGACGGCCGGCCCGTCCAGCTCGATGACCAGCACCGCGCCCGCACCCTCCGGGTACTGGCAGTGCACGGCCGCCTCGGCCGCCTCGATGGCCAGCGCGTCCATCATCTCGATGGCCGCCGGGACGATGCCGCCGCCGATGATCGCCGATGTGGCCGCCGCCGCGTCCGGCACGCTGGGGAACCCGACCAGCAGCGTGCACACGTCCTCCGGCAACGGCACCAGTCGCACGGTGACCGACGTGGCCACGCCGAGCGTGCCCTCCGAGCCGACGACCACGCCGAGCAGGTCGTAGCCGGGGGCGTCCGGGGCGCGGGTGCCCAGTTGGACGGTGTCACCATCGGGCGTGACCAGGTCGACGGACAGCACGTGGTTGGTGGTGAAGCCGTACTTGAGGCAGTGCGCGCCACCGGAGTTCTCCGCCACGTTGCCGCCGATCGAGCAGATCTGCTGGCTGGACGGGTCGGGCGCGTAGTAGTGCCCGGTGGGGGACGCCGCCTTGGTCACCTGGAGGTTGAGCACGCCGGGGTCGACGACGGCCCGCTGGTCGGCAGGCGCGACCTCACGCACCTCGCGCAGCTGCGACATCACCAGCAGCACCCCGTCCGCCCTGGGCAGCGCGCCGCCGGACAATCCGGTGCCCGAACCCCTGGCCACGAACGGAATGCCCTCGGCGGCACAGGCGGCGACGGTCGCACGGGCGTGTTCCGGACTGGCCGCCAGCACCACGAGGCCCGGTGTCACGCGATAGTGAGCGAGCCCGTCGCACTCATAGGTGCGCAGCTCGGCCGGATCGGTGATCAGGGCGGTGTCGGGCACAGTGCCCCGGAGCCGGCGCAGGACAGCGTCGACGTCCCCGCGGGGCTGCGTTGACCGAGCGGTTGTCATGTGATACCCCCCGTCAGGGGCGACGGAACAGGTATTTTTCGCATCGCGATATGAACTTATCGAACAGTGGATAGCCTAGGCACGTGCCACGCGCCGGTCAATGCCGGTGGTCAGGGCTTGCGGCCCACCGCCGCGTAGGCAATCGACTCGCTCGGCTGGTCGAAGACCGGATCACTGGCCCGGGACACCGACTCCTCAGGATGCCACGACGGCGTCCACGTCACCCCGGGTGCCAGCAGTTCGAAATCGCCGAACAGTTCGGCGACCTCGTCGCGTGTCCGCCAGATCACCGGGCTGCTCGAACTGTCGTACATGGCCTTCATCGCGGCGATGCTGGCCGACATGGCAGGTGGCGCACCCTCGTCGGTGGCGTGCGAGATGGCCAGGTACGAGCCGCTGGGTAGCAGTTCCCGGTAACGGGCGACCAGGGCCGCGCCCATGTCCCTGCCCTGCTCGTCCAGTTGCTGCACGTGCAGTACGGCGATCAGCAGCAGCCCGATCGGCTCGTTCAGGTCGATCAGCCCGGTGTCCAGCACTCGCTCCCACAGCCGGGCCGGTGCCCGCAGGTCGCCGTTGATTGCCGTGTGCCGTTTCGGATCACCCTGCTGCTCCAACAGGATCTGCGAGTGCGCGACGGCGACGGGTTCGTTGTCGACGTAGACCACCCTGGCAGTGCCCGGCTCGACGGAATCGGCCACCGCGTGGGTGTGATCCATCGTCGGCAGGCCGGCGCCCAGATCGATGAACTGGCGGACGCCCAGCCGCATCAGGTGCCGGACCGCCCGGAACAGGAACTGCCGGTTCGCCTTAGCGGCCGACACGACCAGCGGGAACGTCTCCTTGACCTTGTCGCCGAATTCTCGGTCGATCGCCCAGTTGGCGTTGCCGCCCAGGATGTAGTCGTAAATCCGGGCGACACTGGGCCGATCGAGATTGACGCCTTCCGGCGGGAAGGAGTCGCGGCTGGTTTCGTTCATGCCGTACGTCATCCTGTCGCGTGAGGGTGGATCGGACCGCACCATTCCAGCACCGCGTTGCCCGTCGATCAATGCTCTGTCACCCGCTTGCGAATCCGGCCCGGAGTTTGCGCAGGAACTCGTTCGTGTGATCCCGATCCAGTGCCGCCGCGTGCACCTCGTCCCATGCCTGCGCCGCCTTCGCGATTTGGCGCGCGGACTTCAGGTAGTGTGCGCCGGCAACGTGTTCCACATAGACGAAGCTCGACTTCGCGTCGGGTAGGCGCAGGATGGAGAAATCACCGTACAGATGGGCGATGCCGGTGGTCGTGGGCAGCAGTTGGATGCTGGTGCGGCCATCCGCGACCCGCGTGTCCACCGGATCGTTGATGGCCAGCAGGTAGTCGATCTCGTCGCACACCACGCCCGCGCCGAACGCCCGCCCGGCACGGTGCAGCGCCTCCTCCGCGATCACGCAGCCGTAACGGTGCAGTCGTGGCCGGTGGAACAACTCCCGTCTGGCCCGCCGGTTGCGGATCAGCGGTGCCACGTCGACGGAACCTGCAGACGCGAACTGACACAGCATGAAGTGTTCCGACTGGAGTGGACCGGGCAGCCGCAACTCGTGCCAGCTCAGGATCTCCAGCGCGTCCGGCTCGTAGTCGATGTACTTGCGGGCGTACTCCGGGACCAGCGCACGCTGCCCGGAGAACGGCACACCCACGGCGTTCCATCTGGCCAGGTTGCGCATCCGGGTGGCGATGTCCGGTGGCACACCGAGACTGAGGATGATCCGCTCGACGGTCTCCGGCTCGATCTTGATCTGCCCGGACTCGATCTTGTTGATGTTGCCCTGGCTGTAGCCGACCAGCCCGCCCAGTTCCTGTTGGGTCACCCGCCGCCCGGATGCGGTGCGTGCGTCGAGTCTGGCCTGCTTGATCAGCCCGGCGAGTTCGCGCCGTTCCCTGCCACCGTCGGCGTGCACGAATGCTCCACTTCACTCCCGCGGCCCGCGACCGAAACACGTTCGGTCGCGGCAGCCACGCAAGTGTAGGCTTGCCGACCCGGCAAGCCGGGAATGACTCACCTCAGTGGTCGAAGTCACCCACGCGGGTAGCACCCAGGAAGCCCCGCCATTCGCGGTGCCCGAAGGCGAGAACCGGTGCCGGTACGGATTGCGCCGAGTCCCGTACGCCCACGCGCTCACCGTAGGCGAGATTGACCTCGACGCAGTTGCCGCCGTCCGGACCGCAGCGGACCGAGCGTTTCCACCCGGTGATTCCGTGCGCTGGGTGCATGTCGCCCCCGATGGTCGATGATATGTCCGTATTAATCGTCTCCCGGTATTAATCGTGGGGCAACCGGCCCAACCCGCATGGCTCACGTTTTCACCGGGCTGCCACGCTCGCCGTTACGATGAGTCATGGCGCGCCGGCGCCGGTGGGAGGCGAACGGGATGCGCCTGGCGGGTCGAGCCCTGCGACTGACGGTGTTCCTCGACGAGGACGTCACCTGGCACCACAAGCCGCTCTACCACGAGATCGTGCACCGCGCCCACCAGGCCGGACTGGCCGGTGCGACCGTGCTGCGCGGCGTCGAGGGATTCGGCGCCGGGTCGACCATCCACACCAGCCGGTTGCTGTCCCTGGCCGAGAACCTGCCCGCGGTGATCGTCATCGTCGACGCCGAGGAACGGATCCGGGAATTCCTGCCCCAGCTGGACGAACTCGTCGACGAGGGCATGGTGATCCTCGACGAGGTCGAGGTGATCCGCTACGTCGGGCGGCAGCACGGCGGCTGACGGCAACGCCGGAGATGCCGACGGGCGCCGCACTGCGACAGGATCGACCGCGGCAGGCGTCGGGGCGGGCGCCGCACAGGGAAACGTCCGGCAGGTGCGCTATGACGTTGAGCAAGGACGAGTGGAAAGCACTCGCCACCATCCAGCAGTCGCTCGAACTCGACGACCCCAGGCTGGCCAGGAAGATGCGCCGGATGGCCGTCGGACCGCTGGCCGATCCGGTCGATTCGGCATGGTGGACCGTGGCGTCGATGATGGTCGGCCTGAGCCTGGTCGCACTCGGTGCGACCCTCGGGATCCCGGCCCTGGCCGTGCCGGGGCTGGTGATCGCGATCGGCGTGCCGGTGGCGATCACGGCGGCGCTGGTCCGGCAGGCCAGGCGACGACGCAGGTGGCGGCGTTGATCGGCGCTGACCGGCATTGAGCGGCGTTGACCGGCGTTGACAGGCCGGGGCGGCTGCCCGGATCATCGGCCGGTGAGCACCCCGCCCCTGACCGGCGTCACCGTGGTCAGCCTGGAGCAGGCCGTCGCCGCTCCGTTCGCCACCCGCCAGCTCGCCGATCTCGGCGCCCGGGTGATCAAGGTGGAACGGCCCGACGGCGGCGACTTCGCCCGGCACTACGACCGGTCCGTGCACGGCCAGGCCAGCTATTTCGTGTGGCTCAACCGGTCCAAGGAGTCCCTCACCCTGAACCTCAAGGCCGAGGCGGGTCGCCGGATCCTGGCCGAGCTGCTGGCCGGCGCCGACGTGCTGGTGCAGAACCTGGCACCGGGCGCCGCGGCGCGGCTGGGCCTGGACGCCGCGGCCCTGCGGGACCACCATCCCCGGCTGATCACGTGCGTGATCTCCGGCTACGGACCGGACGGGCCCTGGGCCGACCGCAAGGCGTACGACCTGCTGGTCCAGGCCGAGACCGGGCTGGTGTCGCTGACCGGCAGCGCGGCGCAGGCAGCCAAGGCCGGCATCTCGGTGGCCGACATCGCCGCCGGCATGTACGCCTACTCCGGCGTGCTCACCGCGCTGTACCGCCGGGCCGTCACCGGGGAAGCGTCCGCTGTGGACGTTTCGCTGTTCGAGGCGCTGGCCGAATGGATGGGCGCGCCCGCGTACTACACCGAGTACGGCGGCAGCCAGCCCGACCGGACCGGCGCCGACCACGCCACCATCGCGCCCTACGGCCCGTACGCCACGGCCACCGGCACGGTCGTGCTGGGCATCCAGAACGACCGCGAGTGGCAGGCGTTCTGCCGAACGGTGCTCGACGATCCCTCGGTCGCCGAACGCTTCGCCACCAACCCGGCCCGCGTGGCCCACCGGTCCGAGTTGAACGCGATCATCGAGCGCCGGTTCGCGAGCCTCGACCTGGACGCCGTGGCGGCCGTGCTGGACGCCGCCGGCATCGCCAACGCGCGGCTCAACTCGGTGACCGACTTCCTGGCCCACCCGGTGCTGGCCGGCCGCAACCGCTGGCGCGACGTCGACACGCCGTCCGGCCCGATCCGCGCCCTGCTCCCGCCGGCCAACCTCGCCGGGGTCGAACCGGTGCTGCACCCGGTGCCCTCGGTGGGCGCGCACACGACGGCGATCCTGCGTGGCCTGGGCCGCAGCGACGCCGACATCGCCGCATTGCGCGAATCCGGCGTGGTGTGACTCAGTCGGCCGGGCCGCCGCGCGCCACCAGTTGGCTCGCGATCACGTTGCGCTGGATCTCGTTGGTGCCCTCGCCGACGATCATCAGCGGTGCGTCCCGGAAGTAGCGCTCCACGTCGAACTCGGTCGAGTAGCCGTACCCGCCGTGCACCCGCACCGCGTCCAGCGCGATCCGCATCGCCGCCTCCGACGCGAACAGCTTCGCCATGCCGGCCTCCATGTCGCAGCGGTCACCGGCGTCGTAACGCTGCGCCGCGTACAGCACCAGTTGGCGCGCCGCCGTGTAGCTGGTGGCCATCTCGGCCAGCAGGTTGCCCACCGACTGGTGCCGCCAGATCGGCTTGCCGAACGACTCGCGCTCCTGCGCGTACCGCAACGCGTCGTCCAGCGCGGCCCGGGCGACGCCCAACGCCCGCGACGCCACCTGGATGCGGCCGATCTCCAGACCCTTCATCATCTGCGCGAAACCGCGGCCCGGCACGCCACCCAGCAGCGCGCCCGCCGGCACGCGGTGGTCGACGAAGGACAGTTCGCAGCTCTCCACGCCCTTGTAGCCCAGCTTGGGCAGATCGCGCGACACCGTGAACCCGGGGCCCGGCTCGACCAGCAGGATGCTGATGCCCTGGTGCCTCGGCCGGGCCTCCGGGTCGGTCTTGCACAGCAGCACGACCAGTTGGGAACGTCGCGCGTTGGTGATCCACGTCTTGGCGCCGTTGACGACGTAGTCGTCACCGTCGCGGCGGGCGTGGGTGGACAGCGCCTGCAGGTCGGAACCGCCACCGGGTTCGGTCAGCGCCATCGTGGCGCGGACCTCGCCGGTGGCCATCCTCGGCAGGTAGTGCTGCTTCTGCTCCTCCGTGCCGAACGCGAGCAGCAGCTTGGCGACCACGGTGTGCCCGCCCATCGCGCCCGCCAGGCTCATCCAGCCCCTGGCGAGCTGCTCGGTGACGCGCACGTAGCACGGCGTGCTCACCACGGCCTCGCCGTACGGTTCCGGAATCGCCAGCCCGAACACCCCGAGCAGCTTCATCTGCTCGATCAGCCGCTCCGGGTACTCGTCGGCGTGTTCCAGTTCGCGGACCACCGGCCGGACGTCACGGTTGACGAAGTCGGCGACGGTGTCGACGATGGCCCGCTCCTCGGCGGTCAGCTCGGTCACGCCGACCACCCTGCCATGACGCGGCTGTGCGGTCAGTGCACGGCGCGGAGCGACTCCTTCAGCGACGTCAGTGTCGCGGCGATCGCGGTGGGCTCGTAACCGCAGTGCGCCATGCAGTTCGCGCAGCGCGGGTCGCGGCCCCGGCCGTATGCCTCCCAGTCCGTGGTGTCCAGCAGTTCCTGGTACGACTTGGCGTAGCCGTCACCCATCAGGTAGCACGGCTTCTGCCAGCCGTACAGCGAGTACGACGGGATTCCCCATGCGGTGCACGGGAAGTCCACCTTGCCCTCGAGGAAGTCCAGGAACAGCGGCGAGTGGTTGATCCGCCACCGGTTGCGACGCCCGTCGGCGAACGCCTTGCGGAACAGTTCCCGGGTTTCCCGCACGCCCAGGAAATGGTCCTGGTCCGGGGCCTTCTCGTAGGCGTAGGCCGGGGACAGCATCATCCCGTCGACCTTGAGGTCGTTGTTCAGGAAGTCCAGCACCTCGATCACGGTCTGCGGGGTGTCGGTGTTGAAGAACGTCGTGTTCGTGGTGACCCGGAAACCCCGCTCCTGCGCCATTTTGATGGCGTCGACGGCTTGCTTGAACACGCCCTGCTTGGCCACCGATTCGTCGTGCCGGTCCTCGAGACCGTCGATGTGCACGGCGAACGCCAGGTACGGCGACGGCTTCAACTTGTCGATCTTGCGCGGGATCAGCAGCGCGTTGGTGCACAGGTAGATGAACTTCTTGCGCTTCACCAGCCCGGCGACGATGTCCTCGACCTGCGGGTGCATCAGCGGCTCACCACCCGCGAGACACACCACCGGCGCACCGCACTCGTCCACGGCGGCCAGCGCCTGCTCGACCGGCATCCGCTGTTTCAACACGTTCGCCGGGTGCTGGATCTTCCCGCAGCCCTCGCATGCGAGGTTGCACGCGAACAGCGGTTCCAGTTCGAGGGTGATAGGAAACTTGTCTCGGCGGGCCAGCTTCTGACGGAACAGGTAGGCGCCGATCTTGATCGCCTGCCGTAGTGGAATGCTCATCCTCACCGGTCCCCTCTACTGTCGGTAAAGAAGCAGCCCTATTCCACTACGATCGTTTTGCCCAAGCAACCAACTGTTAGAGTGGTTGTCCAGTTCTTACTGACACGTAGGGTGACTCACGCTGCTGGCAGGACGTTGATCGCGTGGTCACCGGTGGCCCAGAGATACTGCACCGCGTACGCTCGCCACGGCCGCCATGCGGCAGATCGTTCGATCAGCGCGGCGGGCGTCGTGGGCAGCCCGAGCGTCTCTGCGGCATGCCGGATGCCCATGTCCGTCGGGATGAACGCGTCCGGATCACCCAACCCGCGCATCGCGATCGTCTCGACCGTCCACGGGCCGACTCCCGGCAGCGCCGCCAGTTGCGCCCTGGCCCGCGCCCAGTCGTCACCGACGCCCAGGTCGATCTCGCCGTCGGCCAGCGCCTCGAACAGCGCCATCAGGGTGCGCCGCCGGGTCGCGGGGAACGCCAGGGTGGTCGGGTCCACGGTGGTCAGGTCGGCCATCGAGGGGAACAGGTGGGTCAGCCCGCCGGCGTGGTCGTCGATCGGCGTGCCGTGGCCGGTGACCAACCGAGCGGCGTGCGTGCGAGCCGCCGCGGTCGACACCTGCTGGCCCAGCACGGCGCGAACGGCGAACTCGGCGGAGTCGACGGTCCGCGGCACCCGGCGGCCAGGTGCCTTGGCCACCAACGGTTCCAGCACGGGATCCTGGGCGAGTAGTTCGTCCACGGCGACCGGGTCGGCGTCCAGGTCGAGCAGGATACGGCAGCGGTTGATGGCGATGGACAGGTCGCGCAGGTCGGTGAGGGTGAGTTGGCAGGCGATGTGGTCGGGGAGGGGGCGCAGGGCCACGATGCCGTGGCCGAAGGGCAGGCGGAGGGTGCGGCGGTAGGCGCCGTCCCGCCATTCCTCGACGCCCGGCACGGCGGTCGCGACGAGGTGGCCGAACAGGTTGTCCGGGCACAGCGGGGCGCGGAAGGGCAGGCGCAGGCCGAGCACGCCGGGGGCGGTGGCGCGGCGGCCGCGGGCGGCGTGGTTGCGCAGGTCGGTGGGGGAGAGGGCGAAAACCTCGCGCACGGTGTCGTTGAACGTGCGGATGCTGGCGAACCCGGCGGCGAACGCGACGTCACCCATGGGGAGGGTGGTGGTCTCGATCAGCAGCCGAGCGGTCTGCGCCCGCTGGGCTCTGGCGAGTGCGAGCGGACCGGCACCGAGTTCGGCCACCAGTTGCCGTTCGACCTGCCGCACGGAGTAGCCGAGCCGCACCGCCAGTCCCGACACGCCGTCCCGGTCGACGACGCCGTCCGCGATCAACCGCATAGCCCGGGCGACGACGTCGGCGCGCTGGTTCCAGAGCGGTGAACCGGGGCTGGCGTCCGGCCGGCAGCGCTTGCAGGCCCGGAAGCCGGCTTGTTGAGCAGCGGCGGCGCTGGGGTAGAAGCGCATGTTGGCGACCTTGGGCGGAACGACCGGGCAACTCGGTCGGCAGTAGATCCCGGTGGTGACGACGGCCGTGTAGAACCATCCGTCGAACCGCCCGTCCTTGGACCGAACGGCCCGCACCCGCCAGTCACTCTCGTCATGCACGTATCGAGCGTAGGCCCAGGCGTGGGGTCGGTATAGCGAAAAAACGACACAACCCTCAGCGGCCAGCCCGCCCCGGGTGACGAAGACGGCGAGTCGGCCAACGGTCAATCAGTCGGCCGCCCACCAACCGACCAGACCAGCGCCCGACGTCCTGTTCCGGCCAATGAACGGTCAGCTCGCAGTGGGCCAACACCACCGAATGGTTCATGTGGGTGGCCAGGCAACCTGTTTCCGCTGTCGGATGGTCGGTTCGCGGTGGGTGCGGTGGCAGGGGATGGCCGGGTCATGTGGGTGGCGCGCTGAGTTGGCCGCTGGATGGTCGGCTCGCGGGTGGGTGCGCGGCGGTCGGGCATGGCGCGGTTCGTGTGGTTGGTCGGCGCGCCGTGTTGGCCGTCGAATGGTCGGTTCGCGGAGGGTGAGCGGTGGCGGGAGGTGGCGCGGGTTATGTGGGTGGTGGGCGCGCTGAGTTGGCCGCCGGGTGGTCTGTTCGCGGTGGATGAACACCGGCGGGGATAGCCCGGCTCACATGGCTGGTGGGCGCGGTGAGTTGGCCAGTGGGTGGCCAGTTGGCGGCCGACCGGCCGACTCGGGCGGGGTGGCGGTTGTGTTGGCCGCCAGTTGGTCGGTTCGCTGTGGGTGAGCAGCGGTAAGGGGATGGCCCGGTTCGTGTGGGGTGGTGGGCGCGCTGAGTTGGCCGCCGGATGGTCGGTTCGCGGTGGATGAACATCGCCAGGCGATGTGCCGGTTCATGCGGCTGGTGGGTGTGGCGAGGTGGCCGGTGGGTGGTCAGTTGGCCGCTGACCGGCCGACTCGGGCGGGTTGATGGTTGTGTTGGCCGCTGACCGGCCGACTCGGGCGGGGTGATGGTTGTGTTGGCAGCCAGGTGGTCAGTCCGTGGCGGGTGGATAGCGGCGGGGATGTGCCGCTTCATGTAGGTGGCGGGCGTGGCGTAGGCGGGTGCGGCGGGGTGGCGAGTTGGCGGGGTGGCCAGTGGCTTGTGTCGGCCGCTGGGCGGTCGGTTCGCGATGGGCGAATGGCGGCGGGGCGGTGCGCCGGGCTCGCGGGCGGGGTGTGTGGCGAGTTGGCCGGTGGCGGGTCAGCTGGTGGGTGGTCGGTTGGCTGCCAGTGGTCGGTTCGGCGGGCGTTGGCACCTGTGTTGCCCGCTGAATGGTCGGATTGGCCGTCGATCGGTCGGCTCAGATGGGCGTGCCGGTGTGAGCTGGTGGGGCGATCAGTTGGCCGTTGGTTGGCCGAATCGGATGGCGTGGCGGTTTCGCAGGTGGCGGTTGTGTTGGCCGCTGACCGGTCGACTCGGACGGGTGGGTGGCTTGAGTTGGCCGTCGATTAGCCGATTGGGTGACGGGCGCCGCGAGTTGGCCGTTGGGTGGTCGGGTGGGCTGTTGGTGGCTTGGTCACGGGTCAGGTTGGTGGGACCAGGGTGAAGTATCTGTCCAGCACCGCCGGGTCGCCTTCGATCTCGCCACACTCGGCCGCCGGCAGCCGATGCCACAAAAACAGAGCCAGGTTCGACGCGGTGCCGGCCAACGTCACGTCACCCGGTCCGTCCACCAGGCACGCCCCGTCACCCTCGAACCGGATCGTCCACTCCCGGGGCCCATCGGTCTGCCGAAAGCGAAACGTCTCGCCCGATCCGGCCGGCGCCGATTGCCAGCCTCGCCGCGCCGGCACCATCACCTCGAACGTCTGGCTCACGGCATCGCCTGCCACCACCGGATCCAACACATCGGCCGCACCATCCACCGCACCCTCGATGTCCCACCGGTGAACAGCCGCCTCGATCGTCTGCATCCGCAACCAGAACCCGACCGTGTGCTCCCGCGACCAACTCCACGCCGGCTCGTCCGGCCGGCACCCGCCGAACTGCGCCGCCAACTCCTCCGCACCCTCGGCGAACCACTCCACCAAGGCCGCCGACACGACCGTCTTGGCATGCGCCGCCGACACGACCTCCTTGGTATGCGCCGCCGACTCGGCCTCCTTGGTATGCGCTGCGGACACGGTCTCATCACCGGGTCCAGCAGCAGGCACCGTGGGCGGCTCGGTCAGCCGGTCCCGGATCACCGGCGCCAGCATCCGGTGCACCCGCCCCAGATGTGTCACCAGATCGACGACCGACCAACCGGGGCACGATGGCACCGGCGGCGCGGAACCGACCGCTCGCCGCGCCGCCGCCGTGAACGCCGTGACCTCGCGGCGGAAGTGCGGGAGATGGTCCATACGCTCAGTGTGCCCTGGACCGGCGGAACCGCGTCCGTACTGGTTGCCGCTGGTGTACGTTCGGTTACGTAAGCAGATCTGGCCATGATCCCCCTCGGAGCGGCGGATGACCCGGTTGACGCTGATCGTCGAGGCGGACGGGACTGACGCTCACCGGCTGGACCACCTCACCTCCACCCTGCGCTCCGACCTGGTCGCCACCGGCCTCGTCACGGTCACCCGCCCGCGCACCGACCCGCCGCCGGACTCCCGCACCGGCACCGGCCTGTCGATCGGCGAACTGATCGTCAGCGGCGTGCTGTCCACCGGCACGATGTCCGCGCTGGCCAGCGTCCTGATCGCACATATCAAGCGCACCGGCGCGCGGTCGGTCACCGTGCGGCACGGCGAGGACGAGTTCCGCTTCACCGGGCTCACCGAGGACGCCCAACGCGACCTGATCAACCGGCTGACCGCGAGCGCCACCGGAAACCGCGCCGCCACCGGAGACCGCGCCGCCGCCGAACGGCCTGCCGCCGCCGAACGGCCTGCCGCCGACGAGCGTGCTCCCGCAGAAGACCGCGCCCCCGCCGTAGACCGCGCCGCAGCGGACAAGGCCGCCGCCGAGCAGAACACCGGTGAGCAGGCCGCCGCCGAGCAGAACACCGGCGAGCAGGCCGCCGCCGAGCAGAACACCGGCGAGCGCGACACCGTCGACGAGAGCGCGCGGTAGCCGATGCCCGGTCGTTACGCGCTGCTGGTGGCGACTGCCCAGTACACCGATCCCCGCTTACGCCGCCTCCGCGCCCCGGTCGGGGAGGCGCAGCACCTGCGCGAGCTGTTACTCGACAGCGAAGTGGGCGGCTTCGACACCGTCGGCGTCGTCCTGGACGACTCCAAGGCCGAGATCGAGCGCCGGATCGAGGAGCTGTTCGCCAGCCGAGGACCCGACGACCTGGTCCTGCTCTACCTGTCCGGTCACGGCCTGAAGAACGACCACGACAAGCTGTTCTTCGCCGCCTGCAACACCGAGCTGGACCGGCCCTACGCCACCGCCGTCGCCGCGAGTTCCGTGCAGGGCATGCTCGAGGAGTCCCAGGCCGGCGTGAAGGCCGTGCTCCTGGACTGCTGTTACAGCGGCGCGTTCTCCAACGGGCTGATGGTGCGTTCGTCGACCTCGATCGACTACGAGGCACAGCTGCTCGGTCGCGGCACCTACGTGATCACCGCGACCAACGAGCTGGAGTACGCCTACGAGGGCAACGAACTCGTGCTGGGTACCGCGACCGACGGCGGGGTCGGCTCGGTGTTCACCGCCGCCGTGATCAAGGGCCTGGAGACGGGCATGGCCGACGGCAACGACGACGGCGTGATCACCGCGGACGAGCTGTACTCCTACGTGTACGACCGGGTCCGCGAGTCGCACGTGCCGCAGACGCCGACCAGGCACGATCGGATCAAGGGTGACTTCCGGGTGGCCACCACGCGCCGGTCGGCGTGGCGGGACCGGCTGGGTGGCGGGTCGCCGACGCTGGGGACGCTGCTGACCAAGGTCGTCGACTCGGACGCGCAACGTTCCGACGCGCAGGAGTCGCTGGCCACGCCGATCGGCAACGCCATCCACCCGGGCGGCAAGGTGGCGCCGGTGCAGTTGGAGCTCACCGGGCAGACCGGGCATCTGCTGGTGGCGGGCCGCCTGTTCGCCGGCAAGTCGACGCTGCTGCACACGCTGATCCTCGGGCTGGCCTACATCCGGTCCCCGGAGGACGTGCAGTTCTACTGCCTGGACTGGGAGGGCCGGCTGGGGGTGCTGTCCAACGTGCCGCACGTGCGGGCCGTGGTCAGCGACGACGAGCCGCAGGCCGTGGACACCGTGCTGCAGCACCTGCGCAGCGTGATCACCAGCAGGCGGGCGGCGTTCCGCCAGCAGCGGGTCTTCTCGATGAACGAGATCCGGCGGCGGCGCAGGCGTGGTGAGCTGCCCGGCGGCGAGTTCGCCGACGTGTTCCTGGTGATCGACTGCTGGGAGGGGTTCGCCGAGCGCCGCTCGTTCGTGGACGAGGTCGTCAAGATCGCCAGTGTGGGTCTCGCGTTCGGCGTGCACGTCGTGGTGACCACGCGGCACTGGTCCGAGCTGCCCGACCAGATGGTGCGGCTGCTGCTGGGTCGGATCGAACTGCTGCTGGACAACCCGAGCGACTCGCGGATCAGCCCGGCGATGTCCGCGTCGCTCCCCGAACTGCCCGGCTGGGGGCTGCACGCCGGCCAGCGGTTCCAGGTGGCGCTGCCCAGGCGGGACGCCACGGAGAGCGACTACGACCTGGTGTCGATGGTCGAGAGCATGGTGGACAGCAGCGCCCACGCCTGGCTGGGCTACTCCACGCTGACGGCCGAGGACGCGTCGACGGAGAACCTGTCGCTCCTGCAACTGCTGGGCGTGCCCGACGACCCGACCACGTTCGACGTGGCGGCGGCGTGGCAGTACCGGCCCAGGGCGAGCCGCTTCCGGGTGCCGGTCGGCGTCGACGAGCAGGGCCGACCGGTGGAGCTGGACCTCAAGGAGGCGGCCGCGCAAGGCATGGGTCCGCACGGCCTGTGTGTCGGCGCCACCGGTTCCGGCAAGTCGGAGTTCCTGCGCACGCTGGTGCTGGCGCTCGCGCTGACCCACTCGCCGCTGACGCTGAACATGGTGCTGGTGGACTTCAAGGGCGGCGCCACCTTCCATGGCCTGGCCCGGCTGCCGCACGTCGCCGCGTCGATCACCAATCTCGCCGACGATCTCACCCTGGTCGACCGAATGCACGAGGCGCTGCTGGGTGAGGTGGCGCGACGCCAGGCGATGCTGGCGGCGGCCGGGGTGAAGGACGTCTGGGCGTACGACGAGCTGCTGCGCACCGGTGCCGAGCTGGAACCGTTGCCCGCGCTGTTCATCTGCATCGACGAATTCTCCGAGATGCAGATCGCGAACCAGAACTTCCTGGACGTGTTCACCCAGATCGCCAGGGTCGGCCGGTCTCTGCAGATGCATCTGCTGCTGGCCTCGCAGCGCCTGGAGGAGGGCAGGCTGCGGGGCCTGGAGTCCAGCCTGTCCTACCGGATCAGCCTGCGGACGTTCTCCGCCGCCGAGTCCCGCGCGGCGATCGGCGTGCCGGACGCCTACGAACTGCCGCCCATCCCGGGTTCGGGCTACCTGGCCGTGCACGGCGATCGGACCATCCGGTTCCGCTCGGCCTACGTGTCCGGTCCGTACCAGCCCGGCGAGCCGGCGACCGAGCAGGCCGACCGCGACCAGAACGGTCTGCTGCCGACCCTGCTGGACGTGCTGGTGGACCGGTTGGCCGGGCACGACCCCCGGGCCCGGCCCGTCTGGCTGCCGCCGCTGGACCAGCCGGTGCCGATCGACCGGCTGCTGCCGCTGCTGCACGTCACCGAGCACCGGGGGCTGAGCGCGGACGGCCAGGACGGCGGTTCGCTCGTCGTGCCGGTCGGCGTGGTGGACCGGCCGTTCGAGCAGCGGCACGATCCGCTGACCGTCGACCTGTCCGGCAGTTTCGGCCATGTGGCGGTGGTCGGCGGTCCGCAGTCGGGCAAGTCGACCCTGGTGCGCACGCTGGTCATGTCGATGGCGCTGACCCACACGCCGGCCGAGGTCCAGTTCTACTGCCTGGACTTCGGCGGTGGCGGTCTGCTCGCGCTGGCCGGCCTGCCGCACGTCGGCGGGGTGGCCGGGCGCCTGGAGCCGGACAAGGTCCGCCGCACGGTGGCCGAACTGGAACTGATCGTGGACCGCAGGGAGCAGCGCTTCCGGGAACTGGGCGTCGACTCGATGGCCACGTACCGCGCCCTGCGGCGGGGCGGTGAGCTGGCCGACGACCCGCACGGCGACGTGTTCCTGGTCGTCGACGGCTGGCTGACGGTCCGGCAGGACTTCGACACCGTGGAGTCCGCGATCGTGCGGCTGGCCGGTCGCGGCCTGTCCTACGGCGTGCACGTCGTGGTCACCACGGCGCGCTGGGCGGAGATCCGGCTGGCGCTGAAGGATCTGCTGGGCACCCGGCTGGAACTGCGCCTCGGCGACCCCGCCGAGTCCGAAGTGGACCGCAGGGCGGCCCGGAACGTGCCCGGTGACCGCCCCGGGCGGGGCGTCACCGTCGACGGGCACCACCACTTCCTCGCCGCACTGCCCTACATCGGTGGCGAGCAGCCGGCTGCCGATCCGGTCGCCGGGCTGCCGCAGCACCTGAACCGCACGGTGACCGACGTCGCGGCGGGCTGGCAGGGACCGAGGGCGCCGGAGGTCCGGCTACTGCCGGACGTGTTGCCCTACCAGCAACTGCCGTTGCCGGAAGACGTGCCGCGGCCGGGCCTGATCCCGATCGGCGTCAACGAGGAGGAACTGGCCACCGTCTTCCTCGACTTCGACGCGGAACCGCATTTCGTCGCGTTCGCGGACGACGAGTCCGGCAAGACCAACCTGCTGCGCACCATCGTGCGCGGCATTGTGACGCACTACTCGCCGAAGCAGGCCGTCATCCTCCTGGCCGACTACCGGCGCAGCATGCTGGGCACGGTGGTCGGCGACCACCTGCACGGCTACGCGCCGTCCAGCGCAACACTGGCCGGCATGGTCGGGGAGGTCCGGGACTCGATGGCCCACCGGCTGCCCGGCCCATCGGCCACCGAGGAACAGTTGCGCGACCGGACCTGGTGGAACGGACCGGAGTTGTTCGTCGTGGTGGACGACTACGACCTCGTGGTCACCCCGTCGAGCAACCCGCTCGCGCCGCTGTCGGAGTTCCTTGGCCAGGGCAAGGACGTCGGCCTGCACATGATCGTGGCGCGGCGGAGCGGCGGCGCGACCCGGTCGATGTTCGACCCGATCATCGGCCGGCTGAAGGAGATCGGTACGCCCGGCCTGGTCGGCAACGGCTCGCGCGAGGACGGCGTGCTGTGGGCGACCGTCCGGTCGACCCCACAGCCGCCCGGGCGGGGCATGCTGGTCACCAGGAAGCGCGCCGCCCCGCAGCACGTCCAGATCGCCTGGCTCGATCCGGCGGAGTAGGCAGGCCCTACTGCGTGCTGTAGGACGTGGGGCGCACGTAGTAGACGACCCGGTACTGCTTGTCGGCGGGCGCGTCCATGTCGGAGCCGTAGCGCCGGGCCAGTTCGACGAAGAACTTGCCCTCCGGGTCGGGTTCGACGCGCTCGATGGCGCCCCGCACCTCCAGGTACCGGTACGGCTTGTCCGGGTCGGTGACGGACATCGCGACCGACGGGTTGAGCTCCGTGTTGCGGTGCTTCTGCCGCCTCGTGGTGGTGGTGAACTTGAGGAACTCGCCGTCCCACACGTACCACATCGGGTTCACCTGGGCGGTGTTGTCCGGGCGGACCGTGGCGAGGTGGCCGTACAGTGGACGGTCCAGCAGGTCGATCAGGTCATCGGGGATCACTGGCATGGGCCCAACATAGCCAACCGACCACGGAGGTGACCGTGTTGCGGGTCACGCGGACCGAACTGGTCGCTGCCGTGACGGGGGAGTCGTCGGCCAACCGGACCGGCAGCCGGTTCGGCGTGTACGGCACTGATCTCGGCATAGCGTGGGACAACGGGCAGGGCGAGGTCCTGGTGGCGTTCGGCGACAGCTACGGCGACCGCTGGGGCGGCCACGGCGCCGGTCCGGGCGACGCCGACTGGCGTTGCAACATCCTGGCGGTGTCGACCACCACCGACCTGGCGGGCGGCCTGGCCCTGGACCCGCTGGTCACCCGGCCGGACGGCATGGCGGACCAGTTCCTGGCCAGGGACCGGTCGGCACGCAAGGAGAACACCGTGATCCCGACCGCCGGGATCACCGCGGCCGGCGTCGACTACGTGCACTACATGTCGGTTCGTGACTGGGGCGCACCCGGCCACTGGCGTACCAACTACGGCGGCATCGCGGTGTCCGACGACCACGGCCGGACCTGGCGCAAGCCCGAGTCGGCCCGCTGGCCCAACCGGCGCGCCCGCGACCACCCGTTCCAGATGGGCGCGTTCACGGCCGACGACGACCACGTGTACCTCGTCGGCACGCCCAACGGCCGGTTCGGCTCCGCGTCGCTGGCCAGGGTCGATCACGACCGAGTGTCTGATGTGGACGCCTACGAGTACTGGACCGGTCATGGTTGGGCGGCCGGCGATGCCTATGCCGCGAGGCCGGTGTTCGCCGGTTCGGTCGGTGAGCTGTCGGTGCGGCACAACAGGTTCTGCGACGCATGGCTGGCGCTGTACCTGGACGAGAGCCGCGTCGCGCTGGTACTGCGTACGGCCCGCGAGCTGACCGGGCCGTGGAGCGAGCCGGTGACCGTGGTGCCCGGTGCCGACTACCCCGGCCTGTACGGTGGCTACCTGCACCCGTGGGCGTCGGACGGGCCGGAGCTGTACTTCACCATGTCCCGGTGGGGCCCGTACCACGTGTTGCTCATGCGGACGACCCTGGCCACGGAAGGATGATGTCGATTTCCCGCCAGGTTCGGTCGGTGGTGGACGGCAGACTGTGCTCATGAGCTCTCGCGTGCACACGGTCGTGGACAGCCCGACCGGCCCGCTGACGCTGGTCGCCGAGGACGGCGTGCTGACCGGCCTGTACATGGACCGGCAGCGGCACCGCCCGCACGAGGAGACGTTCGGCGAGCCGGACGCCACTCCGTTCGACGCGGTGATCGAGCAGCTCACCGAGTACTTCGACGGCACCCGGCGCGATTTCGACCTGCCGCTGACCCTGCACGGCACCGAGTTCCAGCGGACCGTGTGGCGGGCGCTGTGCACCATCCCGTACGGCGAGACGGTCAGTTACGGCCAGCTCGCCGACCGGATCGGCAGGCCCACCGCGTCGCGGGCGGTCGGCCTGGCCAACGGCAAGAACCCGATCAGCATCATCGTGCCGTGTCACCGGGTGGTCGGTTCGACCGGCGACCTGACCGGTTACGGCGGCGGGCTGGACCGCAAGCGCCAGTTGCTCGCCCTGGAGACCGGCGTCGCGACACAGTTGACGCTCACCGGAATGGGTGGCTGAGCCGGTACGACATTTCCTGGACATTTCCTGGACAAGGCCGGTCGATGGGCGATGTGTGGTGGTGGGCAAGACGCTCCCGGCACCGGTACCGGGCTATCTTGGCCCCGCACCTACCCCGAGCCACCAGGAGGGAACCATGCCGAGTCGCGACGCCACCACGCACTGGGAGGGCGACCTGCAGTCCGGTACCGGTCACGTCACGCTCGACTCGTCCAACGCGGGGCAGTTCGACGTCTCCTTCCCGACGCGCGCCGGCAACCCCGACGGGCAGACCAGCCCGGAGGAGCTGATCGCGGCGGCGCATTCGGCGTGCCTGGCCATGAACCTGTCCGGCGTGCTCGCCTCGCACGAGTTGACGGCCGACTCCATCGACGTGAGTGCGCAGGTAACGCTGGGCCCGGCCAAGGGCGGCGGCTTCGAGATCAGTGGCGTCGCGATCACGTTGCGCGCCAAGGTGCCCGGCCTCGGCGCGGACATGTTCGGCGAACTCGCGGCCACCGCCGAGCGGACCTGCCCGGTGAGCAAGGCCCTCGCCGGCACCACGATCACGATGGACGCGGCGCTGGGCTGACGCGCCACCGGACTGGACGGCGTGCACCACGCGCGGCGCGGTCAGGTTCGCGCGTGGTGCAGCAGCACGACTCCGTTGCCGAACGTGTGGGTGTCCACCAGGCGCAGGTCGTCGGTGGCGGCCACCGGTAGGAACATCGGCTTGCCGGTGCCGATGACGACCGGGTGCACGTAGACCCGGTACTCGTCGACCAGGCCGAGCCTGCGGAACGTGGTGGCCAGTTCGGCGCCGCCCAGGGCGAGGTCACCGCCGGGCTGGTCCTTCAGCGCCATGATCTCGTCGACGAGGACGTCCCGCATGATCGTGGTGTGCCAGTCGGCGTCGGCCAGGGTCCGGGAGAACACGATCTTCGGCTTGTCCCGCCAGATCGCGGCGAACTCGGCCATCGTCGGCGTGGCGGCCGGATCGGCGTCCGCCGTCGGCCAGAACTCGGCCATCAGCTCGTGGGTGACGCGACCGTTCAGGAACATGCTCATCGTGGCGAGCTGGTCGTTGAAGTGCTGGTGCAGTTCGGCGTCCACCCGGTGCCAGCCGATGTCCCGGTTCGGTGCCTCGATGAAGCCGTCCAGCGACATGGACATGCTGTAGACGATCTTGCGCACCGACTCGTCTCCCTTCGAGTGGAAGCGTCACGGTACACCTCGGCTGAGGTCTGACCATTTCCCCTGACGCTGCCCCCGGGTGCGGCGACCGTTCGCCGACCCGAGGGCCGCGGAGGTGGACTATTACCGCGAGGAGTTGTTCGCGCCGGAAATCCTCCACTCGTTCAGGATCTGATCGCCAGCGTCGCCTCGGACACCTCCCACAGCCGCTGCGCGCCGGCCGGGTCCAGGGCGTGGTCGGCGACGCCGTAGGTGCCGGGCAGGTGCCGTTCGGCCTGGTTGCAGTCCTCGAAGTACCGCCCGCCGATGCCCCGCAGCGCGGGCCACGTGGCGACCAGCACGGAGGTGGCCGCACCCTGTTGGGGCGTCTTGAACTCCTCGCCCGCGGCCCGGCCCCGCTCGATCGCCGCGTCGAGTTCGGCCTGGTCCATGTGCCGGGTCAGGTTGGTCAGCACGGCTCCGGGGTGCACGGCGTTGACGGTGATCCCGTCGTCGGCCCACCGCTGGCTCGCCTCGACGGCGAACAGCACGTTCGCGGTCTTGGACTGGGCGTACGCGAGCATCGGCTCGTACTCGCGTTCCCGGAAGTGGATGTCGTCGAAGTCGACACCCGCCCGGACGTGCGCACGGGAGCTCAACGCCACCACCCTGGCGCCACCGGCGGCGGCCAGCGCGTCGTGCAGGCCGGTGGTGAGCGTGAAGTGGCCGAAGTGGTTGGTGGCGAACTGGAGTTCCCAACCCTCCGGCGTGCGGGTCTCCGGGGTGTTCATCACGCCCGCGTTGTTGACCAGCAGGTGCAGGGGGCCGGTCCAGGCCGCGGTGAAAGCGGCGACCGACCGCTGGTCGGACAGGTCGAGCGGTGCGACGGTGATCCTCGGGTTGCCGGTGGTGGCGGTGATGTCGTCGGCGGCGCGCCTGCCGGCCGCGACGTCGCGCACGGCGATGGTCACGTCGGCGCCTGCGCCGGCCAGCGCGCGGGCGGTCTCGGTGCCGATGCCCGACGAGCCGCCGGTGACGACGGCGCGGCGGCCGCCGAGGTCGACGCCGAGGATGACCTCGGCCGCCGTGGTCCGGGCGCCGAACGGGGTGATGATGCGATCGTTGCTGCTCATGGTTCTCACTCGATCCGCTAGACTATAAACGGAGCAACCTCCACTTGTTCCTCCAGACTAACCGGAGGAAGCTCCACTTCGCCACTATGAGAGAGGTCACATGACCGCGGACCCGCCTCGCAGGCTCCGCGCGGACGCCCAGCGCAACCGGGATCGCCTGCTCGACGTTGCCGTGCGCGCGTTCACCGAAGGCGGCGCCGAGGTGACCCTGGAGGCGATCGCCAAGGACGCCGGGGTCGGCATCGGCACGCTCTACCGGCACTTCCCGACCCGCGAGGCGCTGATCGAGGCCGTCTACCGCAACGAGCTGGCCGGGCTGTGCGCACGGGCGGACGAGCTGCTGGCCACCGAGCCGCCCGACGTCGCCCTGCGCGACTGGATGGGGCACTTCGTCGCGTACCAGAGCACCAAGCACGGCATGGCCGACGCCCTGCGCGCGGTGATCGCGTCCGGCGGCGACCCGTTCGCGGAGAGCCGGACCAGAGTGAACGAGGCGATGGCCGGGCTGGTCAAGGCAGGCGTGGCGGCCGGCACGATCCGCGACGACGTCGAGCCGTTCGACATCCTGGTCAGCATCAGCGGCATGGCACTGGCCTCGGCCGGTCCGGAGCAGGTCGAACGCCTGCTCGACCTGCTGATGGACGGGCTCAGGACTCGGGGCTGACCACCACGTCGGCCCGCCCCGCGGTGCCGGCGACCACCTCGGCATTCGGATCGTCGTTGTGCGACACCCAGAACTCGGCCTCGTCCGGCGAACGCCCGTAGGATTCGTGCCGCAGCACCAGTCGTCGCCTGCGCGCCGTGTCGTCCGGCCGCAGGAACCACACCTCGTCGAACAGGTCCGCCGTGCCGCACCACGGGCCATCGTCCAGCAGCAGGTAGTTGCCCTCGACGACGACCAGCGCCACGTCCCTGGCCACCGGCAGCGCGCCCGCGATCGGCTCCTCCAGGTCGCGGTAGAACTCCGGTGCGTAGACGACGTCCTCGTCGGCGGCCCGCAGCCTGCGCAGCAACGCCTGGAAGCCGCCCGCGTCGAACGTCGGCGGCGAACCCTTGCGGTCGGCCAGGCCCAGGCCGGCCAGCACCTGGTTGGCCAGGTGGAACCCGTCCATCGGCACCCGTGCGGCGGCCGGGCCGAGCGCGGCGCACAGGGCGATCGCGAGCGTGCTCTTACCGGCACCCGGCGCGCCGGCCAGCCCCAGCAGCCGCCGTTCGCCGGGCACCATCAGCCGCCGGGCCCGCTCCGCCAGAACCGGGATCGACCAGGGCAGGGAGCGCACGGCGGCCATGGTGACACACGCAGCGGCATGACCGGCATCGCCGGCATGACCGGCACGGCGGAGGCGGGTATCCGCGCGACGGTACCGAGACGCTGAGCGGCACCGACGCCGTCCGCCGGGTGACCGGCAGAGATCCGCGGCTATCCCGACAACGACGAAGCCGTGGCCACGATGTCGTCAGTGGATCGACTCCTCGTACGTCCAGATGAGACAGTCGTGCCACTCGTCGGTGGCCGGGTCGTCGGTGAGCCAGAGTCGGCAGTGCCGAGGAAGCGTTGTCCCGTAGCGGTAACCGGCCTTGGCGGCCAGCCGCTGCGACGCCGTGTTGGCCGGTTCGATCTCCAACCACAGGTGGCCGATCGTGCCGTGCGCCAACCTGGTCACCTCGGCCAGGCCGTACGCCCCGATGCCCTGCCGGCGGCTCTCCGGTCGGACCCAGTACGCCATCTCGGCGCTGTCCGGACCGTCCCGCATCACCCCGACGGCGCCCAGCAGGTCGGCGCCGGACAGGATGCCGTACGACACCTTGTCGCCCTGCCAGTCGCGCAGCGCCTCCCGCGCGCCTGCCACGTCGAACGGCCCGATCGGCCACGGCCGCCACATCGTGTGGTCGGTCTCACCCCTGGTGGCCTCGACCAGCAATGATGCGTCGGACTCGACCAGCGGTCGGATCACCAGCCCGCCGGCGGGCATCTGTGTCATCGCGCCACCCTCGTCCGCCCAACGTCCTGCCGCACCGGGTTTTCCACCCGACCACGCCACACTCGTCCACTGTGGATCAGCGGCACGCGGTCAGCGGCGTGCTGGTGGGGGGACTACCCTGGCGACCTCTCGTAAGCCACAGTGTGGAAGGAGCAGCATCATGCTGGCACTGACCCCCGCGGCCGTCGAGGTCGTCAACACGATTACGGCCGCTTCGGGTATGCCGGACACAGCGGGACTGCGCATCGCCACGACGGGTGAAGACCCCCGATCCGGTGGTCTGGAACTGGAGATCGTTCCGGAGCCGGTGGATCGCGACGAGATCGTCGGTGAGACCGGTGCGCGGATCTACCTGGAACCGGGCGCCGCGGCCTACCTGTCGGACAAGGTGCTGGACGGTCAACTGGACGAACAGGGACATGCCCGGTTCGCGGTCGGACCCCAGGCCAACGACAACGTCGGTGGCGCACCGCAGGGCTGATGGCAACACTGTCGTAACCACGGACTGACGGTTACGTCACTGTCACTTTCCCCGTTCTGCCAAGCGTTGTGTCGCGGCCCGTCGCCGATCGAGTGGTGGCGGGCCGCGACTCGCGGGTCGGCACGCAATCGGCTTGCGGGACGGATCGGACCGTGTAGCGTTCGACGCGACGCAGGGGTGCGTTCTTCGGCTGTCCGGCGTGCGTGGAGCGCCTGGCGTGACTGGGGAATGGGGCGGGGCGACGTGAAACAGGTGACTTGCGGGGCGCGCATCGTCAGCGTGGGTGCGTACCGACCGGACCGTGTGGTGTCCAACGACGAGGTCTGCGCGCTGGTCGATTCCACCGACGAATGGGTACGTCGCCGTTCCGGCATCGAGAGCCGCCGGTTCGCCGGGCGGGACGAGAACGTGGTCACCATGGCCGTGGCGGCGGGCCGATCGGCGTTGGCACGGGCCGGAATCGCTCCGTCCCGCGTCGACACCGTGATCGTCGCGACCATGTCCCACCTGGAACAGACGCCGGCAGCGGCCCCGCAGGTGGCCGACCGGCTGGGCAGCAGGGCGGCGGCGTTCGACGTCAACTCCGCCTGTGCCGGATTCTGCGTCGCACTCGGCACCGCGGACGCCTTGGTGCGTGCGGGTACCGCCGAGTACGTCCTGGTGATCGGCGCCGACAAGATGACCGACATCATCGATCCGCGTGACCGCTCGACCGCTGTGTTGTTCGGTGACGGCGCGGGCGCGGTCGTCGTCGGCCCGGGCGAACCCGGCATCAGGCCGGTCGCCTGGGGCTCCGACGGTTCCGGTCGCGACATGATCGCCCACTCGGCACCGTGGACCGCGCTGCGTGACGACCCGACGGCGGAGTGGCCGACGATGCGGATGGCCGGCCAGTCGGTGTTCCGCTGGGCCACCCGGGAGGCGCCGGCCACCGCACGGACCGCGCTGAAGATGGCCGGCATGACCGTGGCGGACCTGGTGGCGTTCATCCCGCACCAGGCCAACATCCGGATCACCGAGGCCATCGCCAAGGCGTTGGAACTGCCGGATCGGGTCGCCGTCGCGCAGGACGTCCGCACGGCGGGCAACACGTCGGCTGCGTCGATCCCGCTGGCGATGGAGCAACTACTGTCCACACAGGACGACCTGTCCGGTGGGCAGGCACTGCTGGTCGGGTTCGGCGCCGGACTCACCCAGGCCGCGCTGGTGGTAGAACTGCCCTGAGCCGCCGGGCACCGGGGGGCGGGCCGAGCACCACCGAGCTGAGGACCGTCATGACCCTGACCTGCCACTGGTTCTGCCCACCTACGGGGACAGCCGCGATCTCGTCGGCGGCGGCCACGGCACCGACCTGATGTCCGCCGGTGGCGACCGGCCCGCGACGCTGGGCTACCTCGGCCAGATCTGCCGCGCCGCCGAACAACTCGGTTTCGTCGGCGTGCTCACGCCCACCGGCGCCTGGTGCGAGGACGCCTGGTTGACCACGGCGATGCTGGTCGGCGACACGGAACGGCTGAAGTTCCTGGTCGCGTTCCGGCCCGGCCTGCTCTCGCCGACGCTGGCCGCGCAGATGTCCGCCACGTTTCAGCACCATTCCCGCGGCCGGCTGCTGCTCAACATCGTCACCGGCGGCGAGGACGCCGAACAGCGCAGCTACGGCGACTTCCACACCAAGGACGAGCGGTACGAGCGGACCGACGAGTTCCTGACCGTCGTGCGCCGGCTGTGGGCGGGCGACGACGTCGACTTCAAGGGCCACCACCTGCAGGTGGAGCGGGCGCGGCTGGCCAGGGTGCCCGATCCGCTGCCCACGGTGTACTTCGGCGGTTCGTCCGCCGCCGGCCGCGCGGTCGCCGCCCGGCACGTCGACGTCTACCTGACCTGGGGCGAGCCGCCCGACGCCGTCGCCGCCAAGATCGAGTCGGTCCGCGCCGCCGCCGCCGAACAGGGCAGGACCCTGCGGTTCGGCATCCGGCTGCACGTCATCACCCGCGACACGGCCGACCAGGCGTGGGCGGAGGCGAACCGGCTGCTCGCCGCGCTCGACCCGGCCGACATCGCCGAGGCGCAGCGTGGCCTTACCCGCAGCCAGTCCGAGGGCCAGCAGCGGATGATCGCGCTGCACGGCGGCAGCATCGACGAACTGGAGATCCACCCGAACCTGTGGGCAGGCGTCGGCCTGGTCCGCGGCGGCGCGGGCACGGCCATGGTGGGCAGCCACGAACAGGTCGCCGACCTGATCGAGCAGTACCACCGGATCGGCATCGACGAGTTCATCCTCTCCGGTCAGCCGCACCTGGAGGAGGCGTACTGGTTCGGCGAGGGCGTGCTGCCGCTGCTGCGCCGTCGTGGCCTGTGGACGCCACCGGCCTGATGCGGTGACGCCGGATGGCCGTCACGGCGGCCAGTGCCGTTGCTCCGGTGGCGATCGCGATGCCCAGCATCGGGTTGGCCGCGGTGAGGCCGGCGATCACCGCGCCCAGGGACGCGCCGCCGGACATGATGGTGTTGATCCAGGACTGGGCCTCGGTCGCCGTACCCGCGGGCGCGGCGTCCGCCGCTGAGGTGAACAGCGTGGCCAGCGTCGGGCCGAGGCACAGGCCGGCCAGCGGCGCCGCGACGGCCAGCAGCGGTGCGAACAGCGTGGCCGCGGTGAGCACGGCGAGGCCGATCAGATACCCGGTGGTCAACCGGGCCAGGCCGGCCTTGCTGGCCCGGTTGCGCGAGCCGAGCAGCAGCGAACCCGCGATGCTGCCGATCGAAACACCGGCCAGCAGCGGGCCCGCGGCCCAGGTGGCGTGGTGGTCGCGCACGTAGGCGGTCAGCGAGACCTCGACGGCGCTCAGCGCCAGGTTGACCAGCGCCGCCGTGACCAGCAGTCGCCGCAACGCGGGGGACCGCAGCGCGCCCAGCCGGCCGGCGGCGGCCCGGGGCGTGGGGTCGCGCGGCTGGCGGGACATCAGGGTGGCGGCGACCGTGGTCAGGGCCAGCAGCGCCACCAGCGCGGTCGTCGGCGACAGGCCGGTGGCCAGCACGCTGGCCAGGGCCGGGCCGGCGATCATGGCCAGGTCGAACACGGCGGCGTCCAGGGCGAAACCGGCCGGGCGCAGCGGACCGGGCGTGCGACGGGCCCACAGGCCGCGCATGGCGGGGCTCAGCGGCGGTGTGCACAGGCCGGCGGCCAGTGCGGTGCCGACCAGCAGCACCGGTACCGGGTGGACCCTGGCCGTCACGCCCAGGGCGATCAACGCCGCCAGGTACGCCGTCAGGCACACCGGCACGACCGCCCGCAGGCCCAGCCGGTCGGCCAGTCGACCCCGCAGCGGCGCGGTCAGCGCCTGGCCCAGCGTGTAGCCGCCGACCACCAGACCGGCGGTGCCGAACGCCCCGTGCTGGGACGCCACCAGCAGCAGTGTGATGCTGACCATGCCCTGCGGCAGCCGCGCGCACACGTCGATACCGGCCAGCCTGCGCAGGTCCGCCCTGCCCAGCAGCGCGCGGTACCCCGTCCGGCGGTCGTCGACACAGGTCACACCGACCACTGTGCCAGCCCGCTCACTCCTATCCTGGGCAGGGCGCCGCCCCTGGCGCGGAGGAGGCGAGTGGCTATGGCCAAGCAGAAGTGGAGCGACCTGGCGCCCGCCGAACGGCGGCTCATCGTCGTCGCGGGGTCGATCCAGGTGGCTCTCGCCGTGAGCGCGTGGATCGACCTGTTCCGCCGCCCGGCCGGGCAGGTGAACGGGTCGAAACCGTTGTGGGCCGCGGCGATCGCCGTGAACACCATCGGCCCGCTGTCCTATTTCCGTTGGGGCCGTCGTCGTTCCGGAGCCGCCGCGTGAGCTTCCCCCTGTCCGATCTCGGTGTCACGAATCCCGTCCTGGCCGCGCCGATGGCCGGCGGGCCGAGTACGCCCGCGCTGGTCGCCGCGGCGGCTGAGGCCGGCAGCCTGGGTTTCCTGCCCGCCGGCTACCGCACCCCGCAGGCGTTCGCCGAGCAACTCGCCGGCGTCCGGGCGGCCGGCGCGCCGTTCGGCGTCAACCTGTTCGCGCCCAACCCGTTGCCGGTCGACCCGGCCGCCTACCGGGCGTACGCCTACGCGTTGCGTGCCGACGCCGACAGCTACGGCATCGACCTGCCCGACGATCCCGTCGAGGACGACGACCACTGGCAGGGCAAGATCGACCTGCTGCTGGCCGACCCCGCTCCGGTGACGAGCTTCACGTTCGGCGTGCCGGAACCGGGGCTGGTGGCGGACCTGCGCCGCACCGGGACCGTGGTGGTGCAGACGGTCACCTCGGCCGACGAGGCCCGGATCGCGGCCGACGCCGGAGCGGACGTGCTGGCCGTGCAGGCGTCCGCCGCCGGTGGTCACTGGGGCACGCTGACCCCGCTGCGGCCGCCCGCCGCCGTCGAGCTGGTGGACCTGCTGGCCCAGGTGCGCGACGCGGTGCCGCTGCCGCTGGTGGCAGCGGGCGGGATCGCGTCGACCGGTGACGTGGCCGCCGTGCTGCGGGCCGGCGCGATGGCCGCGATGGTGGGCACGATCCTGCTGCTGTCCGACGAGAGCGGCGCGTCGGCCGTGCACCGTGCCGCCCTGGCCGACCCGGCCCGGGACCGTACGGTGGTCACCAGGGCGTTCACCGGCCGTCCCGCCCGCAGCCTGCGCAACACCTTCACCGATCGCTTCGCCGACCAGGCCCCGTCCGGCTACCCGGCCCTGCACCACCTGACCAGCCCGCTGCGCAAGGCGGCCGCGGCCGCTGGCGACCCGGAACTGGTCAACCTCTGGGCCGGTACCGGCTATCGCTGCGCGACCTCCGAACCGGCGGCCGCGATCCTCACCCGGCTCGCGGCCGGCTGACCGACGGCATGGTCCCGCAGCGGCCCGACCCGCAGGTCGCGCCGGGCGCAGTCGTCCAGCACCCTCGGTAGCGCGTCCAGAGTGGACTTCCAGGAGCCGGGTGCGGACGACACGTCACAGTCGTGCAGCAGGATCGTGCCGCCGCCACGGAGGTCCTTGCGTACCGTGCGGTGCACCGAATCGCCCGTGGCGCGCCGCGTCCAGTCGAAACCCCACGCGCTCCACAGCACCGGCGTCAGCCACAGCGCCCTGGCAGCGGCCAGCGAGCACGCGCTGAACACCCCGTACGGCGCCCGGAACCACACCGGCCGCACCCCGGTCGTCGTTTCGATGACGTCACAGGCATCACGTAGCCGGGTGAACGTCCGGACAGGACCGTCGAGCAGCAGGCAGCGGTGGCTCCAGCCGTGCACGGCGATCTCGTGACCGTCGTTGACGATCCGCCTCGCCACATCGGGCGCACGCAACACCTGCGTGCCCAGCACGAAGAACGTGGCCCGGATGTCCCGTTGCCGCAACAGATCCAGGAACAGCGGCGTGGACTCGATCGACGGCCCGTCGTCGAACGTCAGTGCCACATGTCGGAAGTCGCCGTGACCGGCCAGCGCGGGCAGCAACGTGCGGCGCAGGCCGGGCAGGAAGGCGGCAGCCGGTGCCGCGTTGGCCAACCCGGCCGCGGCGAGCGCGGCGGGCCACACCGTCCTCATGTGACCGCCAGCAACTTGTCCAGCAGCACAGCGGGATCCTGGCCGGCCAACCGCGCGGGCGGCGGGATGGCCAGCGCAGTGGGCAGCGTCGCCGGATCGCGTATCCACGGCACGATGCCTTCCCGGTCCAGCACTCGTGCGTTGGCGCGGCCGTGGCCGGGCAGGCTCAGGTACGTCAGCACGGGCAGTCCACTCGCGAGCGCCTCGTAGGTGGTCAGCCCGCCCGCGTTCTGCAGCACCACGTCGCACGCCCGGATCAGCCGGGGCATGTCGTCCACCCAGCCGAACACGTGCGGATAGCCGGCCTGGCGCAGCCTGCGCAGCAACTCGCCGTTGCGCCCGCAGACCACCACGGGCACCGCCGCACCCGAGCCGGCGACGTCCCTGGTGATCTCGGCCACCTTGCCGACGCCCCACGACCCGGCGACCACGAGCGCCAGCCGTCGGTCGTCCGGCAGGCCGAACGCGGACCGGGTGGCGGCCCGTTCCACGGCGTCCAGTGCCGGCCGGAACAGCGGGCCGACCGCCGGGGACGCGAGTTCCACCCACGTGGCGCCGAACCGCCGGGCCATCGCGGCCGCCGTCGGGTTGGGCGCGATGTGCAGATCGGCGGTGGGGCACACGGACAGCCGGTGCACCCACGGGTCGGTCAGGTACACCGCGAACGGCGTCGCCGACCGGCCGGTGGTGCGCAGTCGCGCCATCGCGTGACTGGCCAGCGGATAGGTCGACACCACGAGGTCGTGCCGCGTCCCGGTTCTGGCCAGCAGGTCGTCACCGGCCAGCCAGGCCAGCCGGATCGCCAGCGCGGCGCAGCCGGGTGTGCCGAGTCCGGTCAGCAGCCAGTTCCAGGTGCGCGGCGCCGAGCTGAGCTGCCGGTGATAGGCGTCACACAGGCGTTGGCCGAGCCGGCCGGGGAGCAGGTCCAGGAAGTCGGCGTGCTCGACGTCGTGCTCGGTCAACCGGTCCGCGATCGCCCGCGCGGCGCCGTCGTGACCTGCGCCGATGCGCGCGGAGACGATCAGGATCCGTTTGCGCACGACCGGCCTCCATCTACAGGCATGTAGAATTTCTACACGACTGTAAAAGTTGACCGCCGGCCGGGTCTTCCGCCGGTTGGCAGGTGCGTGCAGGTCGCTGACGTGCGAGAACGGCAGGTCCGTTACAGGACGACCGCAATGGTCCTTCCGTAACGCCGTCGAAGGAGGTTAGGTTTGCTTAACCTAAGCTCCGGACATTCGACGGACACTCGTGGAGGCGCTACCGATGAGTCCCATAGTCGCACGACAACGACCCCGAGCAGCGCTGGGCGCGCTGTCGGCCGCGGTCGCGATCGTCGTGCTCGCCGGTTGTGGCAGCGGAACGGCCGCCAGCGGGTCGTCCTCGCCGTCCACCGCCGCCGGTGGGGACCCGTCCGGCGCCGCCTCGATCGCGGGCCAGACCATCACCCTCTACAACGGACAGCACGAGGAGACCACCAACGCGCTGGTGGCCGCCTTCGAGAAGCAGACCGGCGTCCAGGTCAAGGTGCGCAGCGACGACGAAGACGTGCTGGCACAACAGATCGAGCAGGAGGGCACGAACTCGCCCGCCGACGCCTTCTACACCGAGAACACGCCGCCGCTGGTCCGGCTGGACGAGAAGGGCCTGCTCTCGCCGGTCGACCCGGCCACGATGTCCGCCGTCCCGGCCCAGTACAGCGCCGGTGACCACAATTGGATCGGCGTGTCCGCCCGGGTCAGCGTGATGGTCTACAACACCACCGACCTCCAGCCCAACCAGTTGCCCAAGTCGGTACTGGACCTGGCCGACCCGAAGTGGAAGAACAAGCTGGACATCGCGCCGGGCGAGACCGACTTCCAGCCCATCGTCACGTCGGTCGCCGCCGACAAGGGTGACGCCGCCGCGGTGCGGTGGTTGCAGGCCCTGAAGGCCAACGCGGGCGCGCACCAGGACCCGGACAACGAGACGCTGGTCGCCAACGTCAACAAGGGCGTCACCCAGATCGGCGTGATCAACCACTACTACTGGTACCGGCTCAAGGACGAGGTCGGCCCCAGCGGCCTGCACTCGGCACTGGCCCGCTTCGCCCCCGGCGACGACGGCTACCTGCTCGACGTCTCCGGTGCCGGCGTGATCAAGTCCAGCCAGCACCAGGCCGCCGCCCAGGCGCTGGTCAAGTTCCTGGTCAGCAACGCGGGCGAGAAGGTGCTGGCCGGCGGTGACAGCTGGGAGTACCCGATCGGCTCCGGCGTCACCAACCCGAACCTGCCGCCGCTGTCCGACGACAGGCCGAAGCAGTTCGACCTCAACCAGATCGGCGACGGCAACAAGGCGGTCATGCTCCTGCAGCAAGCAGGACTCCTGTGACGGCAACCCGCCCAGCACCCGCCCCGGCCGCCGCGCCCACCACGGCGCGGCGGCTGCGGCCGGCTTTCCGGCCCCGCCAGGGCAGCAGCGCGGCGCTGTACCTGGTGGCCGTCATCGTCGCGCTCGGCCTGCTGCTGCCCGAGGTCTTCCTGGTGCTGCAGGCGCAGAACGTCGGCTGGTCCGAACTGCGTCGGGTGCTGCTGCGCCCGCTGTCCGCCGAACTGCTCGCCAACACGGTCGAACTGTCCGTCCTGGTCACGTTTCTCACCTCCGTCATCGGCACGTTCGCCGCGTGGTGCGTCGAGCGGACCCGGCTGCCGTACAAGCGGGTGTGGGGCGTGCTGCTGGTGCTTCCGGTGTCCATTCCGGACTTCGTGGTCGGCTACGCGTGGCACTCGATCTTCCCGACGTTCATCGGCCTGCCCGCGGCCACCGTGGTGATGACGCTGGACCTGTACCCGCTGGTCTACCTGCCGGTGTCGGCAGCGTTGCGGCGCACCGATCCCGCGCTGGAGGAGACGGCGCACGCGCTCGGCCTGGGCCCCTTCGCCACGTTCCGCAGAGTGGTGCTGCCGCAGATCCGGCCGGCCGTGCTGGGCGGCAGCCTGGTGGTGATCCTGGCGCTGCTGGCCGAGTTCGGCGCGTTCGAGATCCTCAGCTTCCGCACCTTCACCACCGAGATCTTCACCGAACTCCAGGTCGACACCTCGTCGGCGGCGGCCATGTCGTTGTTGCTGGTGGTACTCGGCATCGTCGTGCTGATCTGCGAGGGCCTGTCCAGCGGCCGGGGCCGGGTCAGCCGGGGTGGCCCGCAGGCGTCCCGCCCGCCGGTCCGCCGCGGGCTCGGGCCGTGGCTGGCGCCGACACTGACCGGGCTCGGCGCGCTCGTCGTGCTGGCCGTCGGCGTGCCGGTCGGCACCCTCGTCTACTGGCTCACCCACTCCCAGCACACCACGCTGCCGGCGAGCACGACGCTGCTGGACGCCACGCTCGCCACCGCCCGCTACTCGGCGGGCGCCGCACTGCTGGCCACGGTCGCCGCGATCCCGGTGGCCGTGCTCGCCGCGCAGCGGCGCGGGCGGATCGCACAGGTGGTGGAGCGCAGCACCTATCTCATCCAGTCGGTGCCCGGCATCGTCATCGCGCTGAGCCTGGTGTTCTTCGCCGTCCGGTACGTTTTCCCGCTGTACCAGACCAGTTGGCTGCTGGTGGTCGCGTACGCGCTGCTGTTCTTCCCGCTGGCGCTGGTGTGCGTGCGCGCGTCGGCGATGCAGTCCTCGCCGCAACTGGCCGAAATGGGCCGCTCGCTGGGCAACCGGCCGCTGCGCGTGTTCTGGCGGGTCACGCTGCCGATCATCGCGCCGGGTGTCGGCGCCGCGTTCTGTCTGGTGTTCCTGTCCGCGGTGACCGAACTCACCGCCACCCTGGTGCTGATCCCGACCGGGGTGCACACCCTGGCCACCCAGTTCTGGGCCTACCAGACCAACACCGCCTACGGCGCGGCCGCACCCTATGCTGCGGTCATCGTGGTGGTTGCCGCCGTGCCCAGCATGGTGCTCGGCATGTGGTTCTCCCGGCGGCGAGGAGGGGACCTGACGGTGGTCAGCGCATGATCGGCAACGCTCTGGAGATCGAGGGCCTCGCGATGGCGTTCGGCGCCACGGAGGTCCTCCGTGACGTCAGCCTCCGGGTGCCGGACCGGTCCATCACGGCCGTGCTCGGCTCGTCCGGCAGCGGCAAGACCACGCTGCTGCGCATCCTGGGTGGGTTCGAGCGGCCCCGGTCCGGTGTGGTGCGGCTGGCCGGGCGGGTGATCGAGGCGCCCGGCGTGCACGTGCCGCCGGAGCGCCGCGGACTGGGTTACGTGCCCCAGGAAGGCGCGTTGTTCCCGCATCTGACGGTCGCGGCGAATGTCGGTTTCGCGTTGCGTCGCGGCGCCCGCCAGTCCGGTCGGGTGGGGGAGTTGCTGGACCTGGTCGGCCTGGCCGACCTGCGCAAGCGCTACCCGCACGAGCTGTCCGGCGGGCAGCAACAGCGGGTCGCGCTGGCCCGAGCCCTGGCCCTGGAACCGTCGGTCGTGCTGCTGGACGAACCGTTCTCGTCACTGGACGCCGCTCTGCGGGCCAGCGTGCGCGCCGAGATCGCCCGGGTGCTGCGCGCGTCGGCCACCGCCGTCGTGCTGGTCACCCACGACCAGCAGGAGGCATTGTCCATGGCCGACCAGGTGGCCGTGCTGCGCGACGGGCGGGTGGCCCAGGCCGGCAGCCCGCGCGACATCTACGCCAATCCGGTCGACCCCGAACTGGCCGCGTTCCTCGGCGAGGCCAACCTGGTGCACGCCACCGTGGACGGCGCGGTGGCCAGCACCGCCCTGGGCGACCTGGTCACCGAGTCGGCGGCACCGGTCAACGCCGTCGTGCTGATCCGGCCGGAGCAGATCACCATCAGCCGGGGCCACGGCGGTATCGGTCTGACCGGGACGGTGGTCGAGCAGAGCTACCAGGGCCACGAGTCACTGATCACCGTCGAGCCGGACGAGCCGTGCGGCCCGCCGACCCTGCGGGTGCGCATCCACGGCACCGCCAGCTACGCCACCGGCACCGTGGTCACGCTCCGCGCCGAGGGCTCGGCCCCGGCATGGGCGCACGGGGACGCCTCCGTCGACGCGCGCCAGCCGGTTCACTCGCCACCGCGCTCGTAGGGCAGCTTCTCGCCCGCTGTCACCGGGAACGGCAGATTGTTGCCCTCCGGGGGCAGCGGGCAGGTGGCGAAGTCGGTGAACGCGCACGGCAGGTTCAGCGCACGGTTGAAGTCCAGCACGGCGACGCCGTCCGGACCCGGCTGCGCGACACCCAGCGACCGGTTCGCCGGGTAGGTCGTGACACCGCTGGTGGCGTCGGTGAACAGGATGTTCAGCGCGCCGGGCGTCTTGCCGTTGAACGCGGTCAGCGTGTGCTGTGCACCGTCGTGCTCGAACCGCACCAGGCCCCGCGCCTGGTAGACGTGGGTCAGGCCGGGCACCACGGCACCCACCGTGGTCGGGCGCGGCTCGTCGAACGCCTCGTACCGCGCGGTGCGCACCCACGCCGGATCCGGTTGGTACGCCGGCACCCCGTGGAAATCGCGGAGCACGTCCGCCTTCGGGTCGTGCACCCGGATCAGGTAGCCGGACCGCCGGGCCACCTCGATCTCCAGGTTGCCGGCCACCACGCGGGTGCCCGGACCGCTGTTGATCAGCTCGAACCGGTGCTCGCCGGTGATCTCGTCGCCCTCGTGCGTCATCAGCGCGCCCCGAGGGTCGACGTACGCGGTCGCCTTGTCCGCGTCCTGCCACCACAGGCCGGGCACGCCCGCGTACTCGCTCGGGCTCTCGCTCAGCCACTCCAGGGAGACCAGCGCCAGCCACCCGTACGGGTCGGCCAGGTCACGCTCCCGCTTGTCGTGCCACTCCTGCCACTGCCGTGCGAAGTCCTCGGTGGTCATACCCCGACGATACGTCGGTCCGTCACAGCATCAGACCGCCCGAAGCGGTGATGTTCTGGCCGGTGATCCAGTGCGAGTCCGGGCCGGCCAGCAGCGCCACGACATCGGCGACGTCCGCCGGCTGACCGAGCCGCCGCAACGCCGTGAACGCGACCGTCGACTCGAACGTGTCGCCGGGGTTGGCGTCGTGCAGCATCTGGGTGTCGGTAGCGCCGGGCGACACGATGTTGACCGTGATGCCCCGCTTGCCGAACTCGTAGGCGGCGACCCTGCTGAACAGCTCCAGCGCACCCTTGCTCCCCGCGTACAGCGACGCCATCGCCGGGACGATGCGGGTGTTCACCGTGGAGATGTTGATGATCCTGCCGTTGTCCCGCATGTGCTTGCCGGCGAACTGCATCGCGAAGTACGGGCCCTTCGCGTTCACGTCCATCGCCCGGTCGTACATCTCGGGCGTCACGTCCGCGATCGCACCGGTCTGGCCGATGGCGGCGTTGTTCACCAGGATGTCCAGCCCGCCGAGCAGCCGCATGGCCTCCTCGAACAGCGCCTCCTGGTCGGCCAGGTCGCCCTGGTCGGCCTGGACGGCGAACGCCTTGCCGTCACCCGCCGCGACCACTTCGGCCGCCGCGTCCTTGTTCTCCCCGTAGCTGAACACCACCGTGGCGCCGTCCGCCACCAGCCGGGTCACGATCGCCCGCCCGATCCCGCGGGACCCACCGGTGACCAGTGCCGCCTTACCCTCCAGTACGCCCATGGCGTCATGATCCCGGACCTGTTGATATTCGGCATTACTCCTGTTGGCGTAGTGACGCTGGGTACTTGTTTCGTGCATGACAGGACGGGCAATACCTGGAGCACGAGCGGGTTACCACCGGTGCTACCGGCGCCGGACGCCCGGTAAAAGAGGAGTGATTACACAGTGATTGTCCTTGGTGTCATTCTGCTGATCATCGGGTTCGTGGTCGGCATTCCGGTCTTGTGGACGATCGGTGTCATTTTGGCGCTGGCCGGCGTCGTGTTCGCCGTGCTCGGCGGCACTGGTCGCCGCATCGGCGGTCGCGCCCACTGGTACTAAACCGACGACCTGAACTTTCCCTCGGCCTTTCGGACGTGAATGGTCGGTGACCCGCCGGCCGCACCGTGGAATGGTGGCCCGCGGATTGTCGGCGGACCGAGACGGGTCGTATCGACCATGGCGGCCGAATGGTTGTCGACAATAATCGACGGTTGATCGCGGCGGATCGGTGACGGAGTCCCACTGTGGGTGCCGTCACCGATCCGTCGCGTGTCACGGTGTCGTTGCGCACCGACTGCTGCACGAGGTGATCAGCGGAGGTACGGTCATGTCCAGCGCGCGCCCGTGAACGGAGGTCACTGTGGGAGTTCGGCAGTGGATCGAGGGCTGGCCGGTATACCGGCAGGTCAGCGGCGTCGACCCGCTCGGCAAGGCAGCCGCCTCCCAGTCCGCACGCTCCGCGGAACTCACCGCGCGCACCCAGCAGGCCGACCGGGTCGTCAAGTCGATCTGCCCCTACTGCGCCGTGGGCTGTGGCCAGCGCATCTTCGTCAAGGACGAGAAGGTCGTCCAGATCGAGGGTGACCCCGACTCGCCCATCTCACGTGGCCGGCTGTGCCCGAAGGGCTCGGCCAGCAAGCAACTGGTGACCAGCCCCACACGGGTGGACAAGGTGCTCTACCGGCGTCCACACGGCACCGAGTGGGAGACGCTGTCACTGGACCGCGCGATGGACATGATCGCCGACCGGGTGATCGCCACCCGCAGGCAGACCTGGCAGCGCTCGGTGCACGGCACGAACGTCCAGCGCACGCTCGGCATCGCCAGTCTCGGCGGCGCCACGCTGGACAACGAAGAGAACTACCTGATGAAGAAGCTGTACACGGCGCTGGGTGCCATCCAGATCGAGAATCAGGCTCGTATTTGACACTCCGCCACGGTGCCCGGTCTGGGTACTTCGTTCGGTCGCGGCGGTGCCACGACGTTCCTGCAGGATCTCCAGAACGCCGACTGCATCCTCATCGAGGGTTCGAACATGGCCGAGTGCCACCCGGTGGGGTTCCAGTGGGTGATGGAGGCCAAGCTGCGCGGTGCGAAGATCATCCACGTCGACCCGCGCTTCACCCGCACCAGCGCGGTGGCCGATCTGCACGTGCCGCTGCGGGTGGGTAGCGACATCGTCTTCCTGGGCGCGTTGATCAACCACGTGTTGAGCAACGACCTGTACTTCCACGACTACGTCGTCGCCTACACCAACGCGGGCACGATCCTGCGCGACGACTTCGTCGACACCGAGGACCTGGACGGCCTGTTCTCCGGTTTCGACCCGGACCGGCGCCAGTACGACAAGTCGAGCTGGATGTACGACGGCGCCGACGCCGCCGCGGCAGCGGGCAACCGGGACCACAAGCCGGTGCCGCCGGACGCCGCAGGCCCGGACCACCAGCCCACCGTCGACCCGACGCTGACCGACCCGCGCTGCGTGTTCCAGGTGCTCAAGCGGCACTTCGCCCGGTACACGGCGGAGATGGTCACCGACGTCTGCGGCATCTCCGAGGAACACTTCCTGGAGGTGGCGCAGGCCATCACCAGCAACTCCGGGCGGGAACGCACCACGGCGTTCGTCTACTCGGTCGGCTGGACCCAGCACACCGTCGGCGTGCAGTACATCCGCACCGCGTCCATCCTGCAGACCCTGCTGGGCAACATGGGCCGGACCGGCGGCGGCATCATGGCGCTGCGCGGCCACGCGTCCATCCAGGGGTCGACCGACATCCCGACGCTGTTCGACCTGCTGCCCGGCTACATCCCGATGCCCCAGGCGCACCACGAGTCCCTGGACGACTTCGTCGCGTCGACCGCCGGTGACAACGGGTTCTGGGGCAACATGCGGTCGTACTTCGTCAGCCTGCTCAAGGCGTGGTGGGGCGACGCGGCCACGGCGGACAACGACTTCTGCTATGACTACCTGCCCAGGCTGACCGGTGACCACGGCACCTACCAGACGGTGCTTCGGCAGATCGCGGGCGAGTGCAAGGGCTACTTCCTGGTCGGCGAGAACCCGGCCGTCGGCTCGGCGAACGCCAAGCTGCAGCGGCTGGGCATGGCCAATCTGGACTGGCTGGTGGTGCGCGACCTGCAGATGATCGAGAGCGCCACCTACTGGAAGGACGGGCCGGAGATCGAGACCGGCGAGCTGCAGACGGAGGAGATCCCCACCGAGGTCTTCTTCCTGCCGGCCGCCGCACACACCGAGAAGAACGGCAGTTTCACCAACACGCAGCGCCTGGTGCAGTGGCACCACGAGGCGGTCGAGCCGCCCGGCGACGCCCGCAGCGACCTGTGGTTCTACTTCCACCTGGGCCGCATCATCCGGGAGAAGCTGGCCGGCTCCCGCGCCGCCCGCGACCGCCCGATCCTCGACCTCACCTGGGACTACCCGACCAGTGGCCCGCTGAACGAGCCGAGTGCCGAGTCGGTGCTGGCCGAGGTCAACGGGTCCGGTCCGGACGGTCCCCTGGCGACGTTCGGCCTGCTGAAGGACGACGGCTCCACGACCGCAGGCTGCTGGATCTACACCGGCATCTACGCGGGCGGCGAGAACCAGGCCGCGCGGCGCAAGCCCGGCCGCGACCAGAGCTGGGTGGCGCCCGGGTGGGCGTGGGCATGGCCGGCGAACCGGCGCGTGCTCTACAACCGCGCCTCGGCCGACCCCGACGGCAAGCCGTGGAGCGAGCGCAAGGCGTACGTGTGGTGGGACGCCGAGCAGGGCAAGTGGACCGGCCACGACGTGCCCGACTTCGAGGTGGGCAAGGCCCCCGACTACGTGCCGCCCGACGGTGCCCGGGCACAGGCCGCCATCGCCGGCACCAGCCCGTTCATCATGCAGAGCGACGGCAAGGCATGGCTGTTCGCACCGGTCGGCCTGGCCGACGGCCCGCTGCCGACGCACTACGAACCGGCTGAGTCCCCTGTGGACAATCCGCTGTACGGCCAGCAGGTCAACCCGACGCGGGACGTGTTGAACCGGGAGGACAACCGCACCAGCGGTGCGTCGAACCCGGTGTTCCCGTACGTGTTCACCACCTACCGGTTGACCGAGCACCACACGGCGGGCGGCATGAGCCGCACACTGCCCTACCTGGCGGAGTTGCAGCCCGAGTTCTTCTGCGAGGTGTCGCCGGAACTGGCCGCCGAGCGCGGGCTGACGCACCTGGGATGGGCGACGATCGTGTCGGCCAGGGCCGCGGTCGAGGCTCGCGTGCTGGTCACCAACCGCATTCCGCCGTTGAAGGCGCGCGGCAAGACGATCCACCAGGTCGGCCTGCCCTACCACTGGGGTCCGAACGGACTGAGCAAGGGGGACGCGGCGAACGAGCTGCTGTCGCTGGTGCTGGACCCGAACGTGCACATCCAGGAGGCCAAGGCGGCCACGTGCGACATCCAGCCCGGCCGGCGGCCGCGCGGTGAGGAGCTGCCGCGCTACCTGGCCGCGTACCGCCGCCGAGCCGGCCTACCGCCCGACGACCCACATCCGCACAACGGTTCGAACTAACCCACCGCCCATGTGGCGGCGGCGATCACCACATCGACGGCCGCGCGTGCCGTCCACGGAACGGACGACACGCGCGATGTCATGCCGGCCGGGTGTGTCCACCGAACGGACGACCCACGCGACATCATGCCGGCCGGGGTGTGGTCCGCTCAGTGGTCGACTCGCGCTTCGCAAGCTGGCCGGGCGTGTCGTCCGCCCAATGGTCGACACGCGACCTGATTTTGAGTGTGTTGACCGGCCGATGGCCGAGATGCGGCCCAGGGTTGGGGTCGAGCGGCTGGTGTGTCGTTCGTTGAGTGGTCGTCATGTGGGGCTGGTGTGCTTCGCGGTCGGAGCGCTGGGCGCGTGGGCGGGCTGGGTCGGCGCCGGGCGGGTAGATTCCGCGGCGCCGATGCGGACCAGGTGAGGACGACCATGACGCGTGATTCCGAGACTCGGGCCCGGATCGCGGAGCACTGGACGGCATCCGAAGCCGGTGACGCCGACCGCGAGCACGCGATCTACACCGCCGATGCGATCCTGGACTACCCTCAGTACGGCGAGCGCTTCCGAGGCCGCTTCACGATCCAACAACAACGTGGCGGGCATCCGGCCGAGCGCCACTTCACCATCATCCGCATCCTGGGCGGCGGCCTCTGGGTCAGCGAGTGCGTGATCACCTACGACGGCGTGCCTACCAACACCGTGAGCATCATGGAGTTCGCCGACGGTCTCGTGTCGCACGAAACCCAGTACTTCGCCGATCCGTTCCCGGCGGCTCCCTCCCGAGCGGCGCTGGCCGAACCCATCCCGGGCCGCACCGACCGATAGAGCCGGGCTACAGCGGCAGCATGTCTGTGACCAGATCGTGCCTGACCCGTGCCTGGCCACCCTCGCACGACGGCGACGGCGACGGCGACCGCGACGCCGATGGCGACGGCCACGGCCACGGCGACGGCGACAGCGACAGCGACGGCCACGGCGACAGCCGCCTTCGCTGAAGACCCAGTTCAGGTACGAGACAAACGGCATGGTCGTCTCCCAGGCGGACAGCCCGTCAACGCGGCCGTCGGGCACGACGATCCCGTACGGCCTGCCCCACAGGTGTTGTCCTTGTGTAGCCGGTCGGGTGCCAGCGGGAGCACGAACAGACCGGCGGCATCGGGATCCTCCGCGCGTCGCTCCAGCCAGTGGGTCCGAACCGCTGTTTCAGCCACTCCGCGTGCTCCGCCGCATCCGGAGTCGGCGGTATGTGGGGCCGCATCCGCGTCTGATCGTCGTCGTTGGCGTGGAACCGACAGCCGTCCTGGGACAGCCGCTCGACGATGAGCTCTACGTTGCGGCGGGCACGGCGCGCCATCTCGTCGCAGGCGAGTCGTGCCTCCCGCGCCCCTCCGACTCCTGGATTCCGCCGCCGGAGCTGGCGCAGTTCCTGCCACACCTGGTCCCGCTGCCCGTTCTGGTAGCGGCGAAGCCAGCCCGGCGAAGACCCCGGTCCACACTGTGAGTCGGCCGGTGGGTGGTCGGGTCGCTGCCCGGAACGGGCTTGGGGAGAATGGGGGGATGGGTGATCTGCGGCGGGAGATTCCGCGGACCGACGCCGTCCTCGGGGACCCGCGGCTCGTGGCGGCCGCCGACGCGCTCGGGCCGGGGATCGTGAAGGCCGCCGTCGTCGACGCTCAACAGCGGGCCCGCCGAGGCGAGATCGCGCCTCACGACGTCACCAAAGCCGCCCTCGCCTCGCTACCGCGGCTCGCGACCACCCTCCACCAGGTCGTCAACGCCACCGGCGTCATCGTCCACACCAACCTCGGCCGCGCCCCGCTCTCGACCGCCGCCCGGGACGCCATCACGGCCGCCGCCGGCTACACCGACGTCGAGTTCGACCTGGCCACCGGCCGCCGCGCCACCCGTGGCCGCGACACGCTCGCCGCGCTGAACGCGGCCGTGCCCGCCGCGCAGGCCGCCCATGTCGTCAACAACAACGCGGCCGCCCTCCTGCTCTGCGCGCTGACTTTGGCCCCGGACAAGGAAATCCTCATCAGCCGGGGCGAACTCGTCGAGATCGGCGACGGTTTCCGCATCCCGGACCTGGTGACCGCGACCGGGGCCCGGCTCCGCGAGGTCGGCACCACTAACCGCACCCACCTGCGCGACTACGCCGACGCGATCACCGAGAACACCGGCTTCATCCTCAAGGTCCACCCGTCGAACTTCCGCGTCCTCGGCTTCACCAGCGGCGTCGACGTCCCCGACCTGGCCACCCTCGGCCTGCCCCTCGTCGTCGACATCGGCTCCGGCCTGCTCGCACCGAACCCGCTGCTGCCCGACGAACCCGACGCCCAGACCACGCTGACCGCGGGCGCCACCCTCGTCACGGCCAGCGGCGACAAACTGCTCGGCGGGCCGCAGGCCGGCCTTTTGCTCGGCGACGCCGATCTGGTCAACCGCCTCCGCCGCCACCCGGCCGCCCGCGCGCTGCGGGTCGACAAACTCACGCTGGCCGCCTTGGAAGCCACGCTGCGCGGGCCCCGGCCGCCGGTCGCCGACATGCTCGCCACACCCGTCACCGAGTTGCGTTCCCGGGCCCACGCGATCGTCGACCGGCTCGCCAAGGACGACATACCGGCGGAGGTGCTCGACTGTGTGGCGAGAGTCGGCGGGGGAGGGGCGCCGGGCGTCGAACTGCCCAGCGCCGCCGTTGCCGTCGCGCCCGGGTTGGCCGCCGTGCTCCGGCGTGGGCGGCCGCCGGTGGTGGGCCGGGTGGAGGCCGACCGTTGCCTGTTGGACCTGCGGACCGTTGCGGCGACCGACGACGACGCCATCGTCGACGCCGTGGTCGCTGCTGTCAGGACACCTGCCTGATCGCGGCCAGGGTGTGGTCGCGGTGGGCGGCGAACAGGGCGTTGACCGAGTTCACGTCGCGCGCGTCGAACGCCAGTAGCAGCGCGTCGTGGTGTTGTTGCAACACGGACCGGTCGACCCGCGCCAGCACGGCGCCGTGGTACCTGCCCGCCGCGTCCCACAGGTGCGTGATGAAGCGCAGCAGGTGATCGCTGCCGGCCCGCTGGAACGGAACGAAATGGAACGCCCTGTCCAGTTCGGCGTAGGTGTCGCCGTGGTCGACCGCCGCCGCCATGGCCGTGTTGAGTTCCCGCATGTGGTCCAGGTCTTCGCCGGACAGCCGGGAGAGTGAGATCCGGTGGGCCTCGTCCTCCAGGACCTGGCGCCAGTGGTAGATGTCCTCGATGTCCTCAGTGGACATTTCGGCGACGAAGAATCCCACGCGGGGAATGCGTTTGACCTGACCGACCGCTTCCAGTGCGGCGAGTGCCTCGCGGACCGGGATGTGCGAGACACCGAGGTCGCTGGCGAGTCTGGCGGGGGACAACCGGGCGCCTGGCGGTAGTTCACCGGATGCGATGGCACGGACGAGATTGCGCGCGACGAAGTCCTGTAGGCCGTCCGGGCGGGACTCGGTGGTCATGAGCATCGATGTTCTCGCCGCCATGAACCCTCCTCGGTACCGCCCGAGGAGCGGTACTTAGTACACGATATATCGGAAGTGGAGGCCAACCGCCCCGAGCGATCGGCCACCGGCGGCCGTCGCGGTCGCGTGCTACCGCTGTGCCGTCGGCACGTCGGTGACCCTCCTGCGGGTCGCGTCCACGCGCACCGTGCGCCCGATGGTGTCCAGGTACTCCAGCAACGGCACCGCGATCCTGCGTGTCGTGCCCAGCGCCTGCCTGGCTTCGGACAGTGTGAACGGCTGCGGTAGCGCGGCGATAGCCGCTGCGGCGGCGTCCGGAGCGGACGGGTGCAGGATGACGTCACCGGGCAGTCGGAGCACCAGACCGGACCGCGCGGCGGCGGCGAGCACGCTCGTGGTCAGGCCGGCGGCGGCCAGTTCCGGCACGTCAGGGGCGTCGAACGGATCGGCGGCCAGCCGGTCGCGCACCGCGTCCAGCGCCTGCCGCACCGCGTCGCTGAACGCCGGACCGGTGCCCGGGCGGGCGATCCGGCCCTCCCGTGCCACTAGCTTCCCACTGGCCTCGCGCACCAGCTCGTCGACCAGGCGGAGGTCCGGCACGCCCAGCAGGTGTTGCGCCGACCTGGCCGGCAGGCCTGGTTCCAACGGCGCGGTGGCGTGGTGCTCGTCGACCACCCTGGCCAGTTCCGCCTGCCAGTGCCGCCACCGGTCCGGGTGCACCACGTGCTCGCCGAACGCCAGCAGGCCGGCCGGCAACGGTTCCGGCACGTCCAGGATGCCCAGGGCCGCCAGCCGGGCCCGCGTCACGCTGCCCCGCCTGGCCACCTCGGCCAACACGTCGGGCCGGTCGCCGGCCAGCGCCTCCAGCGCGACCGCCCGTGCCCGCGCGGCACCCCGGCGGCGTAGTGCCGGCGGGTCGACGTCGAGCACCACGGCGCCGGTGGCCAGCCTGCTGGACGGTTCCCGCAGCACAGCCCGGTCCCCGGGCCGCAACGGCTGCCGGGCCGCCAGCCGCACCCGGCCGGTGTCCTCGCCCAGCGGCCGGATCCGGCACGGCACGGCCGCCGATCCGATGTGCAGCACCAGATCGCCGGGCAGGTCGGCCGGTCCGATGTCCAGCAGTCGCACGTCGACCTCGTCGGTGAGCACCCACGCGTCCGGCGTGACCAGGGCGTCGCCCCTGGTGATCTCGTCGACCGGCACGCCCCGCAGGTTCACCGCCACCCGCGCGACGGCCGACACCGACTCGGCGGCGGTGCCCAGCGCGTGCAGGCCGCGGATGCGGGTGCGTATGTCGCTGCGGGTGAACTGCAACTGGTCGCCCTGGGCCAGCGTGCCGGCGGCGAGCGTGCCGGTGACGACCGTGCCGCTGCCCCGGATGGTGAACGCACGGTCGACGAACAGCCGCACCCTACCGGTGGTCGGCGCCTGCGGCAGCCCGGTGACCAGGCGGACCAGCGCGGCGCGCAGTTCGGCCATGCCGGCGCCGGTGACCGCGCTCACCGCGACCGCATCGCACCCGGCCAGGCTGGTCCGGTCCAGCCGAGCGCGGGCGTCGGCCAGCGCGGCCGCCGGATCGGCCAGGTCGGCCCGGGTGACCACGAGCAGCCCGTGCCGCACGCCCAGCGAACTGAGGATGTCCACGTGTTCGGCGGTCTGGGCGCGCCAGCCCTCGTCGGCGGCCACCACGACCAGCACGGCGGGCACCGGGCCGACACCGGCCAGCATCGTCGTGACGAATCGCTCGTGACCCGGCACGTCGACGAACGCGACCGTGCCGGCGCCGGGCAGGTCGGTCCAGACGAAGCCGAGATCCAGCGTCATGCCACGGCGGCGCTCTTCGCTCCACCGGTCGGGTTCCATCCCGGTGAGCGCGCGCACCAGCGTCGACTTGCCGTGATCGACATGTCCAGCCGTGGCGATGACGTGCATTCGGCCTCTCATACCGTGTGGCGGAGGCGGACAGGAATCGAACCTGCCTGATCCGGATACCGGACCACGTCGGTTTTGAAGACCGCGGTGTCCACCAGGAACACATACGCCTCCGTCAGCGAGCATAACCACGCCGAGGTCGTAGGCTCGAGGTGACCCGAGCGAGGAGTGGTGATGGCCGCACCGGAGACAACCCACCGACTCACCCAGTACGCCAAGGGCGGGGGTTGTGCCTGCAAAATTCCGCCAGGCGAACTTGAGCAGATGGTGGCGTCGGTGCGCCCGGCCGGCTCGGCGGGTGACGTCGAGCTGCTCGTCGGCCTGGACACCGGTGACGACGCGGCCGCCGTCCGGCTCGACGCCCGCACCGCGATACTGTCCACAACGGACTTCTTCACCCCGGTGGTGGACGACCCCTACGACTGGGGTCGGATCGCCGCGGCCAACGCGCTGTCCGACATCTACGCGATGGGCGGTGTGCCGCTGCTGGCGGTGAACCTGCTGGGCTGGCCAAGGGGCGTGCTGCCGATGGAACTGGCAGGCGAGGTGCTGCGCGGCGGGTTCGACGTCGCGGCGCAGGCACGCTGCCACCTGGCAGGCGGGCACTCGATCGACGACCCGGAACCCAAGTACGGTCTGGCCGTCACCGGCACCGCGGACCCGGATCGCCTGCTGCGCAACGACGCCGCACGGGCCGGCCTGCCGCTGTCGCTGACCAAGCCGCTCGGCGTCGGCGTCCTGAACAACCGGCACAAGCAGACCGGCGAGGTGTTCGCCGCCGCGATCGACTCGATGACCAGGCTCAACCGGGCCGCGGCCGAGGCCGCCGTGGCGGCGGGCGTGCGGGCCGCGACCGACGTGACCGGCTTCGGCCTGCTCGGCCACCTGCACAAGATGGCGAAGGCCAGCGGGGTCACCGCGGTCGTGGACGCGGCCGCCGTGCCCTACCTGGAGGGCGCCCGCGAGTCGGCCGCCGAGGGTTACATCTCCGGCGGCACCCGGCGCAACCTGGACTGGGTCCGCCCGCATCTCGATGCCGGCGGCGCGGACGAGCTGGAACAGTTGCTGCTGGCGGACGCGCAGACCTCCGGCGGCCTGCTCGTGGCGGGCGAGATCCCCGGCGGTACGGTGATCGGCGAGTTCGTGCCGGCCGAGTCAGGCGTGACGGTCCGGATCCGCTGACACGTCCGCCCGGCTGACCGCCAGGTAGCCGACCAGCACGGCGATGAGCAGCGCCAGCACGAGGCTGACCGGCCCGTCGCCGACGCCCAGGCCGGTGGCGGCGCGCGGCTTGCCCAGCCAGTCGGCGACCGACGCGCCCAGCGGCCGGGTGAGGACGTAGGCGAACCAGAACGCGAGGATCGGGTTCCAGCGCAGCCACCGGTAGCCCGCGGCGGGCACCAGGATGGCCACCGCGAACAGCACCACGGACCCGAAGTAGCCCAGGTGCAGGGTGGTGGCGGTGAGGTCGCCGGCCGCTGTGCCCAGCGCGAACGTCGCCACCACGGCGGCCCAGTAGAACGCCTCGCGGCGGGGTGTGTCGATGCTGTGCACGGACAGGGTCCGCTCGGTGCGCGCCCACGACCAGAACACGGCGGCCAGCAGCACGGCGTAGAGGGCGGCGGACAGGACGTACGGGACGCCGAACCCGACGTGCAGGACGTCGGCGGCCATCGTGCCGAAGATGCCGACCATGACCACGGCGAACCAGTAGCTCCAGGCCCGGTAGCGGCGCTGGGTGAACTGCACGGCCAGCGCCACGACGAACGCGACGAATCCGGCGGCCACGGCCGGCACCGGGCCGATCACCCGCACCAGATAGTCCGATGTGGACTCGCCGAGCGCGGTGGACAGGCCCTTGACGATCCAGAAGTACGCGGTGACCTCGGGAACCCGGGACAGGGCGCGCGGCGTCAACTGGCCGGTGAATCGCTGGTCGGGCAGCACGGACGTCCTCCTAGTCATCTACAGCGGTGTAGAAGGCTAGCGGCCGGGTCGGTGGTCCGGTCGTGCGGGGTCCGGGACCGCGGCATGATCCGGCGCACCTTCGGTCGGCCGGGCCGGGACGCCGAGTTATGCTGAATCGATCGTGGCGGAGGGGCTCGCCATCCTCGTCCAGGGGAAACCGCGGTGTGGTCGCCGCCAACGGTCCCTGCTTCGGTCCGAGCCCGGACCCGAGTAGGAGGCAGTGATGACCCGTGTCGAGCCCGGCGTGGTCCGGGTCACACCCCGACGAACCCAGCTCGTCCGCACCCACGGCGCCACGCTCGCGGTGATCGCCCTGGGCGGCGGGCTCGGCTCGATCGCCCGGTACGGCGTCGGCCGGCTGCTGCCCACCATGCCCGGCGAGTTCCCGTGGGGCACCTTCGGGATCAACGTCCTGGGGTGCTTCCTGATCGGCGTGCTGATGGTGCTGATCAGCGAGGTGTGGTCGGCGCACCGCCTGGTCCGGCCGTTCCTCGGCGTCGGCGTGCTCGGCGGGTTCACCACGTTCTCCACGTACGCCAACGAGACCCGCGCACTGCTCGCCCCCTGTACGGCCGCCACGGCGCTGCTCTACCTGTTCGGCACGTTGCTGTGCGCGCTGCTGGCCGTGCTCGCCGGCGTGTGGCTGACCAGGGCGATCACCGCGAGGCCGGCGTGACGCTGGTCCTCGTGTTCGCCGGTGCGCTGGTCGGCGCCCCACTGCGCTACCTCACCGACCGCGCGATGCAGATCAAGCACGACACGGTGTTCCCGTGGGGAACGCTGACCATCAACGTGTCCGGGTGCCTGGTGCTCGGCGGCCTGTCCGGTGCCGGCCTGTCGCTCCCGGCACCGTGGCTCGCGCTGGTCGGCACGGGTTTCTGCGGAGCGCTGACCACGTACAGCACGTTCAGTTACGAGACGCTCCGGCTGGTTGAGCAGCGGGCATACTTCTACGCCGTGGTCAACGTGGTGGTCAGCGTCGTCGCGGGACTCGGCGCCGCGCTCGTCGGCTACGCCGTGGTGCACTCCTTCGTCGGTTGACGACAGGCGACATGCCGCCCTCTGGCCGCCATGGCACGATGCCTCCGTGACTCATCAGACCGGTCGGCGGGAGGCGAGCAAGCAGGCGACCCGACACGCACTGCAGCAGGCCGCGACCCTACTGTTCGCCGGCCAGGGCTACGAGCACACCACCGTCCGGGACATCGCCGCCGCCGCGGGCGTCACCGAGCGGACGTTCTTCCGGTACTTCGAGAGCAAGGAAGACCTGGTCGCCGACCAGACGCTGGACTGGCTGCCGGTGGTCGCCGCCGCCATCGTGCACCGGCCGGCGGCCGAGCCGCCGCTGACCGCCGTCCGCGAGGCGCTGCTGGAACTCAGCAAGGTCGCGGCCACCCTCGACGTGCGGCGGCCGATGCCGCTGTGGCTGTTCACCGACGGCCCGCCCGCACCGAGGATGCGCCGGTCGGCGCCCGGACTGCTGCTCAAGTTCGAGGCGGGCCTCGCCGACGCGGTCCGCGCCCGGCTGGCGTCGGGCGGCTCGACGGACGGTACCGTGCCCGCCGACTACCTGGCCGAGATCGTGGCCAGGACAGCCGTTGCCGCGTGCCGCAGCGCCTTCATCTGGGACTGGCGGCTGCGTACGTCCGGCGTGCAGGACCGCGCGTCGCTGCCCGAACTGCTCCGCCAGGCGTTCACCGTCCTGGGCGTCTAGCGGTAGGAATCCGCCGGGGCCCAGCGCATGGAGTGGGCCTGTTCCCGGTCGTGGCCGTAGAACATCCGCGCCTGCTCGGTGTCCGCCCTGGCCCGCAGCTTGAGCGCGCTGTCCCGGGCAGTGACCGGATCGGCCTGGCTCTCCCACGTGTCGTGGTCGTAGTTCTCCTGGCAGTAGACGGCGTCGCCGCAGATGATCACGGCGCCGGTCTCCGGCAGGCGCAGCAGCACCGACTGGTGGCCGACGGTGTGGCCGGGTGTCGGGAGCACCCGGACGTCGTCGAACACGGTCTGCTCGCCGTCCACCAGTTCGTAGCTCAGCGCCGGCAGGTTCCAGTACTGGTTGGGGTAGGACGGGTTGTCCTTGGCCAGCTCGTACTGATCCCGCTGCACGAAGAACGTGGCGCCGCCGAGCAGGTCGTTGTTGCCGGCGTGGTCGAAGTGCAGATGCGTGTTGATCACGTAGTCGATGTCCTGCGGCGCGATGTCCAACTGCGCCAGGCGGAACAGCAGACTGTCCTCGGGCCGCATCACCGGCTTCAGCGAGTCGGCGGCACGGGTGCCCCGCCACGTCAGATCGGGGTCCTCCACGTGCAGGCGGTTCATCCCGGTGTCCACAAGGGCCAGTTGGTCGCCGGGCAGCCGGATCAGGTAGCCGGACACGGGGATGTTCGTCCACATGCCGTCGTGCAGTCCGGGTGCGACCACCTCGAACGGGCACGAGCAGTCGCCGAGCGGGAGCGCGTACAGTTCCACGGCCATGCCGGCAGCGTAGCCCGGCTAGGCTACGGCGGAACCCCTCCGGCGGCCTGAGGAGACACGTGCGCGTCGCGATTCTGGACGACTACCAGTCGGTGGCACTGGCCAGTGCCGACTTCAGCGCGTTGACCGGCAAAGCCGAGGTCGTCGCGTTCCGCGACCACCTGGTCGACGAGGCCGAGGTGGCGGCGCGGCTCGCCGACTTCGACGTGGTGATCGCGATGCGCGAGCGCACCCCGTTCCGGGCGAGCCTGCTGGACCGGCTGCCCAACCTGCGGCTGCTGATCACCGCCGGCATGGCGAACGCGTCCATCGACATCCCGGCCGCGCGGCGCAACGGCGTCACGGTGTGCGGCACCGGCGGCTCCCGCGCGTCCACCGCCGAACTGGTGTGGGCGCTGCTGATGGCACTGGTCCGCCGCATCCCGGCCGAGGACGCCGCCGTCCGGGCCGGAGCCTGGCAGACCACCATCGGCCCGGAACTGGCCGGCAGCACGCTGGGCATCGTCGGCCTGGGCAATCTCGGCCAGGCGATCGGCCGCTACGCCCGCGCGTTCGACATGCGCCTGCTGGCCTGGAGCACGAACCTGACCGCCGACGTGGCCGCCGCGCACGGTGCGGAGCTGGTCGGGAAGCGGGAGCTGTTCGAACGTTCGGACATCGTGTCGGTCCATCTGAAGCTGTCCGACCGCACCACCGGCCTGATCGGCGCGGCGGAACTGGCCGCGCTCGGATCGCGCGGCTACCTGGTCAACACGTCCCGCGGCCCGATCGTCGACGAAGCCGCCCTGGTCGCGGCCCTCCGCGAAGGCACGATCGCCGGCGCCGGCCTGGACGTGTTCGACGTCGAGCCCCTGCCCCTGGACCATCCACTCCGGACCTTGCCCAACACCGTGGTGACACCGCACATCGGGTTCGTGTCCGAGCAGTCCTACGCCCGGATCTACGGCGACGCGATCGAGGACGTCGTGGCCTGGCTGGACGGCTCCCCGGTGCGAGTGCTCGACTAACCGCGCCACTCCACATGGGCCCTGACCCGGCCCTCGTCGTCGACCCAGCCGTGGGTGCGGGCGTAGTCGACCATCGTGGCGAAGCCGGCGTCCCACGTGTCGTCGGCGTCCGTGAGTGCCCGGACCGCGTCCGGGCGCAGGTGGGCGTGGCCGCCGTCGGCGTCGACCGCGCCCAGTGGCGCCAGGGCCGCGGCCACCTCGGTCACGCGGTTGGGTGGCCCGGTGACGACGACCGCGAACGAGGTGAAGTCGTTCGGCTCGACCAGCTGGACCGTGGCGGGGACCGCCATCGCGTCGACGTGGAGGTACATGGCCGCCAGGGTAGGGCAGCGCCCTGGCCCGCCCGCCACCTCCGGTGTGTCACATCCGCCGCCGCCGATCCGTCAGTGCTACAGAGGGAGGCATCGTGACCGATGACGACTGGCTGGCGCGACGGTTCGAGGCGCATCGCGCCCACCTGCGCTCCGTGGCCTACCGCATGCTCGGCTCACTCACCGAGGCCGACGACGCCGTGCAGGAGTCCTGGCTGCGGCTGAGCCGCACCGACACGTCCGACGTGGCGAACCTGGGTGGCTGGCTGACCACCGTGGTGTCCCGCGTCTGCCTGGACATGCTGCGCAGCCGCACGTCCCGCCGCGAGGAACCGCTGGACGAGCACCTGCCCGACCCGATCATCGAACCGGACGCCGACGCCGACCCGGAACGGCACGCGTTGCTGGCCGACTCGGTCGGCATCGCACTGCTGGTCGTCCTGGAGACGCTCAACCCCGCCGAACGGCTGGCGTTCGTGCTGCACGACATGTTCGGCGTGCCGTTCGAGGAGATCGCGCCGATCATCGACCGCACGCCGGCCAGCGCCCGGCAACTGGCCAGCCGGGCGCGGCGCAGGGTGCGCGGCACCACGACGGCGCCCGAACCCGACCGGGCCCGGCAGCGTGAGGTCGTCGACGCCTACTTCGCGGCGGCGTCCTCCGGCGACTTCGAGGCGCTCGTCGCCGTGCTGGACCCGGATGTGGTGCTGCATGCCGACACGGGCGGACCCACGCTGGCCACCATGCGCGGTGCGGCCAAGGTCGCCAACGGCGCCCTGATGTTCCGCCGGGCGGGCGACGCGGAGTTCACCATCCGCCGGGTCCTGGTCAACGGCTCGGTCGGCATGTTGTCCTACCGCGACGGCGAGCTGCGGTCCGTGGTCGGCTGCACCGTCGTCGGGGACAGGATCGCCCAACTGGACATCCTGTCCGACGTCGAGCGGCTGAAGAACCTGGACCTCAGCGCCCTGGACGCCTGAGCTCAGGTGGCGATGTCCGGGTAGGGCAGCGTCCGAGCACTCAGTCTCCTGGCGTACTCCAGCTGGAAGCCGAGCGGCTCGTCGTGGTCGCGCTCGAACATGGCGATGAACAGGGTCAGCGTCAGGAACGGGTGTGCGCCCAGCTCGAACAGGGCCGGGTAGTCGTGGGTGGCCAGCGCGGTCCGCTCGTCGTCGGCGAACCGCAGCCACGTGCTCGACTCGCCGTCGTGGCAGTTGAGGATCCGGTTGGCCTGCTCGGCCTCCCACCACGCCACGGTGCCGCGCGGGTCGTCCCGGTACCGCTCGACGAGCGCCGGGTCGCGGTCGACCGTGTACAGGAACTTGTTCAGCAGGTACTTGCTCACCGCGTGCCTCCCCGCGGGTACCAGGTGAAGTACGCCTCCATGGTGTGGAACAGGTCGTACGTGTCGACGTAGTCGGCCTTCCGGCCCTCACCCGCCACGCCCATCATCAGCATGAAGTCCATGAACCCGTGGGTGGCGTTGCCCGGCGCGTGCAGGCTGTCCAGCGTCACCTCGGACAGGCAGCCCTCGATGTCACCGGTGCTGATCCACTCGACCGCCCTGCGGTCGAACTCCGGATCGGGACCGTGCGGGCCGAACTGGCGCGGGCCGCCCAGCTCCAGCGACAGGTGACCGGTGCCGATCACCGCGACCCGCTGGTCGGAGGGCCACGACTCGATCAACTGCCGGATCGTCCTGCCCAGCTGCACGAACCGCTTCGGCTGCGGCAGGGGAGGAGCGAAGATGTTGGTGTACACCGGAACGATCGGCAGGTCGTTGCCCGGGCGCAGGGTGATGATCGGGCACGTGATCGAGTGGTCGATCCGCAGCTCGTTGGAGAACGCCAGGTCGAAACCGGCGTCCAAGCCCTCGCGCAGCAGGTAGCCGGACAGGTCCTCCTGGCCGCGCAGCAGCAGCCTGGGCAGGCCGAACTCGCGTTCCTCGTTGTAGAAGTTCGCGTCGTAGAACGGCGCCTTGCCGATCAGGAACTGCGGCATGTTGTCCAGCCACAGCTGGTGGAAATGGTCGGAGCCCACCATCACCAGCACGTCCGGGCGAGCCTTGGTGAGCGTCTCGCGGAACGCCTCGATCTTGCGCACCCACTCGTCGGCGAAGGGCGGCCGGTCCTCGCCGACGGACGTGCTGGCCCGGTAGTAGAAGGGATGGTGGGTGGAGGCGATCACCGCGACCACTTCAGCCATGCGAACCTCCGAATGGCTCGACGGACTCGTTGTTCAGGTCAATGGACAGGAAGATCCGGTTGCCCACCGGCCGGTGCAACTCCTCGGCCAACTGGCCGATCAGTCCGGCTGTCCGGGCCAGCAGGGCGAAGCCGCGCAACAGTTCCAGCGGCAGGTCGATGTCGGCCAGCGCGGCTCCGCACACGCCGGCGCCGTTGAGCGGCAGCCGCCTGCCCAGCACCTGGGGGTGCACCCGGCCGATCGCGGCGAACAGCGACAGGTGCGGCCCGAACAGGCCTTCCTCGGTCGCGATCTCCATCAGCCGGGGCGTGCGCGGGTCCACCTCCTTGTGCACGTGGTGACCGAGGCCGGGCACGAACCGCTTGGCCGCCCGCTGCGCGGTGACGGTGGCCAGGGCCAGCTCGTCCCAGCCGGCGTCGTCGGTGGGCAGCGGGCCGTCGTGCGCGGCCAGCGTGTCGTGCAGGAACCGGCCGGTGTCCTCGGTGACGCCGAGGAACCGCGACCCGCCGCCGAGCAGCCCGGCGGCCAGCGCGCCCTGGATGGAGTCCGGCGCGGACAGGTAGGTCAGGCGGGTGACGATCGCGGTGGGCGTGAAGCCGTGGTCGGCCAGGGCCGCCAGCACCGCCTCGAACACCCTGGTCTGGCCGGGCGTCGGCCGGCGCTGGGTGGCCAGCCAGTAGGCCAGCTCGCCGAACCCGACCTTGCCCATCACGTCCCTGGCCAGATCGCTGCCCAGCAGGGTGATCGCGGTCGGCGACGACGCGCCCAGCGCGGTGGGGTACGGCTCAGTCATCCGACACCTCCCGCATCAGCCACTCGCGCAGCTCTGCGCCGTGCTCGTCCAGCGCCGGCGGCGGCAGTTCGTAACTGGCCGGCGTGGCGGAGAACCGGATCGGGTGCCGGGTGGTCGGCATGCCGCCCACCTCCACGATCGGCTCCAGCCCGAACCGCTCGGCCATGGCGAAACCGCCGTCGATGGTGTTGATCGGCCCGCACGGCACGCCCACCGCGACCAGCGCGTCGAACCACTCGGTCGCGGTCCGGGTGCGCAGCCGCTCGACCAGGATCGGCCGCAACTCCTCGCGGTTGGCGGTGCGGTCGGCGTTGTGCGTGAACCGGGGGTCGTCGGGCACCTCGGGGATGCCCAGCACCTCGCACAGCCTGCGGAACTGGCCGTCGTTGGCCGCCGCCACGATCAGGTCGTTGTCCTTGGTGGGCAACGGTTCGTACGGGAACACGCTGGGATGCGCGTTGCCCATCCGGTAGGGCACCACGTCACCGGCCACGTACGCGGAACTGTGGTTCACCAGCCCGGTCAGCGCTGACGACAGCAGGTTCACCTCGACGTGCTGGCCGGCGCCGGTCGCGTCCCGGTGGCGCAGCGCGGCCAGGATGCCGATCACGGCGTGGTTACCGGCCATCACGTCGAACACGGAGATCCCGGCCCGGTACGGCGGTCCGTCCGGGTCGCCGGTGAGGCTCATCAGCCCGGAAATCGCCTGCACCATCAGGTCGTAGCCGGGCACATGCGCGCCGTCGGTCGAGCCGAAACCGCTGATCGACGCGTAGACCACGCCGGCGTTGGTCGCGCTGACACTCGGGTAGTCCAGCCCGTACCTGGTCAGGCCGCCCGGCTTGAAGTTCTCGATCAGCACGTCGGCGCGGCGCGCGAGTTCCCTGGCCACCTTCGCGTCGGCCTCGTCCCGCAGGTTCAGCGCGATCGAGCGCTTGCCCCGGTTGATGCCCAGATAGTAGGTGGACACGTCACCCCGGACCGGCGGCATCCAGCTGCGCGTCTCGTCGCCGCTGGGCCCCTCGACCTTGATCACCTCGGCGCCGAGATCGGCCAGCAGCATGGTCGCGTACGGGCCGGCCAGCACCCGGGAGAAATCGGCGACCAGTAATCCGGCCAGCGGGCCTGCTGCTTGCTGGGCATCGGCTTCCGGCGGCTCAACCACAGGGAGATCCTTCCTGCCGACTGACGGACATGTGTCCGCTCTACGTATGCTAGGTCAGTTA
>DASUGU010000011.1:0-38818 GCA_036273855.1 Pseudonocardiaceae bacterium
GTATGAGAACCAGATCTTGCCCAGCGGCTTCCCCAGCGGCAGCCCCGAGGAAGCACTGGACTGCGCCTGCCGCCTCTACCTGGACAACCCCTACTGATCGGTCCTCAAACCCCCGAAGAACTTCGAAAACCGACCACTAAGTCGACCACGGCCTTCGCCAGATAAGCGAGAGAAGGTGTAGTGGACGTCCGTGGTCGGTGTTACCCAGCGCATAGGGGAGGGCGATCGCCCGCGGGCAATGATCAAGTACGGAAGGCGGCGTCGGCTGTGCCTGTGCCGCGAAACCCCATCGTCGGTGGAGCGTAGAACAATGAGATTCGTGCGTAGAATCGGTAGGGCCACAGTTATCGCCATTGCAAGCGCGGTAGCGGCAGTGGTGTTGCCCATGTCCGTTGCCAACGCCAGCACGGGCAATGTCTGTGGAACCACGATGGAAGGCTGGCAAATCTGCGTCAATATTACAGGGTCGGGGCTCCATATCAACAGCATGAAGGGCTGGGTGCACAACAAAACCGGAATGAGGTGGGCTGGTCTGCACATCGAACTGAAAGGTCCAAAAGGGCTGATCAAGAACTGTCCTCAATTCGCGCTCGCCAACAACCTTAACAGCCCAAACTGCATATGGTCACCCAACGCTAACGAGCCCGCGGGTAGCTACTGCACAATCTTATGGTTCCGCTTGCAGGACGGCACATTCGTCTCCGAAGGTAGTAAATGTGCGGGCGTCCATCGCTGACGACCGCACGTAGAGGTTTCAACCTTCGCAAACGGCGTTGTGGGCCGTTCCACGGTCGCCCACGATGAATGACCTGCGGGCCACCTGCTGGCCAAAGGTGATTCTTGGTCTACATCGTGTGCAGCCAGGATCTCCGTATTGATGTCTCGGACATCGGTTACCCACCTGCTCTACCGTGCCTCGCGACCCTCAGGGTTGTCGAAGGCGCGTCAGGTTGAACAACGAGGACCCCCAGGTCGGAGTCGGTGTTGCGACCACCTTCGTCGTCGTTTGCGTTGAACCGCAGGTCAACGGTCCTGAACGCACTGGGAGCGAACCTCTGCTTCGGTGACCTCTTCTTACTTCGGAGAGCAACCACGGCGCGCAACTCCGAGAGGCCCGCCGTGCTGGCCGGCGGCGCGCTCGTGGTGCGCTGCTGGCCGAGGCGCCCGGCGTGAACCCCGCAGGATCCGCTGTTCTCCTGTGAGGCGCCGGTGCCCAGCCTGGTGGCGCAGCCGTCCCTGCTGGTCGCCAAGGCGGCGGTGCACGCGGTGTGCCTTGGCTGTGGATTCCGTGGTGGACCGGTGTTCCCGTCGGTCGGCGTCGACGTGGCCGGGCTCGCCGAGCACGCCTACGGTAGGTCACCGATACTGACGGTGGCGGTCGTGCGGCGGCCGGGACGACGGGCATTCCTCGCCTGCTGTTCGCCCCGATCCTGTTCGCGTAGCTCTTGGTCGGCACCAATGGCTTCGGCGCGATACCGGCCGTGGTGCCGGCCGACGCGGCGGCCTGGCTGTGCACCGGCGCCTTGCGCCGTAAGTCCACCGAGGACAGTCTGGCCGCCGACCGGGAGGCCGCATCCGACTAACTGGATGGTCGAGCATGGGACACTGGTTCTACGACGAGTTCGTCAACACGGGACGGCTGCCGCTGCTGTGCTTCTTCGCCGGCATGATCCTGGGCTTCGGGTTCATTCGGATGTCGGTCCGGCTGATCAAGGCGCAGGTGCGGTGGTGGCCGGGCAACGTGACCTCCGGTGGCACCCACATCCACCACGTCGTGTTCGGCGTGGTGCTCATGCTGGTCGGGGGAGGTGCCGGCCTGGCCATCCCGGACGACATCGTCACGTGGCGCTCGGTGGTCGCGGCACTGTTCGGCATCGGCGCGGCACTGGTGCTCGACGAGTTCGCGTTGATCCTGGACCTGAGCGACGTGTACTGGTCGGAGCGGGGCAGGCTGTCGGTCGACGCGGTGTTCGTCGCGGTGTCGGTGACCGGGTTGCTGCTGTTGGGCATGCGGCCGGCGTTGGTGGATGACATCGTGTCGCCGGGGCCGGGCGGTGATCCGCTGTCGGTGGCCGTGACGTTCACGTTCGACCTCGCGTTGGCGGTGGTGACGCTGGTCAAGGGGAAGATCTGGACCGGGCTGCTCGGCCTGTTCGTGCCGTTGCTGCTGCTGGTGGGCGCGATCCGGCTGGCCCGGCCGCATTCGCCGTGGGCGCGCTGGCGCTACGACGGCCGCAAGCCGGCCAAGCTGGCCAGGTCATGGCGGCGGGAGCATCGGCTGCGGGAACCGGTGATCCGTGCCAAGATCCGGTTCCAGGAGCTGATCGCCGGCCGGCCCTGAACCGAACTGGCGTGCTGACGGTCAGCGGGTCGCGTCGTGGCCTGGCGACTCGCCGCTGGACGGGCCGGCCACGGCACCGGTGTCGCCGCGGTGACGCAGGCCGGGGCCGAAATGAGCCTCGGCGCGCATCCGGTCGATCATGTGGGGATAGTGCAGCTCGAACGCGGGCCGTTCGGACCGGATTCGGGGCAGCTCGGTGAAGTTGTGCCGGGGCGGCGGGCACGAGGTGGCCCACTCCAGCGAGTTGCCGTGGCCCCACGGGTCGTCGACCTCGGCCCGCTCGCCGTACCGGTAGGACTTGAACACGTTGTAGATGAACGGCAGCACCGAGAAGCCCAGCACATACGAGCCGATGGTCGAGACGGTGTTCAGGGTGGTGAAGCCGTCCGACGGCAGGTAGTCGCCGTAGCGGCGGGGCATCCCTTCGTCACCGAGCCAGTGCTGCACCAGGAACGTGAGGTGGAAGCCGATGAACGTGGTCCAGAAGTGCAGTTTGCCCAAGGGCTCGTCCAGCATCCGGCCGGTCATCTTGGGGAACCAGAAGTAGATGCCCGCGTAGGTGGCGAACACGATGGTGCCGAACAGTACATAGTGGAAGTGAGCCACCACGAAGTAGGTGTCGGTGACGTGGAAGTCGATCGCGGGCGCGGCCAGCAGCACACCGGTCAGCCCGCCGAGCAGGAAGGTGACCAGGAACCCGATGCTGAACAGCATCGGTGTCTCGAACGTCAGCTGTCCCTTCCACATGGTGCCGATCCAGTTGAAGAACTTGATGCCGGTGGGCACGGCGATGAAGAAGGTCATGATGGAGAAGAACGGCAGCAGTACCGCGCCGGTGGCGAACATGTGGTGTGCCCACACGGTGACCGACAGGCCGGTGATCGCGAACGTCGCGTAGATCATGCCCCGGTAGCCGAACAACGGTTTGCGGGAGAACACCGGGAAGATCTCGGTCACGATGCCGAAGAAGGGCAGCGCCACGATGTAGACCTCGGGGTGGCCGAAGAACCAGAACAGGTGCTGCCACAGGATCGGGCCGCCGTGCTCCGGGGCGTAGATGTTCGCGCCGAGCCGACGGTCGGCCTCCAGCGCCAGCAGCGCGGCGGTGAGGATCGGGAACGCCAGCAGGATCAGTACCGACGTGGCGAGGATGTTCCAGGTGAAGATCGGCATCCGGAACAGCGTCATGCCGGGGCCGCGCAGGCAGATCACGGTAGTGGCCATGTTGACCGCGCCGAGGATCGTGCCCAGGCCCGACACCACCAACCCCATCGCCCACAGATCGCCGCCGACGCCGGGGGAGTGCGCGGCATCGGACAACGGAATGTAACCGGTCCAGCCGAAGTCGGCGCCGCCACCGGGCGTGATGAAGCCGCCCAGCACGATCAGGCCGCCGAACACGAACAACCAGAAGGACATGGCGTTCAACCGGGGGAACGCGACGTCCGGGGAGCCGATCTGCAACGGCAGGATGTAGTTGGCGAAGCCGAACAGCGTGGGAGTGGCGTAGAGCAGCAGCATGATCGTGCCGTGCATGGTGAACAGCTGGTTGTACTGCTCCTGCGACAGGAACTGCAGTCCTGGCCGGGCCAGCTCGGTGCGCATCAGCAGCGCCATCACACCGCCGGTCAGGAAGAACCCGAACGACGCCGTGAGATACATGACGCCGATCTGCTTGGGATCTGTGGTGCGCAGCAGATTCAACAGTGCCGCGCCCTTGGCTGCCGCGGGCCGCGCGGGACTGGCGGGGGTCCGTGGCGGGACCTCTGTCGTGGCCATGGCGTCCTCCCGACCGTGGGGAACGTGGCTGGCACTGCCCATAGTGCAACAGACACCGACCGGTCGCACGGGGAACTCCGCGAGACGGTGGGTAGCCGGTCAGCACACGGCGGACGTCCTACGTGCGAACGTGCCAGGGTGTACGACCTGACGTCACGATGAGCGGCGTCGGGTCGTCAGCCAGATACTCGCCGCGATCGGTCCGACCACGGCGATGACCACGCCGAGCGCCACGCTGAGAGTGGCGTGCCACGACACCCCGAGTCTGACCACCAGGAGTCCCAGCGCCAGCGGAGCGATCACCCGCCACTCCATCGCCGCGTTCGACCACGCCCGGCCGCGCAGCTTCCTGGCCATCACGCCGTCCTCGCGCTCCAGCCAGTACGCGATCTCGCGCAGTGCCTGCTTCTCGTGCTCGGTCAGTCCCATGGCACGCCACAGTCACCCTCGTCAGTCCACGGCCTTCTCGCTCAGCGCCCGGCCGGCGAACAGGTCGTAGACCACGATGCCGACGACGGCGCCGATCAACGGCCCGGCGATCGGAATCCACCAGTAGTTGCTGAAGTACTGGAAGCTGCCCGGGAACGCGATATGGCCCCAGCCCCCGATCAGCGTGAACACCCTCGGCCCGAGATCACGTGCCGGGTTGATGGCGTAACCGGCGTTCGTGCCGAACGACAAGCCGATGACCACCACGACGAGCCCCACGATGAACGGTGTCAGGTTGGCCGCCGGGGCGCTGTTCCGCCTGTCCAGCAGTGCCGCGATGACCGCGAGCAGTAGTGCCGTGCCGACGATCTGGTCGACGAACGGACCCACCCAGGACCCGTTGAAGTACTGGGCGGGGAACGTGGCGAAGATCGAGAACGTGCCCAGCGAGTCCGCCCGGCTGGTGATGTTGTTCGCCCCGTTGAACGCATTGATGGCGGACAGGTAAACGGCGTACACCAGGGCCGCTGCGGCGAACGCACCGACCACCTGGGCGAGCCAGTAGCCCGGCACCTTGCGCCACGGGAAGTCGCGGCGTAGCGCGAACGCCAGCGTGACGGCGGGGTTGATGTGGCCGCCGCTGATGCCGGCGCAGGCGTAGACGCCCATGACCACGGCGAAGCCCCAGCCAAACGCGATGATCAGCCAGTTGGCCGCGCCGAACGCGACCTCCTGCCGTCCGGATCCCGGCAGGCCGACGACGGCCACAGCGACCGAACCACAGCCGAACGCGATGAGGATGAACGTCCCGAAGAACTCGGCCAGCATCTCCCCGCCAAGCGTGCCCGCGAGTTTGAACCGCCGCTCGACCCGGCGGGCGCCCTCGACATGCGGTGGGGTGGCCGGCCCTGCGGGCGGGGGTTCGGTAGTGGTGGCGGATGAGACTCGCTCAGTGGCGCTTTCGGACATGGCGCACCTCCCTTGCCGTCCCGTGCGGCCGAAGGCTCGCCACCGCCAACGGTGTTCGCGTCGCGACGGCTCTCGTCTCGTCTATCGCAAGGCGATAGACAAAAAATCGTACGACGGAGCGCTGGACCTCGCAGCAGTTGTCCCGACACCCGACTTCATCCCGGCCGACACCGGAATATCGTCACGATGCGTCAACCTCGCATCACGTTATGCACGAGTGTGCGCAAGCGCCGGCGCGCGATCCTGTGGAAGCCGCGCACCGGAGCACCACGGCGTCACCTGCGCGGACGCTACGGCGCCGTGGAAGACCTCGGGAACGACCGTGGCAGGTTCCAGACGAGTGCGCCATCGTTGTTCGTCCGGCAAGTCAGGCTGTATGCAAACCCCAGAGAGTGAACTGTGTGCCACCGTCAGTAGCGACTGACGGTACGGCTATGGAACCTTGCCCACAGATACAGATCCCAGGTCCGCATCCTGCAAGGCCGCCGGAACAGAGTCCAGCGCCGCTTTCTGTGGGGGGACGTCACTAGGCTCCTGTTCGCTGCCCGTGACCGGAAAGCCCGGAATGGGGGGTCACAACTGCAGCGCCACGATCGCAGCAGCGAGCGCTATCACGGTACCGAGCCGAAGCTGGACCACTTCGTGGCGCTGGCGCCAGCGGTAGGCCTGGATGGTCATCGGGGTGACGGCGACCCCGGACACCTGGGGTTTGGGTGGATCGATCAGGTGGCCTGTTCAGGTGCGGCGTCAGGGCGGTGGCAGGACCGCGGCGACCATTGTCGTGTCGTTGAGCACTGCGGCGGAAGCGTGGCCATGGGCGGATTCGGCCTCGGCGACCACCAGGAGGTGGCCGTCCTGACGTGACGTGTAATGCGCTCCGGTGAAGCGGATCCCGCCGAGTCGGAGCGCCTGGGTGGCGATGGGGGTGATGTCGCCGGTGCCGTAGGTGTCTTCCAGGGTCTTCAGTGGGTGGCGTCATCGTCGGAGGACATCCTCACCCAGGCGACGGACACCACGACGAGGTTGCCGCGGGTGTCCTCCAGTGCGAACAGCAGTTGGTCCAGCGATTCGCATGGCGTCCTCAGGAAGAACTGTCGCACCTGCTTGGTGGCCTGGAGGCCACACCGCAGACGTTGTCTGACGGTCTTCTTCAGCTCTTTCAGCGCCATCCGTTGCCATGCCTTGTTGTCGTCACCCTTACGCGCGGCGTCTTCACCACTGGCCGTCTCGGCATCGGCGCGGGCCGAGGCGACCGAATCGACCGCGGCCCCGACCGAGGCAGTCGTACCGCCACCCCCGGCAGCAGTCAGGAGACCGGCCACGATGGCGCCAACGACAACAGCGCCGGTTGTCTTGCGCTTGGTGATTGGCCTGACCACCCCGTTCTTGTCCGTGAAGAAATCCGGCATTCATGCTCCCTCGATGGCACCACAAGACGACCAGTGCGCCCTGAGGTAGCAAGAGCCAACCGTGGGCCATCACGGGCAATTTTCACCCGAATGGCGCCGTCACCGGCCGGATGGCGGGGCGGCGGTTCAGGCCGGAGGGTGATCAGGCGAAAGGCGAGGCTGGGGGGCCCGAACGGTGGGATGGCAAGGTGGTTGCCTCGGCCACACCCCCGCGATGATTCCACCGACCTGGCGACCCTCAAGGTAGGCCGGCGCAATCTCGCCGGCCAACCGAAGCACATCCCCTGGGTGGGCCATCGCGTCGGCGGGATTGGTCCGGGCTGGCCGGCCATCCCTGGTCCGTATAGCGGACGCCGCCGTGCCGGTGGGCGACCGATCGTCGGTGAGATGGATCAATCGCACCATGATTACAGACGATTGGTGGCGGCTTGACTGTCGGTTCTGGAATTTTGGCAGGTGATCCAGGGCCTCCCGAGACCGGCAATCCCGTCCACTCTCTTTCGTCGGCGGAGGCTGTGCCGGGCGGGGGATGACCGGCACAGCCAACGGCCGTCCTGGCTCAGTGGGGGGCTAAATCGAGCCTGGTGGACAGGGCAACGACGATATGGGGATGCCCGCGTGGTGCCTATTGGACGTTGGTACTAGTTCATCAGGGGGATGGCTAACCGCCCGCGAGAGCCGGCATGAGTCCGGAAATATGTAGGAATGCGCGCCTGACCGCGGACGCCGTTGCCGACCTCGTCCGGCCGAGGTGCGCCTTCCATGATCCAGAAGGCTGACCGGCCACCTGGGGCTTTGCCGAATCAACTCGTGCGGGTCGGGTCAGGGCCCGGTCGGATGGCAGGTCGGAGATGTGCTGCGGCAATTGAGGCACGGTCATTGTGTCGTCGTGCGAATCGGGCCGAGCGCGACCGCGATCGGTTCGTCGAGGCCCTGCTCACTGGCCTCTGACCAGGGTCGTGGCGACGGTGGGCACTTTCGGCCGGTACGGCGCGTCCATCATTGGTGGCTCGCGGATCGTTGGCTGGATCCGATCAGGCATCAACGGGCGACCTCGCCGTTCGTCGGCCGTCGCGGTGCGGATGCGTTCGCGGAGCTGGGATTCGGGCGACCGCGCGGGTTTCCTGGAACAAGCTCGCCTCGCTACGGCTCACGACGAGCGGATCTCGTCAGCGCTGGCGGCCGGCTTGGTGAGCAACGGTATGAGGAGGTCGTCGACGATGTTGCGGAGGACGTCGTCGGGGATCGGGGCTCCGTGGATGAGGAAGTGGTAGTCCACCAGTGCGGGTGCGAACTCGATCAGATGGGGTGTGATCGCGGCTGCCGGGATGTCGCCGCGGGCCGCAGCGCGTTCCAGGATTTCCCGCATCAGTGTGTTGCGGCCGGTGAACATGTTGGCGCGTACGTTCTTGGTCCGTTCCGGGTTGGTCAGGGTCTCGGCCATCAGGCCGCGCGCCGCTTCGCCGAACAGGCCGTCCAGGCGCCGGGCGCCGCGCCGCATCAGGGTCAGCACGTCCTCGCGCAGGTTGCCGGTGTCCGGCGCCGGATCGGGCTGGCCGCCCTGGTGCCGCAGCGCCGCCACGACCAGTTCGGCCCTGTTGGGCCAGCGCTTGTAGAGCGAGGCCTTGCTGGCGTGGGCCCGGGCGGCGATGCGCTCCATCGCCAGTCGCCAGTAGCCGACCTCGGCCAGTTCGGCGAGTGTCGCCTCGAAGATCGCCGCGTAGAGCACCTCGCCGCGGCGTCGTGGTCCCTTGCGGTGATCGACCGCGCTGGTGGACTCCCGTGAGGTGGCGGCCATTTTCGCACCTCCCGAACCGGACCGTTCTCTAACGCACGATAGCAAGACCGCGCCTTAGAGTCCGTTGCGTTCACTAGTGCACGTCATCTATCGTCGCCAACAGAGAACGCACCGTTCACTGTAAGGAGAGTCGATGCTTGCCTTCGCGCGATGGTCGGTGCGGCGACGGTGGTGGGTGATCAGCGGGTGGCTGGTGCTGGTCGTGGTACTGACCGGGATCTCCCTGCTGGCCGGCGGAGCGACCTACCGCAACGACATCACGTTGCCCAGCTCCGACTCGCAACGCGCCCAGGCCATCGCGCAGCGCGACTTCCCGTCGGCGTCGGGCGACCTGGACCAGATCGTCTTCCACACCACCGCCGGCGCGGTCACCGATCCGGCGGTGCGCGACCGGATGCAGCCGATGCTGGCCAAGCTGGCGTCGCTGCCCCACGTCGTGCAGGTGGTGAGCCCCTACGCGCCGCACAGCCAGACGATCTCCCGCGACGGCACGACCGGATTCGCCACCGTGGTGTTCGACGCACCGGCCGACGACCTGCCGGCGGCCGCGATCACCCGGGTCATCGACGCCGCCCAGGCCGCCCGGACCGCCACGGTGCAGGTGGAGCTGGGCGGGCAGGCGATCGAACAGTCCGTGTCGGCCGGGCCGGGCCCGCTGACGATCGTCGGACTGGCCGCGGCCGTGCTGGTGCTGCTCGTGCTGTTCGGGTCGGTGACCGCCATGCTGATGCCCATCGTCACGGTGCTGGTGGCCATCGGCGCGGGGAACGGCGTGAACAGCCTGATCACTCACGTGATGGACGTGGGCACCGCGACCGAGGCGATCGCGTTGATGATCGCCCTGGGCGTCGGGATCGACTACTCGTTGTTCGTCGTCGCCCGCTTCCGGAGTCTGCTCGCCGAGGGCCGCGACCCGAAACAGGCCGCTGCCGGCGCGGTGAACACGTCCGGGCGGGCGGTCCTCTTCGCCGGCATCATCGTCGTGCTCGCCCTGCTGGTGCTGCTGATGTTCGGCATCAGCATCACCAACGGCATCGCCGTGGGTGCCGCGGTGGAGGTCGTGTTCACCATGGCCGCCGCGCTCACCCTGCTGCCTGCGGTGCTGTCCCTGCTCGGGCAACGGGTCAACAGCCTGCGGGTGCCCGGCCGGCACTCGTCGGGCACCGCGACGATCTCGCCCCGGCTGCGCGCCTGGGCGACCCTGGTCCAGCGACGACGGTGGGTGGCGGCACCCGTCGTGTTCGCACTGATGCTCCTGCTCGCCACCCCTGTCCTCGGCCTGCGCCTGGGCAATCCCGACGCCGGCAACGACCCGGCAGGCACCACCACCCGCCGGGCCTACGACCTGATCGCTCACGGCTTCGGCCCCGGGTTCAGTGGCCCGTTGGAACTGGTCGCCACGCTGCCCGCACGGCCGGACGCCGCGGTCGTCGCGCACGCGGCGAGCGTCATCCGGTCCCAGCCGGGAGTCGCCTCGGTCGGCCGGCCACAGGTCAATGCGGCCGGCACCGCCGCGGTGGTCCAGGTGGTGCCGACGACCGCCCCGCAGGCCGCGGCGACCAGTGATCTGGTGCACCGGCTGCGCGACACGATCATCCCACGCGCCACCGCGGGCACTGGCGTGACCGTGTACGTCGGTGGCCCGACCGCCGGCTTCATCGACCTCAGCTCACTGCTGGGTGATCGCCTGCTGCTGTTCGTCGCGATCGTCGTGGCGATCGGGTTCGTGCTGCTGCTCGTCCTGTTCCGCTCGCTGGTCATCCCGCTCACCGCCGCGGTGATGAACCTCCTGTCCATCGGTGCCGCGCTGGGCGTGGTCGTCGCCGTGTTCCAGCGGGGCTGGCTCGGGCTGCCCGGCGGGCCGGTCGTGTTCGCCCTGCCGGTGATGATGTTCGCGATCGTGTTCGGACTGTCCACCGACTACCAGGTGTTCCTGCTCAGCCGGATCCAGGAGGAATGGCGCTCCCACCACGACAACGACCGCGCCGTGCACGAGGGCATCGGCCGGGCCAGCGGCGTCATCACCGGCGCGGCGGTCATCATGATCGCCGTCTTCAGCTCCTTCGCGCTCAGCGGTCAACTGCTGCTCCAGCAGATCGGCATCGGCTTCGCCGTCGCCGTGGCGCTGGATGCCTTCCTGCTCCGGTTCATCCTCGTGCCGGCCGTGATGTACATCCTGGGCGACAAGAACTGGCAGTTGCCCCGCTGGCTGAACTGGCTGCCGCACCTGCACGTCGAACCCGGCGAGCCAGCCGACACACGGACCCAGGAAGTAGCCGAACACATCACACTCGGCTAACAGCCAACGTTCACGTCTTCATGACACCCGTAGCACTGCCTGCCTGGCCGCCGGTCGGTTCCGGCACATGTCGATGCCGGCTGGCACGGTGCGGAGGGTCTGGACGGACGTGTTGTGAGCCGGTCGCCGTACAGATCAGCTGTCCGTCGCGAGTGCCGATACGAGGCGCTGATGAGGCTCCGGCAGACGACTCGGAACCCCACGAGTCGTGGTCAGACTCGCCGGCAGACGAAGCGCGTTTCACCATCCGCCGCCAGCTGGCCGAAATACTCACTGCCAGCTAATAACGGGAACGGTCTTTGGCAATTACTGACAATAATGTCATGCTCTCGCGACCGCTATTTACAATGTGCTCGGGACGCACTAGGTTCTCGATCGTCCCCACCTACGGCACGGCATGTGTGTCACTACGGAGCATTCGTCATGCGCAGACATCTTATCCGAACACTGCTGGTCTGCGGGGCCACCACCGCCGCGGTCGTCCTCGGTAGCAGCCAGGTCTTCGCCGCGAATACCGTCACCATCACCTTCGGTGGCACTTTCATGGGAACCAGGGCAAGCAACTACACGCTCACCGATAACAACTCGGGAGTGCGAGTCACCTGCACGTCCGGGAACCTGACCGCGGACTTCGGTGCGGTGGCGTCAGCCGCACTGCCGTACAATATCGCCAAGACCGGTGGCGGTACGGGGGCCCTGATGGCATTTGGCGTCGGCGCCTGCACCTCGTCCCTCGGCACAGCCACCGTGACGACCAGCATCCCTGACGATGTCGTGATCAATGCGGTGCCAGGAACATTCGGTTTCAATGCTGACGGCTACATCCAGAACCACGCCGGTGCGAATGCGGCCATCGTCACCGTCTCGGTCCTCACGTGTACCTTCCAGGTCAGCGGGCAAGCACCCTTCGCATACACGAGTCCTGCCATGCCCAATGGCAACGGTCAGTTGCAAGTGAACCCGGGCGTCATGGACTCTGGTGGAACCGGGCTGACAATCAACAACGTCAGCGCCGGCTGCTTCGGTATGGTGAGCAATGGTGACTCCCTGAACTTCGCAGGCGCCTGGGCCGTGAACCCGGCTCCCACCATTACCACCCCGTGATGCCGGGGTATCAAGCAGCTCCGAATGGCCCGACTCGGAGATCGATCGGGCCGTCCGGCCCAGGTGCGGATGTCCGTCGGCCCTGGTGTCGTGAGTTGTTGATTCAGTCGCAGTAGGCGGCGAGGATGTCGTCAGCGGTCTTGGTCCACACGAATGGTTTCGGGTCGGTGTGCCATTCGTTGATCCATTTGCGGACGTCGTTTCCAGTTCGGCGAACCAGCGCTCGACCAGGTTGAGCCAGGAGCCGCGCCAGCCACCACGCCGCGCATCAGGCGGCGCGGCCGGTGAATCCGACGACGGCGGGACCGAGCACAACCGCGCAACCGTGGTGCACGACACTGCGCGAACGCACGCTGTGTCCTGGCTTCGTGTGCGGCGCCCGCGCCGTCAGGCCATCTCGGGCACTCGCAGGTGCGCCAGCGCCAACTCGAACTCGCGCACCTCGAGGATGGTCACGCCGGCCCGCGAGGTGGCGCGCTGTCGGGCGTCCTCCGCAATCTGCTGGGCCTGGTCCATGGCCTTGCGGCTCTGGTACACCACGGACGTCACCCCGATACCGGTGGAGCGGTTGATCATCAGGCTGGCGCTACAGAATCCCATGGCTTCCTGCAGGACCGGCAGGGACACCATCCGGAACACCTCTGTGGCCCGGTCAAGATTCGCCGGGTCGCCCCGCACCCAGGTCACCCGGCAGACCGCACCGTCGCCCGAGTTGTGTTCACGGTGCAGCAGAGCGATCTCCCACTCGTCGACCTCGGCCGCGTCGGCGCCGAAGCGTTGCGCAGCCCGGTCCCGAATGGGCAGAACCTGCTCCGCGCTGGCGTGCATGGCGTCCTCGGACTGCCACGCGGTGGTCACGATGCACCTGCCGGACTTGCGGTCCACCAATGTGGAGAGACCGGTGAACCCGTCCACGTCGGTGAGTGCCGGCAACACCTCGTCCTGGATGTGCCGCACCCCCGTGTCGATGGAGGACGGGGTGGCCTGGATGGTTGTGGAACGAGCGTGCACGATCTACCTCCTCAGTGGTCGCGGCGTCCCGGCCTGCCACCGGGCTGGCATACCACCATCCACCCGCCCCACGGGCGTCGCAAATCGAGGACACCCGCGATGAACAGCGGAAACAGACGGCGCCCGCGCGGACCCGGGCGGTCACCGCATGGCTGCCGCCGGGGACGTGCCGGTTCGCCACGGCGCGCCTGTTCGAGTTTGCCCGTCCTGGGGTGCGCCGTCGGCCGGCCGACGGCTTGCCAACCCAGCCGCGTTTAGTATCGGCTGACGGCTGCCATCGGGAAGAGGTGAGAGCGTGGCGGTGGCTCGCACTGCCCGGGTGGCGGCATGAGCAGGGCGGCGGCTGTGGGCGCCACGCGCGCCCGGTTCGCCCGCGACGAGTGGCTGCTGATCGGCGCACTGCTGATGGCCGGCCTGTCCATGCGGACCGCTGTCACCAGCGTCGGCGCGGTGCTGGGTGACATCGAAGCCGGCCTGCACAGCAACAGCGGCGTCGCCGGGCTGATCACCACGCTGCCCGCGATCTGCTTCGCCGGGCTCGGCGCGCTCACTCCGAGGATGGCGGCGCGCGCCGGTCAGCACCGGCTGCTCGTGATCGCGCTGGGCGCCATGACGGTGGGGCTCGTGGCCAGGGCGGTCGTCGGTTCGGTCTGGTTGTTCCTGGCGCTCAGTGTGCTGAGCCTGGCCGGTGGCGCTGTCGCCAACGTGGTGATGCCCGCATTGGTCAAGTCGCATTTCCCGAACCAGGTCGGGCGAATGACGGCCGTCTACACCACTGCGCTGGCCGTGGGTACGACAGCGGGCGCGGGCCTGACCGTGCCGATCGGGAACCTGGCGAGCGGACCGGACTCGTGGCGGGTCGGTATCGGCTCGTGGGCATTGCTCAGTGTCGTGGCGATGCTGGCGTGGGTGCCTACGACACGGCACGACTCGGCTGTCCGCATCGGTCCCCGGCGGCTCTCGCTCCGGACGTTGATGCGCAGCCCGGTGGCGTGGCGGGTGACGCTGTTCTTCGCGTTCCAGTCGGTGCAGGCGTATGTCGCGTTCGGCTGGTTCGAGCGGTTCCTGACCGCACACGGGATCACTGACGCCACGGCGGGCTGGATGGTCGCCCTGCTCTCGGCGATGGGCATCCCTGTGTCGATGATCGTCCCGAACGTGCCGATGCGCTACCACCGACTGGTCGTGGTGGTCCTGGGCGGCTGCTTTGCGGGCGCGTACGCGGGATTGAGTATCGCGCCCGCCGGTGGTGCGTGGCTGTGGATGGTGCTGGCCGGGATCGGTGGTGGGATGTTCCCGTTCTCGCTGGTGCTCATGGGGTACCGCTCGGCGGGGCCGGCGACCACCGCGTCGCTGTCGGCTTTCGCCCAGGGGGTCGGCTACGTCATCGCCGCCTGCGGACCCCTGCTGTTCGGCGTGCTGCACGGCGCGACCGGTGGTTGGACGGCATCACTGCTGGTGCTGTGGGTGGCGTTGGTCATCGCCACGGTCGCCGGCTGGCTCGCCTGCACGTCACGCACCGTCGACGACGACGTGGCGACCACGGTGGCGCACTCGCGAGGCGGCGGATCATGACCGATCGGATTCTTCCGGGACCGCTGCGAGCTCCTAATGCACATGCGAGAGCTGCTATGGAACTGGAGCTACGGAGAGGTTGAATGGCTGGCATTACGGAGGTTGCCGGTCGAGTTCCCGGCCTGTCGGTGGGCTGGCTGCCGGGCCTGCAGGCCACGGTGGCCAGTGCGGTCGTCAGCGCCACGAAGCACAGGCTGAGAAACACGGCCGGGTCGCAAGGGTCGTTACACCGGTGAACGCAGGGCGGCGCGCTGGCGTAGTACTGGGCATGACGACCGGAACGCGGCGAGTTGCAGTTGCGCGGCACCTGCCGGTCAGACCTGTGCTCCGGGTGATCGGGGCGGGCCTGTTGATCGCGAGCGCGGGGGTGCATCTCGATCTCTATGTCACCGGATACCGAACAATTCCGACAATCGGCTGGCTGTTCCTGGTCCAGGTGATCGTCGGCCTCGTACTCGGGCTGGCTGTTCTGGTGAGCGGTCGTCGGCTGGTCGCGGCCGCGGGAGCCCTGTTCGCGCTGGCGACGTTGGGCGGGTTCCTGATTACCGTGCAGTTTGGGCTGTTCGGGTTCCGTGAAGTGCGCACGACGGCAGGCATCGTGGCCGGGATCTTCGATGTGCTGGCGTTCGCGGCGCTGGCGGTGGTGGCCCTCATGCCGCGCACCGGCCAGCCGCGCGCACCGCACGCGGCGGCGGCTGTCGCGACTCGCTGGCTGGGCCCGGTGGCCGCTGGAGTGACCGCACGGCAGGCCGGCATCGGTGCGGGCGTGGTGTCGGCCGTCGCGTTCGGCCTGCTGGCAGGTGTGCTGGCCGGGGCCCTCGGCGGCACTGGCGTCATCTCGGACGGCCAAGCGGCCGGCGGCATGCTGCGCACGAACGATGTCGGCGGGAAGACGTTGCTGGCCAACGCGGCGGGCAGGACGGTGTACTACTTCGCCGCGGACAGCGTGGGCAAAACGACGTGTTACGGATCGTGTGCCGTGTACTGGACCCCGGTCGCCGGCCCGCTGGCCGCCGGTCCTGGTGTCACCGGCAAGCTGGGCACCATCAAGCGAACTGACGGCATCGTGCAGGAGACCTACGGCGGGCACCCCTTGTACACCTACGTCGGAGACAGTGGCCCGGCGCAGACGAACGGGAACAACATCAACCTCAACGGCGGCTTCTGGTACTACCTGCCGGTGAGCGGCTGACAGGCATGTCATCAGGGAGTGGAAGGCGCCGTTGGGTTTCTGATTGGTAGGGCCGGGTCCAGGCGTTAGGACTCGAGCTTGACGGTCGTGGCGAGTGAGCCGGCCGAGGCTGCCGCACCGCTGGGCGCCGACATGGCGCTGGTGGCCTGTTGCAGGGTGCTCAGGGGCGCACCCGGATGACGGTCTTGCCCTTGCGTCGCTCGGTCGGGTTGAGCGCGGGGAGGGCGTCGTCGAGGGTCGCGACGGTTCCGATGTGCGTGCGAAGGCGCCCGTCGCGCACCCGGTCGACGATCTCCACCAGCTGACTGGGAACGGACTCGACGACGAAGTCGATCGCGAGGCCCTCGGCAGGGCGAGCCTGAACAGGCCCGACCACCGACACCAGTGTCCCGCCAGGCCGGATGATGCCCGCCGAGCGCCGTTGGACGTCGCCGCCGATGACATCGAAGACCAGGTCGACCCCGCCGATGTCGTTCAGATCCTCGCCGTCGAGGTCGAGGAACTCGTTTGCGCCGAACTCGAGCGCCGCCTGGCGGTCCGCTGCCCGCCCGGTACCGATGACGTAGGCGCCCATCTCCCGGGCGAGCTGCGTCACCACGGACCCGACCGCGCCGGCCGCGCCGTGTGCCAGGACGCTCTGCCCCGCCTGCAGACGACCGTGCTGGAACAGGCCCTGCCACGCGGTCAGGCCGGAGATCGGCAGGCTCGCACCTACCGTGAACTCGACGTTCCCCGGCAGCGGCGCAAGGTTGCGTGCCTCCACGGCCGCGTACTCGGCCAGGGTTCCATCGCGGTGCCAGTCGGTGATCCCGAACACCCGCTGTCCCAGCGAGAGTCCCGTCGTGCCGTAGCCGAGGGAGGTGACCACTCCGGCGAACTCGTGGCCGATGATCGCCGGGACCCGATCGTGACCGGACCGATCGACCCACGTCGAGGGCCACTCCCACTCCGCGGGGACGAAGCCGGACGCATGGACCGCAACGACGACGTCGTTGATCGCCGGCGTCGGCTCAGGCCGCTCCGCGATCGTGATCCCCGCTGCCTCGGCAGCCTGATCCGTCGCGACGATTGCCTTCATGAGTGCCTCCATATGCTGCGTGCTCTGTGTGGAATTTTGGGCTTGCTAGCCCACTGGTGGCAGTCAACACCACACGAATATGGGCTGTCAAGCCCAGTCTGGGATATCGTGTGGGGTATGGAAGCGACGACCGAAGCTCGGGTGCCTCAGAAGCTCACGGACAAGGGGCAGGCGACCCGAGCCCGCATCCTCGAGCACGCCGCGGAGCTCATCTACACCCAGGGCGTCCACGCGACGAACAACGAGCAGCTCCGTCGCGCGGCCGGCATCAGCGGGTCGCAGCTCAACCACTACTTCCCGACCAAGGAGAGCCTTGTCCTCGCGGTCATCGAGTGGCAGGCCGAGCGCGTCCTTGCGTTCCATCGCAGTGAGCGGTTCACCCACTTCGACCGCCTCGACTCGCTTCGGGACTGGGCGGGCTTCTACATCGCCTACGAGCACTCCTATCAGGAAGGCTGCACCCTCGGCTCGCTCGCCAGCGAGATCATCAAGACCGACCTGGACGTGCGCACGGACCTCGCGAACGCGTTCGAGCAGTGGACAGACATCTTCCGGGACGGCCTCGAGCGGATGCGCGGGCTCGGCCGCATCAGCGCGGAGGCGGATCCCACTCGACTGGCCCACCTCCTGCTCTCTGCCTTCCAGGGCGGCATGCTCCTGGCCCAGGTCGCCCGCGACATCACTCCTCTCAAAGACGCCCTTGGGGCAGCCATCGACCACGTGCAGACCTTCGCGGTACTCCCCGCTGTCGGCGCACTCGAAGATCGGTAGCCGCTGGCCTGCCCGCTGGCCACGCGGGGCTGGTCGCGGCCGGCGCCAACGGCGTGGCAGCCGTTCCCTCTCCAGGAGTGGACGAGCCAACAGCCATGACCAGGGCGGGGTTGCGGGTTCTGCAGTTCCCCGATCATTGCTGATGCTCCCGGCTACCACGACATCTTGGCTGCCCCGGAGTGACCAGTAGTTGATCCCGAGGTTGCGCGGACCGTCAGCGGCCTGGCGTTCGGCGTCGATCCCGCAGCCACCTGACCCCACCGACAGCACTCACCACAACGGCCATCGTGGCCGCACTGACAGCCACCAGTCGGACGGCCGAGGGCGCCGGTCCGACACCGCGGCGGAATCGGGGCCGGACCGCTCGTGGCCGTTATCGAGGCGGGTGTCAGCGTAGTTGGCTGCCCGCTATTCGAGGCCGCAGGATCGGCCGGGCTCGTACTACCGATCGACGCTCCTGCGCCCGCCGTACCGGGGCCGGATGCACCTCGGCCTGGCGTTCCCGCTGCCGGTGCCGGCGGCAGGCCGACTCTGTTCCTGACGGGATCGGGAGTCGCTGGGAGTGCCGGCCTGATGCCGAACGAGAAGAGTTCGGGGTCCTGTCCGGGATTCAGCGTGCAAGGCTGGGTAACGGGGCCAACGATCGGGCTTCCGTTGGCATCGTGGGGAGTCAATGTCAAGTCCAAGGTGGCGCCGAGATCGACGACAGCGCGACCGGGTTGACCGAACACCGGGACCGAGAGCGTCCCCGCCGTGTGGAAAATCATCGGGCCGGACGTCGGCACCGGCGTGGAGGGCACGACCAGGTGCACGTGCGGTTATTCACGGTACCTCCAGGCGCGACGATGGCGCCTGCCGCGTCACCACTGCCATCAATGCTTGCCACACCGACGAACCCCAGCCCCGCAGTGTCGATGGCACTGATCGTCGCGACCGCCGTGATCCTGACCGAGGGAGTGGGCTTGCCGACCGCGACCCTGTAGGGCCTGGTGTAGGCGCACTCGTCAAGCAGGATCCGGTTGAACCGTTGGATTTTCGGTCGGTCTTGCCCTCGCGGTGGCCGGCGGTGTGAGCCGGGCGGTGGTCAGGCGACCTCGGCGGGCGCGGATGGGGTCGGCTCGGCCGCCGGTGATGACCTGGTGATCGCTGTGACGCCCAGGACGCACCCCACGGCACCGAGCAGACCCATCACCGGCCACACCGCGTGCCCCACGGCGACGAACAGTGCGCCGCCGATGATCGGGCCGAGTGCGCTGCCCAGGCCGAACATGAACTGGAAGGCGCCGATGTAACGGCTCTTGAGATGGGCGGGCGCCGCGATGCCCGGGTAGGCGAACGCGGTCGGGCCGCCGATGATCTCGCCGAGGGTCCAGATCAGTGTGCCGGTCAGGATCAGCGCCGGGCCCAGTGGCAGGCCGTACACGGCGAAGCCGACCGCGTTGAGCAGGAACGCGATGCCCGCGGTGACCTTGAACGGCCACTTCTGCGACACCTTCGTCACCAGTAGCTCGAAGGCGATCACGATGAAGCCGTTGAGCGCGACGGCCAACGTGTACCAGATGACGGGCAGGCTCATGGCCTTCACGTCCAGCGGCAGCGTCGACAGGTACTGCATGTAGACGATGGCGTTGATCAGCATCGCGAACAGGTAGAGCGTGAACCGCCTGTCCCGCAGCACGGCCAGGTAGCTCTCCCGGACCTCGGCCGTGGACGAGGTCGCCGCGGGGGACGTCTTCGTCTTGCCGGGCAACGCCCACAGCGCGATCAACGCATAGAGGATGGCGACCAGGGCTTCGCCGTAGAACAGCAGCGTGTACTGGCGGCCGCCGAGGTAGTAGAGGCCGTACCCGATCAACGGGGCCGCTGTGGTACCCAGGTTCAGCCCGAACCGGTACAGCGCGAAGACCATCACCTGGCGGTCGTCGCTGATCAGCGTGGACAGCAGGGTGGCCGACGCCGGCCGCCAGATCTGGCTGACCGCGCCGACCACGGTGACCACGATCAACACCAACGGATAGTCGGGCAGATACAGTATCGACGCGATGAGCACCGCGGATCCCGCCAGCGACAGGGCCGTGGAGTTGCGGGCACCGAGGCGGTCGGCCAGCGCGCCCCCGACCAGCACGCCGATCACCGCCCCGATGCCGTACAGGCCGAGTGACACCGTGGCCTGGCTGTCGGTGTAGTGCTTCGACGTCAGGAACAGCACGAGGAAGATGTTCAGGAAACCGCCGAGCCGGTTCACGAACACGCCGCCGAGAACGGCTTTCACGGCCAGCGGCGATTCGACGAAGGTACGCCAGATGCCGGCGCTCCGGTTCTGCTGGGTTTCAGCGGACATCGGCGGGTTCTCGTTTCGGCTCAGGGGTTCCGGCGAGCATGGATCTCACGCCAACCGGATCCGCAATGCGGCTTCGGCAGTGTCCAGGCTGTGGGCACAGTCCTCCCTGGAGTCACCGGTCGCGGTCGCGAACGCGATGCGACCCCAAACTGTACCTTTGGGCGGCGGAGACACGACAGCGCCCGGCTGGGCGACCGCGATCACCTTGTCGATCGAGTCGGGCAGGTTCGTCCGGTCGAACGACAGCGACTCGATCGTCGAGTCTTCCTTCTCCACATAGAAGAACCGGATGGCGGCCACTCGTTTGCGGCTGGGGGTCAGGTCGGCGACCATCCCGCACGCGGCACTGGCCGCCACGATTCCCGGGTCGATGCCGCTGGTCAGCAGGCCGAGATAGGGAATCATGTCGCCGCCGAGGCGCCCGTTGACCTCGATCACCTTCGGGCCGTCCGCGGTGAGCATGAATTCCGCGTGGGTGATGCCGTCGGTGAAGTTCAGCGCGGTGTGCGTGTCCTGGAGAACCGCGGCCAGCGCCGGGTCGGTGAGCAGTGGGTCGGCCGCGTCGACGAAATGGCCGATCTCCTCCGCGTAGGGCGGGTAGCCGACCACCTTGCGACCGAGGTACAGCGGCGTGACCACACCGTTCTGGATCACCGAGTCGACGCTGATCTCCTCACCGGTCACCAGTTCCTCGACCAGGATCGGCTGGTCGGTGTCGAACACGACCGGTTCGGGGCCTTCCGCGCTCGCGGTGAACGCGAAGTTGTCCCGGATCTCCTGGGCGTTCTCCACCCGGATCACGCCGAGGCTGGCGCCCAGCCCGCGCGGTTTGAGAATGGCCGGGTAGCCGACCCGCTCGGCGGCCGCGACCGCGTCGTCAACGGTCTTGACGGGGACCGACATGGGCTGCGGGACACCGGCGGTGGCCAGCCGGCGGCGGGTGGTTCCCTTGTCCCGCAGGCCCCAGACGACGTCCGGATCACCGTTGCGCAGGCCGAGTTCCCGCGCGATGAACGTGGTGGCGTGGATGCGCACCTCGTCCCAGCACAGCACGCCCGCGATCGGTTCCTCGGCGTTCAGCTTCGCCGCCGCCTCGGCCATCGCGGGTCCGTCGGTGGTGCTCTCCAGCACCGTCCAGCCGTGCAGGTACTCCTTCTCCCACTCGGGTGCGACCGAGTTGAACAGGTGCACCCGGAACTTCGTGCTGATGGAGCGCAGCAAGTACTCGCGGTAGGTCCGCATCCCGGTCCCGACCACCAGCAGCAGGGGGCGCTCGGCGTGTTCAGTCATTCCTCGTTCCTCTCCAGCGGCGCCGGGGTGTCAGTCGGCGTAGTACCAGTACTCCGGGTTGATGAATCCGTACGGATTCACCGGGCCGAATCCCTTGATCGTGTTCGCCACCTCGAGCAGGCGGATCGGGAAGTTCGGGGTGAAGATGACCGGCACCTCCCGCGCGATGACCTCCTGGTACTCGTGGAAGACCGCCGGGTCGTCGGAGGTCACCGTCCGCTCGATCAGCGCGTCGGTGCGCGGGTCGGTGTAGTGGCCGAAATTGCCGCCCGCGTTGGTGCGGAAGAGGATCTCGCCGGTCGGGTGATGGTAGGCCCAGCCACCGTTCCAGCAGGTCAGCTCCCACAGGCAGGGCGTTTCCTCGCACGCCACGCAGGGTGCGTCCTCCACCACCAGCACCGAGCCGTAGACCTCCTCCAGTCGCAGGTCTATGCCCGCCTTCGCGCAGTCCGCCCGGAACTGCCGCATCAGCCGGGTGAGCGCGGGCCTGCCCTCGACGTAGCGCATGAGCACCGAAAGCCGGGCGCCCTCAGGGACACCGGCCTCCGGTCGGACGCAGACAGCGGGGAAGACGCTGGTGTCCCAGCCGTTGTCGGCCAGCAGCTGCTTGGCGCGCGCCGGATCGAACGGCAGCGGGCCGCCGGTGCGCAGCGAGGGCGCGATGTGCTCACTGGGCGGATACATCGGTACCGGGCCGTTCTGCCGGTACGCACGGCCCTGATAGATGTCCCGGACCGCGGAGTCCTGGTCGAGGCAGGATGCCAGCGCCTGCCGGAAGTAAGTCTGGGCGAACAGCTTCCCCTTCCACGTGGGGTTGTTGTAATTGAGGCAGAAGTACCGGATGCAGTACGCTGTCTGCGGCACCAGCGTGTAGTTGTCGGCGACCGGATTCGCGCTGGAGTCGTTCGGGTCCGTCACCGCCTCGTTGGCCATGGACAGCGGCAGGTAGCCGACCTGGTAGCCGCCGTCGGCGTGGGGCCCCTCCTGCAGCTTGGCGAACTCGTGCTCGTCGGATTCGGTCGGGACCTGCCGGAACTCGTCGAGGTAGGGCTTGTGCGGGCCGGAGTAGTGTTCGTTCGGCACGAATGTGACGACGCCGTCCATGGTGTAGCTCTTGAGCCGCCATGGCCCACTGACCACACTCCACAGTGGATGTTCAGGCCAGGCGGTGCGGTACCGGTTGTCCTCGGCCATGGGGTCGCCCTGCTCGGCCATCAGGTAGTCGTACACCGCTTCGACGTCGGCCAGGTTGCCGGACGCGTTGGCCGGACCGTCCGCCGTGCGGTCCCACGCCTTGGGCAGCGGGGTGATCGTGGAGAACTGGTTGTACAGCATCCAGTGCTGCGAGTACCTCTTGTCGAACGTGAAGTAGACGGTGTCCTCGGTGAGCTTGCCGTAGTCGGTGCAGTTGTCCGGGAAGTAGCCGGGCACGTACTCGCCGTACTTCTCACCCTTGACCTTCATCAGGTTGACCCAGAACAGCACGTTGTCCGCGCACAGCGGTTCGCCATTGGACCACTGCCAGGGCTTGACCTTGATCGTGCAGGTCAATCCATCACTGCTCCACTGTGGAGGCTCGCCGATCGAGTTCGCCCAGTCCACGTTCGGCGTGCCGTCGCTGCCGAAGTAGTACAGGGTCCGGAACATCAGCGCTTGGAACTCCTGGATGTTGCGGGTGCCGATGCGCTCGACCGGGACGAACGGGAAGATCGCCACCGCAGGCGGGAAGCCGGGGGCGGACGCCCACGTGACCACGCCACCCTTGCGCGGCGTGCCCTCGCTTGCCGTGTGCTGCTCGGCGGTCGCGGTCATGGTCCTGTCCTCTCGCTTCGTGCGGAAATCTCGGTCGGCAGCTCTTCGATGACGGACACGCCGCCCGCGCGGTGGGTGCCGTAGCGCTCCCAGGTCTCCTCGAGGCGCACCCGGCCGTCGTCGAGCACGTGGGCGGTGGACGCGCAACTACCGGAGATCACGGCGCCGTCGTCGAGCACCATGCAGTAGGCGAACGTCAGCGAACCGTCGGCGTGCACCGTGCCGGTGAGGGCGCCGCGTTTGGCCTTGCCGCCATGGAACTCGCCCCACAGCAGATCGCCGTCCTGGTGGTAGACGGCCACCCGGCTCGGGTCCGCGCTGTCGTCCAGTACGGGATGGAAGCGCCTGCCGTCGTAGTTGATCATCATGTCACGGCTCCCGGGTCCGGGCGGAGTTCCAGCGTGCAGCACTTGGCGCCGCCGCCGGACTTCATCAACTCGGAGAGGTCCACGCCGATCGGCACGAACCCGCGTGCCCACAACTCGTCGATCAGCCTGGTCGCCTGCTCGGCGAGCAGTACGTGCCGGCCGTCGGACACCGCGTTCAGGCCGAACACCGCGGCGTCGTGCTCGTCCGCGAGAATCGCGTGCGGATACAGTCGGGCGAGCGTGGCGCGGCTGTCGGCGGAGAAGGCGTCGGGGTAGTACATGATCTCGTCGCCGTCGAGCACGGCCAGGGCGGTGTCCAGGTGGTAGAAACGCGGGTCGACCAGCGACAGCGTGACCACCTCGCGGCGCAGGAACCCGGCCGCCTCGGCGTGCGAGCGGACGTCGGTGCGAAAACCGGCGCCGGCCAGGATGCGCGAACTGGTGACCAGGTAGTCGCCCTCGCCCTCGTTGACCTGGTCGGCCGCCCGGGTCAGGTAACCGTTCTCGCGGAACCACTTCAGGTAGGCGGGACCCTCCGGCCGGCGCTGCGGGTGCCGGAACTTCGCCGACAGCACCCGGCCGTCCACGACGGTGGCACCGTTGGCGGCGAACACCATGTCCGGGAGCCCCTCGCACGGCTCGATCTGTTCGACCTGGTGGCCGAGGCCGGCGAACAGGCTACGCAGCCGCTCCCACTGCACCACCGCGACACTCGCGTCGGTGGGCTTCTCCGGATGCATCCACGGGTTGATGGAGTACGTGACGTCGAAATGCGCCGGTGGGCACATCAGGTAGCGGCGGGGTCGCGCCACGCGCACCGGTCTGGTCGCGGGCGCGACGCTCGTGCTGGTGGACACAAGGATCCTCTCGGGTTACTCGAAGTCGACGGTGATCTTCGCCGCGTACTCGTTCATCAGGGCCACTGCGTCCTCTTCGGCCTCGCCGGTGGTGCCGAGGAAGCCGATGATCGTGTTGCCCTCGGGTGGCCGGCGGATGAGATCACCGGGCCGGGCGGTGATCTTCAACAGGAACACCCGGTCGGACAGCCTGACCTCGTCAGGCACGTTGACGCTCTTGACGATGCCGGCGCCCGAGATCAGGCACATGGACGCGGTGTGCACGCCGGTCGGAGTGAAGTGCCGCACCCTGGGCCGCACGCCGCGGCCGATGTCGACCACGGCCGCGATCGGGTCGTAGTCCGCGGTCAGGCGGGCGATCATGTCAAGTCCGCCGCCGCCGACCCTGGCCGCGATCTCCAGCAGGTGCGGCTTGCCCTGGTCGAAGCGGACCTCGGCGTGCATGGCACTGCGCCGCAGGCCCTGCGCGTGCGCGCCCGCCCGCACCACGGCCTGCACCGCGTCGATGTCGGCCGGGGACAGGTTGGTCGGCGCGTGGTGGATGTCGTCGTCGAAGGTGTCGCCCTCGAGCGTGATCCGGTCCACGAACGATCCCAGGTACACCTCGTCGTCCCAGGCCAGCGCCTCCATCAGGAACTCACGGCCGTCCAGGAACGACTCGACCAGGATGCCGACCGGACCCAGGTCGACCCCGTCGGCCTCGGACTGGACCCAGAACAGGTTCCGCAGGCCCTCCTCGGCCTGTGCGAACCGGGTCGCCAGTTCGGCTTCGTCCTGCACCTTGAACACCAGATGCGAGCCCGCGCCCAGGGTGGGCTTGATGATCACCGGGTAGCCGAACTCACCGGCCACGGTCTTGGCTCGGTCCAGGTCGTTCACCAGTTGGAACCGCGGTATCGGTGCGCCCGCCTTCTCGTGGGACAGACGCATCAGGTACTTGTTGCGACTGTTGAGCGCGGCCTCGACGCCGATGCCGGGCAGGCCGAGTGCCTCGGCGATGGCGGCCACCGCGATCACCGCCGCCTCGGAGAAGGTGATCACGCCGTCGAACTGCTCGCTGCCGTGCCAGTCCTTGGCCACGGCGATCATGTCGTCCAGGTTCTTGGTGCCGACCAACCGGTAGTGGTCGGCAGGCCAGAAGTCCGGCGTACCTTCGCCGTTGAGCACGTACAGATCGACGCCGAGGTCCTGCACCTGCTCGTAACGGGACTGGTAGTACTGCAGGTACTGCCGTGGCTCGACGGTCAGCAGTTTCATGGCTGTGCCTCCTCGCGGGCGGCTGCCGCGTGGTCGGAGAACGTGGGGAGCGCGGGGAAGTCGAACGGCACGATCTCGTTCGGCAGCTCCGCGTCGAGGTCGGTGCTGACACCGTTGGTGATGTCCACCAGGAACGGCGACGCGCAGGCGAGCAGGGCGCGCAGTTCGAGCAGCAGGTCACCGAGCGCGGCGTCGCCGTCCAGGCGCGCCGACGCGGCACGCAGCCGGTCGACCTGCGAGAGGATCGTCTCCGCGGCCCTGCCGAGGCTGAGGTGCTCGGGCCGGAAGCACAGCTTGATCCGCTCGATCACCGCCTGCGTCCGGCCCCGGCCGCGTTCGGTGGTCGGGAGGGCGGTGCCCTCGGGCAGGCCGGCCACGGCGTCCGCCGCCGTGCGAGCCAGCTCGTTCCACGGCTCGACCAGCCGGGCCGTCATGACCCGTGCCATGGTGTCCCGGTTGAAATTGGTTCGCTGGAACTCCGGGCCGGTGAGCGCCAGGTAGCACCGGACGAGGTCCCGGGGCGCCTCGGCGAGCAGATCCGCGCCCCACACCAGGTGGCCGCGGCTGGTGGAGAACTTCTCGCCCTCCAGCTCGTAGAACTCGTTGACCACATTGGCCGAGGGCAGCACGTACTTGCCGTCGTGCGCCATCAGCAGCACCAGGTCGAGCACGCCCCAGTGGCAGACGTTGTCGTAGCCGTGGAAGTAGATCAGCTCCGCGTCCGTCTCGGCCAGCCACGGGGCGTCCACGTCGCCGGCGGCGCCCAACGACCACCACGTGCTGTAGATCGCCGCCGGCATGGCCTCGATCCACGGGTAGATGATCTGGCCGGGCGTCTCGGCGAACGGCGCCGCCACACCCCACGTGCCCGGCACGGTGACCGGGAAGTCCGGTAGCGGCCCGGCGAGCAGCTCCTCGATCAGCTGCTTCGGGTGCGGCCGCCACACCGCGGCGTGCTCGGCGTAGTACGCGGCGAGGCGCTCCCGGTACCGTTCCAGCGGCAGCACCAGAATGGTGGTCGCCCGCATCTCCACCGGGTCATCGGGATCCAGTGTCGATCTGGGATCGAGCAGCTCGTCGAAGTTGTTCGGGTGTCCGCAGCCCTCGCACACGCCGCCCGCGCTGTTCGCGTAGCAGGACGGACACACGCCGCTGACCAACCCGTCGTACAGGAACGTCCGGGCCCTGGTCGCGAAGGGCATGGACAGCGTGCGTAGCTCGAACTTGCCGGCCGCGTGCAGCTCGGTGACGAACCGCCGCACCGTCTCCCGGTACGTGTGGTCGACGGGCGGCAGGCCACGGTTGACGTCACCGAGGATCCCGCCCATCGCCTCGTAGGTGTGCTCGATCTCGTTGGCGGACTTGTCCACCAGTACCTGCATGGGTAGGCCCAGCCGATGCGCGGTGGTGATCACGTAACTCTGGCTGTCGTCCGTGCACGTGGTGTTGACCACCGGCCGGCCGGTCGCCCGCAGATAGCGGGCGTAGATGTCGGCGGCCAGGTACGGGCCGGCGAGATGACCGACGTGCAGATCGCCGTTGGAGGTCGGGGTGGCCGGGATGACGATCGCCGGCCGGCTCGCCGTGCTCACGCGATGGCCTCGCCGTGCCGGGCCGTGAAGCGCTCGCTCATCTCGGCGTCCCACCAGATCGAGTACATCTGGAAGTCGGCCTCGCTCCGGTTGACCACCTGGTGGCGTTCGTGCGGGGTGAAGTGCACGATGTCACCCGCGACGAACGGCGCCGTGCCGGCGTCGGTGACGATTTCGGCCGCGCCCGTCATGGCGACCCAGATCTCGTACTCGTGGTGGCCGTGCGCACCGGACTCCGCGCCCGGGCGCACCACGCACCACGACGCCTCGAAAGGCGCGTTGAGCAGCTCCCACGGCATCAGCCGCTGTGCACGCAACCCGTTGTCCGGCTTGAGATTCTCGCGGTCGAGGGGATGGATCTCCATCATCGGTTCGTCTCCTTCTACAGCGGCTGTGGCACGGCTCGGGGTGCGGGGGTGACGGTGTCGCGAGCGCCGTGACCGGCGATGATGTCGGCCGCGATCTCACTGGACCGCGCCGCCAGCACGCTGATCAGCGAGTCGGCGATGCCGTGTGTCGCCTCGTTCACGCCCTGCAGGTACACCCGGGCCTCGACGTGCTCCGGTAGCTGTAGCCGGTACCTGCGGTCCACGGTCACGGTGTCCGCACCCGCGGCGGCGGCCAGGTTGCGCGTCAGCATCGGCATTTCCTTCACGAACCCGGTGCCCAGCAGCACCACGTCACAACGCAGCTCGCTGCGGTTGCCCGACTTGCGGTCCAGCAGCGTCAACGCCACCTCGTCGCCGTCGGACCTGGCGTCCACGATCTCGGCCATCGTGATCATGGACAGCCGCTCGGTACCCTGCAGTTTGTCCAGGTACATCTGCCGGTACAGGCTCTCCAGCATCCCCGGCGCGAGACCGGAGTAGTTCGTCCGGTGCATCTCGCGCAGCAGCTGTTCGCGTGCCTCGGGTAGCGCCGCGTAGAACTCATCCACAAAGGATGGGTAGAACAGCTCGTTGGTGAACTTGCTGGTCTCGTAGGCGTTCAGACCGATCGCGCGCATCACCATGGTCAACTGGGCCTTCGGGAAGCGCTGATGGGACGCCCACAGCATCTCCGCCGCACTCTGCGCGCTGCCGAGCACGACGATCCGGTGTGGCGCGTCCTCCTCCAGCCCGGTGACCCGGTAGGCGTACTCGGTCGAATGAATCAGCCGTTCCTTGGACACCGAGGCGAACACGTCGGGCACGTGCGCCTCCCGGCCACCGCCGAACACCAGGTCACGGCACGCGATCGTGCTACCGTCGGCAAACCGGACCAGCCAGCCGTACACCGTGCCGTCGGCCGCGATGTCCGGATCGACGCCGACCACCTTGCGGCCGTACTGGATCTTGACCTCGGTCAGTGACCTGGTCACCCATTGCAGGTAGTTGGAGATCTCCAGTCGATACGGCGTGAACGTGCCGAGGTTGATGAACTCGTCGAGCCTGCCCTGCGCGTGCAGGTAGTTCAGGAATGAGAACCTGCTGCACGGATTGCGCAAGGTCACCAGGTCCTTGAGGAAGGACACCTGGCTCTGCGCCCAGGGCAGCAGCATCCCACGCTGCCAGAGAACGTCGTCATACTGCTCGACGATGAGAGTCCGCTCGGCGAGATCCGCCGGAGCGAGCTCCTCCATTGCGATGGCGAGGGCCAGGTTCGCCGGTCCGGCGCCGATCGCCAACAGCTCTACCTGCTGGTGATGGTTCACTGTGTACGCTCCAAGGTCATCAGGGTTCACATTGGCGCCCGTGTCAGGTCGATCAGCCACACCGGATCGCCCGTTGTCCGGCTGCTATGGACGGCTCGCGAGCCGGGTCCGGCGGCGGAAACGGGGTTTCGGTGCGGCAGTGGCTGGGCGGGATGATGCTGACCGCTCGTCGCGCTGTTCGGCGTCATGATCACGTTCCGCCGGCGTCGTCTGGGCCGGCGACCCGAATTCCACAGGTGACTGACTCATGGACATGCTCCCGCCCCGGCGCGCCCCGCCGGTTCCTCCACATTCGACATTGATAATTTCGCGCCTGGGCGAGGAATGGGCCGCCGTTGGTATGCGACGGCAAGATCGCCTGCGGCAATGGAGCCAGGGGCTACATCAATTGGCGCGTTGTCTTTCTACCCGAGCCCACTGTAGACGTCACTCCGCCAGTCGGGGGCCGTACTTTCGGTAGTTGCGGATGACTCAGAGCAGCATCGCATCCGTCCTCAAAGGACAATTTTACGCAAGGATCACGGGAAACCTTCAGGTAGGCAGAGAGAGGCCGCGTCGTTGAACGCGTGATCGAATTTAGTGGGACGGCGCTGATCGCGTAATACTGTCATGTGGTAACGGTGCGGATGAATACCCGGGCACCGCGCGAACTCGTGCCGGGAAAGGTCGGCGCGCGACAGTATCTCGTCCGGCATCGACGGCAGGATGCCGTCGTGATCGGTCGGGAAGGGTCAGATCACATCATGGACTCCGCGACACCGATGGCGGACCAGCCCGCACGGCAGCGGGATCGGCCCAGGTCAGGGTGACGGCATCGAGGGTCACCGCACCCCTTCCAGCACCGCCATCAGGTCGCGGGAGGCCAGCCGGCTCGCGGCGACCACACTCTTCGCCGCACCGCCGCTGCCGCCGGTGAACGTCAGCGCGTCTCCTGCCCGGCGCAGCTCGAGGCCGGCGGACTCGCAGTAGCAGTCGAACGACGCGACCACCCGCTCCGGCCGCACCCGCATGCCGAGCCGGTCTGTGGCGCAGGCGGTGACCCGCGCGCTCAGGTCGCGGTCCGGGCTGATCTCCTCCGGTCGGAGCCCCCAGCGATCGCTGCTGATGCCGAGCAAGGTCCGTCCAGCTGCCGCGGGACGGCCGTAGAGTCCGCTGGTCTCGTCCACGAACGACGGCAGGCCGGCCACCCGCGCCGGGTACACGCCGTACTGGATGTGCCGCGTGGTGAGCGCGCCGCCGACCAGGTCACGACTCCACGCGCCGGCGGCCACCACGACCGCGCGGTACCCGTCGAAGCCCTCGCTTCCGGCGCGCACCGCGTCGGCGGTCACCGCCGTGATGTGTCGCGTGTGGATGGTCACGCCGGCGCGTCGCAGCTCGGCGAGCGCCCGGTCCCGCAGCCGTGCGGGCGAGATGAAACCCGCGTGTCGCTCGAGGACCGCCACCGCACCGTCCGGCAGTCCACGCAACGGCAGTTCGTCGGCCGGAACTACCCGTAACGAGCCGGGTAATCGTTCCCGCGTGGCATCCAGCGCGGCCGGGTCCGGTGGGTCGGCCGCGTCGGTCACGTAGGCCGAGCCGACCTCCTGATAGCCGGTCCAGTCGCGCATTCGAGGGTCCGAACGGATCTCCGCGACGCTCGCCGCGGCGACCGCGGCCAACCGGGGATCTGGTTCGTAGCCCCGGACCAGGCCGCCGGACGCACCGGTCGCGTCAGCGTCGCGTGGACGCGCGCCGGTGAACAGGTCGACCGGCACTCCGTTCTCGGCGAGTCGCAGTGCGAGCATCGTGCCGGCGACCCCGGCACCCACAACGGCGACCTTCGCCGCCCGCGTCACCCGGCCGCGACCGGGATGTTCCCGGCGTGTCCCGGCATAGCCGACAACGGTGGGGAACAATCGCGCCTGCCCGGTCGATCTGCCCTGATCATCGGTCGGGAAGATGGCCTTCGGTGCGGTGTCGTGATCAATGTCGGTGGCGTACCAGGGGGTGGCCGGTAATGCGCTCAGATCGGCTGCCTGGGTACGCCTCGAGCTGGGCACGCAAAAGCGACCCCCTTCGGATGTGGGAATAGCTTTGACCAATACCGCCACGGGTGGTGCGGTATCGCACACGGCGGACTCGGTGTCCGCAACATCGCAACTCTATGTGCGCCTACGTGCGGAGCGTAGAGCAGTTCGGCTCATCTTCGATTAGGCTGTACGGAGCAATGATGTGGTGCGACGTCCGGGTTTCTGGCGGCCCACAGGTGCGGCGATCTGCTGGAACGTGCGCTTCCGTCCAGCCGCCGGTGATCAATTCACCGGTCCGGAAACCGTGCCGATCTTGCGCGGGACAATGTAGGGGCATGATTCGGCCAATTGTGAACTCCGCCTGATGAAGCGGTGGGACAGTACGATGATCCGACGAAGTCGATGCCCCGGAGCTGATCGAATACCTGGTGGAGTAACGAACGTGAGCCTCATTCGTCTTGGGGACGTCCCCGCCGACTACAAGCACTACGAGAAGCTGGTCGTCCCGCTGCCGGGCAGCGACCTGGTGACTGAGGACGCGCACCTGAAGTGGTACGAGATCCGCGAGGCGCACCGCACCGTGCCCGACGACTGGCGCGAGCGGGCGCGGGAGTTCCTGCGGTCCCAGGCCGCGTCAGGTGAACTGCCGGTCTCCGGTGATCTCGGGTTCGTCATCCACCACCTGTGTGGCGATTCGTTCTACTTCCTTATCGTCTGGACGTGGCGCAACGCCAACGAGTTGTGGGAGACCGTGTACACGGCCGACGCCACGGACGACCAGCCGTACCGGACATTGCCGTTGACGCACCACAAGGAGGTCGCCTGCGTGTGGGAGCTGGGCGCGGTGCTGCACGAGCGGCGGGCGTGGTCGAGCTTCCTGTTCACCGATCGGGACGAGGCCGCCAGGCGGGCGTACCTGGACAACCGTTACGCAGGACCGTGCTGAACCCGGTCGGTCGACAACCCTGGTAAGGGTGCTCACCCGTTTCGCGGCATGAGCCGGGTGGTCGCCGATTTGTCCGACGACGGCCAGGGCTTGCCGGTGCAGCCTGGCCGCCTGCTGTCCGACAGCAGCACAGTGCGCGGCGGCGGCCGGATACCAATCGGGGTGCTCCGATCAGAGGATCTATTGACAAACGGTCATAAGGTCAGTCCATACTAGTGCCCCTCGGCCTGACTCACGGAGATGTGCGTCACAGCGGCATCCGTACCTCTCGACGTGCGACGGCCACGACGACTGTCCGCCACGACGACTGGAGGCATTTGAGATGCAGCGCAGACTTGCTCGGCGCCGCGCGTGGTGGACCGCCGCCGCGCTCACCCTGACCGCTGGGCTGGCAGCGGCCTGTGGCACCGGCAACGCCGGAACAGCGAGTGGCGGTGGTTCCTCCTCGTTCTACAGCGGTCAGACACTGACCCTGGTGGTGCCCTATGGCCCTGGCGGCGGGTACGATCAGTGGCCACGAATCATGGCGCCCTATCTGCAGAAGTACCTCGGCGTCGACGAGATCAAGATCGAGAACGTACCCGGCGGCGGTGGCCTGGTCGGCACCAACCAGGTCTATGCGGCCAAGCCTGACGGCCTGACCATCGGTGACACGAACGCCGGCGGCGACGTGTTCGACCAGATGGACCAGGCCGACGGCTACCAGGCCGACGTGACGAAGATGGACTGGATCGGCCGACCGGACAATGACCCGCACGTCATCGCGACCAGGGATGCCGACCACCGCACGTTCAACGGGATCGTCAACTCGAACCAGCAGATCAAGGCGCTCGCGACGGGCAAGGGCAGTTCGGACTACAACTCCGCGGTCATCATCTACAACGCCTTCCGGGTGCCGTTCCAGATGGTGGCTGCGTTCTCGGGCAGCAGCGACGAGAAGGCCGCCTTCCTGAGCGGCGAAGGCGCCACCGCGTCGCTGTCCGCGTCCGACATCGCGGCGATCACGGGCAAGGCGTCCCCGGTTGTCGTCGTCTCAAAAGAGAGGTTCAGCAAGCTGCCGAACACCCCGACGGTCATCGACGAGGCCAAGCAGCACAACCTGTCCGCCGACAAGATCAAGGCGCTCTCGGCCCTGTCCGACGTGATGGATCTGGGCCACGCGTTCTTCGCGCCACCCGGTGTCCCGGCCGACCGGCTCCAGGCGCTGCGGACCGCGTTCCAGAAGGCGATGCAGGATCCGAAGCTGCTGGACGCCGCACAGAAGGCCGGGCTGTACCCGGGTTTCGAGTCCGGCCAGGATCTCGCCCAGGCCGCGAAGGACGCGCTCAGCCAGAAGGCCCTGTTCGTCGACCTGCTGAAGACATCCGCCTGACACCTGCGGAGCGGGCCGCCCGGTCGCTCGGGGCGGCCCGCCTTCTTCAGAAGGACCCGCACTGAACCCCAGGAGTTGCGATGTGGCAAAACCTGATCGACGGGCTGACGTCCCTGGGCGCACCGCAGGCGATACTGCTGCTGATCGTCGGCACCATGCTCGGCACGGTGGTGGGGGCCATTCCCGGCCTGGGCGGCGCGGTCCTGCTGACCCTGCTGTTGCCGTTCATCTACAACATGTCCATCGTGCCGGCGCTGGCCCTGTTGCTCGGCGCCCACACCGGGATCTACTTCAGCGGCTCGATCACCGCCATCCTGTTCAACACGCCCGGCGCGCCCGAGTCCGCCGCGACGACGTTCGACGGCTACGCCATGACCGAGAAGGGCCAGCCGGCCCGCGCACTGGGCATCTCCGCCACCGCCACCACGATCGGCGGCTGGATCGGCGTCATCCTGCTGATGGTGCTCATCCCGTTCATGGACAAGCTGACCACCCTGTTCCACCCCTCCGAGTTCCTGGCCTTGGCCGTGCTGGCCATCGTGCTCATCGGGCAGATGCGGGCCCGTTCGGTGACCAAGGGCCTCATCTCCGGTGGCCTCGGCCTGATGGTCTCCTTCGTGGGCTACGACCCGATCACCGGCGTGCAGCGGTTCACCGGCGGCATCATCTCCCTGTACAACGGCTTCGACGTCACCACGGTGGCTCTGGGCCTGTTCGCCTTCGCCGAGATGTTCCGCCTGTTCGCCAAGCCGAGCCGGGCTGCCGCCGGTGCTTCGAACGTCAAGCTGCGCGGGGGCCAAGAAGGGGCACGGGTGCGGGACGGCATCCGGGACGTGGCCTCGCACAAGTGGCTCACGTTCCGATCCGCGGTCCTCGGCACGGTCCTCGGCATCATTCCGGGCGTCGGCGGGGTCGCGGCCAACTTCGTCTCCTACGGCCAGGCCTCCAAGATCTCCCGGCACCCGGAGCTGTTCGGCACCGGCATCCCCGAGGGCATCATCGCCCCCGAGTCGTCCTCGATCTCCAAGGAAGCGGGCAACCTGCTGCCGACCGTGGCCCTCGGCGTGCCCGGCGGTGTCGGGATGGCCGTGCTGATGAGTGGCTTCTCGATTCTCGGCATGGTGCCCGGGCCGCAGATGCTCACCCAGCACCAGGACGCGGTGTGGGCGATGGCGATCGTCATCGGGATCGCCAGCCTGCTGGCCAGCCTGATGGGCCTCGGGATGGCTCCCGGGCTCGCCCGCCTGGCGCGCGTTCCCAGCCGGACCCTCGTCCCGTTCGTGCTGACACTGGGGTTCCTCGGCGTCTACGCGGCCACCGGAGAGATCTCGCAGACCATCGCCGTGTTCGCGTTCGGCGTCGCCGGTTGGGCGATGGTGCGCTTCGGCTACTCGGTGCCGGCCGCCATGATCGGCTTCCTGCTCGGCAAGGTGGTCGAGGACAACCTGTACCTGGTCCGCAACCTGCAGGGCTGGGCGTCGCTGGAGCGACCGCTCACCGCTCTCATGGTCGTGATCATCCTGCTCAGCCTGTTCAGCCCGCTGCTCAAGAAGATCCGCTTCCGCGCCCGGCGGCCCGCGGACGGAGCCGACGCCACCGCCGTCGACCAGGCCGCGGCGACGACGGACAGCGCGCCCCCCGTGTCCACACTCGCCGGCGACCGCTCCGCGAGCGGCTCGGAGAAGGGATCCCTGCGATGAGCGACGCACCTACCACTGACCCGACGAACGCACGGGCCACCAGGTCGAAGGGGGAACTGGTCTTCGACATCGTGATCGTGCTCGCCATCGGCGGCTACCTGCTGGTGGCCCAGAGCTACCCGCCGATCGGCCGGCAAATCCCCACCGTCGTCGGGATCGTCGCCCTGGTGGCGGCCGTCGTACAACTCATCGGCTGGTTCGTGCCCGGGATGTGGAAATTCAGCCACGGTGACCCAGCCGCCGACAGCCGCCGCGGGTCGAGCGCACAGCGGGCCACGAGCGAGGCCACCCGGCAGACGTCGGTCACCTCCGAGGAGGAAACGGCGGCACCGGAGGTCGATGGCAAGCCGATCGACGTGCCGATCGCGATGGCGTGGGCGGGTGGGTTCCTCGGTGCCATCCTGCTGGTCGGCTACGTGATCGCCGTGCCGCTGTTCTTCCTCGTCTACTTCGGTGTCCGCCGGTCCTGGGTGCTGGCGGTCGTGTCCGCCGTCGTCATGGGGGTGGTCACCAGCGTGCTGTTCGAGCAGGCGCTCGACATCCCGTTGTACGGCGGGATCCTGTTCTGAACCGGGCGCCAGCGAGGAACGAGGTCACAGCATGAGTGTTTCGCTCACCCTGGCTTGTGAGCGCTACGACCGTACCGAGGCACTACGGGACGGCCGCATCCGTCCTGCCGGGATCGACCTGACCTATCTCCCCCAGCAGGTGGAGGAGACGTTCTTCCGCATGGCACGGTTCCAGGAGTTCGACGCCGCGGAGCTGTCGCTGTCCAGCTACGTGGTCGGACTGACCCGCGACGCACCGTTCATCGCGATTCCCGTCTTCCCGTCGCGCCTGTTCCGGCACAGTGGCATCTACGTGTCGGCGGCGTCGAACATCCAGAAGCCGGCAGACCTGGTGGGCAGGCAGGTGGGCGTCGCGGAGTACCAGCTGACCGCCAATGTCTGGATCCGGGGCATCCTGGCCGACGAGTACGACGTCCCGGTCGAGTCGGTGACGTACCGGACCGGCGGACTGCATCAGCCCGGCCGGCCGGAGAAGCTGCGCGTCGAGTTGCCGGCAGGGGTACGGGTGGAACCGATCGGCCCAGGTGAGACCCTGTCCGAACTGCTTGCCACCGGGAAGATCGACGCCCTCTACACGCCGCGTACGCCGCAGAGCTTCGCTCGCGGCGACGCCGGTGTCCGCCGGCTGTTCGACCCCGCAGGTCCGGTCGAGCAGGACTACTTCCGCCGTACCGGGATCTTCCCGATCATGCATGTGATCGTGCTGCGCCGGGACGTCTACGAGCGCAACCGGTGGGTGGCGCGGTCCCTGTTCGACGCGTTCGAGCAGGCCAAAGCGCTGTGCCAGGAAGGTATGGACGAGACGGCGGCGGCCCGGTACATGCTGCCCTGGCTGCACGACGAGGTCGCCCGCACCCGGGCCGTGCTGGGCGCGGACTACTGGCCCTACGGCCTTGACCGCAACGCCGGAACTCTCCGGGCATTCCTGCGTTACTCGCTGGACCAGGGGCTGGCGGCCCGTGCGCTGAACCCGGAGGAACTGTTCGCGCCCGAGACGCTGGAGGCCACGATCGTCTGAGCACACCGGCTCGACGCTCCCGACACAGTCTCTCAGGGCTGTTCGGCGCCGTGCGAGATGCGCTCCGCTGTTCGGGCGATGTGCTCGCTCATGACACGTTGTGCCGCTGGGAGATCGCGGTCGCGGATGGCCTCGGCGAGCTTCCTGTGTTCTTCGGTCCCACGCTTTCCCATGGTGGGCGCGTGTTCGTGGGCCTCACGCAGTGACATCAGGAGGGGCCCGTAAAAGGCCTGGAGCAGCGTTTCAAGCGCAGTGTTGTGGGCACATTCCGCGACTCGGGCGTGGAACCGCGCCGACATATCCATCGTGTAGCGTCCTTCGTCGATGGCCGCCTGGCCCTCCTCCACGAGCTTGAAGAGTGCGTCGATGTCGTCGTCGGTCGCCCGTTCGACGACCAGGGGGAGGGCGCCGAACTCGACGATCTTTCGTGTCTCGGTCACTTCCCCCGCGGTGAGTGCTGACATCGACAGCAGGTCGGCCAGGCCCTCACCGACCCGATCCGCGCTGGGAGCGGTCAAGAAGGCGCCGCCACGTGCCCCGACTCGGATCGTCACGAGTCCGGAAGCCTCAAGCATACGAAGGGCCTCGCGCACGGTAACCCGGCTCACGCCAAAGCGCTCACACAGTTCTCGCCTACTCGGCAGCCGGTCACCGGGCGCAAGCGAGCCATTGCGGATCAGGGCCTTGATCTGATCCACGATGGCCTGGGAGACCCGTGACATGGTCACACGATTGAAGAGGTCGCCTTTCGTGCCACCCGTGGATGCGGTCAAGTCGCCCACCTCATCGTCGCCCGAGACCCGTACCACCGTAATCTAACAGCAAATGGTCTTACCTTGCTTAAAGTCGAACGGTTAGATGAAATACCAGCACGGTAGGTGAGTCGTGGCCACCGCCGAGGCAGAGCGCTGGCGGCTGTGGGGGGCCTCGGTTCTGTCACCGCGTGACATTAGGATCGGCCCATGACTTCCGCGGACGTGCCGTTCGATTATCACGGGGCGTTGGTCGTCGTCGAGACCGACGATGACGAGCTCGTCTTCATTCACCCGCCGGGAGGGTCCGGCTGAGGCTCCGGCCTCGCTGCCGAGCAATCCATGCAATCCCGGGGAGGCACCGCGGGACGCCGCGGTGCGCATGGTCAACGAGATGACCGGTCTCGACGTGGTGGTCGTTCGCGAGTTCGTGACGTTCATCCAGGAGGGAACCCCGACCGGCACGATGTGCGCGCACGGTTACCTGGCGCGGACTACAGGCGGTGCGCTGGCCGATGGTCCCGAAGGCCCGGCGCGGGCGTACCCCAGGAACGCGCTTCCCTCGATCATGCCCGTCCGAGTGGCCAATCAGCGGGTGCTTGACGCCTATCTTCAGCAGCCGATTGCTGCTGGTCAGGGAATTGTTGGAATTCTTGGGGGTCAAGGGGTCGCTGGTTCAAATCCTGATGATCCGGTCGGGCCCCGGAGTCGGGCACCCCGGCGTAGTCGGGCAGTTCGACGCCGTTGATCGCGCGCTCGATCAGTTCGGTGAACCATTCGCTGTCGAAATCGATGCTCGGCTCGGCGTCGGGCCCGGTGGCGTCGAGGCTGTGCACGTGCAACCGGCCGATCTCCTGGTTGGCCTCCACGTACGGGCGCATCCGCCGCTCGTAGGCGATGAACCCGGCCTCGGGGTCCCAGCCGGCGGCGGCCAGCTCGCCGGCCAGTAGGTAGGCACCGACCAGGGCCAGCCCGGTGCCCGCCCCGGACATCGGGGACGCGCTGAACGCCGCATCCCCGAGCAGCCCCACCCGTCCGCTCGACCAGCGATCCATCACCACCTGGGCGACCTGGTCAAGATAGAAGTCCGGTGTGTCGTCCAGGTAGGCGAGGATGCGCGGGGTCCACCAGCCCAGGCCGGCCATGCGCTCCCGCAGCAGCCGCTTCTGGGCCGCGACATCGCGGTAGTCGACGTCGAGATCGGCGGCGGGGAAGGAGAACATGGCCATCGCCCGGGTGGCGTCCCGGATGGGCCGCAGGCCGGCGGAGCGCCCGGACCCGGATTCCTGGTAGTCGATCAGCCAGCGGTCAAGCCCGAACTCGTCGGGCACCGTGTAGAAGGCCATCACGTGCCCGAGGTGGCGGACGAACCGCTCGTGCGGCCCGAACACCATCGCTCGCAGCGCCGAGTGCAGCCCGTCCGCCCCGACCACCAGGTCGAAGCGCCGCCGGTCGCCGCCCGCGAAGGCCACGTCGACCCCGTC
>DASUGU010000012.1:0-46618 GCA_036273855.1 Pseudonocardiaceae bacterium
GTGGATTACCCCGTGCGGCTGGCCGGTGCGGTGGTGCCAGGCCGCGATCAGCCCGTTCAGTTCCTTGCGCAGCGCGGCCAGGCCCTCCCTGGTGGCCACCGGGGCCGGCGCGCTGCCCCCGGCCGCGGCCGGGGGCGGCACCGCGTCCTGGCGGGCGGCGGGACCGGCCCGCCGGCCGGCCTGGCGCTGCCTGAGCAGCAGCCGGACCTGCTCAGGGTCGAGCAGCCCGGGGAGCCCGAGGAAGTCCTCTTCCTCGGCGGACACGCCGAACTCGCCGCCGTCGTACAGCACCCGGTCGAACTGCGCGGACGCCTCCAGCGCCTGGAACGGCAGCTCGTCGTCGAGATCCTGCGTGCTGCGCTCGCGCTGGGCCGCGGCCAGCTCGCGTTCCTCCGCGTCGTCCGCCGGGGCGGCCAGCACATGGTCCCGCTCGGCCTCCAGTTCCGCGGCGTAGCCGAGCAGCACCGGGATCGAGGGCAGGAACACCGAGGCGGTCTCGCCGCGCCGCCGGGCCCGGACGAACCGGCCGACCGCCTGGGCGAAGAACAGCGCGGTGCCCACGCTGGTCGCGTACACGCCCACGGCCAGCCGGGGGATGTCCACGCCCTCGGACACCATCCGGACCGCGACCAGCCAGCGGTCCGCCGAGGCCGCGAACGCGGCGATCTTGCGGCTGGCTGCCGGGTCGTCGGACAGCACGACCGCGGGCCGGGCGCCGGTGATCCGGCGCAGCAGCCCGGCGTAGGCGCGGGCGTCGGCATGGTCGGTGGCGATGACCATGCCGCCCGCGTCGGGGACGTCCCGGCGGACCTCGGTCAGCCGGCGGTCGGCAGTTTCCAGAACGCGCGCGATCCACTCGCCGTTCGGGTTGAGCGCGGTCCGCCAGGCTTGGGACAGGTGCTCGCCGATCATCGGAGCACCGAGCGTGCCGGCCAGTTCGTCGCCGGCCCGGGTGCGCCAGCGCATCTCGCCGGAGTAGGCCAGGAAGATCACCGGCCGGACCACGCCGTCGGCCAGCGCCTGGGCGTAGCCGTAGGAGTGGTCGGCGTGGCTGCGCTGGAAGCCGCCGGGATCGGGTTCGTAGGTGACGAACGGGATCGGCGAGTCGTCGCTGCGGAACGGCGTGCCGGTCAGCGCCAGCCGGCGCACCGCAGGGGTGAACGCCTCCCGGATCGCGTCGCCCCAGGACTTGGCGTCCCCGCCGTGGTGGATCTCGTCCAGGATGACCAGCGTCTTGCGGTTCTCGGTGCGCACCCGGTGCAGCGCCGGATGGGCCGCGACCTGCGCGTAGGTCACGGCCACGCCCAGGTAGTCGCGGGACGTGGCGCCGTGCGTGTTGCGGAAGTTCGAGTCGATCGGGATGCCCACGTCCCGCGCGGCGACCGCCCACTGGTGCTTGAGGTGCTCGGTGGGGGTGACCACGGTGACCCGCTCCACCGTCCGGTCGGCCAGCAGCTCGGCCGCGACCCGCAGCCCGAACGTGGTCTTGCCGGCGCCCGGGGTGGCTACCGCGAGGAAGTCCTGCGGCCCGGTGGCCAGATAGCGGGTCAGCGCCCGGCGCTGCCAGTCGCGCAGCGGCCGGCGCAGAGCCAGTGGTGGGGCGGCCGGGGACAGGTCAAGGGAGTCGGGCTGTGCCACGGACTCCCCCTTCTCCCCACTGCCGGCGGACCACGAGTCTAACCGGCAGTGGCACGCCGCCCCTCGTACGACGCGATCAACTCCGGATGCAGCATGCTGGACACCACCATGAGTGCACAGCCGGACGCCGACGCCCAGCCGGCCCCACCAGTCAAGCGGGGCACGTGGCCGCTGGTGAAGCGAACCCTGGCCAAGGCGTGGCACGGCAACATCTTCTCCGAGGCCGCCGAGGCCGCGTACTGGCAGACACTGTCCCTGCCGCCGCTGCTGCTGGGCCTGCTCGGGTCCCTGGGCTTCCTGTCCGACTGGTTCGGCCGCGGTCTGGTCACGTCCGTGCAGGAGCGCATCATCACGTTCTCCCGCACCGTGTTCAGCGCCAACGTCGTCGACACGATCATCTCGCCGACCGTCGCCGACATCCTGACCAAGGCCCAGGCCGAGGTCGCGTCGATCGGCTTCCTGATCTCGCTGTGGGCCGGCTCGTCGGCGATGGCGTCGTTCGTCGACGCGATCACCGTGGCCTACGGCCAGTACGGCGTGCGCAACGAGGTGTGGCAGCGGTTCTTCGCGCTCCTGCTCTACCTGGTGGCGCTGGTGCTCGCGGTGATCGGCCTGCCGGTCCTGGCCCTGGGCCCGAACTTCCTGCCGAAGGTGTTCCCGTCGTCATGGCGGGACAACATCGCCGACGTGATCGGCGCCTTCTACTACCCGGTGGTCGCCGTCCTGCTGATGATCGCGCTGGCCACGCTGTACAAGCTGGCCCTGCCACGCAAACTGCCCTGGTACCGCGGCCTGCCCGGCGCCGCCCTGGCCATGGCGGTCTTCCTGCTGGCCAGCGTCGGCATCCGCGTCTACCTGCTGGCCATCGGCCGCACCGGCTACACGTACGGCGCGCTGGCCGCCCCGATCGCCTTCCTGCTGTTCACGTTCTTCATCGGCCTGGCCATCGTGATCGGCGCCCACTTCAACAGCGCCATCCAGGAGATGTGGCCGGCCAAGTTCACCCACCGCCGCCGCTGGCGCAAGCTGGAAACCGCCGAAGCCGAGTCCGGCAAGTCCGGGGCGGGCGAATCCGATGCCGAGCCGAAGGCCGGTACCGAGGCCGAACCGAAAGCCGATGACGAGCCGGCCGGCGAGAAGCGGGCCGACCCGCCCGCGACGGGTTGAGGGTCAGTCCTTGCCACCGGACGGCATGCGCTCGAAGATGCGCTTGCACTCGGGGCAGACCGGCGATCCCGGCTTGGGGGACTTCGTCACCGGGAACACCTCGCCACACAACGCCACCACGTGCGTGCCCATGACCGCGCTCTCCGCGATCTTGTTCTTGCGCACGTAGTGGAACATCTTCGGCGCGTCGTCGCCGGTGGTGTCGGTGCCCTCCGGGCGGGTGTCGACCTCGGGCAGCGTCTGCGTACTCACGCCCTTCATGATGCCACCGTGACCACACGTGTATCCGACGAAGTCGCCGACGCGATCGCCGATGGGCGGCCGGTCGTCGCCCTGGAGAGCACCCTGCTGGCCCACGGCCTGCCACCGGGCCGCAACGAGCGCGTCGGGCGACGCCTGGAGACAACGGTCCGGGAGCACGGCGCCGTGCCCGCCACCGTCGCCGTGCTGGACGGCACTCCCACGGTCGGGCTGTCCGCGGCCGAACTGGCCAGGGTGTGCGACCCCGCTGCCGGGCTGGTGAAGCTGTCCCGCCGCGATCTCGGGCCGGCCACCGCGCTGGGCCACAGCGGTGCGACCACGGTGGCCGCGACCGCCGTACTGGCCGCCGCGCGCGGCATCCGGCTGTTCGCCACCGGCGGGCTGGGCGGCGTGCACCGGGGCGCCCGGGACACCTGGGACATGTCGGCCGACCTGGACGTGCTGGCCACGACGCAGATCATGGTGGTGTGCTCCGGGGTGAAGTCGGTGCTGGACATCGGCGCCACGCTGGAGCTGCTGGAGACCCGGTCGGTGCCGGTGCTGGGCTACCGGACCGACCGCTTCCCGGCCTTCTACCTGCGCGACTCCGGGTACGACGTGCCGTGGCGGGCCGACGACCCGGCGCGGGCGGCTGCCGTGTTCGCCGCGCATCGCGACTTCGCCGACGGTGGCGCGCTGCTGGCCAACCCGGTGCCCGCCGAGCACGAACTGGACCGCGACCTGCACGACCGGCTGCTCACCGAGGGCCTGACCCACCTGGCCGAGGCCGGCCTCCGGGGCAAGGACGTGACACCCGCGCTGCTGGAGCACTTCCACACCGCCAGTGAGGGCGCCAGCATCGACACCAACGAGGAACTGGTCGTGTCCAACGCCGCCGTGGCCGCCGAGGTGGCCGTCGCACTGGCGGGCCCGTGATCGTCGTCGGCGACGCCGGCATGGACGTCCTCGTCCGGCACGCCGGACCGGTCACGCCGGGCACCGACCAGCCGGCCGACGTGCGGACCGCGATCGGCGGCGCGGGCGCGAACATGTGTGCGTGGCTGGCCCAGTTCGGCGCTACCCCGACGCTGGTCGGCCGGGTCGGCGACGATCCGGCCGGCCGGCTGGTGGCCGCTGAGCTGGCCGCGGCCGGCGTGGAGTGCGTCCTGGCCGTCGACCCGGACGCCGGTACGTGCTGGGTGGTCGTGCTGGTCGACGGGCGCGGGCAGCGGGCGATGCTGTCCGACCGGGGTGCCGGCAGGCGGCTGCGACCCGCCGATCTGCCGCCCGCGCTGCTGACCACGGCCCGCCACCTGCACCTGTCCGGTTACGTCCTGCTCGACCCGGCGTCCCGCCCGGCCGGCACGGCGATGCTGGCCGCCGCCCGCGCTGCCGGGCTGACCACGTCGGTCGACCCGCAGGGCACCGTGCCGGTCACCGACCCGGCGGAGTTCCTGGATCTGGTGCGCGGTGTCGACCTGCTGCTGCCCAACACCGACGAACTGGTCACACTGACCGGATCGGCCGAGCCGGAGTCGGCGACCGCGCCGCTGGCCGCGGTCGGCGCGGTGGCGGTGACCAGGGGTGATGCCGGCGCGTGCTGGGTCGACCGGGACGGCGTGCTGACCGAACCGGCGCAGCGGGTGGAGTGCGTCGACACGACCGGTGCCGGTGACGCGTTCAACGCGGCGCTGCTGCACGCCCGGCTGGCCGGATCGGGTCCGGCGGAAGCACTACGGGCAGGCGTGACGGCGGGCACGGCCGCCGTGCGGTTCGTCGGGGCGCAGCCGCCGGTCAGGCGTCGATGACCGGGTGGCCCTTGCGTTCCAGTTCGCGAATGGTCGACCTGCGGTGGAACCAGTTCGGGTGCTCCGCCTTGCGGGCCGGGCGGTCGTTGGCGATCAGGACGGCGATCCACGGCAGCGGGATCGACACGGCGATGCACAGGACCGCCAGCCACCAGGTCTGGTAGAACACGCCCGCCAGGATCAGGAACGGGATGCGGCTCAACATCATGATGGTGTATCGACGCTTGCGGAGGGCTTGCTGGTCGTCATGGGAAGGGGCGGCCTCGGTGATCAACACCGGGGTGCCGTCCTCGTGATCCTTCACGACACCACCTCCGAGCTCATCGTCTCACCGTACTCACCGGATTGACAGGATCGCCGGGGACTAACCGCCCGCCGTCGGTTCGGCGACCGGTAGATCACGCCATACCACCACCGCCCGCGCGGCCGCGGCCCGAATCTCCCCCGCGTCCAGTTCGGTGAACGTCTCCGGGATGTCCTCCGCCGGCCAGTCGGCGACCAGGGTCAGCCGGCCCTGGGGTGGCAGTGGCCACAGGTAGAAGTCCCAGTGCCGGTGGAACCGGCCACCGCCGCCGATGGTCGGCCGCAGCACCAGCCCGTCCGTGCCGCGCGCCACCGAGCGGCGTTCGGGCGGGAACTCGCCGACCGCGACCCGGCGCCGGTCGGCGTAGCGCACACCGAACCGGAAGGACCAGTCGTTGGCCTGCTGGCCGTCCCGGCGCGGCCGGGGGAACCGCCGGGTCCGGCACAGCAGCCGCAGGTCCAGTGACACGCCGTCGGGCCAGCAGCGCAGCCCGACCAGCGCGATCCGGGCGTTGTCCGACCGGCCGAGCAGCCGCACGTAGGGCAGCACGGTCGGCAGCACCGAGCCCTCCGGTGGGCCGAGGTGGGCCGGCCGGACGGTCTGCAACTCGGGGGCCGCCGGGCGGTCGTCGGTGAGCAGCACCTCGTCGAAAAAGCCCATCGCGCCCTCCCGCGCTCTACCCGATCGAGTGACAGCGTGGCACGCCCTGTGACGGCGGGCTCACCCGGTCGGTCGGCCGGATGCGACCATCACCGCCATGCGAGCGGTCGTCGCCCGGGTCAGCAGGGCCAGTGTCACGGTCGACGGCGAGACCGTCGGTGCCATCGCCGAACCCGGTCTGCTCGTCCTGCTCGGTGTGCACGCCGAGGACACACCGGCGGCCGCGGACACGATGGCGCGGAAGGTGCACGAGCTGCGCATCCTGCGCGACGAGCAGTCCTGTGCGACCACCGGTGCGCCGCTGCTCGTCGTCAGCCAGTTCACGTTGTACGGCGACACCAGGAAAGGCCGCCGTCCATCGTGGACCGCGGCGGCACCCGCGGAGATCGCGGAGCCGTTGGTGGACGCGGTAGTCGCCCGGTTGCGGGAACGGGGTGCGACGGTCGCCACGGGCCGGTTCCGCGCGCCGATGGCGGTGGAGAGCGTCAACGACGGGCCGTTCACCGTTCTCGTGGAGGTCTAGGCCGGTTTGCCGGCCGCTCGCTCGGGGTAATCAGACAGACGGACCCCGGCGTTCAGGTGCTCTCTCAGCGAAAGCTCAGGTTTGATCGAGCAACCGGTGTGACAGCCGCGACGTCATGACGTGTGAGGGCCGGGAACGAAATCGCCATCGTACTCGTTTCCCAGAGTGTCAGGCCGAACAGCGAAGCGCCCCGCGGGGGAACCGGCGGGTAGCGGAGCCACACGGCGCGCCGCGCACCGTCGCCCGGCGTGTGACGCGCCCGCACGCACCCGCAACAACAGGGGGAGGGAGCACAGTGACCGTCCCGCAGACCATCGAACGTGAAGCTCCGGAGCTCGTCGTGCCCGAGGCGGCAGACCTCGACGCGCAGGGCCCGGCGGCGGACCTGGTTCGTGTGTACCTCAATGGTATCGGGAAGACGGCCCTGCTGACCGCGGCACAGGAAGTAGAACTGGCCAAGCGCATCGAGGCCGGGGTGTTCGCGCAGCACATGATGGACACCGCCAAGAAGCTGCCGCCGAAGCGCCGCGAGGAGCTGTCCGCGCTGGTGCGCGACGGCCGGGTCGCGAAGAACCACCTGCTCGAGGCGAACCTCCGGCTCGTCGTGTCGCTGGCCAAGCGCTACACGGGCCGCGGCATGCCGCTGCTCGACCTGATCCAGGAGGGGAACCTGGGTCTGATCCGCGCGGTGGAGAAGTTCGACTACGCCAAGGGCTACAAGTTCTCCACGTACGCCACGTGGTGGATCCGCCAGGCCATCACCAGGGGGATGGCCGACCAGAGCCGCACCATCCGACTGCCCGTCCACCTGGTCGAACAGGTGAACAAGCTGGCCAGGATCAAGCGCGACCTGCACCAGCAGCTCGGCCGCGAGGCCACCAACGAGGAGCTGGGCAAGGAGGTCGGACTGACCCCGGAGAAGGTCGCCGACCTGCTCGACCACGCCCGTGACCCGGTGAGCCTGGACATGCCGGTCGGCAGTGACGAGGACGCCCCGCTGGGCGACTTCATCGAGGACGGCGAGGCGACGGACGCGGAGAGCGCCGTCATCTCCGGCCTGCTGCAGGACGACCTGCGCCGGGTGCTGGCCACGCTGGACGACCGCGAGCAGTCGGTGATCCGGCTGCGCTACGGCCTGGACGACGGCCAGCCCAGGACGCTGGACCAGATCGGCCGCCAGTTCGGGCTGTCCCGGGAGCGGGTCCGGCAGATCGAGCGCGAGGTCATGTCCAAGCTGCGCCAGGGCGACCGCGCGGAACGCCTCCGCGCCTACGCGAGCTAACCGTCGAGAAAAACCGACAAGACAGGGCCGGTGCCCACGGGCACTGGCCCTGTCGCCTGTCCGGACCGGGTTGCGCAGCAGGCAGCCTGCCACGGGCCGCCGTGTCCGTTCGCCGTTCGGGCCGCCGTCTCCGCCCGCCGCGCCGCCTGCGCTGGGCCCGCCGGACCGGTCGATTGCGGTCCGCAGTCACGGCTCACCCGATTGTCCCGTTGACTTGTGATTTCAGTCACGCAAGGCTGAGGGGTACTCAAGATTTCCCAAACGACTTCGCGGGTCAGTGTCGACCGCGCGCAACGGAAGGTCGGGACGGCCGGGGGCCGGCCCGGCCTTCCGGTATCCGCGTACCGGTAACGTCACGGTCGTGACCGCCACCCCCCTTTTCCAGCACACCGACGTGCTGCCGCTGGGCCGCGACAACCACACCGAGTACCGGTTGGTGACCACGGACGGCGTCGGCGTGCAGCGCGCAGCGGGACGCGAGTTCCTCACCATCGAGCCGGGCGTGCTGACCGGGCTGGCGCGCGAGGCGATCCGGGACATCCAGCACCTGCTCCGCCCGTCGCACCTGGCCCAGTTGCGGGCCATCGTGGACGACCCGGAGGCGAGCCCGAACGACCGGTTCGTGGCCACCGACCTGCTGCGCAACGCGTGCGTGTCGGCGGGCGGGGTACTGCCGATGTGCCAGGACACGGGGACCGCGATCGTGATCGGCAAGCGCACCGAGTCGGTGCTCACCGGCGGCGCCGACGAGGCGGCGCTGTCCCAGGGGATCTTCGAGGCGTACCAGCAGTTGAACCTGCGCTACTCGCAGATGGCGCCGCTGAACTTCTGGGAGGAGCGCAACACCGGCACCAACCTGCCGGCCCAGGTCGAGCTGTACCACTCCCCCGGCGCCGACCCGCACTACGAGTTCCTGTTCATGGCCAAGGGCGGCGGCAGCGCCAACAAGACGTTCCTGTTCCAGGAGACCAAGGCGCTGCTGAACCCGACGCGGCTGGCCCGGTTCCTGGACGAGAAGCTGCGCGGCCTGGGCACGTCCGCCTGCCCGCCCTACCACCTGGCGATCGTGGTGGGCGGGATGTCCGCCGAGTACACCCTCAAGGTGGCCAAGCTCGCGTCGGCGCGCTACCTGGACATGCTGCCCGCCGACGGTTCGCCGCTGGGCCACGCCATCCGGGACGTCGACCTGGAGCAGCAGGTGCTGGAGATGACCCGGCAGTTCGGCATCGGCGCGCAGTTCGGCGGCAAGTACTTCTGCCACGACGTGCGGGTGATCCGGCTGCCCCGGCACGGCGCGTCGTGCCCGGTGGGCATCGCGGTGTCCTGTTCGGCCGACCGGCAGGCGAAGGCGAAGATCACCCCGGAGGGCGTGTTCCTGGAGCAGTTGGAACGCGACCCGGCCCGCTACCTGCCCGACGTCACCGACGACCTGCTGTCCGACGAGGTCGTCCGGGTCGACCTGAACCGGCCGATGAGCGAGATCCGCGCCACCCTGGCCGCGCTGCCGGTGAAGACGCGGCTGTCGCTGAGCGGTCCGCTGGTGGTGGCGCGGGACATCGCGCACGCCAAGATCAAGGAGCGGTTGGACGCCGGCGAGCCGATGCCGCGGTACCTGCGCGACCACCCCGTGTACTACGCCGGTCCGGCCAAGACACCGGACGGCTACGCCTCCGGCTCGTTCGGCCCGACCACGGCCGGCCGGATGGACTCCTATGTGGCCCAGTTCCAGGAAGCCGGCGGCTCGCTGGTGATGCTGGCCAAGGGCAACCGGTCCCAGCAGGTCACCGACGCCTGCGCGGCCAACGGCGGGTTCTACCTGGGCTCCATCGGCGGTCCCGCGGCCCGGCTGGCGCAGGACTGCATCCGCAAGGTGGACGTGCTGGAGTACCCGGAACTGGGCATGGAGGCGGTCTGGCGGATCGAGGTCGAGGACTTCCCGGCGTTCGTCGTGGTCGACGACAAGGGCAACGACTTCTTCGCCGGCACGTCCCAGCCGACGCTGCAGATCTCGTTCCACCGGTGACGGCCGTGGACTTCGTTCTGGTGCACGGCACCACGCAGTCGCCGTCCTGTTGGGACCGCGTCGGCCACGACCTGACCCGGCGCGGTCACCGGGCGATGCCCGTCGACCTGCCGGTCGACCAGCCCGACCTGCTGATCGACGACTACGCGCGGATCGCGGCCGGACAGGTGGCCGACGACGTGCGGGAGCCGGTCGTCGTCGCGCATTCCGGCGGCGGGCTGGTGGCCTCGGCGCTGGCCAGGCGACTGGATGCGGTGCACGTGGTGTGGCTGGCCGCGTTCGTGCCGGACTTCGCGGGCGGGTCGAGCATGCTGGACCAGGTACGGGCCGAGCAGGACACCATGTTCGGCGCGGAGTGGCCGGAATGGCAGTCCGACGACCCGACCGAATCGGCCTACTTCCTGTTCCACGGCTGCGATCTGGCCACGCTGCGCTGGGCGGTGGACACGCTGCGGCCGTGGCGGCCCACGGCCGCGTACGGCGAGCCGGCCGGTCCGGCGCCGGACATGCCGTCGACCTACGTGCTGCCGCTGGCCGACCGCACGCTCACACCGTCGTGGATGCGTTCGGCAGCCGTGGACCGGCTGGGCGTGGCCCCCATCGAGATCGACGGGGACCACTGCCCGCACATGGCCAGGTCGGCGCTGGTCGCCGGGTTGCTGGCCGGCTTCAGCCGTGCCGCATGACCTGCTGGAACACCAGCGTGCGGTCACCCAGCGGCGCGGCCAGCGTCACGGTCACCGGCACCAGGCGCACGATCATCGGGCACACCTGACCGCCGTGGCTGGTGTTGGTGGTGACCACGTCCACGGTCACCGCCTTCGCGGTCTGCGCGGCCACCTGACCGGTGATCTGCTGGCAGCCCGCCTGGCCCGCGTTGAACATGACCTCGCGCCCGGCCGCCTTGACGCCGCCCGGCGGCGAGGTGACGTGGCTGGCGTCGATCTGCCCGCTGGGCACCGTCGTGGCCTTGCCGGCCGGTGGTGCCGCTTGGCCGGGCGGGACGACCGTCATCACCGGTGGTGCGGGCCGGAAGGACTGGTTGCCGCTGCCCACGGCGCTGGGCGGCACGCCGCCCACGGCGCTGGGCGCGGCGATGCCGATATGCGGCCCGGAGCCGCTGCCCGCGGACTCGGCGGGCGACCCGCAGGCCGCCAAGGTCACCAGCACGCCGCACGCGACGGCGGCCAGTGTTGCCACGGTCCTCGTCATGTCGGGTCTCACCCCCGGATGATGGACAACTGCAGGGTGACCGTCCGGTTGCCCAGTGGCTGGGCCAGGTGGACGGACATGGGCTTGTAGCGCACGAACATCGGGCAGGAACGCTCGCCGGTGCCCGGTTGCTGCTGGATCATGCGCACGGTCACTCCGGTGGCGTCCTGCTTGTCCACCTCGGCCCGGGACGTGAAGCAGCCGCCGGCCTCGCCGTCGAAGCCGAGGGTGGTGCCGCCACGGTCGGTCCACACGAGCTTGGGGAAGCCGAACGGCAGCGCCTTCGTGTCCACCCGGCTGCTCGGCACCACGACGGCGTCAGGCGGTGGCCGTACGCCCGGCGGGTTCGCCGGTACGGGTGCCGGTCCGGGGACCATCGTCGCGGTGTGCGACGGCGTTGCGGTGGACAGCGTGCCACCGCCTGCCGCGCCGGTGCTCTCCTGCTGGGCACAGCCGGCCGCCAGGACCAGCGCCAGGCCGGCGCCGAGAACCGCTCCCAGATGTCTCATGGGGGTAGGACGGAACACCGGTGCTCCCGGGTTGCACGCGGTCAGTGCTCCGCGAGCACCGAGTCCAGCTTGGCCAGGGTGGCCTCGATGCCCTTGGTGTTGCGGTCCAGGAAGCCGATGGCGCCGTAGGCGAAACCGCCGGGCGCGGTGGACCAGTCGAACGTCTCGGAGACCTCGGTGGTCTCGTCGTCGATCGGCTTGAGCTCCCAGCGCCACCGGTGGCCGCCGAAGTGCCGCCACGCGATGAGCCGGTCCTTCTCGTACTCGACGACCCGGTTCGTCACCCGGTAGGGGGCGCCCAACCGCATGTTCATGCCGAACCGGGAACCGAGTTCCAGCCGCTCCGGCTGCGCGCCGTGCGGCGCCTTCACCGTGCCGGAACCGTCGATCAGCGGGTGCTTGGACGGGTCTGCGAGCAGATCGAAGACGCGCCCCGCGGGGGCGTGGACGACCACCGTCCTGGTGATCTTCTTGTCACTCACGCTCGTCACTGTAGAACGACACGGAGCGCAGTTGCCGGGGCACCGAGTCCGGCCGGGGCGGTGGCGGGCCGATCGCGACCCGCGCGCTGGTCACGGCAGCGCCGGTGGTCAGCGCCAGGACTGGGTCCAGGGCCAGCGACCGCACCTGGGGCAGGTCCTCGGACAGCGCGGCCACCCGCAGCACCAGGTCGGCCAGCGCGGTCAGGTCGGCCGGTGCGGAGCCCTGGTAGCCGGCCAGCAGCGCGGCCGAGCGGGGTGCCCTGACCAGCCGGGCGGCGTCCGCGTCGGTCAGCGGGACGGCACCGTAGGCCCGGTCGCCGAGCAGGTCGCTGACGATGCCGGACAGCCCGAAATACACCAGCGAGCCGAACGACGGGTCGTCCTGCAGCCCGATGACGCACGACACCCCGCGTTCGGCCATCCGCTGGACGATCACATCATCCACTCCGGACACTCCGCGCACGTCCCGGTAGGCGGTGCGGACCCCGTCCGCCGTGGCCACGTCCAGCCGCACGCCGACCAGATCGTCGCGGTGCCGCAGCTTCTCGCTGGTGGACTTCACTGCGACCGGGTAGCCGAGCGCGTCGGCCGCGGCCACGGCGCCCACCTCGGTCGACGCCCGCTGGAACGGCACCACGTCGATGCCGTAACAACCGAGCAGCCGCAACGACTCCGCGTCCGACAGTAGTCGCCCACCGTCCACAGTGGCCATCACCTCGGTGACGAGCTCGTGGGCCTGGTCCACCTGGATGCCGTCCGGCCGCACGAAACCGCCCTGCGGCGCGGACCGCCAGCGCGCGTACCGCACGGCCCTGGCCAACGCCTGCACCGCCCGCTCCGGGCTGGAGTAGGAGGGCACCGAGCCGTAGCCGGGGGTGCCGTCCGGACCGGGCACCGCCAGTTCCGCCGGCACGCCCTCGACGGCCAGGAACGTGGACACCACCGGTTTGCGGGCGGCCGCGCCCTCGTCCACCACGGCCCGCAGCGCGCTCGCGTAGGCGTTGCCGGGCACGGCCAGCGCCGGCACGAACACGATCACCACGGCGTCCACGTCGTCGCGGCGCAGCATGTCCCGGACGGCGGCGGCGAACTGCTCCGGTGTGGTGTCCGGGCCGGTGTCCACCGGGTCGGCGGCCAGCCGCAGGTCCTGTGCCAGCACGGTGTCGGCGGCCAGCAGCCCGATCGCGGTGGAGTTGCCCACCACGCCGATCCGCTCGCCCGCCGGCAGCGGCTGGTTGACCAGCAGCAGCGCGGTGTCGAACAGTTCGGCCAGGGTCGCCACCCGGATCACGCCGGACTGCTCGAACAACGCCCGCACGCTGGACTCGTCCACCTGCACCGACGTGGCGGCCAGGCCGGGGTGCACGGCATGCCGGCCGGAGCGGACGACCACGATCGGCTTGTGCCTGGCCAGCCGCCTGGCCAGCCGGGCGAACTTGCGCGGGTTGCCGAACGACTCCAGGTAGAGCAGCACCACCTGGGTGGCCGGGTCGGTCTCCCAGTACTGGAGCAGGTCGTTGCCCGACACGTCGGCCCGGTTCCCCGCCGACACGAACGTGGACAGGCCCAGTCCCCTGGTGCTGGCGTCGGCCAGGATGCCGATGCCCAGCGCGCCGGACTGGCAGAAGAAGCCGGCCCGGCCGGCGCCGGGCAGCCGGGGGGCCAGCGTGGCGTTGAGCCGGACCGCCGGGTCGGTGTTGGCCACGCCCAGCGCGTTCGGGCCGACCACCCGCATGCCGTGCGCCCGCGCCTGCGCCACCAGCCTGCGTTCCGCGCCGCCACCGTCCGGCCCCACGTCGGCGAAGCCCGCCGACAGCACCACCAGCGTCCGCACACCCTTGGCCAGGCAGGCGTCCAGCACGTCGGCCACGCCGGCCGCCGGGATCGCCACCACGGCCAGGTCGACCGGGTCGGGGATGTCCAGCACCGACGAGTAGGCGCGCACGCCGCGCACCGAGCGGTGGGCCGAGTTGACCGGGTAGACGGTGCCGGCGAAGTCGCCGCGCAGCAGGTGGGTGAGCACGACGTGCCCGATCTTGGTCGGATCGGTGGACGCGCCGATCACCGCGACCGACGTCGGATGCAGCAGGTTGTGCACGCTGCGCGCCTCGGCGGCCTGCTCCCGCGCCCTGGCCACCTCCACCGAGGCATCCGTCGGGTCGATGGCGAACTCCAGGTGCAGCACGCCCTCGTCCAGCGCCCTGCTGACCCGGTAGCCGGCGTCCCGGAACACCCGCACCATCTGGCCGTTCTCGCCCAGCACCTCGGCGACGAACCGGCCGATGCCGCGCTCGCGGGCCGCGGCGGCCAGGTGCTCCAACAGGATCGAGCCCAGCCCCCGGCCCTGGTGCTGGTCCTCCACCACGAACGCCACCTCGGCCGACTCCGTCTCGCCGAGCCGTTCGTAGCGGCCCACCGCGATCAGGTCGTCGCCGAGGAACGCGCCGAACGCCACCCGGCCATGGTGGTCGATGACGGAGAACCGCCGCAGGTCGCGGTCGGACATGTGCGGATACGGTGAGAAATAACGGAAGTAGCGGGTCCGCTCGGACAGCCTGCCGTGCAGGCCGCGGATCAGTTCGGCGTCGGTGGGGATGATCGGTCGCAAGTGGACGGTACCGCCGTCGGTGAGGACGACGTCGGCTTCCCAGTGTCTCGGGTAGTCGAACGGATCCGGCTCGCCGACCGTGTCCGGCATCGGACTAGTCCCGCGGATCGTCCGGATCGAGGCCGTGCAAGGGAAACACCGCCTGCCGGGTGTCCTTGACCGCCATGTCCACCGGGTCGTCCACGCTGCCGCCCCACGGTTCGAAGTCGGTGTCCCCGCCGTCGCTCATCGACGCCGGCAGCATGATGTGCCGCGGCACCATGGGGACGATGGTGGACATCCAGCCGGCCGGCAGCGGCGTGTTCGGGTCGACGTCCCGGTCCAGGACGGTGGCCAGCAGGTGTGTCCACGAGCGGGGCACGACCCGCACCAGGTCGTAACCGCCGCCGCCCAGCGCCAGCCAGCGGCCACCGGCGTAGCGGCGGGCCAGGTCGCGCATCGACCGGTAGATGGCGCGGTGGCCGTCGACGGTGAGCGACAGGTCGGCCAGCGGGTCGTTGCGGTGGCTGTCCACACCGCACTGGGTGACCAGCACCTGCGGCCGGAACGCGCCCAGCAGGCTCGGCACCACGGCGTGGAAGGCGCGCAGCCACGGGCGGTCCGTGGTGCCCGGCGGCAGCGGCAGGTTCACCGCCGTGCCCTCGCCGGCACCGACGCCGATCTCCCTGGCGTAACCGGTGCCCGGCCACAGGGTGCGCGGATGCTGGTGCACCGAGATGGTGAGCACCCTGGGATCGTCGTAGAAGGCGGTCTGCACGCCGTCGCCGTGGTGCACGTCGACGTCCACGTAGGCCACCCGGTCCACACCGTGGTCGAGCAGCCACGAGATCGCCACGGCACAGTCGTTGTAGACGCAGAAACCGGCGGCGTGATCGGGCATGGCGTGGTGCAGCCCGCCGGCGATGCTCACCGCCCGGTCGGCCGCACCGGTGGCGATCAGGTCGGCGGCCAGCACCGAGCCGCCGACGACCAGCGCCGACGCCTCGTGCATGTTCGGGAAGATCGGGTTGTCCGGGGTGCCCAGGCCGTGGTCGAGTTCGGCGAGCTGGTCGGCCCGCACGTCCGGCGCGGCGCGCACGGCGGCCAGGTAGCCGCTGTCATGGATGCGTTCGATCAGCTCGTCGGTGGCCTGTTCCGGCTGGTGCGGGGTCACGCCGGCCAGCACGCCGAGTTCGGTGGCCAGTTCGACGGTCAGGCGCAAGCGGATCGGGTTGAGCGGATGCTCGTCACCCAAGTCGTAGCCCAGCAGCTTGTCGTCCCACACGACCTCGGCCGGTGCACCCATGGCGTCGACCCTAGTCGCCGGTCGCCACCGGACGCGCGGCATCGCCCGACCAGTGCGACCACGACCCGGCGAACAGCGCGGCGGGCTCGTCCAGCACGCCGGCCGCCTCGATGGCCAGCACCACCGACGAGGCCGTCACGCCGGAGCCGCAGTAGGCACCCACCGGCGTGCCCCGGTGGACGCCGAGCCCGGCGAACCGGGCGGCCAGTTCGGCGGCTGGCAGCCACCGCCCGTCCGGCCCGATGTGACCGGCGAACGGCGCGTTACGGGCCCCGGGGATGTGGCCTGCGCGCGGGTCGATCGGTTCGACGTCACCGCGGAAGCGCTCCGGTGCCCGCGCGTCCAGCAACACGCCTTCGGTGGCCAGTGCGGCGGCCTGGTCGGCGTCCAGCACCGGCAGGTGGCCCGGTGTCACCACGACGTCACCCGGTGCGGGAACGGGGATCTCGGTGCTGGTCGGCCGGTGTTCGGCCGTCCACGCGGCGTAGCCGCCGTCCAGCACCCGCACGTCGGCGTGACCGGCCCAGCGCAGCAGCCACCAGGCCCGGGCCGCGACGGAGCCGTCGCGGTCGTCGTAGGCCACGACGGTGTCGCCCGCGTTGACGCCCGCGGCCCGCAGGGACGCCTGCAGCGCGGCCGGATCGGGCAACGGGTGGCGCCCGGCCGGTCCGGGCGGTGCGGCCAGATCGGTGTCCAGGTCGAGGTAGACGGCGCCGGGCACGTGGCCGAGCACGTAGGCCGCCCGGCCGGGCGGACCGCCCAACCGCCACCGCACGTCCAGCACCACGGGCGGTGCCGACTCGAGCATTGTGGCCAGTTCCCGGGTGGACACGAGGGGTCGAACAATAGGTGGCACGGCGGTCATCTTGCCCGGTAGAGGAATCCGAAGCGAGACACCGCACGGTCGGTGAGAGCGACTACCATTGTCAACGACGAAGGGGAATGGTGTGAACGACCTCATCGACACCACCGAGATGTACCTCCGGACGATTTATGAGCTGGAGGAGGAAGGCGTGGTGCCGCTGCGCGCGAGGATCGCCGAGCGCCTGGAGCAGAGTGGGCCGACGGTCAGCCAGACCGTGGGCCGGATGGAGCGGGACGGCCTGCTGGTGGTCGCGGACGACCGGCACCTGGAACTCACCGACCACGGCCGCTCACTGGCCGTCGCCGTGATGCGCAAGCACCGGCTGGCCGAGCGGCTGCTGGTGGACATCATCGGCCTGGAATGGGAACAGGTGCACAGCGAGGCGTGCCGCTGGGAGCACGTGATGAGCGAGGCCGTGGAGCGCAAGCTGGTCCGCCTGCTCGACCACCCCACCACTTCCCCCTACGGCAACCCCATCCCCGGCCTGGACCAGTTGGACGCCGGGGATCCCGCGCCGCCGGTCGACCCGGAGCTGATCCGGGTGGACGAGGTCGCCCGGCGCGGCGGCGGCATGGTGCAGGTCCGCCGGATCGCCGAACACGTGCAGTTGGACACCGACGTCCTGACCGAGCTGAAGGCGGTCGGCGTGGTGCCGGGCGGCACCGTCGAGGTGTGCGCCCTGGCCGAACGGGCCGGCGGGATCGAGGTCAAGGGCGCCGGCAACGCCGCCAAGATCCAACAGTCCATCGCCCACGCCGTCCTCGTCCACACCAAGTGACGCCCCTGACCACCCGATGAGCTCCGCAGTGTCACCGCGCCGGCCTGCGCGCGCCTGGCGCGTCGCCGGACGTCGCCCCTCGACCGTGCGCCGCGGCGCACGTCGCCAACCGGCGGCGTTCCCCCGGTCCGGTCGGGCGCTTCGGGAGGCGGCGTGAGGGCCGCCGAGCGGGCGGCCGTGGCGTTCCGCGAGTTGTACGGGGTCGGGCCGGTGGGCATCTGGTCGGCGCCTGGGCGGGTCAACCTGATCGGCGAGCACACCGACTACAACGACGGCTTCGTCCTGCCCTTCGCGCTCCCCCACCGCACGGCCGTCGCCGCCGCACCGCGCGCCGACGGCCTGCTCGCCCTGACCACCGTCGGCGACGACGGCCGCCCCCAGCAGGCCAGGCCGGTGCCGGTGGCCGAGTTGGCGCCCGGCGTGGTGACCGGCTGGGCCGTCTATCCGGCCGGCGTCGCCTGGGTGCTGCGCGACGAGGGCTGGACCGGCGGCGCCGACCTGGTCATCGCGGGGAACGTGCCGGCCGGGGCCGGGTTGTCGTCGTCGGCCGCGTTGGAGTGCGCGACGCTGCTGGCGCTGCTGGACATCGCCGGCCTGCCCGCCGACGACCGGCCGACGCTGGCCCGGTGGGCGCAGCGGGCCGAGAACGGCTTCGCCGGGGTGCCCAGCGGGGTGCTGGACCAGACGGCGTCGCTGTGCTGCGAGGCGGGGCGGGTGCTGTTCCTGGACACCCGGTCCGGTGCGGCCGAGCAGGTCGAGTTCGCGGCGGCGGCCGAGGACCTGGAGGTCCTGGTGATCGACACGCGGGCCAACCACAAGCTGGGTGACGCGGCCGGCGGCGGCGGGTACGGCAGCCGGCGGCGCGGATGCGAGCAGGCGGCGCGGGAGCTTGGCGTGCCGGCGTTGCGGGACGTGCGGATGGACGAGTTGCCGGCCGCGGCCGGGCGGCTGCCGGCGGAGTTGTTCCCGTTGGTGCGGCACGTCGTGACGGAGAACGCCAGGGTGCTGGAAACGGTGGACCTGTTGCGGCACAACAAGTTGCCGCAGATCGGTCCGGTGTTGACGGTGTCGCACGAAAGTCTGCGCGACGACTACCGGGTGTCGTGCCCGGAGTTGGACGTCGCCGTGGACGGTGCGCTGGCCGCGGGTGCGCTCGGCGCGCGGATGACCGGAGCCGGGTTCGGCGGTTCGGCGATCGCGTTGGTGCCGGCGGAGGACCGGCCGGACGTCGAGCAGGCGGTGCTCCGGGCGTTCGAGGGGCGCGGCTGGCCGGTGCCCCGGCTGTTCACGGCGGTGCCGTCGGCGGGTGCGGGCCGGGACGTGTGAGGCGCCCCCCGTCGGTGACCGCCGTCGGTGACCGCCGTCGGCCGGCGCCGGTCGGGCGTGTGAGGCGTCCCCCGTCGGTGATCGCCGTCGGGGGACCGGCAGACTGGCCGGCGGACGGGTGCTTCGCGGAAAGGTGAGGAACGCGGTGAGGTTGCTGGTGACCGGCGGTGCCGGGTATGTCGGAAGCGTGTGCGCGGCGCGGCTGATCGAGGCCGGGCACGAGGTGGTCGTGGTCGACGACCTGTCCACCGGGCACGCCGACGCGGTGCCGGACGGTTGCCGGTTCGTCGAGGGCGACCTCGCCGAGGTCGCGGACCCGCTGCTGGGCGAGGGTTTCGACGGTGTGCTGCACTTCGCGGCGAAGTCGCTGGTGGCCGAGTCGATGGTGGAGCCGGGCAAGTACTGGCAGGGCAACGTGGTGACGTCGGTCCGGCTGCTGGAGGCGGTCCGCAGGCACGGCACGCCGAGGCTGGTGTTCTCGTCGACGGCCGCGACCTACGGCGAGCCGGCTGTGGTGCCGATCGAGGAGACCGCGGAAACCCGCCCGACCAATACTTACGGCGCCACCAAGCTGGCCATCGACCACGCCATCACCTCGTACGCGGCGGCACACGGCGTGGCGGCGGTGAGCCTGCGGTACTTCAACGTGGCCGGTGCCCACGGTCGGTTCGGCGAGCGGCACGCCACCGAGACGCACCTGATCCCGATCGTGCTGCAGGTCGCCCTGGGCCAGCGGGACAAGGTGCAGATCTACGGTGACGACTACCCCACGCCCGATGGCAGTTGCGTCCGCGACTACATCCACGTCACCGACCTGGCCGACGCCCACCTCCTGGCGCTGCGCCACGCTGAGCCGGGCACGCACCGGATCTACAACCTGGGCAGCGGCACCGGGTTCTCGGTCAAGCAGGTGATCGAGACCTGCCGCGCCACCACCGGCCACGACATCCCGGCCGCCGTGGCGGAACGCCGCCCGGGCGACCCGGCCGTCCTGGTCGCGTCCAGCGCCCGAGCCCGCGCGGAACTCGGCTGGCAGCCCACCCGAACCGACCTGGCCACCATCGTCAACGACGCCTGGACCTTCACCACCTCCCGAGCCCAGCGCGCCTGACCCGGCCATCCGCCGCGCCCAACACGCCGGCGCTGCTCGGCCAGCGGCCCGGGCAGCAGCCCGCCGGCCAGCGATCGCGACACTGGCCAAACGCCCGCTGGACATGGGCAGCCCGACACCCGGCCAGGCACACCGTGCCAACATCACGACCGAACACGGTGACCGAATGTGCCGGCAGATCGCCGGCAGGGCGAGGGCAGCCACCCAACCCGAACACCTGGCCAGACACAGCAGCCAAACGTGCGCACCGAACGTGCCAACTGATCCCGACACGGCGAGGGCGGTCATCCAGCCGGACGACCTGGCCGGCACCGGGCCAACCGAGCACCGCAGCCGGACACTGTGGCCAGGCACGCAGCACGAGACGGGGTGGCTGGGCGGACTGGCCGAATGCGGCAGCCGGCACGCTGACCCGGCATGCTGGCCGGAGCACTGGTCAGGCGAGGCGGGCAGCCAGTCTCGAACCCCGCGCTAGGCACGCCGGGCCAACACCACGACCGACCACGGCAGCCGAGCACGGTGACCGAACGCCCTGGTTAGGCACGCCAGCCGAATCCGCCGCCCCAACACGGCGGCCCACATCGACCGGAATACCAGCTGAACGCGCTGGCCAGCCGCTGCCGGACCGCGCGACCGGACATGGCCAGTCACGCCGACGGACACGACGACTCGCTCGCCTACGGGGGCCACGGCGGCTGATCCATGGCCTAACCCGGCCGGACACGCTGGCCGGCATTGCCGGCTCGGCCTGCTGGCAGGCCCCGCCGGACACCGCCGCCGGACACCGCCGCCCGACACCGCCGCCGTGCGCACTGCCCGCCGTGCGCACTGCCCGCCGTGCGCACTGCCGCCGTGCGCGCTGCCGCAGCCGAACTGGCGGGGCAGCGTCCGCGAGCACTGCGCCGCTCAGCGGCGGGCACCAACGGTGCCCAAGGGCGGAGGCCGGCTGCCACGGCTCCGGAACGTGCCGCCGAGGCGCGGAGGCGGTCGTCGCCCCTTCGCATTGACGCCGGTGTTCCCCATAGCGCTCGCCGCAGGCCAACGCCGGTGTTCCACAGCGCTCGCCGCAGGCCAACGCCGGTGTTCCCCAAGGCGCTGGCCGTAGGCCGGAGCCACGGACCCTCGTGCCCGAGTCTGGCTGGGTGATAGCGCCATGCCGCAGATCAGGTGAGGCGGCCGATTATGACTGCCGCCGCGCTTTCGCGCTGATCAACGCGAGCACGCTAATCGGTTGTCAGGACCGTGTATTCGACTTGTTCGCCGTTCTGGACGCACGTGTGTCTCCTTTGTTCGTGGAAGCCCAGGTGGTGGGTTAGCTTCAGGCTTCGGGTGTTCCAGGATTGGACGGTAGCTCGGAGGGTTGTCGGGCCGTTGTGTTCGTGGACGTGGGCCAGCACGGCTGCGGCGAATTCGGTGCCGTGGCCCTGGCCTACCCACTCGGGTGCCATGCCTACGCCCAGGTCCAGGACGCCTGGCTCCGGTTCCAGGCCGGGAACCCTTGCCTCGCCAGCGGTGCAGTAGTAACCCAGGAACGGGCCACCGTCGGCTCCGGACACCGCCCAGTAGCCCATTCCCGCCGTTACCGGCCCGTCCTCCGGCTGCGAGTCGTACGCGCTCCATGGTCCGTCGTATCGCCATTCACCGATTCGCCGCGCGTCGTCCGGTGTCAGCGTGCGGACCGTCAGCCGGGACGGCCAGGGATCTGTCATTCGGCCATGATCGGGTCCTCCTCGTCGTACGCCAACAAGTTTTCGGCCACGTGTCTCCGGGCCGCGTTGGCCGCGCGTTTGCCTGCCTCGCGGACCTTGGCCGGGGGCATGGCCACGGTCAGCGCGCCGCGTAGCAGGGCGCACAGTCGGTGGCCGTCATCCGCCTCCTCCGCGTTCGCCAGCGCTATTCCGGCGAGTACGCCGTCTCCCCTGGCGTACGCCGAGTACGCCAGTAGCGACGCCGGTTCGGCTCGTTCCGGTGGCGGTGTCGCCCTGGTCAGTGCCGTCCACAGGCGTTCGGCCGCGACTACGTCGGGCAGCGTGTCGTAGTCCAGGAAGTGGTCGCGGACCCGGTGGTCGGACAGGGCGGTGACCAGCCGGACCACGTCGTCGTCGGTCAGGTCCGGTGGTGCGGTGGCCGCTGCCTCGATCGCGGCGCGCACCGTGGCCAGGCCCTCGTCCGGTGGGTCGCCGGTGAGTTCGGCCGTCTCGTTGCGGCCGCTCAGCGACGCCGTTCGGCGGACGAGTATGTCCGGTGGTGCCGGTTCGAGCAGGGCGACCACGTCCTCCCGGCTGCGGTACACGCTCAGGCCGAGTTCGGCGGCGACGGCCGCGAGCTCGGTGCCGTCGGGTTCGGGGAGCACACCGGTGCAGTCGGCCTCGTCGTAGCAGTGCCAGCGCACACCGGCCCGGGTGTCCGGGGTCCAGAACTGGTGCACGACCGCGATGCCGTCCTCGGCGAGGGCCGCCTCGCAGCGGGCCATGAGTTCCCGGTGCGGCAGGTCGTCGTCGGGTGAGCGGCCCTGGCCGCCGACCACGACCATGGTCACGCCGGCCGCGCCGTGCTGCACCAACGGCAGCAGCAGGCTGTTGACCAGTTCCCGGGCGTGGTGCGGCGGCGGCAGGTCGGAGCGGAGCACGAGCAGCAGTTCCTTGGCGCGCAGGCCGCGTTGGCCGAGGATGACGAGCGAGTCGACGGGGTGGAAACCGAGTAGGGCAGGGATAGACGCGATGAGGTCGTTGGGGCGGTCGAGGGTGATGTCGATGCGTTCGGTGGAGGTCATGCGTCCACAATCGACTTGTTCAGAATTCGGTGCCAGGAGCGGGTTGTCCGCTGTGGACAACGTGGTCCGATGTGGATAGGTGGAGGTGTGTCGGGCGAGGTTGTCGGGGGTGGGTGGTAGTGGCGGTACACCCGGAGGTGGAGCGGGCTCCCATCCCCGGGTCGATGACAGGGCGGCGGCGATGCAGCATCCTGGGACGGTGAGCGACGTGCGCCCGGCGGCCCGTTTCACCAATGCGGTGGAGGACTTCCTCATCGACCGGCGGTGGTGGCAGTTCCTGCCCGCACCGCTGGTCGTGGTGACGCTGCTGGTCTACCCGGGGCCGTACGAGGTCAGGGGCGGGTATCTCACGACCTACGCAGTGGCCGGCATCGCGCTCGTCGCGAGTGTGATCTTGATCATGCTGCCACAGCGGGACACCCGCTGGGGCCCGGTGGTGCTGGCGGTGATGTGCCTGGCCGGCGGGGTGCTGGCCGCGATCATCCCGCAGAGTTGGACGATCTCGTTTCCCTATCTGCTGGCCGGGGTGGCCGCGCGGCGTTACCGGTTCAAGTACGCGATCTGGGTGATCGCGGCCGCTGTCGTGAGCGCGCTGATCACCACGCTCGGCGGCAACGGCAGGCCGCTGGGTGTGCTGGCCTCACTCGCCGTGATCGCCGCGTTGGCCATGGGCGCCGTGGCCCGCCGCAGCCGAGCCGACCGGTTGGAGCAGGTGGAACTCGCCCTGGCCAGGGAGCAAGCGGCACGTGAGGAACACGCCAGGGCCGCCGCGCTGGCCGAGCGGGCCAGGATCGCCCGCGAGGTGCACGACGTGCTGGCCCACTCGCTGTCCGCGCTGTCGCTGAACCTGCAGGGCGCCCGGCTGATGCTGGCCAACGATGGCGCCAGCGAGGCGGCTCAGGAGCAGATCCAACGGGCCCAGCGGCTGGCCGCGGAGGGCCTGACCGAGGCCAGAAGGGCGGTCGCGGCGCTACGCGAGGACGCGGTGCCGGCGGCCCGCGCGATCGCCGACCTGGTGACCAGCGCACGCCTGGAAACGGGCACGCGGACCGAACTGACCATCGACGGCACACCCCGTGACCTGCCCGGACCCGCCGAGGCCGCGTTGTTCCGCACCGCCCAGGAGGCGCTGAGCAACGCCCGCAAGCACGCCGCCGGGGCGCCGGTGGACGTGGTGCTCGCCTACCGCGACGGCACCACCGAGCTGACCGTCACCGACCACCAGGGTCATCGGCCCGCCGGTCGGACCACCGGCGGCTATGGTCTGACCGGGATGCGGGAGCGGGCCGAGCTGATCGGCGGTGAGCTGCGAACCGGTCCGACCGACGACGGATGGCAGGTGCGGCTGGTGGTGCCGGCGTGACGGAACGGGACACGCTGCGGGTCGTGCTGGCCGACGACCAGACCGTGGTGCGCGAGGGGCTGGTCACGCTGCTGGGCCTGCTGCCCGGCGTGGAGGTCGTCGGCGCGGCTGCGGACGGGATCGACGCGCTGCGGCTGGTCGCCGAGCGGCGGCCGGACGTGCTGCTGGTCGACCTGCGGATGCCGCGCTGCGACGGCGTCGAGACCACCCGCAGGGTGCGCACGGACCATCCCGCGACCGAGGTGGTCGTGCTGACCACCTACGCGGACGACGAGTCGGTGCTGGGCGCGTTGCAGGCCGGCGCCCGCGGCTTCCTGACCAAGGACGCGGACGCGGAGGCGATCGCCAGGGCGCTGCGGGCGGCGGCGGCCGGTCAGTCCACTGTGGATGGTGATGTGCAGCGCAGGCTGATCGAGGCGGCCACCAGGGGACGGCCCGCGGGCCAGGCCCGGCAGCCGGTGGAGCTGGCGGACGGGTTGACGGCGCGGGAGATCGAGGTGCTGCGGCTGATCGCGGCCGGCCTGTCCAACACGGAGATCGCCCGACGGCTGGTGGTCAGCGAGGCGACCGTGAAGACGCACGTCAACCACGTGTTCGCCAAGGCCAACCTGCGGGATCGGGCCCAGGCCGTCGCCTATGCATACCGAGCCGGTCTCGTCGACGACTGACCTCACCATCTGCCGTCCGGGTGACCCACAATGTCGACATGACCGATGCGAACATCCCGGCGACCGACGACCCGTACCGCTGGCTGGAGGACGTCACCGGATCGACCGCGCTGGAGTGGGTGACCGCGCGGAACGCGGAGAGCGTGGGCGAACTGGCCGTTGGCGACCGGTTCGACCAGCTGCGCGCGGAGTTGCTCGAGGTGCTGGACTCCGACGACCGAATCCCGTTCGTGGTGCGGCGAGACGGCCTGCTCTACAACTTCTGGCAGGACTCGGCGAACCCGAAGGGGCTGTGGCGGCGCACCACGCTGGCGGAGTACGGCAGGCCACAGCCGGAGTGGGAGATCCTGCTGGACGTGGACGCCCTGGCCGAGCGGGAGGGCGAGAACTGGGTGTGGCAGGGCGCCACGCTGCTGCGCCCGGACTTCCGGTTCGGCTTGGTCGAGCTGTCCCGGGGTGGTGCGGATGCCGCCGTGGTGCGGGAGTTCGACCTGGTGACGCGCGAGTTCGTCGCGGACGGGTTCACCCTGCCGGAGGCCAAGAGCCACGTCGGCTGGATCGACCACGACCTGATCTACGTCGGCACCGACTTCGGTCCCGGCTCGCTCACCACGTCCGGTTACCCGATGGTGGTGAAACAGTGGTGGCGCGGCACTCCGCTCGCCGACGCGGTGACCGTGTTCGAGGGCAAACCGGACGACGTGTCGGTGTCGGCTCACCACGACCCGACCGAGGGCTTCGAACGCGACTTCGTTCGCCGTGGCCTGGACTTCTGGCGCGAGGAGCAGTACCTGCGCCGGGCGGACGAGCTGGTCAGGTTCGACGTGCCCGAGGACGCGCTGATCGACGTGCACCGCGAGTGGCTCCTGGTCACCACCCGGTCACCGTGGCAGGTCGGCGGGACGACGTACCCGGCGGGTGCGCTGGTCGCGGCCCGGTTCGACGACTACCTGGCCGGGTCGCGCGACCTGACCGTCCTGTTCGAACCGGACGCGCACAACTACCTCGGCTACTACAGCTGGACCCGGCGCCACGTCATCCTGCACACGCTGTCCGACGTGCGCAGCAGGCTGACCGTGCTCACGCCCGGCGACGACGGCTGGACGCGGGCCGCCCTGCCCGGCGTGCCCGAGGACGCCTACACCGACCTGGCCGACACCGACCCGGACGACGATGACGCCTACCTGCTGGTGTCCAGCGGCTTCACCGAGCCGGACACGCTGCGGCGGGGCGTGATCGGGGCGGACGAGGACGAGGTGCTCAAGCAGGCGCCGTCGTTCTTCGACGCGCACGGCCTGTCGGTGCGCCAGTTCACCACCACGTCCGACGACGGCACCACGATCCCCTACTTCGTGGTCGGGCCGGACCAGCCGACCGGGCCGACGATGCTGCACGGCTACGGCGGTTTCGAGGTGGCGCAGACGCCGTCCTACAGCGGTGTGACCGGTCGGGCCTGGCTGGCCAGGGGCGGTACGTACGTGCTGGCGAACATCCGGGGCGGGAGCGAGTACGGGCCGGAGTGGCACACCCAGTCGCTGAAGGCCAACCGGCATCTGGTCTACGAGGATTTCGCCGCCGTGGCACGGGATCTGGTGGCTCGCGGGCTGACCACGCCGGAACGGCTGGGCATCCACGGCGGCAGCAACGGCGGCCTGCTGATGGGCGTGATGCTGACCGCGTACCCGGAACTGGTCGGCGCCATCGTGTGCGAGGTGCCGCTGCTGGACATGTACCGGTACCACGAACTGCTCGCCGGGGCGTCGTGGATGGCCGAGTACGGCGACCCGCGCGAGGACGACGAGTGGGAGTTCATCCGGAAGTACTCGCCGTACCACAACATCCGGACCGGGCAGCCCTACCCGCCGACGCTGTTCGTCACGTCGACGCGGGACGACCGCGTGCACCCGGGGCACGCCCGCAAGATGGTGGCGCGGCTGCTGGAGTACGGCTACCACGTCGACTACTACGAGAACGTCGAGGGCGGGCACGGCGCCGCGGCGGACAACAAGCAGCGGGCGTTCAAGAGCGCGCTGGTGTTCGAGTTCCTGTGGCGGAAGCTGGGCGGTACGTCAGCCGAAGGTGCGTAGCACCTGCCGGATCCGCCCCGTGATGTCCCACTTGTCGTTGCCGAAATGGGCGAGGAGGCTGAGCAGTTCCCGTAGGTGCAGCAACGGCATCCGTTCCCGCCAGCCGGTGTCCAGCGGCCGGATCTCGGCGTAGGCCGAGTAGAACCGGTCCGGCAGCCGGCTGCGCGGGCCGGCCAGGCCGACGCAGTAGACCATGCTGAGGTCGACGTCGGGCCACATCCAGCTCACCGACGGGTCGATCAGGGCCGGCCGCCCGTCGGCGGTGAGGATGTTGCCGCGCACCAGGTCGCCGTGGGTGAGGCTGGGCGGGGCGGGCGGTACCAGTTCGGGCAGGCGGTGGCAGATCCGTTCCAGGGCGGCACGGTCGGTGGCGTCCAGACCGGCCGCCACCGCCGGTTCGGGCAGCCAGCGCAGGATGCGGCGGGTGGCGAAGAACTCGTAGCCGTCGTCGTGCCATGTGTTGTCCTGGCGCAACCGGCCCTGCCAGCCGTCCCGCGACCAGCCGAACCGTGGGCCGAGGACGCCGTGCATGATGGCCAGCGACCGGCCGGCCCGCGCCCAGAACGCCGGATCGTCGTCGGCCGGGGCCGGGACCAGCCGTTCCAGGACGATCGCCGGGCCGGTCACGGCCAGCACGTCCGGGGTGCGCACGCCACCGATGGTGCGCAGCGCCGCCAGGCCCTCCGCTTCACCCTGATACAGGCCGGGCGGCGGTGTGGTGACGCCGTCGTCCGGCCGGCCGAACGTCTTCACCACCACATCGGCGCCGTCGTGGCAGGTCACCAGCCACGCGGTGCTGATGTCGCCACCGGCGATCACCCGCGCGTCCAGCACGGCGCCAAGACCGGCAGCGGTCACGGCGTCGCGCACGACGGTGGGGTGCGTCATCCCTCCATGGTGCTGGTGGTCGCGCCGGTTCGGTGTGTGAATTCCGCCGAACCGGTCGGGATCGCCCATTCTGTCCACAGTGGAAGTCCGGACTGCGGCCGATCCGGTCGACCACGGACGGTCAACTGCCCTCGGTCCAGTAACGCTGAAGCCTGCCGATCGCCTCGTCCTTGCTCATCCCGGCCACCTCGGCCTCGTCGAGGCCAACGCGCGAGATCAGCAGGTACACGAGGTCGGCGGGCAACGCATCGGCCGGCGGTCGGGGCGTCCCGCGAACCGGTTTGACGCCGTCCCGCGCACATGACCAGAAGGTCGGTTCGTCGACGTCGAGCTGATCGCGAAGGATGTGCTTCCATATACCCGGCCCGTAGTCGCAGCGGTCCACCGGGTGCGAGATGCGGGTGCGCAGGATCCTGCCGTCGACAAGATCGAGTTCGTACGTGATGTGATGCGTTCCGGTTCGCCCGCGAGCGTCGCGCACGTGGCGCCATTCCTCGGTCTGGCAGAACGTCTCGTGATCCTTGCGGGTCGGCTGCGGCCAGGAGGTCACCGCGCGGCACCGACCAGCCAGTCGCGGAGTTGCTCGTCGCTGCTGAAGCTGATCAGCTGCACCAGGCCCCAGTTGTCCCGGTGGTTCGGGGCGTCCAGCAGACGCTCCTGCCAGTCCTGCGCGTACTCCCGCAGGGCGTCGATCATCTCGTCGATGGCCTCGTCGAACGACACGCCGTCCGCGGCCACCGGCAGTCCCGGTATGAACACCGACCAGCCACCGGCCTCCGGTACGACCTCGGCGCGCGACGGCACGATCGACGCCAGGAAGTGGCGCAGCCGCTTGACATCCACGACCGCGGTCGTTGCGGAGTCGCGCCGAACGGTGGCTATTTGTCCCCTCTCCGCGGCATCCAGCAGGTCCTTCAGATGTGCGCGCGCGTCGGTGTAGCTGTCGTAGTGGACAGCGGACATGTCAGCCTCCCCGGATCATCACCAGGATGCGCCTCCGGCCTAAGTACGTCAAGTACGTGACGTACTTAGGCCGGAGGTGGGTGTCCGGGATCAGCTGCAGCCGGAGGTGGAGCCGCAGCCTTCGCAGACGTAGCACGAGCCCGCGGGGCGCATCTTGGTGCCGCAGGTCAGGCACAGCGGTGCGTCGGCGGCTTTGCCGAGTTGCAGCTCCATCAGCTCCGTGGAGCTGCCCGCCTGCTGGATCTCCTGCTTGGTGGCGGGACGGTCGGCTCGGTCGGCCGCGTGGCGTTCCGGGCTGGCGTCCACGCCGGTGCGCAGGCCCTCCAGGTCGAGGTCCACGCTGTCCACGGCAGGGGCACCGTAGGAGTCGGCGACCTGGGCCGACCGCTCCTCCGCGGTGAACACGCCGAGCTGGGCCCGCTTGTCGTAGGGCAGGTAGTCCAGGGCCAGCCTGCGGAACAGGTAGTCCAGCACACTGGTGGCGATGCGGATGTCGGAGTCGTCGGTCATGCCGGCCGGCTCGAAGCGCAGGTTCATGAACTTCGAGACGTAGAACTCCAGCGGGATGCCGTACTGCAGACCCACCGAGATCGACATGGAGAACGCGTCCATCACGCCGGCCAGGGTGGAACCCTGCTTGCCCAGCTTGACGAACATCTCGCCCAGACCGTCGTCGGGGTAGGAACCGGCGTGCAGGTAGCCCTCGGCGCCGCCGACCGTGAACGACAGGGTCTGGCTCGGGCGCTTCTTCGGCAGGCGCTTGCGGATCGGCCGGTACTCCACCTCGACCGTCGGCTCCGCCTTCGCCGACGCCGACTTGGCGTTCGACAGCGGCTGGCCGACCTTGCAGTTGTCGCGGTAGATGGCCAGCGCCTTCAGGCCCAGCTTCCAGCCCTCGTAGTAGATCTCCTCGATCTCCTCGACGGTCGCCGCTTCGGGCATGTTGACCGTCTTGGAGATCGAACCGGACACGAACGGCTGGATCGCGGCCATCATCCGCACGTGGCCCATCGGTGCGATGGACCGCTCGCCCATGGCGCAGTCGAACACCTCGTAGTGCTCGTGCCGCAGACCCGGGGCGTCCACGACGTGACCGTGCTCGGACACGTACTCGACGATCGCCTCGACCTGCTCCTGCTGGTAGCCCAACGTCGTGAGGGCACGCGGCACGGTCTGGTTGACGATCTGCATCGAGCCGCCGCCGACCAGCTTCTTGAACTTGACCAGCGCCAGGTCGGGCTCCACACCGGTGGTGTCGCAGTCCATCATGAAGCCGATCGTGCCGGTGGGCGCCAGCACCGACGCCTGCGCGTTGCGCCAGCCGTTGGTCGCGCCCAGCGCCAGGCCCCGCTGCCACTCGGTGGTGGCCAGCTTGTGGACCGCGGCGTCGTTGACGTCGTAGGTGCGGACCAGGTCGTTGGCCGCGGCGTGCTTGCGCATCACCCGCTGGTGAGCCTCGGCGTTGCGGGCGTAACCGTCGTACGCGCCGACCACGCCGGCCAGTTCGGCCGACCGCCGGTACGCGGTGCCCGTCATCAGCGACGTGATCGCGGCGGCGAGCGCGCGGCCGCCGTCGGAGTCGTAGGCGTGGCCGGTGGCCATCAGCAGGGCGCCCAGGTTGGCGTAGCCGATGCCCAGCTGGCGGAACTTCCGCGTGGTGTCACCGATCGCGTCGGTCGGGAAGTCGGCGAAGCAGATCGAGATGTCCATCGCCGTGATGACCAGTTCGACCGCCTTGGCGAACCGCCGCGCGTCGAACATGCCGTCGTCGCCGAGGAACTTCAGCAGGTTCAGCGACGCCAGGTTGCAGCTCGCGTTGTCCAGGTGCAGGTACTCGCTGCACGGGTTGGACGCGGTGATCCGCCCCGACTCCGGGCAGGTGTGCCAGTCGTTGATCGTGTCGTCGTACTGCAGGCCGGGGTCGGCACAGTCCCACGCCGCCTTGGCCATCTTGCCGAACAGCGACTTCGCGTCCACGCGCTCGATCACCGAGCCGGTGCGGCGCTCGCGCAGGCCGAACTCGCCGCCCGACTCGACGGCGTGCATGAACTCGTCCGACACGCGGACCGAGTTGTTCGCGTTCTGGTACTGCACCGACGACATGTCCTTGCCGCCCAGGTCCATGTCGAACCCGGCGTCCCGCAGCACGCGGATCTTCTCCTCCTCGCGTGCCTTGGTTTCGACGAACTCCTCGATGTCCGGGTGGTCGACGTCGAGGATGACCATCTTCGCGGCCCGGCGGGTGGCGCCGCCGGACTTGATGGTGCCCGCGGACGCGTCGGCGCCACGCATGAACGACACCGGACCGGACGCGGTGCCACCCGAGGACAGCAGCTCCTTGGACGACCGGATGCGGGACAGGTTCACGCCGGAACCCGAACCGCCCTTGAAGATCAGGCCCTCTTCCCGGTACCAGTTGAGGATCGACTCCATCGTGTCGTCCACGGCGAGGATGAAGCAGTTGTGCACCCGCAGGTTGCCGGAGAGGTACTCACCGCTCTCGGTCTGAATGTCGTAGACCTCCATCGGCCCCAGGTGCTCGACGTGGGCGATCTCCAACCGCTTCGTCGGCGTGGCCGGCCTGCCCGGCTTGGCGAAGCTCGCGGTGAGCTCGCGCGCCTTGACCTCGTCGACGAAGCCGATCTCGTCGGCGAAGATCCGCCGGTCACCGTCGTTCTGGATGCGGATGCCCCACAGGTCGTGACGATCCGGCCGCTTCTCGGCCTTCCGGCCGACCCTGGCGAAGATGCCGAAGCGCAGCAACAGGCCCTGCACGCCACGCACCAGCTTCTCGCCGATCATGTCCATGCCGAGGAGCGTCGAACTCTCTCTCGCCGACACGTATCCCTCGGCCTGGAAGATGCTCCTGAGGTAGGCGGCGACCACCGGCAGCGGCGCGGTGAACAGCCGCTGCGGCACCACCATGTCCGTGCCTCGGGCCATCAGGCCCCATTCCTCGACGAACCCGGCGAGGTGTTCGCCGTACAGCCGGGTCCGTCGGCAGTCCAGCGTGGTGTCCTGTGTGGTGACCGCACGCTCGTGGCGATGTGAGCCGGGGAAGACCTGATCGAGCGCGCCCGTCACCCAGTCGAGTTCGTGCTGGTTGACGGTCATCGCCTCGACGGTCAACGACCTGTTCGTGCCCTCGTGGCGGCCGACGAAACCGTCCGACTGCAACCAGCCCGCGAGCGCCGCGGCCGCGATGTCCCGCGGCTCGATCTGCTCCTCGCCGAACGACTCGGTGCGGTGCCATTCAAGCTGGTCGCCCGGCCGCAGCGTGCCAGCCTCGACGAAATCGCCGGTGCCGTCGCCCGTGGCCCGCCACACCAGGTGGTCGGCCGTGACATCCACGGTGTACCCGGCCTTGGTGTGCAGGCGATAGACGTCCTTCACGCCGTTGGCCTTGGTGGCGATGACCTGCGTGATGCCGTGCGCGTCGTAGACCTTGGTGCCTGTCGCGTCGTCCTCGACCAGCTTGCCGATCGGGATCAGGCCGGCAGGGGTGCTGACCAGCGCGTCGTAGGGCTGGCACGCCGAGACCTGCTGCGGCGACGCGGTGCCGACGTTGAACCAGACCGGCGAGTTGAAGCTGAACACCTGGTGCAGCAGCATCCAGGTGAGCTCGTGCTCGAAGATCACCGCGTCGTCGGCCGTGGCGAAGTAGCCGTTGTCGGTGCCGCTCGCGACGTAGGTCCGCACGACCCGGTCGATGAGCTGGCGCAGGCTGGACTCGCGTTGCGGGGTGCCGGCCGCGCCGCGGAAGTACTTGCTGGTCACGATGTTGACCGCGTTGACCGACCAGAAGTCGGGGAACTCGACGCCCCGCTGCTCGAAGTTCACCGTGCCGTCGCGCCAGTTGGTCATCACGACGTCGCGGTGCTCCCAGGTCACCTGGTCGTAGGGGTGCACTCCCTCGGTCGTGTAGACCCGAGACACCCGCAGCCCCTTGGCTGCTTCCCCCGGCCCTGTGCTCGTCGGTGTCCCGACGGTCTCTGTCATGCCCTCTCCCTTGTTAGCACCGGCCGCGTCCGGGCTCCCCGTCCGATTCGGTCGTTTCCTTGGCTTGGTACGGCTCGTCACGTGTTCTCGCCCGACTGGTCGCCGGCCTTCTCGGCGATCGCGGTGCGCAGGTCGGCGATCTCCTTCTCGAAGTCCTCGATCGACGAGAAGGAGCGGTAGACGCTGGCGAAGCGCAGGTAGGCCACCTCGTCCAGCTCCCGCAGCGGCCCGAGGATGGCCAGGCCCACCTCGTGGCTGGGGATCTCGGCGACACCGGTGGCGCGGATCGACTCGTCGACCTGCTGCGCGAGCTGGGCCAGTTGGTCCTCGTCCACCGGTCGACCCTGGCACGCCCGGCTGACACCCCGGACGACCTTCTCCCTGCTGAACGGCTCGGTCACACCCGACCGCTTGACGACCGCCAGCACGGCCTCCTCCACGGTGGTGAACCGGCGGTTGCACTGCGTGCACGAACGACGGCGCCGGATCGCCAGCCCGTCGTCGACCTCGCGGGAATCCACCACTCGCGAGTCGGCACTGCGACAAAACGGACAGCGCAACTCGACTCACCCCTCCCGTGCGCACGCTTGGGTTGCCGCGTTCCAGCGTCGCCTGGTGATCAACTTGTGGATCACCGGTGGACAACCGACCGCGGCCTGAACCCAACCTGTGGACTAACCACAGCTATGTAACTACTAGATGTTGGGGTCGACGGTAGGCCGAGGCGCCATATTTCGCAAGCCGACACGGCACGCGACGCGCGTTCGTGCGACGGCTTCGGCACGTTCGGGTGCACCTGTCACGGGACGCGGTGTGGCGGTGCTGGAGCGTGACCGATCACCAGATCAACAAGGCGGAGTGGGGTGCGGCTGCGTGGCGCCGGAACGCGATGAACCGCGCCGAGAGAGCGGAAGTGACCCGAGCAGCGTGGCCGAGGTGCGGGACGTGAGAAGTCCGACGGGTGAGTGAAGACGCACATGGCCCAGGGTCGACGACCACCACCGCGCGGTCGGCGCGGTGGTGCGTGGTCAGGCGAGCGCCGCCTGGTCGACGGCGTCAGAGGGTCAGCGCTGGACGGTGCCGGCCTGGGGTGCGGTCAGGGTGCTCGGGACGCGGAGTAACTCGCCGGGGAAGAGGACCGAGTCGGCGGTCAGGTCGTTGAGCTGGCGGATCTTGGCGACGACGGCGTCCGCGGGAGCGCCCGGGGACATGCGCTGGGCGACCGTCCACAGTGACTCACCCTGGTGGACCTGCACCAGCACCGTCCGATCGGGCACCGTGCTGGCCGGCTGACCGCCCATCGTCCACCCGATCCCCAGCACCAGCAGGAAACCCAGCACCGCGACCAGCACCAGCCAGCCGATCGAACCCGTCATCGGGCGCGGGCCGCACGGCTGCGCCACCGCGCGAGCGGGCGAGGCGACCAACCGGGCCGGGCGCCGACCGTCCGCATGCGACACGCCACGCCGACGCACCGGAGGGGGCGCGACCGGCTGTGCCGGCCGGACCGCCGCCGCCGAGCGGGCCGGCAGGCTGCCCCTGACGTTCGACAGAATCGCCATCCGACACCATCCTCCACTCTCGTCCGCCCTGGTCAGCGGGCTGCACCGACGTGATCATGATCGAACAGGCGTTCGATCGAACTGCTGTGCGAATGTCTACCACCCCCCACCGACAAAATCGAGCACTGCCCGGCGTGTCCTTCGAACAGGTGTTTGATCTGACCGGGTGTTCGGACTACGTTCGAACACGAAGATCGCGACCGGACGATCGCGACTCCGAAGACGTGACAGACGGGAGGCGACAGTGGCACGTAGGAGCACCGGTACCCCCGCCAGCGGCGCACAGGGTGGCGGCCGGGGCGGGGACACCGCCGAGTCCGGTGCTGGCGCGGACATCCGCCCGTTCCCGGACCCGCCCGACACCATGGACGGTCCCGGTCTGACCGAGCGACAGCGCCGCGTGCTGGAGGTCATCCGCGACTGGCTGGACCGCTTCGGCTACCCGCCGAGTGTGCGGGAGATCGGCGAGGCGGTCGGACTGACGTCCACCTCATCCGTGGCGCACCAACTGCGGGCCCTGGAGCGCAAGGGTTATCTGCGCCGGGACCCGAACCGGCCGAGGGCGGTCGGCGTACTGCCGCCCGATGTCGACAGCGACGAACTGGGCGGCAACCGGCCCCGCCCCACCTATGTCCCGGTGGTCGGCCGGATCGCCGCCGGTGGCCCGATCCTGGCCGAGCAGGCGGTGGAGGACGTGTTCCCGCTGCCGAAGGAGATCGTCGGCGAGGGCTCGCTGTTCCTGCTGAAGGTGGTCGGCGACTCGATGATCGACGCGGCCATCACCGACGGCGACTGGGTCGTGGTGCGGCAGCAGCCCAACGCGGAGAACGGCGACATCGTGGCGGCCATGATCGACGGTGAGGCGACGGTGAAGACCTTCAAGCGGCGGGACGGTCACGTCTGGCTGATGCCGCACAACGAGGCGTACGAACCGATCCCGGGCGACGACGCCAGTGTGCTGGGTCGCGTCGTAGCGGTGTTGCGCCGGCTCTAGGACGAACCTGGCAGAACGCTGAAGAAGCCGGCCGTCAGAGCTCGACGGCCGGTTTCGCCGGTTCCGGGGGTGTGATCGTGGGCTGCGGCGGGACCGCGTCCTCGACCAGCGCAGCGGCGGTCGCGGCGGTCGACGGGGTGGCGACCGGAGCGGCTTCGTCCTGCTGCGCGGACTGCATCTCGGCCTTGAAGATGCGCAGTGACCTGCCCAGACCCCGCGCGGCGTCGGGCAGCTTCTTGCTACCGAACAGCAGCGCGAAGATCAGCAGCACGATGATCCAGTGCCACGGGCTCAACTCACCCATCGGCGTCCTCCCGGCCGGTGATTTCCTCGACTCCCCACAGTAATCCCGGCGGGACGGACTGCCTACTGCTGCCGGCCGGTGCCGTCCGTGACGAACTGCTCCAGCGCGGCGGCCAGGTCCGGGTGCACCCAGGCACGCAGGCGGGTGCCGTGCTCGGTGTGGTCCTTGGTGGTGATCTCACCTTCGGCGTGCACCCTGGCCACCAGGTCGGCTCTGGCGAAGGGCAGCAGGACGTCGACCGCGACGGACGGGTGCGGCAGGGATTCCGCGATCCGCTCGCGCAGCGCGGTGATGCCGGTGCCGGTGCGGGCCGACACGAACACCGCGCCGGGCAGCAGGTTGCGCAGCCGGGTCAGGGTGAAGTGGTCGGCGGCGTCGGTCTTGTTGACCACCAGCAGTTCCGGCGGCAGCGGCGCGTCACGTTCCTCGACGACCTGGGTGAGCACCTCGCGCACGGCGGCGACCTGCCGTTCGGGCATCGGGTCGGACGCGTCGACGACGTGCACGACGAGATCGGCCTCGGCGACCTCCTCCAGTGTCGAGCGGAACGCCTCGATGAGCTGGTGCGGCAGGTGCCGGACGAAGCCGACGGTGTCGGTGAGGGTGAATGTCATGCCGTCCGCGGTGCGGCTGCGCCGGGTGGTGGCGTCGAGAGTGGCGAACAGCGCGTCCTCGACCAGCACGCCCGCGCCGGTGATGGCGTTGAGCAGGCTGGACTTGCCGGCGTTGGTGTACCCGGCGATGGCGACGCTGGGCACCTTGTTGGCCACCCGCCTGCCGCGCTTGGTCGCCCGGATCCGGTCCATGCCGGAGATCTCGCGGCGCAGCTTGGCCATGCGGCGGTTGATGCCCCGGCGGTCGGTCTCCAGTTTGGTCTCACCGGGACCGCGCAGGCCGACGCCGCCGTTGGCGCCACCGGCCCGGCCACCGGCCTGCCGGGACAGCGCGTCACCCCAGCCGCGCAGCCGGGGCAGCAGGTACTGGAGCTGAGCCAGTTCGACCTGTGCCTTGCCCTCCTTGGAGCTGGCGTGCTGGGCGAAGATGTCCAGGATCAGCGCGGTCCGGTCGATCACCTTGACCCGCAGCGTGCCTTCCAGCTGGCGGAGCTGACCCGGGGACAGCTCGCCGTCGCAGATCACGGTGTCCGCACCGGCGGACGCGACGATGCCGGCGAGTTCGTGCGCCTTGCCGGAACCGATGTAGGTGGCGGCGTCCGGCCGGCTGCGGCGCTGGACGAGGCCTTCCAGTACCTGGGAGCCCGCGGTTTCGGCGAGCCGGGCCAGTTCCACCAGGGAGGCGTCGGCCTCCTCGGCCGTGCCGTCGGTCCACACGCCCACCAGCACGACGCGCTCCAGGCGCAGCCTGCGGTACTCGACCTCGGTGATGTCGGCGAGTTCGGTGGACAGGCCCGCGACGCGGCGCAGCGCGGCGCGATCGGACCTGGCCAGGTCACCGGTTGACACCAGCCCCAGGTCGGCCCGGGAATCGTCGGAGTCGACCGGGATGCCGGGCACCGTCTGGTCGACGCTGGTCGTGGGGTGTACGCGTAGGTAGTCAGTCATCCTGATTCCAGCATGGCACGACCCGGCGACCACCCCGAGTCAATTTCCGGCAACCTCGGCGCGTCGCCGTTGCGTCACCGGCTCGGGTACCAGGCGACGTAGACGCCGACGTCGTGACTGTCCGGCGCGGGCGGCCGGTTCATGAAGTCCTCCAGCAGGGCCGTGACCCGGCGGGCGAACTCGGTGAGTCCGGCCTCGTCCAGCTGCAGGATCATCCGGGTCTGCCGCAGTTCGGCGATCCCGGCGTCGGTGACCTCCTCCAGGTACGCGGCGAGCGCGGCCTGGCCGATCTCGTCGGCGTAGTCGGCCTTGTCGGTGAGCCGCCAGGACAGCCGGGTGCCCAGGTAGGGGATCTCCTTGGAGCCGCGGGCGCCGGTGCGGGACGGTTGGGCGACCAGGAAGCCGGCCGCGACCAGTTTCCGCACGTGATACAGCGTGGTGGCGGGGTCCTTGCCGAGCCGTCCGGCGATCTCCTTGTTGGTCAGCGCCCGCTTGGCCGTCAACCGGATGATGCGCAGCCGGACCGCCGAGGCGAGTGCCGCCGCCTCGGCACGGCTGGCTGGCCGGCGCGCCGTCGTGTCGTCGTCGGTCATTTGATCATCGTAGTCCGCAAAGTGATTGACACGTTCCAATTGGTTGGCCAGGGTGTTCGCGTGACAGGGGACTCGTTATGGCGACATGGGGACTTCCGGCGACTCTGGCTCGGCGACACGGGCAGCCAGTTCGGCGAGATGATCACCAACACCGCCGCACCACTACTGGCCGCGCTCGTCCTGGCGGCGACACCGTTCCAGATGGGCGTGCTGAACGCCGCCGACACCGCCGCGTTCCTGCTGATCGGCCTGCCGGCCGGCGCGTGGGTGGACCGGATGCGGCGCAGGCCGCTGATGCTGGGCGTCAACGTCGGCCGGGCCGTGCTCCTGGCCAGCGTGCCCGTGGCGTGGTGGCTGGGTGTTCTCACCCTGACCCAACTGATCCTGGTCGGCCTGTTCGTCGGTGGGTTGAGCGTGTTCTTCGACGTCGCCTACCAGTCGTACCTGCCGTCACTGATCGGCCGGGACCAACTGGTGGACGGCAACTCCAAGCTACAGGCCAGCGCATCGATCGCGCAGGTCTCGGGCCCGGCGCTGGGCGGCGGACTGACCCAGCTGGTCGGCGGCGCCAACGCCATGGGCGTGAACGCGCTGACCTACGTGTGGTCGGTGCTGTGCCTGGTGCGGATCAGGGCGGTCGAACCGCCGGTGGAACGGACACCGGACCGGAACCTGCGCCGGGAGATCGGCGAGGGCCTCAGGTTCGTGTTGGGCAACCGGTCGCTGGTGGCGATCGTCAGCTGCACCGGCACGTCCAACCTGAGCTCCGGGATCGTCAGCACGGTCGGTGTGCTGGTGCTGACCAGGCAGTTCCACGCGTCGGCCGGCATCGTCGGACTGCTGCTGACCGGCGGTGGTGTCGGCGGCGTGGTCGGTGCCCTGTTCGCCCGCCGGATCGCCGCCCGGGTCGGCCAGGCCAGGACGATCTGGCTGAGCCTGGTGGTCACCCAGCCGGTCGTGCTGCTGATCGCGCTGGCCGGCCCGGGCGGGCTGCTCGTCCTGTACGCGATCGGCTGGTTGGCCTACGGGTTCGGCGGCGTGATCTACAACATCGCGCAGGTGTCGTTCCGGCAGGCCATCTGCCCGGACCGGCTGCTGGGCCGGATGAACGCCAGCGTGCGGTTCCTGGTGTGGGGCACGATCCCGGTCGGCGCGCTGCTGGGCGGCGGGCTGGGCACCGCGATCGGCATCCACGACACGCTGTGGGTCGGTGTGGCAGGTCTGGTGCTGTCGCCGCTGTGCGTCGTGCTGTCGCCGCTGCGGAAGATGCGGGACATCCCGACGGACCCGAGGGCGGACGACGTTATTTCGCCGAGTCCCGCCACCAGTCCGAGCTGAGCTCGCCGGTCGCCACCAGTACGGCGGGGCCGGTCAGGGTGGTCTCGTCACCGTCCACGGTGACCACGACACGGCCACCCGGCACCAGCACCGTGCGATCGCCGCCGTCCTCACCCGCCAGGTGCAGGGCGGCGACGACTACGGCGACCGTGCCGGTGCCGCACGAACGGGTCTCGCCGACGCCCCGCTCGTGCACCCGCATCCGCAGCGTGCCGGGGGCCAGCTCGTTGACGAACTCGACGTTCACGCCGTGCGGGAACACGGCGTCGTCGTGGCCGGGTGCCTCGGTCAGGTCCAGTTCGGTGACGTCCACGGTCGCCGGGTCGAACACGCAGGCCAGGTGCGGATTGCCGACGTCGACGGCGATCCCGGGGAAGATCCGGCCGGCCAGCGTGGCGCTCGAGTGACCGGTGACCACGGCGGGTCCCATGCCGACGGTCACGGTGCCGTCCGGGTCGCCGGACGGCACGATCACGGCCCGGTCGCCGGAGCGGGTGCCGACGGCGAACTCGCCGGCACCGGCCAGGCCGGCGGTGACCAGGTAGCGGGCGAACACGCGGACGCCGTTGCCGCACATCTCGGCGATCGAGCCGTCCGCGTTGCGGTAGTCCATGAACCAGTCCGACTCCGAGCCAGCGACGTCCACGTCGGGCAGCAGGTCGGGCACCCGCTCGGTGGGCAGCACCCGCAGCACGCCGTCCGCGCCGAGGCCCCGGTGCCGGTCGCACAGTGCGCGGACCCGCTCGACGGTGAGATCCAACTCGGCATCGGTGTCGGGCAGCAGCACGAAGTCGTTCTCGGTGCCGTGCCCCTTGACGAAGGCGACCACGGCACCAGCCTACGAGACGGCCAGTTCGGCCGCGGCGGCCCGCAGGTCCGGGCGGGTGGCGGCCAGCCAGGTGATCCGGTCGTCCCGGCGGAACCAGGACCGCTGGCGGCGGACGAACCGGCGGGTGGCGCGGATCGTCTCGGTCCGCGCGGTGTCCGGGTCGTCCGGGGTGGCGAGCACCTGCTGGTAGCCCAGGGCGCGGGACGCCGTCCGGCCCTCCCGCAGGCCGAGCGGCTCCAGCCGGCGTACCTCGTCGACCAGGCCGCGCTCGAACATCACGTCGACCCGGGCGGCGATCCGCTCGTCCAGGTCGTCGACGGCCCGGTCCAGGCCGACCAGGACGGTGCCGTAGCGGGCCGGGCCGGGCGTGGGCAGAGTGGCGGTGAACGGGCGGCCGGTCAGTTCGATGACCTCCAGCGCCCGCACCACACGGCGGCCGTTGCTGGGCAGGATCGCGGCCGCCGCGGCCGGGTCGAGGCCGGCGAGGCGGGTGTGCAGGGCCGTCGCACCGACCGTGGCCAGTTCGGCCTCCAGCCTCGCCCGGATCTCGGGTGAGGTGCCGGGAAACGTCAGATCGTCCAGCAGGGCACTGATGTACAGGCCGGACCCGCCGACCACGACCGGCACCCGGCCTGCGGCCAGCAGCCGCTCCACGACCTGGCGCGCCTCCCGCTGGTAGGCGGCGACCGAGGCGGTCTCGGTGACGTCCAGGACATCCAGCAGGTGGTGTGGCACGCCCTGGCGTTCGGCGACGGTCAGCTTGGCGGTGCCCACGTCCATGCCCCGGTAGAGCTGCATGGCGTCGGCGTTCACCACCTCGCCGCCCAGCTCCCGGGCCAGCCAGACGCCCAGGTCGGACTTGCCGGTCGCGGTGGGACCGACGACGGCGACGGGTCGGACCATCACGCCGACCCACGGTCCCAGACAGCGACGTGGTAGGCGACGCCGAAGGGCTGGTCGGAGTACAGCAGGTCGGCGGTCCAGCGGCGCCCGTCGGCGAGCACCGCGCCGGCCAGCACCTGCCAGGCGGCCCGGCCCCCGACGCCCAGTTCGGCGGCCAGGCCGGGGTCGACGGCCAGCAGCGCGGCCGGGTCGGGGCCGGTCAGCGCCGCCGCGACCCCGGCGTCGAATCCGGCGGCCCGGTCGTCCTGGCGGGCGGCGGCACCCGCGTGCCGGTTGCTGCCGTCGGCCAGCACCAGCAGGCCGACCGGTTCCGATCCGGCGGCGATGTCCGCACCCACGCGCCGGCACTCGTCGGGCGGCAGGTCGGGCGGCACGAGGTGGACGGTGACCCGGCGGGCACCCGCCTGCTCGCGCAGCCAGCCGGCGACCAGCGCGGGCAGCGGCAGCAGCGGATCGGGCGCGGAGTCCCTGGTCGGGTCGAGGGTGACGGGTACGTCGACGCCGTAACCGGCGAAACTGCCCCGGGCCCCTGCCGGCACGGTCAGCGGGCCGGCGGGGTCGGCGGCGACCGCCACCCAGTCGGTGGCCGCGGCGGCCAGCCGGGCGGCGGCACTCACGCACGCGGCCCGGACCGGTTCGGTGCGTGATCGGACATTCCCGACCAGTTCTGGCACCAGAAGGGGTGGATGCGGGACGATGGCCGCCCGAATGATCACGGTATCGCAGGCTACCTGGCCGTTGGAGTACCCAATCGGGCGCTGACCTGTTTCAATGCGCGCGTGGTACACGCCGCACCGGGAGCGGCACTTGGCCCCGTGGTTGGGCGGGGCGTCCGGGAAACGACAGTGTGGCCCGGACATCTGAGGTGGGCAGAGGAGGAGCCGTGATGGCGGAGCACGACACGGCCGACGCGACGGCGCAGATGACGCAGACGACCGAGCAGACCGAACAGCCAGGTCAGGTCCAGGACGAGCGGCCGGCCGAGCCGGCGGGCGCGACACCGGAACCGGTGGTCGCCGCGGCACCGCCGTCGGCCGAGCAGCATCCGGAACGGTGGGGCCGGGTGGACGCCGAAGGCACCGTCTACGTGACGACCGCGGAAGGCGAACGGGTCGTCGGCTCGTGGCAGGCGGGCGAACCGGCCGAAGGGCTGACACATTTCGCCCGGCGGTTCGACGACCTGCGTACCGAGGCCGAACTGCTGTTCTCCAGGCTGGAGTCCGGCACCGGCGACCCGAAACAGGCGCTGACGTCGGCCAAGCACCTGAAGGAGTCGTGCGCGGACGCGGCGGTCGTCGGTGACCTGGCGGGCCTGGCGGCCAGGGTCGAGTACGTGATCGCGAAGGCCGAAGTGGCCGTCGCGGCCGGTCGGCAGGCCAGAGAGGCCGCCCGCGCCGAGGCCGTGACGCACAAGCAGACGCTGGTCGACGAGGCCGAGTCGATCGCGGCCGAGGCGACCCAGTGGAAGGTGGCCGGCGACCGGCTGCGCGAGATCCTGGACGAGTGGAAGGCGATCAAGGGCGTCGACCGCAAGACCGACGAGCAGCTGTGGAAGCGGTTCGCCAAGGCGCGGGACACGTTCAACCGCCGCCGGGGTTCGCATTTCGCCGAACTGGACAGGACGCGCGCCGCGGCCAAGGTGCGCAAGCAGGAGCTCGTGGACGAAGCGGAAGGCCTCATCGAGTCCGACGACTGGACCACGACCGCGAACCGCTACAAGCAGCTCATGGTCGAGTGGAAGGCGGCCGGCCGGGCGCCCAAGGACGCGGACGACGCGCTGTGGCAGCGGTTCCGGGCCGCGCAGGACGCCTTCTTCGCCCGCCGGTCCGCCGTGTTCGACGAGCGGGACGCCGAGTTCGTGGCGAACGCCCAGCGCAAGGAGGAGCTGCTCGCCGAGGCCGACGCGATCGACCCGCAGGCCGGTGGTCTGGAGGCGGCGCGTGCGGCGCTGCACCGGATCCAGGACCAGTGGGACCAGGTCGGCAAGGTGCCCAGGGAGCGGGTCCGGGAGTTGGAGGGCAAGCTGCGCGCGATCGAGGAGCGGGTCCGGTCCGCTGCCGACGCCCAGTGGCGCCGCACCGACCCGGAGGCCGAGGCGCGGGCCGCGCAGTTCCGCGAGCGCGTGGAGCAGTTCGAGGCGCAGGCGGCGAAGGCGCGCGCGGCGGGCGACCGGCGCCGGGCCGAGCAGGCCGAGGCCCAGGCGGCTCAGTGGCGCGAGTGGCTCGCGGCTGCCGAACAGGCGGTGGCCAGCCGCTAGTACTACAGGGCTAGATCGTTTGCGTCTGTAGCTTGAGGCGTCGTGTGAAATGGTGTCGTCGTGTGTCTGCCTGGTGTTCGCGGCGCCAGGTAGACCAGCGAAGGCCCTGGTCGATGACGTGGTCGTCGTGGCCGATGAGGTTGAACAAGCGTCGGATCTCGGCGATAGAGAGCGTGATCAGACGTCGGGTTCGGCCTGGCTTGCTCGGTGACGGTTCGGATTGTTGCTGCGGTTTTTGTTCGGTCAGAGTGTGTGGGTTGCCCCTCGGTGATGTGCCCCTTTTTTCGCTGCGTGTCTCATGACCGAGAGGAAGGCCAGGGCGAGCATCGCGAGGGTGACGTGCCGATACCAGGCGTGATAGAGGCGAACCTGGTAGTTGTCCAGTCCTGCTTCGTTTTTGGCTGCCTGGAAACATTCCTCGATCGGCCAGCGGGTGCCGATGACGCGGACCAGTTCGGTCATCGGTTCTCCGCGCGGGTTGTAGCAGTGGAAGTAGGCCAGTTCGCCGTCCGCGATATTCCGTCGGAGCACGTACTGATGGCCCTCGCCGGCGTCGATGAGTGCCCAGTCGTAGACTCGGAAGCCTTTCGTGCCGATCCCGCAGGAGCGGCGGGACCAGTCGTGGGGTTTCACCCGGGCGGCGACATGTTTGACCAGCGTGGGCAGGTCGACTGTGGAGATGCTGCCGGTGGTGATGTCGGTGTTTTTCGGCACGGCCATCGCGTACGCGATCCGTTCGGTTTCCAGATAGGAACGTAAACCCGGGTTCTGTCCGAATTCCTCGTCCGCGGCGAACCACGCGAAGGGCACCCCGGCCGTCACCGCTCGGCCGATCATGTCCTGGACCTGCTGTGGTCGGGTGGCGAACGTGACCTTGTCGGGCACACCCGCCTCGGTTCGACGATCGGGATCGGCACACCACGATTCCTGCGGCAGGTAGAGTTCTCGGTCGATCAGCACTCGATCACCAGCGGTATTGGCATAGGCGAGGAACACGCCGATCTGACAGTTGTCGATCCGGCCCAACGTGCCCGAGTACTGACGTTGCACGCCCGCCGATTTGGTCCCCTTCTTAGCGAAACCGGTCGGGTCCGCGATCAGGACGGCTCGCGGGTCAGCGAAATGTTCCATGGCGTACTCGCGTACCAGGTCCCGTGCTTTATCGGCATCCCACGGCGACAGATTCAACAACCGCTGAAGCGCCTTCGGTTCCGGGTTCCCGGAGTACTCCGCGATCGTCCAACCGTTCTTCCGTTCGAGCGGGGCGATCAACCCGCGCACGTAATGCCGAGCATGCGTACGCGAGTCCGTTCGATAGAATAGCCCGTCAAGACGCGCGCACACGTCCTGGAACTCCTGATCCCACGTGGCCAGATCGTCCCGAGTCACACCACTCGCGACGCCGGCCTGCCCTGCCGAAGGAATAGTCACCATCGAATGCTCGCATAACCGGAAACCAATATCGTGGACCGACACGCGAAAGATCTAGCCCTGTAGTACTAGGCCAACGGGTCGTGCCGGACGATCGTCTGGTCACGGCCCGGGCCGACGCCGATCACCGAGACCCGCGCGCCGGACAGCTCCTCCAGCCGGTGCACGTAGTTCTGCGCCGCCCTGGGCAGTTCCTCGAACGTGCGGCACTCGCTGAGATCCTCGAACCAGCCCTCGAGCTCCTCGTAGATCGGCGTCGCGTGGTGCACGTCGGTCTGCGTCATCGGCATGTCGTCCACGCGGAAACCGTCCACCTCGTACGCCACGCAGACCGGCACCCGCTCCAGTCCGGACAGGACGTCCAGCTTGGTCAGGAAGTAGTCGGTGATGCCGTTGACCCGGGCCGCGTAGCGGGCGATGACCGCGTCGAACCACCCGGTCCGCCGGGACCGCCCGGTGGTCACGCCGAACTCGCCACCCGCCTTGCGCAGCCGCTCGCCCATCTCGTCGAGCAGCTCGGTGGGGAACGGACCCGAGCCGACCCGGGTCGTGTACGCCTTGAGGATGCCCAGCACGGCCGTGATCCGGTTGGGCCCGATGCCGGCACCCGCGCACGCGCCGCCGGACGTCGGGTTGGACGACGTGACGAACGGGTACGTGCCGTGGTCGACGTCCAGCATGGTGCCCTGGGAGCCCTCCAGCAGCACCGTCTCGCCGTGCTCCAGCGCCTGGTTGAGCAGCAGCCGGGTGTCGGCGATCCGGTCGGCGAAGCCCTCGACCTGGGTCAGCACGGCGTCCACCACCTGCTCGGGATCCAGCGCCCTGCGGTTGTAGACCTTGACCAGGATCTGGTTCTTCAGGTCCAGCGCCGCCTCGACCTTCTGCCGGAAGATCTTCTCGTCCAGCACGTCCTGGAAGCGCACGCCGATGCGGGAGACCTTGTCCTGGTAGCACGGGCCGATGCCGCGGCCGGTGGTGCCGATCTTGGACTTGCCCAGGTACCGCTCGGTGACCCGGTCGATGGCCACGTGGTAGGGCATGATCAGGTGCGCGTCGGCCGAGATCAGCAGGCCTGCGGTGTCCACGCCGCGCTCCTCGAGCCCGCCCAGCTCGTCGATCAGTGCACCCGGGTCGACCACCACGCCGTTGCCGATGACGTTGGTCACGCCCGGCGTGAGAATGCCGGACGGCAGCAGGTGCAGCGCGAAATGCTGGCCGTCGGGCAGGACCACGGTGTGGCCCGCGTTGTTGCCGCCCTGGTAGCGGACCACCCACTGGACCCGGCCACCGAGCAGGTCGCTCGCCTTGCCCTTACCTTCGTCACCCCACTGGGCGCCGATGACCACGATGGCCGGCATGTGACACTCCCGGAAGGATCGACAGGCGTCGACGGGCGACAAGGGCATCGACGGCGCCAGGGTGCCCGATGTGGGCGGTGCGCGAGCACGAGAGTAGACCAGGAGCCGGATATGGGAGCGATGGTGCTGGCCTGCGGGCGCGGCGCCGACGTGGCCCCGTCGGCACTGGCCGGACGGCCCGGAGTGACCATGCGGCGGCTGCCGTCGGCACCCGGCAAGGATCACGTGGATCCGGTGCTCCGGCTCGTCGGGCCGGACGCCGAGCACGACCGGTTGGTGGTGCTCGGCGCGGACGCCGACCTGGCCGCCGTCGTGCTGCGGCTGCTGCGCCGGGAGCGGTTGGACGTGCCGGTCGGCTTCGTGGCGCTGGACGCCCGGTCGGCCGCGGTGGCGAACTGGGGCCTGCCGGTGAACGGCGACCAGGCGCTGGACGTCGCCCTGGCCGCCGACCCGCAGGCGGTGCCGCTGGTCCGCGACGACAACGGCGGCGTGCTGGTCGGCCTGGGCCGGTTGGGCCCGCTGCGCGGCGTCGCCTACTGCGACGACGCCCAGGTGCTGCGCGGGCCGGCCAGGGAGATCCGCGTCACGCCGCACGCCGCCGGGGTCGCGGTGGCCGTGGCGCCGATGAGCTGGTTCCACCGGACCACCGTGATCAGCCACGGCCGGGCGTTCCAGTTGGGTTGCCTGCCCACCAGGGTGATCCGGGACGGCGTGGCCAACGACCGGCCGGTGCAGCGGTGGACCTGGTACCGCCACACCGAGGACCTGCTGCTGGTGCGCGCCGACTAGGAGTGTGCTGAACAAGGGGTGATTGGGGCGGGAAGAACGCCGACAAGGCCGTCTATGCGGCAGCAAGTCAGACCCTCACGGGTCGACAACGTGGTCGTTCTTCCCGCCGACGCCAGTCTGGACGCGGAGCCTGGAC
>DASUGU010000013.1:0-73371 GCA_036273855.1 Pseudonocardiaceae bacterium
TCGGCGGTTTATGCAGGAGTTGGCGGCGCAGGGGCGGACGGTGTTCGTGTCGTCGCATTTGTTGTCGGAGATGTCGTTGACGGCGCAGGATCTGGTGGTGATCGGGCGGGGGAAGCTGATCGCCCAGTGCACCACCGAGGAATTCATCCAGCAGGCGGGCTCCGCGTCGATCCGGGTCCGCAGCCCGCAGCTGGACCAGTTGTCCGCCCTGCTCACCGAGGCGGGAGCGGGCGTCCGGCCGGACGCCGGCAACGACCAGAAGCCGGCTCTATTGGTCAGCGGAATGGAGAGCGCGGCGATCGGCGAACTGGCCGCCACGCACAGCGTCGTACTGCACGAGTTGAGCCCGCTGGCGGCCTCGCTTGAAGAGGCATTCATGCAATTGACCGGTGATTCGGTGGATTACCACGCGCAGTCGGCGGCGGGCTGAGAGTAGGCGCTCGATCGCCAGGTAGGGCTACCGTGGGTAGTCCCATTGCGATTTTCTGTTGCCCCGTACGCCGTCGTCACCCGTTCGGCTCTGGCGATATATGATGGTTGTGAACTACGCTCCGTGGCCAACACGGCGACGTGGCGGCGGGCCGTGCCAAACAGTTCGGATTCGCCCCGCGTCGGCTAGCGAGGTTGCCGAAGTCGTCACCTCGATGCGAGATGGAAACGCGTAGGGAACACGCCGTTAACGCATCGTCGTAAGTGGCGTGAGTTCTCGCACAGAAACGTGACAGTTGGCACGGTGCGCGATCAACTCGAGAGAGAGGTCGGTTTTCGGGAACCGGCTCTCGCGGAGGTGAACGATGGCGGTACTCGACCCTGACGCACCGCCCGACAGGAGCGGCTTGGACCCCACGGCAGACGCGGCACGCTACTTCGAGGACGACGGGCTGGGCGCTGCCCTACCCTCGGTCGACCGCTCGATCCGGGTGGAGCCGTTGATCGATCTGGAGTGGTCCCGGGCGGTGGAACCGACAGGGCCGATCGGCGCCGCGCGCCGGCCGTCGCAGGTGCGGCGCGCCTGGATCCACCGGGCCCCGGAGAGCCAGGTCGTCAACCTGTACCGGGCCGCCCGCGGGGTGGTCGGCAACATGTCGGCCCCCTGGTGGCTACGTGCGCTCGCGGCCGGCCACCTGACCACCAGGCTGGGCGGTTTCGCGGTCGAGGACCAGGTCAGCGAGCTGCTGGCCAGCCGGCCCGGCTGGTTCTACGTGCCGTGGACCGGTCCCGGCGAGGACGGCTACTGGGAATACGTCCCCTCCGACCACAGCGAGTCCGGCCGCCCGATGCTGCCCACCACGCTGGTGTTCACCGATCGGCACACCGGCTGGCTGGACGTCGTCCCCGCGCACGCGGAGGGCTCCGTGGAGCCGATCGCCGTGCACGGTCCGGCCGACCTGCGCCTTCGGCTGCCCGAGATCGAGTCCGCCGCGCTGTAGCCCGACATCTGTCCACACCTGTGGACAACGTTGTGCACAGGCTGTGGGCAACTCCTACTGATCCGTAGGTTACGGTTAGACCATTGCCTTGGTGTCCAAGAGCAATGCGCTAGTGACTCCCAGTCCTCGTCGGCTTACCATCGCGCGCACGTATCACCCGAATCGTGCCTGAACGCCGACGGAGGACCCCGATGCCCCCGACGCCACCGACGTCGTCGCCGTCCACACCACCAGCCGACCCGGGCGGCGGACGCCGGGTGACCGGCGCCGTGCTCAGTCCGTGGAACCTGCTTCTGCTGCTGCCACTGGTCATGCTGGTCACACCCTGGTTCAACCACACCGACCCGAAGCTGATCGGTCTGCCCTTCTTCTACTGGTTCCAGTTCGCCTGCGTCCTGTTGGGCGTCGCCTGCGTGTGGATCGTCTACGCCACCACCCGGCGCAAGCCGGTCAACACCGTGTCGGCCGACCGGCTGGACGTGGACGACCTGGACGAGAGGGGTCGGGCATGACCGGCGCACAGGTAACCGAACTGATCATCTTCGTGGTGCTGTTCGCCGCCGTCGCGGTGCTCGGCTTCATGGCCGCCCGGTGGAAGTCCGGCGGCGGTTTACACCAACTCGACGAGTGGGGCCTGGCCGGCCGCCGGTTCGGCTCGTGGGTGACGTGGTTCCTGGTCGGCGGTGACCTGTACACCGCGTACACGTTCGTCGCCGTGCCGGCACTGGTGTTCGGCTCGGGCGCCGTGGGCTTCTACGCCCTGCCCTACACGGTGATCCTCTACCCGATCGTCTTCCTGCCGGTGCTGCGGCTGTGGTCGGTGTCCCGCTCCCACGGGTACGTCACGCCCGCCGACTTCGTGCGCGGCCGGTACGGCTCGTCGCTGCTGGCGTTCCTGGTCGCCGTCACCGGGATCGTCGCCACGATGCCCTACATCGCGCTGCAACTGGCCGGCCTGGAGGCCGTGCTGCGCACCATCGGGCTGAACGCCGGCGGCTGGCTGGGCCACCTGCCGCTGTTCATCGCGTTCATCATCCTGGCGCTGTACACCTACTCGTCCGGCCTGCGCGCGCCCGCGTTGATCGCGTTCGTCAAGGACATCCTGATCTACGCGGTGATCCTGGTCGCGGTGATCTACCTGCCGATCCACTTCGGCGGCTGGACGTCGATCCTGGACGCGGCGAGCACCAAGCTGGCCAAGGTCAACCCGGTCACCGGCAAGCCGACCGGTTCGGTCCTGCTGACCAACACCAACCAGCTCCAGTACGCCACCCTGGCGCTGGGCTCGGCGCTGGCGCTGTTCCTGTACCCGCACTCGGTGACCGGCGTGCTGGCGTCCAAGAGCCGCACGGTGATCAAGCGGAACATGGTAGCGCTGCCGGCCTACTCGCTGTTGTTGGGCCTGCTCGCGCTGCTGGGCTACGTGGCGATCGCCGCCGGCATCAAGCCGCTGACCAACGGTGCCACCGGCAAGGCGGACACCAACACGATCATCCCGGCACTGTTCGGCCACACGTTCCCCGCGTGGTTCGCCGGCATCGCGTTCGCCGCGATCGGCATCGGTGCCCTGGTACCGGCCGCGATCATGTCCATCGCCGCGGCGAACCTGTGGACCCGCAACATCTACAAGGCGTTCCTGCGCCCGTCGGCCACCGGCGAGCAGGAGGCGCGGCAGGCGAAGATCGCCTCGCTGGTGGTGAAGCTGGGCGCCGTGCTGTTCGTCGTGGCGATCAACCCGTCGTTCTCCATCGACCTCCAGCTCATCGGCGGCGTGCTGATCCTGCAGACGCTGCCCTCGGTGGCCATCTCGCTCTACACGCGGTGGCTGCACCTGTGGGGTCTGGTGGCCGGCTGGGTGGTCGGCATGGGTTGGGGTGTGTATCTGCTCTACATCATCCCGTCGCCCACCACCGGTACCGGCCACTTCGGCGGTTCGGCGCTGGCGCTGGCCAAGCTGTCGCTGTTCGGCTGGCACCCGTTCGGCGCGTCCACCGTGCAGATCTACGTCGGCATGGTGGCGCTGATCGCGAACCTGGTGGTGGCCGTGGTGGTCACCGCGGTCGTGCGTGCGGTGCGGGTGCCCGGCGGGCACGACGAGACCGCGGGCAGCGACTACCAGGCCGACGCGCCGCGCGACACGGAACGGGAGCTCACCACGACGGCAGTGTGACGTCCAGGGCACGGGATCGCCGGTCGTGACCCAGCGTGCGTGGCACCGCTACGCCGCGCCGGTGATCCCTTGCCCGGGAGCATCAAATCCCCGACCGCCGGCATGATCTTCCCGGGACCACGTAGGCTTCACAGGTGCGCTCCGTCGCCGAGCACCACCTGCTGCCCTTCGGTCATCTGGAGACCGCGGGTCCCGTCATGGTGTGGACCATCGTCCTGACCTTCGTGTTCATCGAGTGCGCCTTCATCATCGGCCTGTTCCTGCCGGGCGACTCACTCCTGTTCACCGCGGGCATCGTGCTGGGCCAACGGGACAGCGCGGTGAACGCGTGGGCGCTGGCCGGCGCGGCGGTCGTGGTGGCCATCGCGGGCAACCTGCTCGGCTACTACATCGGCAGGCGCACCGGCACGTCCATGGTCGGCCGACCCGGCGCCAAGGTGCTCACCGAGGACCGGCTGGACCGAGCGCGAGAGTTCCTGAACCGGCATGGCTGGTGGTCGGTCGTGCTGGCCAGGTGGATTCCGTGGATCCGCACGCTGGCGCCGCTGATCGCGGGCGCCGCCAAGATGGACGTCCGCCGCTACCTGGCGAGCACCACGGTCGGCGCGATCGCCTGGGTGCCCGCGCTGGTGATCGCCGGCTATTACGGCGCCGACCTGCTGCGCCAGTACCCCTGGGTGCGCACCACGATCACGTTGCTGGGCATCCTGTTCTTCATCGTCGGCACCGTGTACGGCGTGCTGCGCTACCGCCAGGAGATCAACCGCACCAACTCGGCGGCCGCCACCGGTCGCCGGGCCGAGGTCACCGCGGACAACTGAGCGGCCCGCGCAGCCACGCCCGCGCCCCCACGGTGGCCACTCTGGTCGCCGCCACCCGGTTCGCCCGCTCCACCAGTCCCGGCAGTTCCGTCGCTCCCGGCACCGTGCCGTGTTCGGCGATGCCGTGGGCCAGCGCACCGTGCCAGACGTCGCCCGCGCCCAGCGTGTCCCTGGCCGTCACCGAGGGCGGTCGCACCTCACCGGTCACCGGCCGGCCGGCGCCGTCGGCCACCGACCACCGCACCGGACCGCCGCCGGCCGTGCGCACCACCACCGGCACGCCCAGGTCGTGCACGGCCCGCTCGGTGGCCTTCGCGCCCGCCCTGCCCAGCCGGAAGCCCGCCGCGCACGCGCACACGTCCACCAGCGGCAGCAGCGTCGCCAGGACCGGCTTGTCGCTGCCCGCGTCCAGCACCACCGGGATCCGCCTGCCGCGCGCGGCCCGGGCCGCGGCGACCGCGAGTTCCGGGTGGTGACCGTCCACCAGCAGGGCGCCCGCGCCGGCCAGCAGCTCCGACCACGCGGGGTCGTCGCCCGGTGGCACGCCTGCCGCGTTGTGCGACACCACGACCCGCTCGCCGTCCCGCTCCCGCACGGTCACCGACGACACCGTGGGCGGCTCCGCCCGGTTCCGTTGCGCGTCCACCACGCGCACGCCGTGCGTGGTCAGGTCGTCCCTGGCCAGTTCGGCCAGCGGGTGGGTGCCCAGCACGGTCACCAGGCGGGCCCGGCCGCCCAGCGCGGCCACGGCCACCGCAGCGTTCGCCGCCGGCCCACCAGCCACGGTCTCCACCGAGCGGGACTGGACCTTGCGCCGGGCGGTGGCAGTTCCGCCACCCGCTGCACCACGTCGACGGTGCACAGCCCGACGAGCAGGACGTGGTTCACTGGCCGCTCCCGCTGGCTGAGGTGATCTCGGAGTGTCCCGGCGCGCCGACCCTACGATGATCGGGCATGATGCGCACACGATCGGGCACCGACGGCACACGCCGCCGACGCAAGCGCTTGCGCTTCCCGTGGGAGTGACATGGTAACGATGCGTGACGTAGCCAGGCTGGCCGGCGTCTCCATCACGACTGTCTCGCACGTCGTCAACGAGACCCGGCCGGTGGCCCAGGACACTCGGGACCGCGTCCTGGCCGCCGTGGAGGAGACCGGCTACACCGGGGACGCCATCGCCAGATCCCTGGTCACCGGTGGTACGCGCACGCTCGGGCTGGCCCTGCCGCTGGCCGGCAACCCGCACGCGGCCGCGCTCACCGCCGCGGTCGAGGCCGCCGCCACAGCCGCAGGCCACACCCTGATCCTCGCCGACACCCACGACGACGGCGACGCCGAACGGGCCACCCTGCGTGCCCTGCGCAGCCGTCGGGTGGACGGCGTACTGCTCACCGCGACGGCGGGCGCGCTGGCCGAACCGCGCCGGCTGGGCGTGCCCACCGTGCTGCTGGACCGGGTGCCCGAGCACACCGGGGCCGACCAGGTCGGCCCGGAGAACGTCCAGTCCACTTCGGATCTGGTGCGTCACCTCGGCGAGCTGGGCCACCGCAGGATCGCCATGGTCACCGGCCCGGCCGCGGTCAGCACGTCCGCCGAGCGGCTGCTGGGCTACCGGCTCGGGCTGGGCAGGGCGAAGCTGGTCTGGGACCCGGAGCTGGTGGCCAGCGGACCGCCGGCGGCCGCCGGGGACGCGATGGCCAGCCTGCTCGCGCTGCCCTCGCCGCCCACCGCCGTGGTCGCCGGGGACGGTGTGGTGTTGGTCGGTGTGCTGCGCGCGGCCCGGCGGCGCGGCCTGATGATCGGCACCGATCTGGCCGTCGTCTCGCACGACGACGTCGAGTGGGCGGACCTGGTCGACCCGCCGCTGACCTCCACGGCCCACCCGGTGGCGGAGATCGCCGCGACGGCGGTGCGGCTGCTGGTCGACCGGATCGCCGACCCGGACCGCCTGCCCACCACGGTCCGCATCCCACCCCGCCTGGTGCACCGCCGCTCCTGCGGCTGCTAGGTCTGGGCGACGCCCGCTTCCTCCAGCCGGGCCGTGGCCTCCAGCAGCATCCACGCGCCCGCCTGCACCGACAGGTCGCGCTCCGGCCGGTTCGACCGGCCGGGCAGCACGGCCGGCTTCGTCCATTCCGGACCGAACAGCGGCCCTCCCGGTGCGATGGTCCGGTTGCGCCACGCCGCTTCCGCCGAGGCGTACACCAGGTCGGCCGCCAGCCGCGCCGCCTCGGTGTACTCCACGCCCAGCGTCGGCAGGGTCAGCGCGGCCAGCGCCAGGTAGCGGGCCAGGATGCCGGCGAACAGGCCGCCGTCCCCGCCGCCCTGGCCGCGCAGCACCGGCCCGAACTCGTCCGGCACGGTGACGTGCCTGGCCACGGCGTCGATGGTGCGGGCCGCTCGCCGTGCCCACGTGGTCCCGCCGGCCATGCTGTCCCGGGTGGCCAGCTCGACGCAGGCGCCGATGAAAACCCCTTGACAGTAGGTGTAAATAGCGGTTTCCAGCGTCCGCACGTCGCCGCCCGGCCCGCGCTTCACGTGCATGCCGTCGTAGACCAGGCCGGTGGCCTCGTCGATCAGGTACTCCTCGATCCAGTCCACAGTAGACCGGGCGCGCTGCCGGTCGGTCCGGTCGCCCTGCGCCAGACCCGGCAAATCCTCCAGCCGGGCCAGCAGGATCGCCGCCGGCCCGTTCGCCGGCACGTTCTTGAAGTCGTCGTGGTAGCGCTCCACCCGGCGCCACCAGATCCCGCCGCCACCGTGGTCGGTCCAGCCCTCCCGCAGCCGGCCGGCGATCTGGCCCAGCGCGCCCGGTGTGCTGATCCCGAGGTGCTGCTGCGCCCTGGCCAGCGACAGGCCCAGCCAGGCCACGTCGTCGTAGTAGTCGTTGAGCCAGGAACGCAGGTTGCGCCGGTGGATGCCGGTGACCATCCGCCGCACCGCGGTCCGCCGCCATGCCGTCGGGAACCGCAGTTGGGCGTCCACCAGGCAGTCCAGCACGTGCGCCTGCCACCAGTAGTGCCACTGGCCGAACGACCGCTGGCCCGGCGATGCCGGCCACGCCACGACGCACAACGCGGTCCCCGGCTGACCCCACAGCCGGCGCAGGTGGCGCGCGAAAACGGCACGCTCGGCCACCCCCGCGCGTGCCGCCCACAGGCGAGGGCTCGCCGCGCGTTCGGTCACCTGTCCATCGTCACCGCTGAATCGTTCCGGATGTCCGGCCGGGAACCCGAACGGATCACTCCCAGGCCACCCGGAGATCGGCGTGCTGGCGCACCCACGTGTGCATCACGATGCCTGCCGCCACCCCGGCGTTGATCGACCGCGTCGAGCCGAACTGGGCGATCGACACCACCAGCGACGCGGCCTCGTGGGCGGGTTCGCTCAGGCCGGGACCCTCCTGGCCGAACAGCAGCAGGCTGCGCCGGGGCAGCGTCGTCGTCTCCAGCCGGACCGAGCCGGGCGTGTTGTCCACGGCCACCACGGTCAACCCCTCGGCCTGTGCGAAGCACGCCAGCGACGCCACGTCCGGGTGGTGTGCCACGTGCTGGTACCGATCGGTCACCATGGCGCCCCGGCGATTCCACCGGCGCCGCCCCACGATGTGCACCGCCCGGGCGCCGAACGCGTTCGCCGTCCGCACCACGGTGCCGATGTTCAGGTCGTGCTGGAAGTTCTCGATCGCCACGTGGAAGTCGTGCCGCCGGGTGTCCAGGTCGGCCACGATCGCCTCGCGCCGCCAGTACCGGTAGGCGTCCACCACGTTGCGGCGATCGCCGCCGGCCAGCAGTTCGGGGTCGTACCGCGGGTCGGCCGGCGGCTCACCCGGCCACGGGCCGACGCCGACGTCATGGCTCGTCATCCACTCCGTCGGCCCGGAATCGTCTGTCACACGCTCACGGTAGAACCCGGCTTCTGCTGGTGACGGCGGGGCGAGCGGAGCACGATGCCCACCCACGAGGCCACCACGATCACGCCGACCATGATCTGCACCAGCAGCACGGCGCTGGTCGGGTAGAGCACACCGGTGATGTAGGTGTCGATGAAGCCGCCCTGCAGCGGGGGCTGGCCGCCCAGGTGCCGGAAGTAGTTCTCCAGCCAGGTCAGCGGGCACACGACAGGCACGATCAGGCTCAGCACGGCCCAGGCGATCGCGACCAGGTGGATCGGCAGCGTCCACCGCCACCGCCACACCAGGAAGCCGCCGAACACGATGTACGCCATCACCACGAAGTGCACACCGACGGTGATGTCGTCCAGGATGCGTCCCACCATGCCCATCCCTCCCGACACCAGCGTAGAACGCCGATCATGGTGAGGCGAGCGGCTTGGTGAGATGGTCAGCGTGCGTTCGTCACACGGTCACAGTCCGAGATCGGCAAGATCCAGCAGGTAGCGGTAGGGCAGCCCGGCGGCCTCGATCGCCTGCGCCGCGCCGGTGTCCCGGTCCACCACGGCGGCGACGCCCACCACGTCCGCCCCGGCCTCGCGCAGCGCCTCGACGGCGGTGAGCACGCTGCCGCCGGTGGTCGACGTGTCCTCGACGGCCAGCACCCGCCGACCGGTCACGTCGGCGCCCTCGATGCGCCGCCGCATGCCGTGCCCCTTGGACTCCTTGCGCACCACGAAGGCATCCAGTTCGGCACCCACCCGGGCGGCCGAGTGCAGCATCGCGGTGGCCACCGGGTCGGCGCCCAGGGTGAGCCCGCCGACCGCGGTGAAGTCCCAGTCGGCGACCAGATCGCGCAGCAGCAGGCCGATCAGCGGCGCGGCCGCGTGGTGCAGCGTGGCCCGGCGCATGTCGACGTAGTAGTCGGCCTCCGCGCCCGAGGACAGCGTGACCCGGCCGTGCACCACGGCCAACTCCCGCACCAGCTTCGCGAGCTCGGCCTTAGCCGCCTGATCGACCACGCACTCACCCTATGTCAGACGCGATCGCGGCCCGCGAACCGCCGACCGGCCACCCGGCGTACCAGTCCGCGCGGTAGGAACCGAGCCACCAACACCAGCGCCTTGTACTGCGGGCTGGGGATCGACACGATCCGGCCGCGGTGCAGATCGGCCAGGCAGTCGGCCACCACCCGGTCGGCGTTGAGCCAGAACCCCGGCGGGGTCTTGGGCGCCGGAACGCCGGCCCGCGCGTGGAACTCGGTCCGGGTGAATCCGGGGCACAGCGCCAGCACCCGAACACCGGACCCGCTCAACGATGCCGCCAGGCCCTCGGTGAACGACGTCACCCACGCCTTGCTCGCCGTGTACGTGGAACCCCGGCCGGGCAGGAAACCGGCCACACTGGACACGTTGATCACCGCACCAGACCCGCGCGCCACCATGCCCGGCAGCACCGCCCTGGTCAGCCCCAGCACGCTGGTCACGTTCACGTCCAACTGCGCCTGCAGGTCCTCGGCGGGCGCGGTCCAGAACTCGCCGGCCAGCGTGAACCCGGCATTGTTGACCAGGATGTCCACCGGCCGGGACGCGTCGGCCAGCCGTTGCGCCACCAGGCCCCGGTCGGTCACGTCGGACAGGTCGGCCGGCAGCACGTCCACCTCGACACCGTGCCGGCCGCGCAGGTCGGCGGCGATGGACTCCAGCCTGGTCACACCCCTGGCCACCAGCACCAGATCGCAGCCCTGGGCGGCCAGGCGCCGCGCGAAGGCCGCTCCGATACCGGACGTAGCGCCGGTCACCAGCGAGATAGGCATGGCGCCACGCTAGCCGCGCGGCCGGCCTCAGGCCGAACTGGCCGAGTTCGGGTGGCTGGTGTCCTGGTGCGATGTGGACGGTTTGCCGCTCTCCAGCTCCAGCGGATCGACGATGTCCGCGAGCTCGCCGAGATCACGCAGCAGCCGCTCCAGCCGGGCCGGGCTGGCCTGTGCGGGCGCGGCCGCGAGGACCCAGTCGTCCTCCAGCCACAGCACCGTCACGTCGCCGCCGACCTCCTCGGCCGCGTCCACCAGGTCCGGCGTGATCAGCGCACGGGCGGCGGCCAGGTCGGACACGAAGGCGTAGCGCGGACCGATCGGACCCAGCAGGTCGGGCATCTGCTCACGCTGGAACGGCACGCTGGGCAGCCACAACTCGATCAGCACGCCGACCGGGTGCCGGCAGCGGACGCCGACCAGCACGGAGTTGACCTTGCCGGCCGTCTCGTAGTCGGCGACGTAGACCTGGCGGCGGCCGTCCGCGGTGAACGTCGACCCGGCCACCACGTCCCTGGCGGTGCCGGTGCCGTAGTAGGCGATCGCGCCGCCGTGCCAGCGGGTGAGCAGCACGTGGTCGGTCTCGGCGAACTGCCAGCCGCGCAGCGCGGCCCAACGGCGCCGTTCCCGGTTGCGGGCCGTCCGGGTGGCCCTGTCCCGCCCGAGCAGGGCGAGTCCGGCCACCGCCGCGACCGCCGCGACGGCGAACCACACCCAGGCCGGTATGCCCACACCCCGAGCGTAGCGGTGAATCGATTCGTGGCGAAGATCGACAGCCGGCCAGTTGTCCCGGGGCGCCAACTCGTGATGTGCACACCGCCGTGCGGCGCAGCCGGATCGGCCGACCGGTGGGCCTCCCACCAGCACTTTCCACGCCGGACGACGAACCGGCCGGCTCCGCGGGGGAGCCGGCCGGTCGGCCGATTACGACCCGGTCGGCAGCGGCTGGTCGGCCCGGTCGACCGTCAGCCCGGAGTTGTCGTCCCGGACCTCGACGACCACCGTGTCGCCGTCGCGCACCTCACCGGCCAGCAGGCTCTTGGCCAGTTGGTCGCCGATGGCCGACGCCACCAGCCGACGCAGCGGCCGGGCGCCGTACACCGGGTCGAACCCGTTGAGCGCCAACCAGTCCCGGGCCGCCGGACTGACGTCCAGGGTGAGCCTGCGCTGGGCCAGCCGCCTGCCCAGCTGTCCCAGCTGGATGTCCACGATCGACGTGAGCTCCGCGGTGGTCAGCGCGTGGAACACCACGACGTCGTCCAGCCGGTTCAGGAACTCCGGCTTGAAATGCCGCGCCACCACGGCGAGCACCGCGTCCCGGCGGGCCCGCTCGTCCAGATTCGGGTCGGCGATCGCCTGCGAGCCCAGGTTGGACGTGAGGATCAGGATCGTGTTCCGGAAGTCCACCGTCCGGCCCTGGCCGTCGGTCAGCCGGCCGTCGTCCAGCACCTGCAACAGCACGTCGAACACGTCCTGGTGGGCCTTCTCCACCTCGTCCAGCAGCACCACCGAGTAGGGCCTGCGGCGGACCGACTCGGTGAGCTGGCCGCCCTGGTCGTAGCCGACGTACCCGGGCGGGGCACCGACCAGGCGGGCCACCGAGTGCTTCTCGGCGTACTCGCTCATGTCGATCCGGACCATCGCCCGCTCGTCGTCGAACAGGAACGCGGCGAGTGCCTTGGCCAGCTCGGTCTTGCCGACGCCGGTCGGGCCGAGGAACAGGAACGACCCGGTGGGCCGGTCCGGGTCGGCGACGCCGGCCCGCGCCCGGCGCACCGCGTCGGACACCACGCGCACGGCCTCGCCCTGGCCCACCACGCGGCTGCCCAGTTCGTCCTCCATGCGCAGCAGCTTCGCGGTCTCGCCCTCCAGCAGCCGGCCGGCCGGAATGCCGGTCCACGCCGACACGACGTCCGCGACGTCGTCCGGGCCGACCTCCTCCTTGAGCATCACCCGGCCGTCGCCGGTGGACTCGGTGGCCTGCGCCAATTCCTTCTCCACGGCCGGGATCCGGCCGTAGCGCAGTTCCGCGGCGCGACCGAGATCGCCGTCCCGCTCGGCCCGCTCCGACTCGCCGCGCAGCGACTCCAGCTGCTCCTTGATCTCGCGCACCTTGTCGATGGACGACTTCTCGTTCTGCCACCGGGCGGTCAGCGCGGACAGCTCCTCGCGCTTCTCGGCCAGCTCGGCCCGCAGCGCGGACAGCCGCACGGCCGACGCCGGGTCGTCCTCCTTGGCCAGCGCCATCTCCTCGATCTCCAGCCGGCGCACCGCGCGCTCGACCTCGTCGATCTCCACCGGCCGGGAGTCGATCTCCATCCGCAGCCGGGACGCGGCCTCGTCCACCAGGTCGATCGCCTTGTCCGGCAGGAACCGGGCGGTGATGTACCGGTCGGACAGGCTGGCCGCGGAGACCAGCGCACTGTCCATGATCCGCACGCCGTGGTGCACCTCGTAGCGCTCCTTGAGGCCACGCAGGATGCCGATGGTGTCCTCGACGCTCGGCTCGCCCACCATGACCTGCTGGAACCGCCGCTCCAGGGCGGCGTCCTTCTCGATGTGCTCGCGGTACTCGTCCAGCGTGGTGGCGCCGACCATGCGCAGCTCGCCCCTGGCCAGCATCGGCTTGATCATGTTGCCCGCGTCCATCGCGCCGTCGCCGGTCGCGCCGGCGCCCACGATGGTGTGCAGCTCGTCGATGAAGGTGATCACCTGCCCGTCGGACTCGGTGATCTCCTTGAGCACGGCCTTCAGCCGCTCCTCGAACTCCCCCCGGTACTTCGCGCCGGCCACCATCGAACCCAGGTCCAGGGACACGACTCGCTTGCCGCGCAACGATTCCGGCACGTCACCGGCCACCACCCGCTGGGCCAGGCCCTCCACGATGGCGGTCTTGCCGACGCCCGGTTCGCCGATCAGCACCGGGTTGTTCTTGGTCCGCCGGGACAGCACCTGCACGACACGGCGGATCTCCGCGTCCCGGCCGATCACCGGGTCCAGCGCGCCGGACCGGGCCTGGTCGGTCAGGTCGACGCCGTACTTCTCCAGCGCCTGGTAGGTGCCCTCCGGGTCGGGGCTGGTCACCCGCGCCGAGCCGCGCACCTTGACGAACGCGTCGCGCAGCGCATCGGGGGTGGCGCCGTTGCGGCGCAACAGTTCGCCCACCGCGCCGCCCTCGGCGGCCAGGCCGGTCAGCAGGTGCTCGGTGGACACGTACTCGTCGCCCATCTCGGTGGCCAGCCGCTGGGCGTGGGTCAGGGAGCGGACACCGGCCGGCGAGAACTGCGGCGCGGACACCGTGCTGCCGGTGGCCGAGGGCAGCCCGCGGGACAACTGCTCCAGCCCGGCGCGGACGGCGGCCGGGTCGGCGCCGACGGCGGACAGCAGCGGTGCGGTGATGCCGTCGGCCTGCGCCAGGAGCGCGCCGAGCAGGTGCTCGGGGCCGACATCCGGGTTGCCGGCGACGGTCGCCGCCTGAATGGCGGCCGAGATCGCCTGCTGTGTCTTCGTCGTCGGGTTGAAGTCCATCCCTCACCTCGTCCAAGGAGCCGATGTCGCTGCCGGCGGCGGGCGTGCGGAACCCAGCTTCCCGCGCCGTGCGTTCTCCTTGCACAACGACAGAAAAGTTGAGTCTGTTCCGCTCAACCCCGGATTCCTTCGATGAGGTGGTGATCCGGCCGTTGTCCACAGTCGATGGCGGGTTGTCCCCAGGCTGTGCACAACCCTTGTGGATGGTTCAGGCGGGCGCGGGCATGCGGCCCCGCTCGGTGTCCACCGGCAGGTCGGGACGCTCGCCGCGCAGCACGGCGTCCGCCACGATGCTCGCCGCACCGTTCACGTGCAGCCCGATCAGGTCGCTGACGAAGTCCACCATCAGCGCGCCGATCCTCGGGTTCTCGCTGATGTTGCCCAGGCTGGCCAGCACGCCGTTGCCCGGTCGGCCCGCTCCGCCGTGCCGTAGGCGACCTGTAGCAGGTGCTCCCCGGTCGAACCGGGTACGGGGTGGCGCTCCCGGATCAGTGGATCCGCCGGCCGGGTGACGAGCGGGGACTCGTCGCCGCTGCGTGAGTGCCGATCCCGGCCCGGACAGTTCGAGCGCCCGGATTTCGGCGTCGCGGTCCCGGTCGGCGTGGGTGGGTCTGAGGTCACGATCGCCTTGAATACACGGTTACCGCTGATCACCACATCAGGCAGGAGAAAGATTCACCGTTAAGTGGACCTGTGAATGCCGGAGCGTGACTGAATATCACTCAAAGGTGCCATCAAGTCTCACGTCCCGCGATTGCCGAGTTAGTGTCAACCTGTCGGGGGACAGTCAGATCGTCGGTGGGGAGTCTTGCCGACGCCCCTCGTCAAGGTGGAGACTTCGCCCCGACCATGACAGCCAACGCCGTAGTCAACCCCGTGCCCGCGCAGCCGCCCAGACGCCCCCCAGAGTCCGGTGCCACCACGACGGTGCGCCTGATCAGGGAGAGCTGGGCGCGCATAGAGGCGCGCCATGACGAGATCGCCCAGTTCTTCTTCGGCATGCTGTTCACGCTGAACCCGGCCGCCCGCGAGATGTTCCCCATCAACATGCAGGTGCAGCGCAGCCGGGTGATGCGGGCGCTGGTGCACCTGGTCCAGATGATCGACCGGCCCGACGAACTGCTGCCGTTCCTGCGCCAGCTCGGCCGCGACCACCGCAAGTTCGGTGTGATCAGCAGCCAGTACGAGTCGGTCGGCACGGCACTGCTGGCCGCGATCAAGCGGCACAGCGGCAGCGCGTGGACGCCGGCCGTGGAGCGGGCCTGGGCCGAGGCGTACACGGTGATGGCGCGGACCATGCTGGAGGCGGCCGCCGCCGACGAGGGTCCGGCGTTCTGGCCGGCCCAGGTCATCGAGCACGAGCGGATCGGCTGGGACCTGGCCAGGGTGCGGTTGCAACCGGACTACCCGGTGCCCTTCCAGGCCGGCCAGTACATGGGCGTGGAAACCCCGCAGCGGCCCCGGTTGTGGCGTTACCTGACGCCGGCCAACGCGCCGCGCGAGGACGGCATCCTCGAGTTCCACGTGCGCGGCGTGCCCGGCGGCTGGGTCAGCAAGGCGATCGTGGCGCACGGCCAGGTCGGCGACATGTGGCGGATCGGTCCGCCGCTGGGCCGGCTGTCGGTGGACCGCGACGCCGGCCGCGACGTGCTGATGGTGGCCGGCGGTACCGGCATCACGACGATGCTGTCCGTGCTGGACGACCTGCGGCAGTGGGGCGACAACCCGAGGGTGCACCTGTTCTACGGCGGCCGGGTGGACGAGGACCTCTACGCGCTGGACGACCTGCACGCGCTGGCCGGCAGCAACCCGTGGCTCACGGTGGTGCCGGTGCTGGAGCAGAACCCGGCCAGCCGCAACGCCGAACACGGCACGCTGGCCGACATCGTCACCAAGTACGGCGCCTGGGCCGACCGCGACGTACTCGTCTCGGGCTCACCCGCGATGATCCGCTCGACGGTGTCGCGCATGCTCGTCGCCGGCACGCCCCTGGACCGGATCTCCTACGACCCGTTCACGATCGACTAGCGGCCTGGCGCGCGAGCCCAGGAGCGAAGCGACCAGCCCAGCCCTCGGTGTGGTCATCCCGCCGGTCGCTTGGGCGCGGGCTTCCACACTACGAGCGCCGTCTGTTGCCGCACCGGCACCAGGTCCCGGCGGTAGGAGGCGTGCACGGCGGCCGCCGCCTGCTCGGCGGCGGCGTGGGCCGTGGCCAGTTCCTCGATCAGCTCCGACACCCGGGTGCGCAGCGCGTCGACCTGGTTCTCCAGGTCGATGATCCGCTTGATCCCGGCGAGGTTCACGCCCTCCTCCTGGGACAGCCGCTGCACCTCGCGCAGCACGGCGATGTCCCGGGCGGAGTAGCGCCGGCCGCCGCCGGACGTCCGGCCCGGCGACACCAGGCCGAGCCGGTCGTAGCTGCGCAGCGTCTGGGCGTGCAGCCCGGAGAGTTGGGCGGCCACCGAGATCACGAACACCGGGGTGTCCTCGTCGGTGCCGGGTGGGAACAGCGAGCGGATGTCGAACTTCACCCGGCACCCCCGTGGTCGAGCAGCCTGTTGAGCTCAGCGCGTGGGTCTTGGTCCTTCGTGGCGTCGACGAAGTCCGTCAGTGCCGTCGCCGCCTTGTCGGACAGCTTCGACGGTACCGCGACCTGCACGGTGACCAACAGGTCGCCGGTGCGACCGTCCCGCCGGGCGATACCCCGGCCGCGCACCCGCAGGATGCGGCCGGACGGCGTGCCGGCGGCCACCTTCAGCGAGACGCGCTTCTCGTCGTCCAGCGTGGGCACGGTCAGCGTGGTGCCCATCGCCAGCTCCGGGAACGTCACCGGGACGGTCAGCGTGAGGTCGTTGCCCGACCGGCCGAACAGGGCGTGCGGGCTCACGTGCACCCGGACGAACAGATCGCCCGCCGGGCCACCCGCGGCTCCCGGTTCACCCTTGCCGGGCACCCGGATCCGCTGGCCGTCGTCCACCCCTGGCGGGATGCGGACGGTCAGTGGCCGCGTCTTGGTGTTGGTGCCGGTGCCGCCGCAGTCCGGGCACGGGTCGTCCACGATCCGGCCGGTGCCCCGGCAGTCCGCGCACGGCTCGCTGAACGCGAACGCACCCTGGCTGCGGGTGACCAAGCCGGCGCCGCTGCACGTCGGGCACGTCCTCGGGACCGTGCCCGGCCGCGCGCCGGAGCCGTGGCAGGTGTCGCAGGTCGCCTTGCTGGACAACCGCAACGGCACCGTGGCGCCGTGGATCGCCTCGGTGAAGTCGATCCGGATGTCGGTCTCCACGTCCGCGCCGCGCCGCGCCCGGTTGGCCGCCGACGGTCCGGTGCCGCCACCGCGACCCCGGCCGAACAGCCCGCCGAGCAGATCGCCCAGGCCACCCGCACCGGCCGTCGTGGTGCCGCCACCGGCCCCACCGCCGAACAGGTCGCCCAGGTCGAAACCGCCGGTGCCACCGCCGAAACCGCCGCCACCCGGCCGGAACGCGCCCGAGCCGAACAGGCTGCGGGCCTCGTCGTACTGCTTGCGCTTGGCGGGATCGGACAGCACGCCGTACGCCTCGGAGACCGCCTTGAACCGGGCCTCCGCACTCGAGTCACCGGGATTGGCGTCCGGGTGCAGTTCCCTGGCCAGCTTCCGGTACGCCTTCTTGATCTCGTCCGCCGACGCGGTGGAGGAGACGCCCAGTTCCTTGTAGAAGTCCTTGTCGATCCAGTCCCTCGCACTCACCGGGCGTCCCCTCCCTTCCGCTGATCCGGGTCAGTGAGCCGACGTGCCATGGGGACCGACGGACTCGCTGTCGACCACATCGGCCGGCGACTCGACCTGTCCCGGGTCGTCCGGCGCGTCACCCGCCGCCGGACCGCCCGGCTCGTGGTCGGTCACCGCGACCATCGCCGCCCGCACCACCCGGTCGGCGAACCGGTAGCCCCGCCGGAACACGGCGGTCACGGTCGGACCGGTCACGTCCGGCGAGGTGTCGTGCTGCACGGCCTCGTGCACCGACGGGTCGAACGGCTCGCCGTCCTCGCCGAACGGCTCCAGCCCGGCCCGCTGCAACACCGCGACCAGTTTGTCCGCCACGGACTTGAAAGCACCGGTCAGATCGCCGTGCGCGTCCGCCCGTTCTACATCGTCCACAACGGACAGCAGTTCGCCGACCAGACCGGCCTTCGCCGCCGCCACCACCGACTCCCGGTCGCGCTCGACGCGCTTGCGGTAGTTGGCGTACTCGGCGGTCAGCCGCTGCAGGTCCGCGGTGCGCTCGTCCAGTTGCGCCCGCAGTTCGCTGTCGGCGGCCGACTCCGGAGCCGGCGTGGCCTCCCCGTCCGCCGCGTCATCGGCGGACGGGGTGCGCACCTCGCCGGTCTCCGGGTCGATCCGCCTGCGGTCGCGTACCACCACGCGGGGTTCCTCGCCCTGCGCCTGCGGTCCGTCGTGGCGGGGGTCGTCGCCCCGTCCCGCGTTCGGTGTGGTCACTTCTTGTCGCCCTCGTCCACGATCTCGGCGTCCACGACGTCCTCGGCACCGCTGTCCGGACCCGGCGCCCCACCGGCCTGGCCGGCGTCACCGTCGGTCGGACCGCCGGCGCCTGGACCCTGCTGGCCGTAGATGGCCGGGCCGATCGCCTGCGCCTCGGTGGACAGCTTCTCCACCGCGGACTTGATCGCGTCGATGTCCGTGCCCTTGAGCGACTCGTTCGCGTCCTTGATCGCCGAGTTGACCCGGTCCTTGATCTCGGTCGGGATCTTCTCGTCGTTCTCCTTGACGAACTTCTCCGTCTGGTAGACGAGCGTCTCGGCCTGGTTGCGGACCTCGGCCTCCTCGCGGCGGCGCTTGTCCTCGTCCGCGTGCGCTTCGGCGTCCTTCACCATGCGGTCGATGTCGTCCTTGGGCAGGGCCGAACCACCGGTGATGGTCATGCCCTGTTCCTTGCCCGTCGCGGTGTCCTTCGCGTTGACGTGCACGATGCCGTTCGCGTCGATGTCGAAGGTGACCTCGATCTGCGGGATGCCCCGCGGCGCGGGCGCGATGCCGGTCAGCTCGAACATGCCGAGCTTCTTGTTGTAGGCCGCGATCTCCCGCTCACCCTGGAACACCTGGATCTGCACGGACGGCTGGTTGTCGTCGGCCGTGGTGAAGATCTCCGAGCGCTTCGTCGGGATCGTGGTGTTCCGCTCGATGAGCTTGGTCATCACGCCGCCCTTGGTCTCGATCCCCAGGGACAGCGGGGTGACGTCGAGCAGCAGGACGTCCTTGACCTCACCCTTGAGCACGCCGGCCTGCAGCGCGGCGCCGACCGCGACGACCTCGTCCGGGTTGACGCCCTTGTTCGGCTCCTTGCCGCCGGTGAGTTCCTTCACCAGGTCGGAGACCGCGGGCATCCGGGTGGAACCGCCGACCAGGACCACGTGGTCGATGTCGCCGATCTTGATGCTGGCGTCCTTGATCACGTTGTTGAACGGCGCCCGGCAGCGGTCCAGCAGGTCGGAACTGATCCGCTGGAACTCGGCACGGGACAGCGTCTCGTCCAGGAACAGCGGGTTCTTGTCGCCGTCCACCGTGATGTAGGGCAGGTTGATCGAAGCGCTGTTCGAGCTGGACAGCTCGATCTTCGCCTTCTCCGCCGCCTCCCGGATGCGCTGCATCGCCATCTTGTCCTTGGACAGGTCGATGCCGTTGGACGCCTTGAACTTCTCCGCCAACCAGTCGACGATCCGCTGGTCCCAGTCGTCACCGCCGAGGTGGTTGTCACCACTCGTCGCGCGAACCTCGACCACACCGTCGCCGATCTCCAGCAGGGACACGTCGAACGTGCCACCACCGAGGTCGAAGACCAGGATCGTCTGTTCCTTCTCGCCCTTGTCCAGGCCGTACGCCAGAGCAGCCGCGGTCGGCTCGTTCACGATCCGCAGCACGTTCAGCCCGGCGATCTGCCCGGCCTCCTTGGTGGCCTGCCGCTGCGCGTCCTCGAAGTACGCGGGCACGGTGATCACCGCGTCGGTGATCTCCTCGCCGAGGTAGGACTCCGCGTCGCGCTTGAGCTTCATCAGCACGCGCGCGCTGATTTCCTGGGCCGTGTAGCCCTTGCCGTCGATCTCCGCCTTCCAGGTGGTGCCCATGTGCCGCTTCACGGACCTGATGGTCCGGTCGACGTTGGTCACCGCCTGGTTCTTCGCGGGCTGACCGACCAGCACCTCGCCGTTCTTGGCGAACGCGACCACGGATGGTGTGGTCCGCGAACCCTCGGAGTTGGCGATCACCGTCGGCTCACCGCCCTCGAGGACGGCGACGACGGAGTTGGTCGTCCCCAGGTCGATGCCGACCGCTCGCGCCATGAAAGTCCCTCCCGATGTGCTGTACCTGGTGTCGCGCCGTGTTGGCGCCGAGTCCCGATTGGTCCGGGATCGGACTTGAGCCTAGCGCGCTCAACCTTTCTGCCGGTACAACGGGCGGGCCGGTGATGGTGTTCCCGGGTGCCCGCGATCGGGTCAGGTGGTCCAGCTCACAGGAGGTGCGGGTCAGCGCACGTGCACGTCCCCGGTCTCCGTGGTGGCCTTGAGGGTAAGCCGGGCGGCCGGCTCGTTCGGGACCTGGACGTCGGTGTCCCCGACCTGGGTGGACGCCGTCACCCGATAGGGGCCGCGCGCGGCGGTCACCGTGACGTCGCCGGACCGGGATTCGGCCAGCACGCGCCGCGCCGTGACCGTGCTCACCGTCACATCGCCCGACCCCGTCTCGGCCGACACGGCGTCGCCTTTCAGGCCGGTTTGGCCACCTCGGCGTGGACGGCCCCGGTCGCCCGTTCGATCCGGACGTGGCCGGCCGTCACCTGGACGTTCACCGTGCCCATGTCGGCCAGCGTCACCGCGCCCGCCCGCGGTCGCCGAGTCCGTCACGGCCGTGCCCGCGGGCACCGTGATCCGGTAACCGATGCCACAGTCGCTGCCGCAGGCGTGGCTGCTCAATGTGTCGCCTGCGAAGCTCGTCGTCGTGCCGGTTTCGCGCCCTGGTAGTGCACCCCGCGGTGCACCGTCACCGTGCCCGTGCCCTCGGGGTCAGCGCCGGGTGTCGACGCGGTGGAAGTTGAGGTAGGCACGCGACGGCGTCGGACCCCGCTGGCCTTGGTACCGCGAGCCGGCTTTGGCCGAACCGTACGGGTTCTCGGCCTCGCTGGTGAGCTGGAACAGGCACAACTGGCCGATCTTCATGCCCGGCCAGAGCGTGATCGGCAGGTTGGCGACATTGGACAGTTCCAGCGTGATGTGTCCGCTGAACCCGGGATCGATGAACCCGGCGGTCGAGTGCGTCAGCAGACCCAGCCGGCCCAGCGACGACTTGCCCTCCAACCGCCCCGCCAGATCGTTCGGCAACGCCACCCGCTCGAACGTGGACCCCAGCACGAACTCACCCGGATGCAGGACGAACGGCTCGTCCTCGCTGGCCTGCTCGACCAGTGACGTCAACTCGTCCTGCTGGATCGACGGATCGATGTGCGTGTACCTGGTGTTGTCGAACACCCGGAAGTAGCGGTCCAGCCGCACGTCGATGCTCGACGGCTGCAACATGGCGGGGTCGTACGGATCAACCACCAGCCGTCCGGCGTCAAGTTCCTTGCGCAGATCCCGGTCACTCAGCAACACGGGACCAACCCTAGCCGGGCGGACCGCCGCCCCCCGCTGCCATGTATCCTTGGCGCGCCATGCGGATGTAGTTCAATGGTAGAACATCAGCTTCCCAAGCTGAGAACGCGGGTTCGATTCCCGTCATCCGCTCCAGAGCAAGTTTGACCAGGTCAACAAGGGTGTTCCTCACGTCGGAGGGGCGCCCTTTCGTGATCTTCGGGCACCCCTCCAACAACATCCCAGCAACTAGCCAAGCGGAGCCGCCGGGACGTCGTTGGCACCCTTCCGACGCTTCTTGACCTTCTTCTGTGTGGCTCGGTGGGTGGCCACCATGTCGGACAGCTTGTCCGCAATGTGCTGGTCAGCGTCGCTGGTCGCCCGCTGGTAGATCAGTGCGGCCCGCATGTCGTCATGGCCCATCCGTGCCATCAGGTCCTTGGTCGACATGCCTGCCTTCGACGCCCAGATGTTCCCGGCGTGCCGCAGGTCATGGAAGTGCAGGCCGGTCAGCCCCAGGTCGGCTACGACCTTGGTCCACTTCACCCGTTGGTTGAAGTTCGGCCGGCGGACCGGGTTCCCTTGCTCCCCGGTGAAGACCAGCGCGTCAGAGCCTTGCTTCACGCGGTCGGCAAGGTGCTGGACGATCTCGGCCCGGATGGCGTTCGGCACGATCACGGTCCGAATCCCGGCTCGCGACTTCGGAGGACCCTCGACCAGGCCGCGACCGGGTACTTCAACGAACCCGCGCGACACGCGCAGCCAGCTCGCGTCATCCGCCAGGTCACCTCGTCGTAGGGCGCTGACCTCGCCGAACCGTAGTGATGTGAAGGCCGCAAGGAGCACCATTGCCCGGAACCGCTCGGGCATCCTGTCGGCCACCTCGAACACCTGCGCCACGGTGGTCACCGGCCGCTCGGCCGTGTGCTCACGATCCGCACCAGGCACCTTGCACGGGTTGCGAGCGATGATCCGGTCCGGGTCGACGGCCGTGTTCAGGATGGCCCGCAGCAGCCGGTACGCCTTGGCGGTGACCGACTCCGATACGCCGGCCGAGATCCGGTCGGAGCGCCATTGCCGAACGACGGCCGGGCTCAGCTTGCCCAGCTCCGTTCCACCGATGAACGGCCCGATGTGCTTGCGCAGCAGCCACCGGTACAGCTCGACTGTGCGCGGTCGAAGGCCCGGACGTTCGGTGATCCACTTGTCCGCGTAGTCGGTGAGCGTCACCTTCGCTCGATCAGGGTCCGTCCAGTCCCCGGAGATGACCAGGGCTTCGACCTTGGTCAGCCACCTGTCGGCGTCGCCCTCCTTCTTGAACCGGTGCGGGGCGAAGTGTCGCCGGCCGTCCGGCCCGAGGTAACTCGCCTGGAACTCGCCGAGCGGCGTCTTCCGGATGCTGCCGAACCGACGCTTCCGCCCCTTGTTGTTGGGCATCAGGCAGCCCTCCCCAGGTCCCGCAAGACCGTTGCCGACGTGATCGGCTCGACCCGTCCGGCCGCGATGAAGGCGTCCAGATCGGTCAGCGCCAGCCGGACGTGTGTGCCGAGCTTGTGGAATGCGATCCGACGTTCGGCGATCAGTCGCCGGATGAACCGCACCGATGTGTTGAGGTACAGCGCCGCTTCCGGCACCGATAGGTAGTTGGTGTCCATGTTGATCCCCCGATCAGGCCGCTAGCGGAACTGCCGAAACATCTGTTTGCCCTGGTGGCGAGCCTGACGCGGCCAACATGGCGCGGTCGTACTCGGCTTTCCAGATGATCCGTTCGGCGATGGCGTGCATGAGCAGGTGCGCCCTGGGCGGGATGCCGGGATCGCCGGGCTTGACCTTGTGCCAGACGAGCCGGCTCGGGTCGGCCGCTGGCTTCTCGATGCCGACCGCCGCCAGGGCTTGAGCGACGAATGCCCTCCGGTCGGCGCGGTGATCGGCCAGCGTTTTGCCCGACCACTTCCGGGACACCAGCACCCGCCGTCCGGGCAGGCCGAGGGTGGTCCGGCGGTGCGCTCTGCCCTTGCAGTGCCCAGGGACCGTCTTGGAGGTGATGCCGAGCGGTTGGACGCCGTAGAGCAGCCAGACCGCGCAGCGCGGCGAGCAGGGCGTGACGGACAGCTCGGCGTGCAGCCGGTCGGCGTGGCGCCGTTGGGCGTCGGTGTGCTGCTCGACGACCTCGGACACGTTCTTGACCAGGTACTTGGTCAGGTAGCCGATGTGCCGGCCGGCTTCCTCGGAGCCGCCGAGGATGCCCTTGGAGTGCACCTGCCGGCCGAACCTGGCCACGTGCGCGGGCTCCGCCACGTGATCCACGGCTTCGTCCCAGGTCGCCAGCGGTTGCCGGGTGTCCGGGTCCACGAACCGGTGCCCGTTGGCGTCCCACACCGGCAGGTGGTCGCCGCCGTAGCGCAGTTCGTCGTGCGCCGGCCACCACACCTGGTGGTAGGTGGCCGCCGTGACCTGCCGGATGACCTCGTGCGGGACGCTGCCCCGGATGGCCGCGTGTAGATGCGGCGCTGCCCGCCGCTGCGGCTCGACCGTGGCGAAATACTGGGCATCCCAGCCCACGACCCGCCGTAGGTTCTGCCACCAGCGGTCGACCAGGCTGGAGAAGTGCACCGCGTCGCGGGCGGCCCGCCGGTAGTCGTAGCGGTCGGGATGGACCGGTGTCCCGTCGTCTCGCACTGGCCCGTAGCTGTCGCAGGTGAGCGTGACGAACATCGACGGCCGGAACTTGCCTGCGAACTCCCGGCCCACGGTGGTCTTGGCTACGGCCCGCCGAGGCAGGTCCGGCGCGTCCTGTCGCCGCTTGGTCGATCGGGTGACCGGCCGCCGGCCCGGAGCATCAGGGGAGGGCAGGGAGCCCCGCACGCCGAGTTGCCGAAGTTCCGCGTCCGCCTCGTGGATGGCCTCCCGAAGTTCCTCGGCTTGGCTCAGGTCGCCGCAGTCGACGGCCTGCCGGTAGAGCTTCACCAGGTCGGCCCGGTAGGCGAGCTGGGCCGTCTGGTCGGTGCTCGGCTGGTCACGCTCGAAGATCGGTTCTTCGGTCAGGTGCCAGCCCTCCCGACACTGGACCATCCGCAACGCACGGGCCTTCCGCGCACACGGCCCGCAGACCGATTCGACTGTCGAGCCGCACGGCACGGCGACGTAGCGCAGTTCGCCGGTCTCGGTGTCGCCGACCTCCATCGTGAAGGGCCGTATGCACACCCCGTGTTGCTCGGCCGTGGCGACCACGACGTCATTGGCCAGCGGCTGCCGCATCCGTTCCACCCTGGTCGTGGTCACGCTGCGACCTCCGTCCGGTTGGCAGCCCAAGCCGCGAGCCGGCCCAGTAGCACCGGCTGGCGTTCATCCGGTCGCAATGCGGGGAAGGCCACCGCGTCGAAGTCGACCCCGCCGTAGACCAGCAGTCCAGCCGTGCCATGTGCGCCGGTCAGACTGGTGCGTAGGTCCAGGTGGACCCGGTCGCCGTCTGGTGTCCGCCAGACCTCGAAGGTCACCGCGGCTTGGGTATTGGCCCAGGCGAGCAGTCTGGTTGCGGTGTCCGCCAGTCCGCTGGCATGGAGCTGGACGCGGGCCTCCTGCTGGTCCGGTGCGCTCAAGGTCAGGTGAAGCGACGCCGGTTCCGGTAGGCCGTGCTCGGCCATATGCCCCGCGATAAGCGCGGCGAGCTGGGCCGTGGTCATGGGCGCGTTCATGCAGCCGCCCCCTTCGGCTCGGTCGGGAACGCCACGACCTGGCCGCCGGTCACGAACGCTTCCAGCGCCTTGACCGACTCGTCAGGGACCCAACCGGCGCGCACCCGCAACGGCTCGCGGATGCCTTCGCCCCACACGTAGCCGACGCCCGCGTCCGATTCAGGAATCCGGTTGGCCCAGGCGCCCCGTTCGTATGCCTGGTCCCCCAACACCATCCCGACGTGCGACTTCGCGGTCACCCGAAGACAGATGCGGCGAGGGAACAACTCACGGACCGGCACTGTGTCCTTGGTCGGCTCCTGCACGTAGCCGCGCACGGTGAACCCCAGCGCCCGGCCCTGTGTGGTCAGGAGGGCAACCCGCTCGCTGATCAGCTCCCGCGTCTTGCGGTCGGTGTAGCGGGTCAGCGCTCCGATCTCGTCGAACTCCAGGACCTCCAGCGGATGCTCCCGGCTGATCGGCACCGACCGGACGTGGCCGGCGAACTCGGCCTTACGTCGGTCCATGCAGGCGATCAGGTCGTCCAGCAGCTCCACGGACTCCTTGCCCGCCACCGCGTACCGGGTGAAGATGCCGCGTCCGTACGCCAACTCCATGCCCTTGGGGTCGATCCCGGACACCCGGACCAGGCCATCCCGGATCGCAGGAGCGACCGACACCAACGGCGCCCACATCACCGAGTTCTTGCCCGCACCAGTCGCACCAGCGCAGAGCACATGCGCCCCAGGACCGGCCAGTGGCAGGTACCAGTCCTGCGCGTACTCGGTCCGGCCGGCCCAGGCCCGCCGCAGGTCCACGGACTCACCGCTGACATCCGCCAACTCGCCACACGACACGGGATCGGCCAGCAGGTTGCGCCGTTGGAAGTCGATCGAGACGACATTCGGGCTGATCTCACGCACCTGGCACCGGGCAACCTTGCGCGCCGAGGCAAGCGCCCGAGCAGCCTCGTCGTAGTCCTCCGGCTTCTGTCCAGGCACCAGCCCGACGCGAACCTCGTCCCACGAAGCACCGGATCGCACGCCGAGCACCTTCGGCACCTGCACAGCCGCCGACGACTGCTCGCGCTGGACCTTCCGTCGCCCGACGAGGGTCACGGTCACCGCGACTGGCACGGCGGCATCCCGGATGGTCAGGCCACACGCGTGCAGCCAGCCAGGCAGCTTGGGGTCATAGACCGTCCATCGCATCCACCAGGCCCGCAGCCACCGCCCGGCCCACTGATCGAAGGACACCATGTCGACGAGCCGCCACGTCACCAGCGCCAACAGCACGGCGCCGCCCGTGAGTGCAAGGGACGGCCATCCCAACCACAACCACCACGCCGCGAACACCAGGACCGTACCTGTCGTGCGCGGATGGATCACGAGCTGCTTGACCAGCCAAACCAGCACCTTGACGACCCACCACAGTGCGACGAGCACCACCGCAGCGGCGGCCAGCGTCTCCGCGATGGCGGCCAGCGCACGGCCGAGTTTGTGCAGCAGCCACACCGCGAGCGCCAGGCCGAGACCGCCGAGCAGCAGAGTCGAGAACGAATGCGCACCCATCACCGACCACCGCCAACGGTGACGAACACGGTGATGGTCACGACGAAGATCAAGGGCAATGCGCCCATGCACTGGTCGCACACCAGGCAGTTCGGAGCATATGTGCCGAATCGCTTGCAGCGCGGGCATTTCCGTCCGTTCCGCTGCTGGCCGGCACCGTATTGGGTACTTGTGGACCTGCTGTGAGTAGCGCGTATTGTCATCGCTGTTCACTCCTGGTGGGTGGACAGCGCAGAAGCGGAACGGGCGCCAACCTTCACCGCTTCTGCGCCTTTGCCGTTATGGCTGGTAATGGGGACAGGTGTCCCCGCCACGTGGCGTGTGCCCGTGGTCCAGTAGTTCCGAGTTGTCGACTGTCTGGTTAGGACAACCTCCATTTCTGCCACCGTGCGGTGTCCGCCGGATCTTCACCGGCTTGCGGATAGATCGACCCAGGTACGTCCTCACCGCGCATCAGGTCGGCCGCCAGCCGACACCAAGCCGCCATCTCGCGGTACCCCACGGCTCGGTCAGTGAGCTCCTGGGCGAACCGATCGAGTTCGAGCACACCCTTGGCGATGGCGTCCTCGGGGGGAACCAAAGACACCAAGTCCGGCAGGCTCCGCAGGAACTCCATGAGCTGCTTCCTGGTCGGCTCGACGGTCACGACAGCCGCTCCAGGTCGACCGCAGTGCAGTCATGCAGGGTGCGAACCAGTTGGGTCGCCATGACCCACCTGATGACCGGGTCATCGAAGGACACGGCGTACTCGTCGGAGTCCGATGACGCCGGCTGTGGGTGCGGATGCCCGGCCCGAAAGTGCACCCCATTCACGCCGTGCAGCCGCGAGCGCGCCCGAAGGGCAAGGTAGTGCTGTCGCAGAGCGGGACACATGCGCACGCTCAGTCGTGCACATGACGAGCACAGCGGCGGATGGATCGTGGCCGCACCCTCTGGCCAGCCGGCGCTATTGCCCACCTCGCCGCCAGGTACCAACCACAACGTGCCGTCGTCGGTGGAGTCGGCCGGCTCGGTGCAGACCTGGCAGAGCAGCCGACGCATGGCCCGCCGCTGCCGTACCGGGTGGAGCTTCTGAAACAGCGGTTTGCCGGCGCCGACCCGGCCGGCGAAGCGGGTCCACAGGACACCCCACTCGTCCCGATCGAGGATGGTTTCGTCAGCGAAGCCGATCCCACCACCGCCAGGCCGTTCGATGACCCTGGTCGGGCGCATCCTTTCGCCGGTCCATGAGCCCACGTACGGCACCACGGAGCCACCACCGAGCATCCGAGGGTTGTAGCGAGCCGTTCCGACGGGAGACACGCTCGGTGGCGACGCGGGTATAGCGTCTCTCTGCACTGCTGTTCCTTCGATTGAGGGGATGGTGGATGGCACCGGGGCGGGCGGGCCTGTCAACTCCTGCACCCGTCCCGGTGCCGGCTTCATGTCGGCCCGGACTGCTGGAGTTCCGTTACTTCCGTCCGTTCCTGCTGCGCCCAGAACAGGGCCTCGTGGTGGTGATCTGGATCGGTCTCCGCGACGTGGGCGTACAGAGCGGCGGCCCGGCTGTGATAGGCGAGCGCTTGCGAGACCGGCGGCCGATCACCTGGCCACTCCCGGTGCAGCAACTCGTGAGCCGCCTGGAGCGTGATCACTGGCGCCGGCCGGGCCGGTGTCACTTTCGGCGTCACCATGGCCCGTCCTCCGGTCCAGGAAGGTCGTCGGGCCGAGCCCGGTGTGCACCACCAGGGCGACTGACCTCGGCGTCCGGGTCCAGTTCGGCGGCCATGCGCGACGCCGCGCGTGCCAGTACTCGAAGGAACCGCGCCATGTGGACGGGTCCATTGGGCATTGGCGGATCGGTCAGGACGACGTTCACGGGATCCAGGAACACCGCCAGTACGGGCCGTCCTCCTGGCCCTTCCTGCACGCCGGCGGCCGCTCGTGGTCCTGGCCAGCACCACATGCTGACCGGTACTTCTGCGCTGGTCATACGATCACTCCCCGTCGTATGTGCTGGCCCGGCAGGCACGTCGGCACTCCAGTGCCGCCCGGCGCTCGAATTCCTCTGCCGCAACGGATGCGGCATGTCGTGCCCACAGCGGGACTGCCATGTCCGCAGCCAGTTCCCGCCAGGCGTACGCGATATCGAGGTACGCCCGAGCCAGACGGCGGATTGCCGCGACGTCATCGGCCGCTGCCTGCGTTGCCGCGAACAGTGCCGCCGTCTGCTCGGCGTACGCAACATTCCACTGAGCGACCGCCGCCCGGGACGGCCGCACCGCGTTCACGCCGCCTTCGACTCACTCTGCGCCGCGCCACCCGCCGAACGACCGGCCTGCTTCGGCGCGGCAGTCCCGCCAGGTGCACGCATCGCGGTAGCCCGGAAGCTGTAGGCGACGCGGCCCTTGGCGTTGGCGTAGGGCGTAACCGTCAGCCCGTCGAACTCAGCCGGCGCGTACGGGAAGCCGGGAGTCTTCGGAGGCGGAACCGGCTGCTGCGGCGCCGTGATCTTGACCTTGAACTCTGCGCCGAACCGGGCGGCATCCTCGTTGGCGTCCAGCGCGCGGACGGTCCAGACGAGCTGGTTGGTCTCCTTGTCCCGCTCCTGGCGCTTCGGCGCGTTGCGGTCCTCGGAGAACGCCATCGACGGCTCCACGCCGAGGATGAACGCCCCATAGGGGAACACTTCCCCGAACGGCACATCGAACCGTGTCGGAATGACTGGCATGTCTGCTGCTCCCTTGCGTCGTGCCTGGCCAGAGCCCCTGCGGCTGTCTGACATGGCCAGACTAGCTAGGTTGGCTAGACAAGTCAACTGGGCAAGGCAAGCTGTCTATCTAGCCAGCCTAGACAGGGTCGGTAGCCTGGTTGGTGTGCAGATGTGCACACCAACGCCCCACACAATCGAGAGGTCACCGACCGTGCCGCTGGACCCCGACGACCCGCGTCCGCCTTATGTGCAGGTGGCCAACGCCGTGCGCGCCGCGATCCTGACCAAGAAGTTCCAGCCGGGGGACAAGCTCCCGTCGCGCAACGAGCTGGCCAAGACCTACGACGTCGCGCCGATGACCGTACAGAACGCGCTCCGCGAGCTGCGCGAAGAAGGTCTGATCGTGTCGCGCCAGGGCAGTGGCGTGTTCGTGCGCGAGCGGACCGAACGTCCCGTTGGCCTCCGACCCCACATCGAACGCGCCTTCGATACGCAGAAGGTGACGATCGACTTCGCCGGCTTCTCTGGTGAGACCCTGGCCGGCGTCATCCAGGAGCCGCTAGACAAGATCCGCATCGGCCGGCTCCGACCGGAGTCGATCCACGTGCGCATCCTGGTACCGGACACGACTGTGCCCATGGCGATTCCCTGCCAGGTAGACGACCTGGCCGACAGCCCCGAGTTTCGCGCCCGCGCAACCGAGATCATGCGCCGAAACACGCTGGCGATCGTGGACAACGTGACTGAGCTGCAAGAACTCGGCCTGATCAACGAGGCAGTGGCGGAGGTCCGCGTCCACCGCGCCGCCCCGCTGTTCAAGCTCTACCTGATCAACAACGAGGAAGCCTTCTTCGGCTTCTACCCGGTCCGCGAGCACGTCATCTCACTCGGCGGCAAGCCCCAGGCCATCTACGACCTGATGGGCAAAGACGCCATCCTGTTCCACCACTCAATCACCGATGACGACACATCCACCGGCTCCCAGTACGTCGACCAGGCCCGCACCTGGTTCGACAGCATGTGGACCACCGTTGCAACGGACTTCGTCCGGTGACGACGCCACCGGTAGACGACCCAGAAGCCCTGCGCCACATCCTCGGTCAGGCCGATGCGCTTTTCCTGGACTTCGACGGCCCGGTGTGCGATCTGTTCGCCGGGCTGCCCGCGTCGGCCGTCGTCGACCAGCTCTGTGTCGTCCTGGCCGACGGCGGCTACGGCGACCCGCCACCTGAGATCGAGAAGTCGTCCGATCCGTTCGACGTACTCAAATACGCCGCAACTCTCGGCGAAACCGAAGCCGACTATGTCAACGCGGCGTTCACTGCGTTGGAGACGGAAGCCGTGGCTACGGCTAGACCAACTCGTGGCGCGCACGACCTCGTCCGTAATTGGTCGAGCACTGGTCGACAATTAGCGATTGTTAGCAACAACAGCAAGGCGGCCGTCGAGGCGTATCTCGTGCTCCACGACCTCGGTCGTTTCGTGGCGTACGTGTCTGCGCGTCAGTGGGCAGATTCGAGACTACTGAAGCCTAGCCCGCATCTTCTCAACGACGCCCTACGGACGCTACATTTCGTCGCTTCGAACGCCGTTTTTATCGGCGATTCAGTGAGTGACATCGAAGCTGCCCGTGCGGTGGGCGTGATGTCGATCGGCTACGCTAGCAAAGCTGCCAAGATCGAATCTCTCTCTGTCGCTGGACCGGCGGCCGTAACGACGACGATGGTCGGCGTCTAGGTCAATGCACTACTGTCGGTCTCTTGATCGCCGAATCGTTCGGACGACCCTCATGTCCGACGATACAATCGCATTAATTAGCGCTTTCGTATTAGTTTCGCAGGGAACCGCTTGCGTAAAAGAAATGGTCGGTGTCTTCGATTCCGCACAAGGTGTCAATGAGCATTGGACGCGCACATTCTCGCGCGATCGCGTCGAACAAGTATGCCTGCTCAGGGTGGTCATCGGCGTCAAACATCGACGGCCGGTACCGAACTAGCGACGATGCGTAGTATGTCAGCGCGTACCGTGCCAGCGACGGAGGCATGGGGACCGAGGACACGTAGGGAGCAACCCATGCGTCCCAAGATTCGTCCGTTGTCAGACCCAGTATCGGGTGAAGTTTCCAGGTCAACGCTAACAGGTCATCTATATTGAAGTCTCCATTGGGGTATCTTTTTAGTGGGACAATCTCCTTGCTCTCATAAAATTCCAATATGGAATGCCGTCTACTTAGTGCGAAATGATTTCGCCATTCAACGGGAGTGTTCGTTCGCTGAAACAACTTCGAGACGGCCTTATTCACCGAAGCCTGATGGGCTTCGGTCAGCGGCGTTGGCATGGCAAGAATGACCCAACCCTCGGATTGAGTCAAGGCAATCATCTGCAGGAGTCCACGAACTCGAGATGTCGCAATCTGCGTGACTTCGAGTTGTGTAGATATTTCAGGCACGTTTGCGAGTATATCGACTATCCTCAGCCTCGTCCCCGGCTTAATGGAGTGACCTGTACGATGTTCGTACAGCAACTTGAATACGCCATCCTGGACAACAAGCGAGTCGCCTCGAATAGTTCGAGCCTTTGTGGGACTGAAGCTCAATCCGTGTCGAATCCTCCGATTTACAATGGCGCTCGCCTGCACGTTCAGGAGCTCCGCTTTGGCGAAGTTCAGCATCGAGTAGTAGTACAATAGGCAAGCAGATCGGTTCGGCACCTGCATGGCGGCATCGAAATTACTGATCGCTTGTCGTAGATAGTTCCGTGACTCTTTCCAGAGTTGATTTTTCTGTTGTAGGGTCCCGTGAAATCGACTTCTACCGATTTTTCGTATCTCTGCATGCCGTACGAGTAGCTCTCTCAGCAGGCTGATCGATGCGCTCTCCACCCAGTTCTCAGTGCTCTTGTGGGGATCATGTGGGGGGAGAAGTAACCAGTTTTGGTATACGCGTGGAGCCTGCACCAACAACCTCCGCTCGTCGTCTCGGGCGTATCCATCAGCCAGAGCGGCTACGATATGTCATCGCCGCAGCTGAACTGGCCTCAACACGCCACTGCCAGGCGACTACATGTGGTCCCGGACGGCTGCGTGCGCTGAGTCCACATATACCTGGCTTGGTGCTGCCGAACTTAGCTCTACGGAATCAAGACGCGCCGCCGTTGGCGGCGCGTGGTCCGGTCGCGCTGGCAGCCGTTCCCGACCGGCCCGGCACACCGGCCTGCCGCTCCGCTCTCGGCCGGGCGCCGGGCGGCGCTCCGCGCCCCGGTCGGGACGCCGCCAACGACAGCGCGTACGAGTCGCAGGCCACAGGCGACGTGCACCAGGCCGTGACGATCGCCGACGTCGCGGACCTGCTCAGGCTGAGCACGGCGATCGACGCCCGTCGACGCTCCGCGCCAACGGCCACCGCGGATTGGGTCGACTGGCAACGCTGGCGTCGCCGCAGGCGATACAGGGCGCGTGGAGCAGCAATGGAGTCTGGCGGAGCTGGCGGCCGCCCTGGAGCGGTACCAAGCCGAAGCCGAAGCGTCGTCCTTGGCCCTGCCAACGAAGCACACCTACGTCATCCACGCTCGTCGGTTCGTGGACTGGCTGGGCGGCGGCTACCAGTTCCCGACCGAGGACTCACCGGGCCGGCACCGGGTCACCTGACACCCCGCCGCGCCAAGCGTGACGACGGCCGAGACGCCGCGTCAAGGCGGGACAGCATGCCTTGACCCGACGCCCCGGCCGTGTGATCGGCTCCGTGTCGGGGTGATGGGACAGGGCCGGATGAACGCAGGTCAGCGGGCCGACGCGCAGCAACATGCCAGCAACATGCCCCGGTCAACAGCGGTCAATCACGGGTATCTGCGATCAAGTTCCGCCGCAGGTCAGAGGCATCTCGGTGGCCGATTCAACTGGTTCCCAAGCTGAGAACGCGGGTTCGATTCCCGTCATCCGCTCCAGAGGCTGTTACCGCAGGTCAACAAGGGTGTTCCTCGTGTCGAGGGCGCCCTTTCGTCGTGTTCGCGCGTCCGGCCGATAGCAATGTGGTCGGCGCCGGCCGTCCTCGTCGCCGCCCACCGGCGCCGCTTCGGCGACCTGATGGTCAACCAGTCGGTCGGTCAGGCTCGTCAGCGCTGGTGGCGAGCCTTACGGTGCACGAATGGTGTTACGTCTCGATCGGTAATCCGCCACACCTCGGGATGCCGGCTCGTCGCGTACGACACTATCGTCGTCAAATGCCTTTCCACCAGCGACCTCAAGTGATCACGGGTCGCCTCGCCGGGAAGATAGAACATGTGAATCTTGGCCGCTCGGTAGGCCTCCAATTCGTGCGGCCGTTCCATGATCTTCGCATCCCGGTTGAGAACGACCCAACCGCTTCTGGTGATCTTCGCGAGCCATTCGGTGTCCTCCGCGCCTTCGGATGCCGCGCGAGTACCAAAGACCTCCGGTGGCGTGTGGCACCGATAGCCGAGTCCGACCAGTAGTTGGCGGATAGTCCTGGTGACAGCGTTCTCGTCGAGATAGAACTCAGGAGGCGCGGCCCAGGAGGACGCGGGCGGCGGATCGGACCGCGTCGATTCCGATCCCGTGCTCCTCCGCGACGACCTCAGGATTCTCACCGGCCTTCAGCATGGCTGCGACGTTCGCCACCCTGGCCCCACTACCAGGGAAGATGGGCTGCCCGAACGACCGATAAGGATCAATCACTACCTTTGTCGGCTCAAAAGGCTTGAGATCAAGATGGTTCGGGTATTGATCGGCATCAAACCCGACGTAGCCAAGGTAGTCCTGCACGATCTCGCGAATAACAGCCTGACCCGTGCCGCCCTCGATGAGACCCTCGCCTGCTTCGGTCTTGGAAAAGTCCCACAGGACATCTATGCCGTCGGTCGCCAGCGCCGGCGAGACGAGAACATACTCACGGCCGAACTCTTTCTGCAGCCTGGCCAGCGCGGGGCGAATACGCAGAGGGCGGACGCCGGCTTTCCTTAGCCCTTCCAGGACCCACGCCTCGGCAAGGGCGATAAATGGCACGCTCGCCCGGCGGATATTATCGGCCTCTATGACATGCAGCAGTGGCCCGCCGCGCTCGTAGCCGCGTGCCCATCTGTGAAATGTCTGTTGCGGGATTCCGAGATGCCTACCAGCGTCGGCCATCGTCATAAGCGGCCGAGAAAACCGCACATCTGTTTGGTCCACTGCTGCACACCTCCTCCTGCGTGTATCCCGATGGTATTCGGGACGCTGATCGTAACCGGGCACGACACGCCTGCGACTGACCGCATCGGCGGGTGGCGGTGGACAGGCCAACTCACGAGATCGAGCCATGCTGTCGAGCATCGGGATCGGTCGTGGCTCGTTGTGCTCTACAGAGGTAGAGCCACCCGTCGTTAGGCCGTTCGAGTGACGTTGGGGAGGGATTACTCCTCACTCCGTCACCGAGAGGCGGTCCGGTCGTCCCCTAGCCAGGGCGACAGAACGGAGCGGCGATGTCCACCAGTGCCGAATCACAGCCGAACAGGACACCGGGCGGTGCCACGCCGGCCCGCCGACCCACCGGCGTGCTCGTGATCGACCCCGTACCACTGTTCCGCGACGCGGTGACCACCCTGTTCGACCGGACGCCCGCGGTGCGGCTGCTCGGGGCGACCGCCAACATGCATCATGCGGTGACGCTGTGCGAGCGGCTCCGGCCCGATGTGGTGATGGTCGACGCCGTGCTCGACCCGCGCTGTCACCTGGCCCAACTACTCGCCGGCGACGAGTCGACCATCCTGTCCGTGGTCCGCGAACCGTTGCGCAGTCCGCGGTACGTGGCGACCGCGCTGGCCACCGGCGTGCACGGGTTGGTGCTGCGCTCGGCCGAACCGGCCCAGCTGCTGGAGGCGATCCGGCGGACGCATCTGGAGCGGCGCTACCTCGACCCCGAGCTGGCCGCGCTGGCCACCGGGCTGCGGCACACCGTCACCGCCCGCCAGCCGCTGTCCCGCCGCGAGTACCAGGTGCTGCAACTGATCTCCGACGGGCTGGAGAACCAGGCGATCGCCAAGTCGCTGTTCGTGTCCGTGGAAACGGTGCGCACCCACGTGAAGAGCATTCTGCGCAAGCTGCACGCCCGGGACCGCGCGCACGCCGTCGCGGTGGCGTTCCGGCTGGGCGTGCTGGTGCCCCACCAGGAGACCGACGTGCCCGCGGCCCGGCGGGCGAACGTCACACACCTGCCGCCGCACGGTCAGCCGCTGGCCACGGGCATGGCCCGGCCGCCTGCCGTGGTGGCTCGCCGCACTGCTGCGCACTGACGCCACTTGCTCCGAGTTACTACCCGGTAATACACTGAAGTTACCGGCGAGTAGTAGACGAACGGGGGCACCATGGGCCACTACAAGAGCAACGTGCGCGATCTGGAGTTCAACCTCTTCGAGGTGTTCCGCATCCAGGAGCGGCTCGGCACCGCGCCGTTCGACCAGGCGGACGAGGACACCGCCCGGGGCATCCTCGCCGAGCTCAACGCACTGGCCACCGGCCCACTGGGCGCGTCGTTCGCCGAGGGCGACCGCATCGGCACCACGTTCGACCCGGCCACCCACTCCGTCACCCTCCCCGACGGCTTCAAGAAGTCCTACCAGGCACTCTGGGACGGCGAGTGGTACCGCCTGGGCCTGCCCACCGCGCTGGGCGGGTTCGGCATCCCGCCCTCGGTCCAGTGGGCCGCCGCCGAGCTGATCCTGGGCTCGAACCCCGCCGTCTTCATGTACATGGCGGGCCCGAACTTCGCCTCGGTCGTCGACCGCAACGGCACCGACGAGCAGCAGCGCTGGGCGCGCCTGATGATCGACCGCGGCTGGGGCGCCACGATGGTGCTGACCGAACCGGACGCCGGCTCGGACGTGGGCGCCGGGCGCACCAAGGCGGTCCGGCAGGCCGACGGCTCCTGGCACCTGGACGGCGTGAAGCGCTTCATCACGTCCGGCGACCAGGACATCACCGAGAACATCATGCATCTGGTACTCGCCCGGCCGGAGGGTCCCGGCATGGCGAGCCGCCCTGGCACCAAGGGCCTGAGCCTGTTCCTGGTGCCCAAGTTCCACTTCGACACCGAGACCGGCGAGCCCGGTGAGCGCAACGGCGCCTTCGTCACCAACGTGGAACACAAGATGGGCCTGAACGCCTCGGCCACCTGTGAGATCACGTTCGGCCAGCACGGTGTGCCGGCGCAGGGTTGGCTGCTGGGCGACGTGCACGACGGCATCGCGCAGATGTTCCAGGTGATCGAGTACGCCCGGATGATGGTCGGCACCAAGGCCATCGGCACGCTGTCCACCGGTTACCTGAACGCCCTGGCCTACGCCAAGGAGCGCGTGCAGGGCGCCGACCTGCCGAACATGCTGGACAAGAGCGCGCCGAGGGTCACCATCACGCACCACCCGGACGTGCGCCGCAGCCTGATGTTGCAGAAGGCGTACGCCGAGGGCCTGCGCGCCGTCTACGTCTACACGTCCACCTACCAGGACGCGATCGCCGCGGGCGACGGTGACACCCAGCTCGCCGAGCGGGTGAACGACCTGCTGCTGCCCGTCGTCAAGGGCGTCGGCTCGGAGCGGGCCTACGAGCAGCTCGCCCAGTCGTTGCAGACCCTGGGCGGGTCCGGCTTCCTGCAGGACTACCCGATCGAGCAGTACATCCGGGACTCCAAGATCGACTCGCTGTACGAGGGCACCACGGCGATCCAGTCGATGGACTTCTTCTTCCGCAAGATCATCCGGGACAAGGGGCAGGCGCTGGCACACGTGGCCGGCGAGATCACCGCGTTCCTGGAGTCCGAGGCCGGCAACGGTCGACTCAAGGAGGAGCGGGCGCTGCTCAAGCAGGGCCTGGACGACGTGCAGGGCATGCTCGGCGCGATGGTCGGCTTCCTGACCACCTCGCAGGAGGACCCGCGCAACATCTACCTGGTCGGCCAGAGCACCGTCCGGTTGCTGATGAGCGTGGGTGACCTGCTGGTCGGCTGGCTGCTGCTGCGTCAGGCCGAGGTGGCGCTGGCCGCGCTGGGCGGTAGCCCTTCGGCCAAGGACACCGCGTTCTACCAGGGCAAGCTGGCGGTGGCGACCTTCTTCGCGCACACCGTGCTGCCCGAGCTGTCGGCCCGGCGCAAGGTCGTGGAGACCACCGACAACTCGCTGATGGACCTGGACGAAGCCGCGTTCTAGACGTCCGCCTCGCCGGTGGACGAGGGCGGCGGACCCGCGATCCGGGTCCGCCGCCTTCTGTTCAGAGGTACAGGCCGGTGCCGTGCTCGGTGCGCTCGCTGGCCAGGGCGTGGATGTCGCGTTCCCGCATCACCAGGTAGCCGTCGCCCTGGATCTCGACCTCGAGCTGGTCGTCCGGGTTGAACAGCACCCGGTCGCCGACCTTCACCATCCGCACGTTGTTGCCCACGCCCAGCACGTCACCCCAGGCCAGCCGCTTCGCCACCTGGGCCGTCGCCGGAATGACGATCCCGCCGCTGCTGCGCCGCTCGCCGTCCTCCGGTGAGATCCGCACCAGGACGCGGTCGAGCAGCATCTGGATTTCCAGCTTGGGGACGTCGGCCACGGCCGCGATGGTACGACCCGGTGGCGCGGTCCGGTCAGTCGCCGTCCATCCCGCCCAGCATCAGCGGCAGCCTGGCCGCGCCGCCGGCCACCAACCGGACGGGCACGCCCCAGTCCTGCCGGGTCAGGTGGCACGCCGGGTGTTCGGCGTCCGAGTCGCAGCTCGCGGCCTGCGCGACGACGTGCAGCACGCCGCTGCCGACGGCGCCGTCCAGCACGAGCGTGCGGCTCAGGTCGGTGCCGTCGCCGTCACCGGAGCGGATCAGCGCGGGCGGGGACGCCGTGACCCGCACCAGGGTGGCCGGGCCGTAGCGCTCGTCGAGTTTCTGGCCGGGTGGCGGTTGGAACACCACCGCCAGGGTGACCTCGCCGGGCGCCAGTTCCGCCGGCGGCCGGGTGACCTCGTGGGCCGGACCGGTGACCGTGCGCGCGGCACCGGCGGGCAGCCGCTCCAGGGTGTGCGCCGCCGACGCGACCACGATCAGCTCACCGTCGACGACCACCACGTCGGCCGGCTCGGCGATGTCGGTGGCCAGCGTGGTGATCTCGCCGCCGGCCGGGTCGTACCGGCGGACCGCGCCGTTGTACGTGTCGGCGACGGCCACGCTGTGGTCGGGCAGCACGGCGACGCCCAGCGGGTGCTGGAACAGGGCCTCGGCGGCCGGTCCGTCCCGGTGGCCGAAGTCGAACAGGCCGGTGCCGACGGCGGTGTACACGGTCAGGTCGGCGGACAGCCACCGCAGCGCCGAGGTTTCCGAGTCGGCCAGCCACAACCGGTCGCCGTCCGCGGCCAGGCCGGACGGCTGGGCGAAGAACGCCGACGCGGCCGGTCCGTCGTGCAGGCCCTCGACCGTCGTCCCGGCCAGCCGGGACACCGTGCCGGTGGCCGGGTCGAACCGGCCCAGCGTGTGGTTGCCGGCCATGGCGATCACCACGCCCTCGACCGGGCCCCACCACGCCACGTCCCACGGGCTGGTCAGGTCCACGTCCAGGGCAGGCCCGTCGGTGGTGCCGTCGCGCCACTGGTCGCCGGTGCCGGCCACGGTGGTCACGTGCCCGTCGGCCAGCCGTATGCCGCGCAGCAGGTGGTTGACGGTGTCGGCGACCACGACGTCGTAGCCGACCCGCTCGGCCACGTCGGCGGGCAGCACGGCCAGCCCGTTCGGCTCGGCGAACTCGGCGACCGCCGCATCGCCGTCCGCGCGACCCCGGCTGCCGGTGCCGATGGTGCGCAGCACGGTGTCACCGGACAGTTCCACGAGCGTGTGCCGGGCGGTGTTGGCCACCAGCAGCGTGCCGGTGGGCGTGACGGTGGCCTTGCCGGGGAAGCGCAGCGCGGTCTCGGCGGGCGGCGGTGGCACGTACGGGCCGTCGCCCCGGCGCAGCGTGCCGCGCCGCTCGTGCTCGGCGACGATCTCGGTGACGACCCTGCGCAACGCCTCGCCGTGGCCCTCGCCTGCGGCGACGTGCACGACGTAGCCCTCGGGGTCGACCACGACCAGCGTCGGCCAGGCCCGCACGCCGTACTGCTGCCACGTGGTCAGCTCGGGATCGTCCAGCACCGGGTGGTGCACCTCGTACCGTTCGACGGCGTCGGCCAGCGCCACCGGATCGGCCTCGTGCTCGAACTTGGGCGAGTGCACCCCGACCGTGACCAGCACGTCGGCGAACTCCTGCTCCAGCGGGCGCAGCTCGTCCAGCACGTGCAGGCAGTTGACGCAGCAGAACGTCCAGAAGTCCAGCAGCAGGACCTTGCCGCGGAAGTCGGCCAGGGAGTAGGCCCGGCCACCGGTGTTCAGCCAGGCGCGGCCACGCAGTTCGGGCGCGCGAACCCGCACAGTCGACGTCGTCACGTGGGGAGCCAACACCAAGGGTGGGCCGGGTGTTCCGATCGGGTGGTGCCCGAGGGCGGAGATGAGTCGGGCTGGTGAGCTTTGCGAGCTAGCGAGCAAAAAGCTCCAAGGTGCTGCCAGGTCGGGGGTCCGGCAGCACCATGGAGCCACTCTGGACATCGCCCACTGGTCCGTTGGTGTTACACCGAGAGCATGTGTGACGCCGGTCACATTCACTCGATCGGGCTCTATCTGGCTGTCTAGCTGCGTCGCTAGAAATACGGATAGTTCACTCGTCGCGGCCCAGTAAGAAGCGGCCGAAATGCGGCACCGTGAACGCGATCCGGCCCCGCTCCGCCGAGTAGACCAGGCCTTTCTTGATCAGGCTGTCCCTGGCCGGCGACAGCGACGACGGCTTGCGGCCCAGGAAGATCGCCACGTCCGAGCTGCCGGCGCCCTCGTCCCTGCCCTCGGTCAGCTCGGCCATCGCCCGCAGGTACTCGCGTTCGGCCGGCGTGGCCCGCTCGTAGCGGGAGCCGAAGAAGCCGACCGCCAGCTCGGCCTCGGCCTCCGGTGCCGCCACCGCGACGTCCTCGGCGGTGATCGGATCGTCCGGGGCGGCGTCCCAGGCCGCCTTGCCGTACGCCTGCACGAAGTACGGGTAGCCGCCGGACGCCTCGAACAGCGCGTCCAGCGCGTCCGGCGCGATTCCGGCCGACTCCCTGGTCACCGGCGTGAGCACGGCCCGGTCGACCTCCTCGCGGTCCAGCCGGTCGATCCGGACGTAGCGGAACAGCCGCTCCGAGTACGACTTGCTGGCCGACAGCACGGCGGGCAGGTGCGGCAGGCCGGCGCCGACCACCACCAGCGGCGCTCCGGACTGGGACAGCTCGTGGCAGGCGGCGCACAGCGCGGACACGTCGTCGACGGCGAGGTCCTGCATCTCGTCGATGAGCAGCGCCACGCCGGTACCCACGTCCTGGGCCAGCTCGGCGACGTCGGTGAACAGCTCGACCAGGTCGATCTCGATGTCACCGGAGTCGGCCCGGCCCACCGCGGCCGGCACGTCGATCCCAGGCTGCCACCGGTCCCGCAGCTTGGCGTTGTCCGGATTGGACCGCAGCGCGAACGCCTTGAGCACACCCAGCACCGCCTCGACCCGGTCCGGGGCGCGGTGCCGCACGGCGAGGTCACGCACGGCGCGGTGCAGCGCGGCGGCCAGCGGGCGGCGCAGCTCGGAGTCCGGCCGGGCCTCGATCTTGCCCGCGCCCCAACCCCGCCGGACGGCCATCGAGCGCAGTTCGCCCAGCAGCACGGTCTTGCCGACACCGCGCAGCCCGGTCAGCACCAGGCTGCGCTCCGGCCGGCCACGGGCCACCCGTTCCAGCACCACGTCGAAGGCCGCCACCTCGCGGTCCCGCCCGGCCAGCTCGGGCGGCCGCTGTCCGGCGCCAGGGGCGAACGGATTGCGCACCGGATCCACGATCGGACGGTATCGGAGTTTCTAGGGTAGGTCCGATAATCGGCCAGATTCCCCTACGGCGTGTCGACGGCGGACCGCCACGCGTCACGAGAGGCAGAGTTCGTTGCCCTCCGGATCGGCCACCGTCACCCAGTTGTGCGGCCCCTGCTGACCCCGGTAGAGGAACGTGCCGCCGGTGTTGGTCAGCCGGGCGACCGTCGCGTCCACGTTCTCCGCACCCACCCATACGTCCAGGTGGACCCGGTTCTTCACCGTCTTCCGCTCGGGCACCTGCTGGAACAGGATCCGCTTGCGCGGCCCGCGTTCCGGGCCGTCCGGGTGGCGGATGGCCGCGCCGCTGCGCCACACCAACTGGCCGTCGTGGATCATCGTGTCGGCCTCGGTGGCCAGGCCACGGGTGATCATGTCCTTGATGAACGTCTCGTCGCTCGGCTCGACGACCCACCCCAGGGCGTCCGCCCACCAGGCGGCGAGTGCGTGCGGGTTCGCGCAGTCGACGACGACCTGAAAGTCGTATGCCATAGCACCGCAGGATAGGCAGCCGTCCATGCCGACCCCTAGCGCTGTCTAGGTTGATCTCTAGATTGCCGAATACGACCCGATGACGGTTGGCTGATCACATGGCAGAGATCGTCACCCAGGGTCGGGGCGAGGTGCGCCGGGTCGCGGACCGGGCGCGGATGCAGGCGACCTTCACCGGGCGGGCCAAGGATCGGACCGCCGCGGTCGAGGCACTGGCCACCCGGGTCGCCCGGGTCGAGGTCCTGCTCGGGCGCGACGGCGTCACCGTCGAGTCCCGCAGGCTGTCCGTGCACGACGCCTTCGACGGTCGCCGCCGGTCCGGTTCGGCGGCCACCCAGCACTACTCGATCCTGGTCACCGACCTGGACAGGCTCGACGACCTGATCGCCGAGCTGGTGACGGGCGACCCGTCATGGCTGCACGGGCCGGAATGGCAGTTGGCCGACCGGGCGGCCCCGTTCGGCGAGGCCCAGCGGATCGCCGTGGCCGACGCCCGCGGCACGGCACAGGGCTACGTCACGGCGCTGGGCGGGCGACTGGGACCGTTGGTGCGCCTGGAGGACACGTCCGCGCTGGGTGGTCAGGTCCGGCACGCCATGGCCTTGAAGGCCGGCGCGGGCCCATCCGCGGCAGTGGCCGAGCTGTCCCTGGTACCGGAGGAGGTCACCGTGGCGGCGACCTGTTCGGCCACCTGGGAACTGCTGGCCTAACGCTCCAGGATCGCCGTCACGCCCTGGCCGCCCGCCGCGCAGATGGACACCAGTCCCCGGCCGGCCCCGCGCTCGGCGAGCAGCTTCGCCAGTGTCGCGACGATCCGCGCGCCGGTCGCGGCGAACGGGTGGCCCGCGGCCAGCGACGAGCCGTTGACGTTGAGCCGGGCCCGGTCCACCGAGCCGAGCGGGACGTCCAGGCCGAGCTTCTCCTTGCAGTACGCGGGGTCCTCCCAGGCACGCAGCGTGGCCAGCACCTGGGATGCGAACGCCTCGTGGATCTCGTAGAAGTCGAAGTCGGCCAGGGTGAACCCGGCGCGGGCCAGCATCCTGGGCACCGCGTAGGCGGGCGCCATCAGCAGGCCCTCGCCACCGTGCACGTAGTCGACGGCCGCCGTCTCGGAGTGGCTGAGGTAGGCCAGCACCGGCAGGCGCCGCTCGCGGGCCCACTCCTCGCTGGCCAGCAGCACGACGGACGCGCCGTCGGACAGCGGCGTCGAGTTGCCCGCGGTCATGGTGCCCTCCGGGCCGCCGAACGCCGGCTTGAGCCCGGCCAGCTGGTCCGCCGTCGAGTCGGGCCGCAGGTTCTGGTCCCTGGTCAGGCCGAGATACGGGGTGACCAGGTCGTCGAAGAAGCCCGCGTCGTAGGCGGCGGCGAGCCGCTGGTGGCTGGTGGCGGCCAGCTCGTCCTGTTCCTCGCGGCCGATACCCCACTCACACGCGGTGAGTGCCGCGTGTTCGCCCATGGACAGACCCGTGCGCGGCTCGGCGTTGCGCGGGATCTCCGGCACGATCTGGCCGGGCCGCAGCCTGCCCACCAGCCGCAGCCGCGCGCCCATGCTCCGCGCGCTGTTCAGCCCGACCAGGATGCGGCGCAGGTCGTCGTGCAGCGCCAGCGGCGCGTCGCTGGTGGTGTCCACCCCGCCCGCCACGCCGGACTCGATCTGGCCGAGCGCGATCTTGTTCGCCACCGCGATCACCGACTGCAGGCCGGTGCCGCATGCCTGCTGCACGTCGTAGGCGGGGGTGTCGTGGGACAGCCTGCTGCCCAGCACGCACTCCCGGACGAGGTTGAAGTCCCGGCTGTGCTTGAGCACCGCGCCGCCGACCACCTCACCCAGCCGTTCGCCTGCCAGCCCGAACCGGCTGACCAGCCCGTCCAGTGCCGCGGTGAACATGTCCTGGTTGGACGCCGCCGAGTAGCGACTGTTGGACCTGGCGAACGGAATCCGGTTGCCGCCCACCACGGCCACCCGCCGGACCGTTGCGGCCATGTTGCCCTCCCTGGCAGAGGTACTAGTGTGCTGATAGTAACCTACTTGCCAGTAGGCTTACCTGCCAGTAGGGAGGACGGGATGACCGACCGCTACCAGCAGTTCGCCACGTCCGGCCCCGGCCGGCTGGTGATCCGCCGGCTCGGGCTGCCCGATCCGGTCCGGCTGCGCCGCCACCGGCCGGGCCAGCCGCTGCTCACCGGGCCGGCGCTGGTCGGCGCCGCTGCCGGCGGCCGCCTGCTGGACGCCGTGTCCGCGGTGCTGACCAAGGCCGACGCGGACGTCCGCACCGAGCACGATCCCTCCACCGAGGACGAACGGCTCGGCGCGCTCGTCTTCGACGCCACCGGGATCACCACGCCGGACCAGTTGCGCCACCTGCACGAGTTCTTCCACCCGGTGATCCGCCGGATCGCCGGTTGCGGGCGGGTACTCGTGCTCGGCACGCCACCGGAGAGCGTCGGCGCGGCGGGCGAGAAGATCGCCCAGCGGGCACTGGAGGGTTTCACCCGCTCGGTGGGCAAGGAACTGCACCGGGGCGCCACCGCCCAACTGGTCCAGGTGGCGAAGGGTGCCGAGGACGCGCTCGAGTCGACCGTGCGGTTCCTGCTGTCCGCCAAGTCCGCCTACGTGTCCGGCCAGGTGGTGCGGATCGGCGTGGTGCGCGACGGCGTCGTCGACCCGGAGAGCTGGGCAACGCCGCTGGCCGGCAAGGTCGCGCTGGTCACCGGTGCGTCGCGGGGCATCGGCGCGGCCATCGCCGAAGTACTGGCCAGGGACGGCGCGCACGTCGTGTGCCTGGACGTCCCGGCCCAGGGCGCCGACCTGTCGACCGTGGCCAACCGGGTGCGCGGCGAGGCCTTGCAACTCGACATCACCGCCGACGACGCCCCGGCGAAGCTGGTCCACCACCTCGCCACCCGGCACGGCGGCGTGGACATCGTGGTGCACAACGCCGGCATCACCCGCGACCGGACGCTGGGCAAGATGGACACCGGCCGGTGGGACGCCGTGCTGGCCGTGAACCTGACCAGCCAGGTGCGCATCAACGAAACCCTGCTGGGCAAGCGAACCCTGCGGCCCCGCGGCCGGATCATCGGCGTGTCCTCGATCGCCGGCATCGCCGGCAACGTCGGGCAGACCAACTACGCCACCTCCAAGGCGGGCGTGATCGGCATGGTCGCCGCGCTCGCGCCGAAACTGGCCAGGCAGGGCGGGACCGTCAACGCGGTCGCCCCGGGCTTCATCGAGACGAAGATGACCGCCGCCGTGCCGCTGTTCATCCGCGAGACCGGCCGCAGGGTGAACGGCATGGCCCAGGGCGGACTCCCGGTGGACGTGGCGGAAACCATTGCCTGGTACGCCAATCCCGCGTCCGCCGGGGTCAACGGCAACGTGCTCCGGGTGTGCGGGCAGAGCCTGCTGGGAGCGTGACGTGACCGACACCGAACTGGCGGCGGCGCCGAACCTGACGGCCCTGTTCGGCAAGGCCGCGCTGGCCGCGGTCCGGCCGGGCAACCGAGGCGGCGAACTGCCCACCGGTGGGCTGGCCCGTTCCGGTGTGGTGGTGGACCGGGCGAACCTGGCCGCGTACGACCGGGTGTGCGGCTTCCGGCTGTCCGACGAACTGCCCGTGACCTACCCGCACGTGCTGGTGTTCGGCTTGCAGGTCGCGTTGATGACCTCGCCCGACTTCCCGTTCGGCATGATCGGCCTGGTGCACGTGACCAACCGGATCAGCCAGACCCGGCCGCTGCGCGCCGACGAGGCGCTCGTCCTGCGCACCCGCGCCGAACACCTGCGGCCGCACGAGCGGGGCACACAGTTCGACCTGGTCAGCGAGGTGCTCGCGGACGGCGAGCCGGTCTGGTCGGAGACCAGCACCTACCTGCGCCGCACCCAGGGGTCCGGATCGGGGGCCCGGGACGACCAGCCGTTGGACCGGCCGGACGCTGTCTGGCGGGTGCCCGCCGACGCCGGCCGCCGCTACGCCGAGGTGTCCGGTGACCGCAACCCGATCCACCTGCACCCGCTGACCGCCAGGCTGTTCGGCTTCCGGCGGGCGATCGCGCACGGCATGTGGTCGATGGCGCGGTGCCTGGCGTTCTTCGAGGGCTGGCTGCCCCCCGCGTACACCGTGGACGTCCGGTTCAAGCTGCCGATCCTGCTGCCCGCCACGGTGGCGCTCACCGTCGACGGGCCGGCGTTCACCCTGGCCGACCAGCGATCCGGGCGGCCACACGTGACCGGGCGGATCACTCCCTAGGCGGCTTCCACACCCGCTGCTCGACCAGGTTCCCGAAACCCATCCACACCAGATTCATCAGCCGCGCCGCGATCGAACTCGGCGACTCCTCCGGGTGGTCCAGCCACCAGTCGGCGAGCGACTCGCCGGCGCCGACCAGCGCCGCGGCCAGCGGTTCACCGGCCACCCGCGCCGCCTCGCCGACGCCCTCGTCGGTGCCGGCGCGCGTCACGACGACGGCGACCATGTCGATGGCCCGCTGCCGCATGGCCATCAGCTCCTGGGCGAACGGGCCGCCCTGGGCGATGGACTGGCGGTGCAGCACCCGCCAGCTCTCCCGGTGCTCGCCGACGAAGCCGAAGAACGAGCGCAGCCCGCTCCACAGCTGGACGTCGGCGGACGCACCGGTCTCGATGCCGGCGGCGATCGCCTCCAGCAGCCGGGTCGCCTCGCGGTGGATGCACGCGGCGAACAGGTCCTCCTTGGCGCCGACGTACGCGTACAGCATGGGCTTGGAGATGCCGGCGACCTCGGAGATCTCGTCCATCGACGCGTCGTGGTAGCCGTACTGGGCGAAGACGTGCACGGCAGCGTCGAGGATCTGCCGTTCCCGTACGTGCCGGGGCAACCGTTTGGCACGTACCGGAGAACCGTCAGCCAGCGCCATCGTGACCTCCCCAGGCACGTCGTTACCGCAAAGCCTAGCGTCGTCACGAACTCGGTTGGATTGTCCAATCCATGCGGTATCCTGAGTTCAGGTTTCCAACTGACTCTGAGGGGTGATCGTCATGCGGGACGCCGTGATCGTCGAAGCCGTCCGCACGCCGGTGGGCAAGGGCAAGCCGGGCGGCGCACTGTCCGGCGTGCACCCCGTGGAACTGTTCGCCACCAGCCTCGGCGCACTCGTCGAGCGGACCGGGATCGACCCGGCGACCGTGGACGACGTGATCGGCGGCAGTGTCGACCAGGTCGGCGAGCAGGCCATGAACACCACGCGGTGGGCGTGGCTGTCCGCCGGCTTCCCCGAGACGGTGCCGGCCACCACGGTGGACCGGCAGTGCGGTTCGTCCCAGCAGGCCGTGTCGTTCGCCGCCCAGGGCGTGCTCGCCGGCGCCTACGACCTGGTGGTCGCCGGCGGTGTCGAGTCGATGAGCCGGGTACCGATGTGGTCCAACGTGCCCGCCGGCCAGGACCCGTTCGGCCCGCTGATCGCCACCCGCTACCCCGACGGCCTGGTACCGCAGGGCATCAGCGCCGAACTGGTCGCCGCGAAGTGGGGCCTGAGCCGGACCGAGATGGACGCCTTCGCGCTGACCAGCCACGCCAAGGCCGCCCAGGCCGTGGCCGACGGCCGGTTCGCGCGGGAGATCGTGCCGATCAAGGCGCCACAGGCCGACGGGTCGGTGCGCGAGGTCGTCGCCGACGAGTGCATCCGGCCCGGCGGCACCCTGGAGGTCATGGCCGGGCTGCGACCCGCCTTCCACAGCGACGCGATGGCCGCCCGCTTCCCGCAACTGACCTGGGACGTCACCGCGGGCAACAGCAGCCCGATCAACGACGGCTCGGCAGCCCTGCTGATCACCACCAGCTCACGCGCCGCCGAACTCGGCCTGCGGCCCAGGGCACGGCTGCACAGCTTCGCCGTCGTCGGCGACGACCCGCTGTACATGCTCACCGGCGTCGTCCCGGCCACCCGCAAGGTGCTCGAACGGGCCGGCCTGACCATCGACGACATCGACCTGTTCGAGGTCAACGAGGCGTTCGCGTCGGTGGTGCTGGCCTGGCAGCGGGAGACCGGCGTGCCGGAATCGAAGGTCAACGTGAACGGCGGCGCCATCGCCATCGGCCACCCGCTGGGCGCCAGTGGCGCGCGGATCATGACCACGCTGGTGAACGCGCTGGAGCAGCGCGACGCCCGCTACGGCCTGCAGGTCATGTGCGAGGCGGGCGGTCTGGCCAACGCCACGATCATCGAACGTCTCTAGGCCTGTCGCGGGGTACGGGCTGCCGGCCGGTTGGTCCGGCCGAGCAGCCCGTACCGTGCTCGTCGAGTTAGGTCAGCCGGGTATGCCCGGAGCGCCGGTGGGGTTCTGCGCCACCGGACCGGGTCCGGTCGTCGGGTCGGTCCAGAAACCGTGGTTGGTGCAGGTCTGGGCCGGTGAGGTCCTGGTCGCGGTGTAGCTGATCTCGGACGTCATCCCGCTGAGGTTCTCGATGTTGGCGACCGCGGTGAAGCCGGTGCCGGCGGAGTTGAACGACAACGGCGTGGTGAACTCGTTCTTGGACACCGGGAACGGGTTGCCGAACGGAGCACCCGTGTCCGCCCGGAACTCCTGCTCGGTGGCGGTGAGAGTCCACACGTCCGCCGAGTTGGTGTCCGGGATCGTGATGGTCGTGATGATCGGGGCACCGAGTCCCGCGACCGACATGGTCATCGTGTCACCGCAGGTGCCGGTGACGCCGAGGGTGGCGGCCGATGCCGAGCCGGCGGAAATGATGGACAAGGCAGCGCTGAGCGGCGCCACGACGAATAATAGGCCTAGAGCTTTTTTCAACCGCATATAGTTGACCGCCTTCGTGCAAAGTGTGAACGCTGCCGGGATTCGGTGACCCCAGCGCGTCGTCGGTGCCGGGCAGACCGACGACCCGAGCTTTCTCTCGCCGGTATCGGCCAGTAAGCCAGAGCTGGAGGGTCATCCGACCCCTCGACTTGAGGGGTCGGGCGGGAATGTTCTCGACAAATATACTAAATTCACGCTGATCGGCGGTACCCATTCAACGGCGCAGGAGTATGAGCTGATCGCCTATATCGGCAAAATCGCCAATAGCGGCAAAAGGTCTCCCGTGACGGCGGTAGGGCCGGCCCGCTGGTGCGGGCCGGCCCGCCGTCAGTACGTGATCGCCGTTGCCGGGTCGGCGAGGAGGGCGCCGACGTCCGCGAGGAAACGGGAGCCCTGTTCGCCGTCCACCACCCGGTGGTCGAAGCTCAGCGACAACTGGCACACCTTGCGCGGCACGATCTGGCCGTCCACCACCCACGGCATGTCCCGGATCGCGCCGAACGCCAGGATCGCCGACTCGCCGGGGTTGATGATCGGCGTGCCCGTGTCCACGCCGAAGACGCCGACGTTGGTGATGGTGAACGTGCCGTCCAGCATGTCGGCCGGTGGCGTCTTGCCCTCGCGGGCCGTGTTCGTCAACCCGTCCAGTGCCCCGGCCAGCTCGGCCAGCGACAACTGTTCGGCGTCCCGGATCTTCGGCACCACGAGACCGCGCGGGGTGGCCGCCGCGATCCCCAGGTGCACATAGGACTTGTAGACGATCTCGCCGGCCTGCTCGTCCCACGTGGCGTTCACGTCCGGCGTGCGGCGCACCGCGAGGCACACCGCCTTGGCGGCGAACGCCAGCGGCGTCAGCCGCACCCCGGCGAACCGCGGGTCGGACTTCAGCTTGGCCCGCAGCTCCATCATCGGCGTCACGTCGATGGTCAGGAACTCGGTGACGTGCGGCGCGGTGAATGCGCTCGCCACCATCGCCTGCGCCGTCGCCCGGCGCACGCCCTTCACCGGCACCCGCCGTTCCCGCTCGGATGCCGACGACGGGGTGACCACGGCCGGCGTCGGCTCGGCGATCGCCCGTTGCACGTCGTCCCTGGTGATCACGCCGGACGGTCCGGTGCCGGTCAGCACGTACAGATCCACGCCCAGTTCCCTGGCCAGCTTGCGGACCGGCGGCTTGGCCAGCGGCACGTAACCACTGCGGGCGGCGGCGACGGGCTCGGGCTCCGGTTCGGGTTCCGGTGCCACCACCCGGACCGGCTCGGCCGGGGGTGCGGTGACCGCCGTTCCCGTCCGGGGACGCCGGCGCGCGGCCTGTGTCTTGGGCCCGTAGCCGACCAGGTTCGGCACGCCCTCGCTCTCCGCGGGCGCGGAACCGTTGGCGGACGGCGCCGGCGCCTCGCCGGCGGGGTCGACGTCGATCACGATGATCGGCACGCCGACGTCCACCGTCTGGCCGGCCTCGACCAGCAGCTCGGTGACCTTGCCGGCGTACGGCGACGGCAGCTCGACCGCCGCCTTCGCCGTCTCGATCTCCACGATGATCTGGTTGACGACCACGTCGTCACCCGGTTTCACGTGCCACGACAGGATTTCCGCGTCGGTCAGGCCCTCCGCGGTGTCGGGCAGCAGGAATCGCTTGAAGTCAGGCATCCGCGTACCTCACCAGGCCAGCGAGCGGTCGACGGCGTGCAACACCCGGTCCAGGTCCGGCAGGAACTCGTCCTCCAGCTTGGTCGGCGGGTACGGGGTGTCGAACCCGGTCACCCGCAACACCGGCGCCTCCAACGAGTAGAAGCACTCCTGCTGCACCCGGGTGGCCACTTCGGACGTGATCGACGCCTCGCTCGGCGACTCGCTGACCACCACCAGCCGGCCGGTCCGGCGGACCGACTCGAACACCGGGTCCAGGTCCAGCGGGGACAGCGAACGCAGGTCGATGACCTCGATGTCGACGCCGTCCGTCCCGGCCGCGCTCGCCGCGGCCAGGCAGGTGCGGATCGACGGGCCGTAACTGGCCAGCGTGACGCCGCCGCCGGTGCGCAACACCTTGGAGCGGAACAGCGGCATCGGGTCGATGGAGGTGTCCAGCTCGGCCTTCTCGTAGTAGCGGCCCTTGGGCTCGAAGAACACCACCGGGTCGTCGCAGGCGATCGCCTGCTGGATCATCCAGTAGGCGTCCACCGGGTTCGAGCACGCCACGACCTTCAGGCCCGCGGTGTGCGCGAAGTAGGACTCCGGCGACTCCGAGTGGTGCTCGACGGCGCCGATGCCACCGCCGAACGGGATCCGCACCACCACGGGCATCTTCACCTTGCCCTGGCTGCGGTAGTGCTGCTTGGCCAACTGGGACACGATCTGGTCGAACGCCGGGAACACGAACCCGTCGAACTGGATCTCGCACACCGGGCGGAAGCCGCGGATGGCCAGGCCGACCGCGGTGCCGACGATGCCGGACTCGGCCAGCGGCGTGTCCAGCACCCGCTGCTCACCGAAGTCCTTCTGCAGTCCGTCGGTGATGCGGAAGACACCGCCGAGCTTGCCGACGTCCTCGCCCATCACGATGACCTTCGGGTCGGCCTCCATGGCCGCCCGCAGGCCCTGGTTGAGCGCCTTCGCCATGGTGACGGTGCGCACCGGCGGTGTCTGGCCGGCGTCGGCGCCCTGCGCGCCGATGGTGGGTGCCGCCATCAGTGCTCACCCCCGAAACCCGCCGCGTACTCGAGATACTCGTCGCGTTGCGCGTCCAGCACCGGATTCGGCTCGGCGTAGACGTTGCTGAAGATCCGGTCGGCCGGCGGGTCGGGCATGTTGGCGCAGAACTCGCGCAGCTCGACGGCCAGCGCGTCGGACTCGGCCTGGATCTGGTCGAAGTAAGCCTGGTCGGCCAGCCCGTTGCGGGCCAGGTGGGCGCGGACCCGCTCGATCGGGTCCTTCAGCTTCCACGCCTCGACCTCGTCGGAGAGCCGGTAGCGGGTCGGGTCGTCGGTGGTGGTGTGGGCGTCCATCCGGTAGGTGAACGCCTCGATCAGCACCGGGCCGTTGCCGTGCCGGCACTCGTCCAGCGCCCACCGGGTCACGGCGAGACAGGCCAGGACGTCGTTGCCGTCCACCCGGATGCCGGGGAAGCCGTAGCCGCGGGCCCGCTGGTACAGCGGCAACCTGCTCTGCCGTTCGGTCGGCTCGGAGATGGCCCACTGGTTGTTCTGGCAGAACAGCACCAGCGGCGCGTCGTAGACCGCGGACCAGACGAAACCCTCGTGCACGTCGCCCTGGCTGGTGGCCCCGTCGCCGAAGAAGACCATCGTGGCCTCGCCGTCGTCGTCGCCGACCCTGCCCTCGAACCGCTGGCCCATCGCGTAACCGGCGGCGTTGAGCACCTGGTTGCCGATCACGATGGTGTAGAGGTTGAAGCGGGTGGCGATCGGGTCCCAGCTGCCGTGGTCCGTGGTGCGGAAGATGCCCAGCAGATCGGTGGGCGGGACTCCCCGGCACCACGCGACGCCGTGTTCCCGGTAGCTGGGGAACGCCATGTCCTGCGGGCGCAGTGCGCGGCCCGCGCCCACCTGGGCGGCCTCCTGGCCGAGCAGCGGGACCCAGATGCCCAGCTGTCCCTGCCGCTGCAACGCGTTGGCCTCCCGGTCGACCCTGCGCACCAGCACCATGTCCCGGTACAGCGACCGCAGCTCGTCGGTGCCGATCTCGATGTCGAAGTTCGGGTGCGTGACCCGCTCACCCTCCGGGGTGAGCAGTTGCACCAGATCGGCACCGCCCTCGCTTGTTGCTCGCAAGCCGGCGATCACCTGTTCCGTGGTCGGTGTGGCTGCGGTCGCGGCCGGTGTGCCGGCCGGCCGTTCCTGCGTCCAGTGCTCTGCGGACGACATGGCGCGTGTCTCCTCGTGACGAGGCCGCGCGGCCGCTCGTGACGACCGACGACGGCCGTGCTGACAGCCACCGCCGTTCCCCGGTCGGGGAGCGATGGGGTCGCCGTCAACACTGACGGTTCTCCCCACCATCCTGGCATGACCCAGCGCACATCGGTGAGCGCGAACGTGCTGTGCTGATCTCGGAGGGGCGCGCTGAACTGCGAAAACGGTCGGAAGGTCAACGATCGGTCGGCCAACTGACACACCGTCCGCGCTGGTCGGGACGGCCACCCCGCCGGGTCATCACCGTTGGGCCGATCAGGGGTGTGCTTGGTCACATCCTGGTTACGCCCCGGGCAGGTGTCGCGATCACCGCGCGGTGGCAGGATCGCTGCGTGGCTGACGTGGATCGCGCGATGTTGACCAGTACCGTCCGCACCCTCTGGGACTCGGACATCCTGCCCGGCTTGTCCGATCTGGTGTCGATTCCGGCCGTGTCCGAGGCCTTCGACCCGGACTGGTCGTCCAACGGGCACCTGGATGCCGCGGTGGAGCACCTGCGGTCGTGGCTGTCCGCCCGGAACCTGCCCGGCGTGACCATCGACGTGGTCGCGCTGGAGGGCAAGTCGCCGGTGCTGGTGGCCGACCTGCCGGCCTCGCCCGGCGCCCAGGACGCGGGGACCGTGCTGCTGTACGGGCACCTGGACAAGCAGCCGCCGGTGGGTGGCTGGTCGGACGGCCTGGACCCGTGGACGCCGGTGGTGCGCGACGGGCGGCTGTACGGGCGCGGCGCCGCGGACGACGGGTACGCCGGGTTCGCGTCGGCCGCGGCGATCGAGGCGCTGCGCGCGGCCGGCGGGACCCACGCCCGCTGTGTGCTGCTGCTGGAGACCGGTGAGGAGTCGGGCAGCCCCGACCTGCCGGCGTACCTGGAGGTGCTCAGCCCCCGCTTCGGTGACGTGACCCTGGTGGTGTGCCTGGACTCCGGGGCCAGCGACTACGAGCGGCTGTGGCTGACCACGTCGCTGCGCGGCCTCGTGCAGGCCACCGTGACCGTGCGGATGCTGGAGATCGGCCAGCACTCGGGCAACGCCAGTGGCGTCGTGGCCAGTACGTTCCGGGTGCTGCGGCACCTGCTGGACCGGCTGGAGGACTCCGGCAGCGGCGAGATCCTGCTGCCCGAGATGTACATCGACATCCCCGCCGACCGGCTGGCCGAGGCGAAGGCCGCGATCGAGGCCGTACCCGGCACCGTGGGCAGCGGGCTGCCGCTGATCCCCGGCGCGACACTGGCCGGTGACGACGAGCTGGAACTGGTGCTGAACAACACGTGGCGCCCGACCCTGTCGGTGATCGGCGCCGACGGCCTGCCCGCGCCCGCCGACGCCGGCAACGTGCTGCGCCCGTTCACCACGCTGTGCCTGAGCTTCCGGCTGCCGCCCACGGTCGACTCGTCCCGCGCCCAGGCCGCGCTGCGCCGGGCGCTGACCACGGACGTCCCCTACGGCGCGCAGATCGAGCTGTCCGGCGTGGAGAGCGCGGACGGCTGGAACTCGCCGGCCGCGGCGCCGTGGCTGCGGGCCGCCCTGGACGACGCGGCCGAGGGCATCTTCGGCGCGCCGTGGCGGACGATCGGACTCGGTGGGTCCATTCCGCTGATGGGGCTGCTGCAGGAGCAGTACCCTGCGGCTCAGTTCGTGGTCACCGGCGTCCTCGGGCCGGGCAGCAACGCCCACGTGCCGGACGAGTCGCTGCACCTGGACTACGCGCGCCGCGTCACCGAGACGATCGCCCTGGTGCTGGCGGCGCACGCGGCGCACTCGGGTTAGCTCAGGGGGAGGGGTCCGATGCCGGCCAACCGGAACGGCCTGCCGGGCCCCGATCCCGGCGACCGGCCGACCGGCATCCTCGACGTGCACGACTCGGCCCCGCCGACGTGGGCGGTGATGCACGCCGACGACATCGTGCGGCGGGTGTACGAACCGGACACCGGCGGCATGCGCCGGCTGCGCCGCAAACCGGCGACGCCACCGGTGCTGCGTATCGAGGACCGCTACCTGGTGGGCACGCTGGACCTGCGTGCGCTGGAGTTCCCGTACCTGCTGGAGTTCGTCCGCTGCCGGTTCGAGAAGCCACCGGACCTGCGCCAGGGCAACCTGGCCGGACTGGAGTTCAACGGCTGCTGGCTACCCGGCCTGTCCGCCCGCAACGCCCGCAGCGACAACGACATCGCGCTGCTGAACACCACGGTGCGCGGCACGGTGGACCTGACCGACGCGCGCATCCAGGGCTCGCTGCTGCTGGTCGGCAGCCGGCTGAACAATCCGGGCAAGCGCGGCCTGCATGCCGACCGGCTGCAACTGGCCGGTGCGCTGCTGGCCAACAACCTGGAAGTGGTCGGCGAGGTGCGGGTGGCCGGCCTGCGCAGTGGCGGCAACGTCAACTTCAGCGGCGCCGGCCTGCACAACGTGGGCGGCTGCGCGCTGGACGGCAACGGCATGCACGTCGGCGGCAACCTGGTGTGCGCGGTGGACGTGTTGTCCGGCAACCGGTTCCGCTCCACCGGCTGGGTGTTCCTGCCCAGCGTGCAGGTGGACAGCGACTTCTCCATGCGGGGCGCGCAACTGCGGCCGGGTGGCGACTCGCGGGCCGCCCTGCCGGTGGACGACCCCTACTACGACGTGCACACCACGCTCATCGCGGACCGGATCAAGGTGGGTGGCAACACCGATCTGGACCAGGAGTTCGTCAGTACCGGCACGATCCGGATGGTGAACGCCAACATCGGCGGGTCGCTCCGGCTCACCGGCGCCAACGTGGACATCTCCGGCGGCGACGAGGTGCCCTTCGACATCCGCGCGGTGTACCTGGACGGCACCCAGATCGACGGCAACCTGGACGCGCGCGGGGTTCGGGTGACCGGCGAGTGGCGGCTGCTGGACCTCGGCGTGCGCGGGAACGTCCGGCTGGACGGGTCGGTGCTGGCCAACCCGGGGCACGACGTGTGGGTGGGGCGGCGGTCGGCGGTCGGCGGCAACTTCGAGTGCCGCGAGGCCGAGATCTACGGCTCGATGATCATGCACGAGATGCAGATCGGCGCCAACCTGGACCTGCGGGCCAGCCGCCTGAGCCGGCCGGCCACCTACACCCGGGACCGCAATCCCAAGCCCTGCCTGGACATCCGGGCCGCGCGGATCGGCAGGGACGTGGTGTGCGCTGCCGGGTACAAGCGGCCGTTCTGGTCGGCGGGCGAGGTGCGCATGGTGCGCGCCACCATCGGCCGGCAGATCAACCTGGCGGGCGCCGAACTCGGCGAGGAGGGCGACGACGGCGACCGCAGCGTGCTCAACTGTTTCGGCGCGCAGACCCAGGAGTTGACGCTGACCCTGGGGCGGGCGCCGCACGGCAGGATCGGCCTGCGGCAGATGCGCTGCACGTCGTTGGACGACAACGAGGAACTGTGGCAGGCCACCGGCGGCATCGACATGGACGCCTTCCGGTACGACTCGCTCACCAAGGCGATCCCGCTGGCCGACGACGACGCCGTCCAGCAGCGGCTGACCTGGCTGTGCGAGGCCGAGCAGGGCGGTTACAGCCCCGGCCCGTACGACCAGTTGGCGATGATGCTGCGCGCGGCCGGCAACGAGGAACACGCCGACACGGTGCTGATCGAGAAGCAGCGCCGCCGCTATGCCGCGCTGGCCACCGGTTTCCGGGTGCTCGGCGTGCCGGTGGTGTGCTGGAGTTGGTTGCAGCGCTCGATGGTCGGCTACGGCTACCGGCCCTCGCGGGCGCTGGGCTGGCTGGCGCTGCTGCTGGTGGTCGGCACGTTGTGGTTTGGCCTGTATCCCACGCACTGTGGTGTGGTGCCCGGCGACCCGGCGAGTTTCGCCGGGTACCGGTTCTGCCCGCTCACCAACCAGGACGACCACCTGGTGTGGAACCCGTTCCTGTTCACGTTGGACCTGCTGATCCCGATCGTGGACTTCGGCAACAAGAACCGGTGGGCGCTGCCCGGCCTGTCGCAGTGGTTCGCGGCGGCACTGATCGCGTCCGGCTGGCTGCTCGCCACGACGGTGGCCGCCGGTGTCACGCGGATGCTGCGCCGCCAGTAGTCAGCCGGTGAGCACGTCCTCGGGGCTGGTGATCGGGAAGCCGAACATGTCGGTGACCACGCCGTCGACCGCTCGGGCCAGCGCGAGTGCCGCGCTGCCCAGCAGCACACGGGTTTCCGCGTCGGCCGTGGCGGCATTCAGCGGTACCCGCAGTTCCCACCGGCACGGTTGCCGGTCGTGCAGCGGGCCGAGCGCGACCGGCGGCGGGTCGACCATCGAGTTGGCCAGCCTGCTGGGCCAGAACGCCGCGACGAACCGCGGTTCGTCCTCGCTGTACACCAGGTAGGCGTCGGGCGTGTCCTCCTGCGGGTGGGCGACGAGTTCGCCGCCGTGGAACGGTTGCAGCGCGGCGGTCACCTGCTCGGTGGGCGCCGGTCGGGCCGCGTGGACGGACAGGCTCAGGGCGAGGTCCGACCACGGCCGGATGGAGTACCGGGCGGCCGGCAGGCGCGCGGCGAGCCCCCGGACGAGGCCCTCACCGCTGAGTGCCTTCACCACTTCCAGCCGGCGCTGCCGCTTGCTCTCGGCGGCGTTGCCGGCGTAGTAGGCGACGGGTAGGCCGGGTGGCAGCCCGGCGTCGGCGGCGGTGTCCGCCGGGACGTCGACGGGTCCGTACAGCAGCACGCCGTTGCCCATGATCATCCGGTTGCCGTGCCGCCGGGCGCCGGGCGCGTAGCCGGCGAGGAGCGTGGTGAGCTGCTCGGTCTGGTCCGGACCGATCAGCAGGGTCGGTCCCTCGGCGAGCCGTTTCGCGGTGCCACGCAGGGTGCGGACCGGCTCGGGATGCGGTGGCAGGTCACGGATCCGTTCGGCCATGCGCAGGTAGACCTGCCGTTCCCAGATGGTCTGCGGCGTCAGCATCAGCAGGAACAGCAGGACGTACGTGCCGATGCACAACCCGGCCGCCAGCCCGAGCACCACCTGCACCAGCAGCACGAACGGCCGCAGGATCCGGCCGACGAGCGAGCGCTGCCTGCGTTTCCGCTCCGCCGGATACGGCTCGTTCCAGCGCCGGGCCATCAGGACGGGCATGCCGATCAGGATCACCAGCGAGTACGCGACCTCGATGGCGAGGAAGATCCAGAACCCCAGGACCGAGTTCTGGTGGGCCTGCACCAGCGCGCTGACGAACACGAAGGTCAGCAGCGCGACGATCGGCGCGCCGCACACCACCATCAGGACGCGGCGCCACCAGTAGCGGGCGCCGCGCTCGTACCAGCTGTCGCCCAGCATCGTCACCTTCGCCACGGTGATCATCCTGGGCAGGGAGGACCGCGGCGGAAATTTCTCCATGGTGCGACCACCCTAGCCAGCCGGCACAACGTCTTGATCACGTGGAACTGAAGGGCCACACAGGAAACTCCCGGAGACGGCAGCGGGGCCGGCCTCGTGTCGAGGCCGGCCCCACCGTGTCGTGCGGTCAGATGTCGGAGTGGTCCAGGACCACGTCGTGGACGCCGTCCTCGCCGGCTCCGACCTGGTGGTGGCTGCTCACCGGCGGGTAGCCGCTGGCGATCACCGTGTACTCGCCGGCCGGCAACTCGCCGAACGAGTACCCGCCCGTGTCGTCCGTCGTGGTCATGCCCACCACGGTCCCGCCCGCGTCGACCAGGGTGACCCTGGCGTCGCGGATCGGGCGGCGGTCCGGGCCGCCGGTGGCGGTGCCGGTCAGCCGGGCGCCGCCGGACAGTGCGATCTCGGTGACCGCGTCGCCCAGGTCGGGCACTTCCAGCGACGTGGCGTACGGGCGGTACCGGGGCGCGGACACCACGAGGGTGTACCGGCCGCCGAGCAGGTCGGTGAACCGGTACCAGCCGTCGTCGCCGGTGTTCACCGAGCCGACCACCTCACCGCGCGGGTCGGTCAGGGTGACCACGGCGCCCGACACCGGGTCGGCGCCGTTGCGCACCACGCCGGTGGCGCGGGACGTCCCGGTCAACAGGACGTCCAGGTTCACCGGGTCGCCCGCCACCCGCAGGGTGGACGCCTGCGGCTGGTGTCCGGCCGAGGACGCGATCAGCACGTACGACCCGTCCAGCGGTGCCACCAGTTCGTAGGCACCGTCGTCGTCGGACGTGCCCCTGGCCACCTGCTGGCCGCCGTGGTTGATCAGCGTCAGCACGGCACCGGTCGCGGCCGATCCGTCGGAGCGGCGGATCCGTCCGCTCACCGGGGTGCCGGCCGTGGTCAGCAGGGCGTGCCGGCCGGCCGGTTCGCGGAACGCGTCGATGGCGTCGATCTCATCGGCCACGGCACTGTCGACCGCCGCCGGGATGGCGTCGTTCACCGGCAGGACGGCGGCGTCGGTGCCACCGGCCTCGCTCTCGGCCATCGCCTGGAGGCCGGACATGGTGCGCAGCGGGATCTCCTTGATGAACAGCGTCACCACCAGGGCGATCACGGCCAGCCCGGCGACCAGCAGGAACACCAGGTCGATCGAGTTGGAGAAGCCGACCAGGAACGGGTGCGCCAGCCGGGCGTCCACCCGCTGCAGGAACGAGGCGTCCTGGAGCAGGCCGCCGGTGCCGCCGCCGTGCAGGATGCTCACCACCGGTGCGTTGACCGGGTTGTGCGTCACCGCCGGGTCGGCCACCGCCGCCTGGAACGCGGAGCCGGCGTGGTGCAGGGCGTCCACGATCTTGTTGCCGACCGTGCTGAACAGCACGGACAGGAACACCGCGACGCCCAGCGTGCCGCCGATCTGCCGGAAGAACGTGGCCGACGCGGTGGACACACCCATGTCGCGGAACGACACGGCGTTCTGCGCGGCCAGGGTCAGCGTCTGCATGCAGTTACCGACACCGAAGCCGAGCGCGACCATGTACAGCATCGGTTGCCAGATCGGCGTGTCCGCACCGACCTGGGTGAACAGCAGCGAGCCGCCGATGATGAACACCGTGCCGATGATCGGGAAGATCTTGTACCGCCCGGTGCGGGACGTGATCTGGCCGGACATGATGGACGAGGCCATCAGGCCCACCATGAGCGGCAGCATCTGCAGGCCGGACGTGGTCGGCGAGGCGCCGCGGACGATCTGCAGGTACTGCGGGATCAGCGTGATGGCGCCGAACATCGCGGCACCGACGATCGTGCCGGCGACGATGACCGTGCTGAACACGCGACTGCGGAACAGCCGCAGCGGGATCAGCGCGCTGTCCCCCATGGCCTTCTCGATCAGGATGAAGGCCACGATGCCGATCACGCCGATGCCGTAGCAGATCAGCGAGCGCAGGCTGCCCCACCCCCAGGGCTGGCCCTGTTCGGCCACCACCAGGATCGGCACGAGGCCGACCACCAGGGCGACCGCTCCCCACCAGTCGATCCGCTGTTGGCGTGCCTGGTGCGGGACGTTGAGCACCTTGGCGACCACGACCAGCGCGACCAGGCCGATCGGCACGTTCACCAGGAAGACCCAGCGCCAGCCGGTGATGCCCAGGATGGAGTTGGCACCGGACAGCGCGCCGCCGATGACCGGGCCGAGCACGCTGGACAGGCCGAACACGGCCAGGAAGTAGCCCTGGTACTTGGCCCGCTCCCGCGGCGAGACGATGTCCCCCAGGATGGTGAAGGCCAGCGACATCAGGCCGCCGGCGCCCAGGCCCTGGAACGCGCGGAACGCGGCCAGCTCGTACATCGACGTGGCGAACGAGCTCGCCGCCGAGCCGACGATGAAGATGGAGATGGCGGCCAGGTAGAACGGCTTGCGGCCGTAGATGTCGGACAGCTTGCCGTACAGCGGCGTGGTGATCGTCGAGGTGATCAGGTATGCCGTGGTGACCCACGCCTGGACGCTCAGGCCGTGCAGGTCGTTGGCGATGCGCGGTATCGACGTGCTGACGATGGTCTGGTCGAGCGCGGCCAGGAACATCCCGAGCAGCAGGCCGACCAGGATGGTCAGGATCGCGCGGTGCGACAGCGCACCGTTCGATCCGGCCGCCGGGCCCGCCGGTGTCACCGGCGTGGTGGTCTCCAGTGCGGCACTGGTGGCATTGCTGGTCATCGGGTTCCCCCCTTCGTGGTGCTGGCGCCGGTGGCGGCGCCCGTGATCAGTTCGTGTGTCTCGATGTCGGTGTTGAGTCGGCCCAGCAGCTCGGTCACCGTACGGAGGTCCTCTGACGACCAGTGCCCGAGAACGGTCGCCATCCGCTGGGTGCGGGTGCGACGCTCGTGCTCGTAGCTGGCCAGCCCGGTCGGGGTGGCGGCGAGCAGGCAGGCCCTGCCGTCCGCCGGATCGGCCTGACGCTCCACCAGGCCGTGCCGAACCAGTGCGCCGACCTGCCGGCTCACCGTGGACGTGTCGGAATGCACGGCCTCGGCGAGCGTGGTCGTGCGCTGTGGCCCCTCGGTGGCGAGTACCGCCAGCAGGGAGTAGGTGGCCTGCTCCACGCCGTCGGACTGGGAAGCGAACCGCGCGTGAGCGCGTTTCATCAGGCGGGCGAATCGCACGATCTGGTCGACGACCGCCTCGGCGCGGTCGTACTGATCCTGGGTCACCTGCGGAGGCGCTGTCGACTGCATTTCCGTCACGCTCCGCTCCTCTGCTTGGTTTGCTCACACAAGTAGTTGTCTTGTACAAGCATGTACCTGACCGGTCTGTTCCCGCAACGAACTGGCATGTGACGCTCGTCAAGTGATGATGGGGATCATGGATCCGGACGAGCTGACAGCCGGCCTGCGGACCGCGGGAGTCGCCGAGGTCGACGTCTCGGTGCGGCGGCGGGCCGAGTACTCCACCGACGCCTCCCTCTACCGCGTGGTGCCCACGGCCGTGGTCTTCCCCCGGTCGACCGATGACGTCGAGGCCACCCTCGGCGTCTGCCGGTCGCTCGGCGTGCCGCTGACCGCGCGGGGTGCGGGCACGTCGATCGCCGGCAACGCCGTCGGCACCGGCGTCGTGCTGGACTTCTCCCGTCATCTCAACCGGATCGAGCACCTTGATCCGGACGCTCGTACCGCCAGTGTCCAGCCGGGTGTGGTGCTCGACGACCTCCAGGCTGCCGTGCGGCCGCACGGCCTGCGGTTCGGTCCGGAGCCGTCGACGCACAGCCGCTGCACGATCGGGGGAATGCTGGGCAACAACGCCTGCGGGTCGCGGGCACTGGCCTACGGCCGGGCCGCGGACAACGTGCGCGAGCTGGACCTGGTCACCGGCACCGGTGAGCGGCTGGTCGCCCGGCCCGGCATGACCCCGGCCGACTCACCGACCGTGGCCGCGCTGCACGACGTGGTCCGCGACCACCTCGGCGTGATCCGCACCGAACTGGGCCGGTTCCGCCGCCAGGTGTCCGGCTACTCGCTGGAGCACCTGCTGCCCGAGCACGGCTTCCACCTGCCGGCGGCCCTCGTGGGCACGGAGGGCACCTGCGGTGTGCTGCTGCGCGCCACCGTCGAGCTGGTCGTGCCGCCGGCCAGGACAGTGCTGGTGGTGCTCGGCTACCCGGACATGGCCGCGGCCGCGGACGCGGCGCCCGCGATGCTGCCGCTGGCGCCGATCACTCTGGAGGGCATGGACGCACGGATCGTGGACGTGGTCCGCGACCAGGGCGGCTCGGTGCCCGAACTGCCGGCCGGCAGCGGGTGGCTGTTCGCCGAACTGGACGCCGACCGGGTCGCCGTCGCCGACCTGGTGGCCGTGTCCGGCGCGCTGGACCACCGGGTGGTCACCGACCCGGCGCAGGCCGCCGCGCTGTGGCGGATCAGGGAGGACGGCGCCGCGCTGGTCGCCGTGTCCGCGCGGCCGCACGGCGCGCACGCCGGCTGGGAGGACGCCGCGGTGCCGCCCGAGCGGCTGGGCGCCTACCTGCGTGAGTTCGAGGCGCTGCTGGCCGACCGCGGCCTGGCCGGCACGCCCTACGGCCACTTCGGCGACGGCTGCGTGCACGTCCGGATCACGTTCCCGCTGCACGAGCGCGGCGGCACGGACGTCTACCAGGAGTTCGTCACCGACGCGGCCAAGCTGGTCGCCCGCTACGGCGGTTCGCTGTCCGGTGAGCACGGCGACGGCCGGGCCAGGGGCGCACTGCTGTCACTGATGTACTCCCCGGCAGCGCTGGACGCGTTCGCCGCGGTCAAGGCCGTGTTCGACCCGTCCGACCTGCTCAACCCCGGCGTGCTGGTGCGGCCCAGGCCGGTGATCGCCGACCTGCGCGAGCCGGCCGCCGTACCGCTGCGCCGGGGGCTGGCGTTCGGCTACGCCTCCGACGGCGGCGACTTCACCGCCGCCGTGCACCGGTGCACCGGCGTGGCTCGCTGCCGCGCCGACAACACCGGCACCGGCGGCGTGATGTGCCCGTCCTACCTGGCCACCAGGGACGAGAAGGACAGCACCCGGGGCCGGGCCAGGGTGTTGCAGGAGATGGCCAACGGCACGCTGGTGTCCGGTTGGCGCTCGCCCGAGGTGCGCGAGGTGCTGGACCTGTGCCTGTCCTGCAAGGGCTGCGCCAGCGACTGCCCGACCGGCATCGACATGGCCACCTACAAGGCGGAGGCGCTGTACCAGGCGTACCGGCACCGGCTGCGCCCGCCGTCGCACTACGCCCTGGGCTGGCTGCCGTACTGGGCCCGCCAGGCGGCCAGGGCACCGAGGCTGGCCAACGCCCTGCTCACCGCACCGGGCCTGGCCGGGCTGGGCAAGCGGCTGGCCGGCGTCGACCCACGGCGGAACCTGCCGGCGCTGGCCAGGCGCACGTTCCGGTCCTGGTTCGCCGACCGCCTGCCGGCCACCGGCGACCCGGTACTGCTGTGGGTGGACACGTTCACCGACCTGTTCACGCCCGAGGTGGGCATCGCGGCCGTGCGGGTGCTGGAGGACGCCGGCTTCGCCGTGCGGATCACCGACCGGCCCGAGTGCTGCGGTCTGACCTGGATCTCCACCGGCCAGCTGGACACCGCCCGCCGGGTGCTGCGGCGATCGGTCGACTCCCTTGCCCCGTATGCGGCGGACATGCCGGTGGTCGGCCTGGAACCGTCCTGCACGGCGGTGTTCCGGGGGGACGCCGAGGAACTGCTCGGGGAGACCGTGCCGGTGCGCACGCTCGCCGAACTGCTCGCCGACCGTCCGGAGTGGACACCGCCGTCGCTGGCCGGGGTCACCGCGCTGGCCCAGCCGCACTGCCACCAGCACGCGGTGCTCGGCTGGACGGCCGACCGCGCGCTGCTCACCAAGGCCGGTGCGACGGTCACCTCGGTGGGCGGTTGTTGTGGCCTGGCCGGCAACTTCGGCGCCGAGCGCGGTCACCACGACGTGTCGGTGGCGGTTGCCGAGACGGCGCTGCTGCCCGCCGTCCGGGCCGCCGAACCCGGCACCCGGCTGCTCGCCGACGGCTTCTCCTGCCGCACCCAGCTGCGTCAGCTCGCCGGCCGGTCCGCCGACCACCTCGCCGAGCTGCTCGCCTGGGGTCTCGACGCCGACTAGCGTCGACCGATATGGACGGTCTGATCGCGCGCCTGGTCGCCGAGGTGGGTGAGGCGGCCGTACTCACCGATCCGGACGTGACGGCCGGCTACAGCAGGGACATGATGGCGCTGGCGCCCAACGGGTCGCCGCTGGCCGTCGTGCTGCCTTCGGACGCCGGGCAGGTCCAGGCCGTGGTGCGGGCGTGTGCCCGGGCGCGGGTGCCGATCGTGCCGCGCGGCGCGGGCAGCGGGCTGTCCGGCGCGGCCAACGCGGTGGACGGCTGTGTGGTGCTGTCCACGGTGAAGATGAACGAGATCCTGGAGATCGACCCGGACAACCGGCTGGCCGTCGTCCAACCCGGTGTGGTCAACCTCGACCTGCGCGTCGCGACGGAGAAGCACGGCCTGTTCTATCCGCCGGACCCCTCCAGCTACGACTGGTGCACCATCGGCGGCAACCTGGCCACCAACGCGGGCGGGCTGTGCTGCGTGAAGTACGGCGTCACCGCCGACTCCGTGCTGGGCCTGGAGGTCGTGCTGGCCGACGGCGAACTGCTGCGCACCGGCAGGCGGACCGTGAAGGGCGTCGCGGGCTACGACCTGACCCGGCTGTTCGTCGGCAGCGAGGGCACGCTCGGCGTGATCACCTCGGCCACGCTGGCCCTGCGCCCGCTGCCGCAGTCGCCGAGCACGCTGGTCGCCGCGTTCGACAGCGTCGAGGCGGCAGGCGCCGCTGTCACCAGCGTGGTGCGTGAGGGAGTCGTGCCGTCACTGATGGAGATCATGGACGGCACGTCGATCCGGGCCGCCGAGGCATACCTGCGCACCGAGATCGGCCCGGCGGGCGGGTGCGAGGCGCTGCTGCTGTGCCAGTCCGACACCGGCGGTCCGGCCGCCGTGCGCGAGTTGGAGGTGATCGAGCGGATCTGCTCGGCCACCGGCGCCACCATGACCTACGCGACCGACGACCTCACCGAGGGCGGCATGCTGCTGCGCGCCCGCCGGGTGGTGGGGCTGGCCATGGACGCCTACGGCGCCTGGCTCACCGACGACGTGTGCGTGCCCCGGACCAGGATCGCCGAGCTGCTGGCCGGCTGCCGGTGGGTCGGCCAGTCGGTCGGCCTGCGGATCGCCGTGGTCGGCCACGCCGGCGACGGCAACATGCACCCCACGATCGTCTTCGACGGCGACTCGGCCGACGAGCGGGCCCGGGCGAAGCGGGCGTTCGACCAGATCATGGCCATCGCCCTGGAACTGGGCGGCACGGTCACCGGCGAGCACGGCGTCGGCCGGATCAAGCAGGACTGGCTGGCCACCGAGATCGGCCCGGTGGGCCTGCGCGTGCACCGCGCGCTGAAGGCGGCGCTGGACCCGGAGAACCTGTTCAACCCCGGGGCGATGTTCAGCGCCGGGTCATGACGATCGGCTGGGTCACGTCGGCGGCGAGCTTGCGCTCCTTGCGGTGCCGCGCCCACTCGATCACCACCGGCACCACCGAGATCACCACGATCAGGACCAGGATCAGGTCGATGTGGTTGCCGATGAAGTCGATCCGGCCCAGGAAGTAGCCGGCCACCACGATGCCGCCCGCCCACAGCACGCCGCCGATCACGCTCACGCTCAGGTACTTGGCGGGCGCCATCCGGCCCACACCGGCCACGGCCGTGACGAACGTGCGGACGATCGGCACGAACCGGCCGAGCAGGATCGCGGCCACGCCGTAGCGCTCGAAGAAGTCGTGCGTCCGTTCGACGTACTCGCGTTTGAACAACCGGCTGTCCGGTTTGTTGAACAGCTTCGGCCCGATCAGGTAACCGACCGCGTAGCCGACGATGTTGCCGAGCACGGCACACGCGGCCATGATCACCACCGCCAGCCACAGCGGCGTGTCCACCACACCGCGGGCGATGAACAGGCCGAGCGGGAACAGCAGGGTGTCACCGGGCAGCAGGAAGCCCAGCAGGATCCCGCACTCGGCGAAGATGATGACGGCCACCATCGGCACCACCCAGGCGCCCAGGGAGCTCACCAGGTAGTTCGGGTCCAGCCATTTGATCCCCAGCACCGCTGTGGCGGCGAGGCTGTGCGTCGTCACGGGTCAACCGTACAGGCCGGCTGTGCTCAGAGGATGCTGACCAGCCCGACGACGGCACCGGCGGCCAGGCCGAGCAGCACGGCGAGCAGCACGATCCAGCCGGCCGGCAACTGGTGGACCGGCTGCGGCCGGCGCACGTGCTCGGTGCGCCGTTCGACCACCGGCGGCAGGCCCATCGTGTCCGACGTCCGGCCGGCGAACAGGGCGTCCGGGCCGGAGAACCGCAGCACCTGGTCGTCGTCCGGCCGGGGGGTGGCCGGGTCGGCCATCGGCGCGCGCACCGCCTGGGCGCGCAGCGCGTCGGCCAGCAGCCGTTCCTGCTCGGCGTTCCCGCCCGGCCCGTCGCTCACGCCTTCGACGCTAGCCCACACCGTCGCTCACGCGATCCAGGTGCCCCGATCCATGACCCCGGTGACGTGCAGGCCGTCATCCAGCACCACCAGGTCGGCCTGCGCGCCGGCCGCCACGCTGCCGATCGAGCCCTGCCGGCCAAGCAGCGCGGCCGGCTGGCCGGACACCGCGGCGGCCGCCTCGACCATCGTCATGCCGCACGACTGGACGAAATTGCGCACGGCGGCGTCCAGGGTGAGGGTGCTGGCGGCCAGCGCGCCGCCGCCGTCCAGGGTGGGCACCCCGTCCCGCACGGTGACCCGCAGCCCGCCGACCTGGTAGACGCCGTCGCCCACGCCGGCCGCAGCCATCGCGTCGGTGACCAGCACGGTCCGGCCGGGCCCGGCGTGCCGGGCGGCCATCCGCACCACCGTCGGGTGCAGGTGCACCAGGTCGCAGATCAGCTCCACGGTGACCCGCTCGTCGTCCAGCAGCGCGCCGATCGGTCCCGGCTCGCGGTGGTGCAGCGGCCGCATCCCGTTGAACAGGTGGGTGGCCACGGTCGCGCCCGCGTCCACCGCGGGCTGTACCTGGGCCAGCGTGGCGTCGGTGTGGCCGATGCCGACGATCACCCCGGCGTCGGTGAACCGCCGTACGGCGTCCAGGCCGCCGTCCAGTTCCGGGGCCAGCGTGACCATCCGGATGGTGCCCTGGCCGACCGCCAGCAGCCGGTCCACCGAGTCCCGGTCCGGGGCCCGCAGCATGGCGGGGTCGTGCGCGCCGCAACGGGCCGCCGAGATGAACGGGCCCTCCAGGTGGATGCCGGCGAACAGGCCGTCGCGCACCAGGTCACGCAGTGTCGCGATCTGTTCCACCAGGTCGGGGATGGTGTCGGAGACCAGGCTGGCCACGGTCGTCGTGGTCCCGTGCCTGCGGTGGGCGGCAGCGGCGGCGGCCAGCCGTTCCTGGTCGCCCTCGGTATAGGACGCGCCACCGCCGCCGTGGCAGTGCATGTCGACGAACCCGGGCAGCACCCACGCCCCGGCCAGATCGACCACCGGCGCGTCCTGTTCGGCCTGGTAGCCGCCCTGGCCGACCTGCTCGATCACCTCGTCGCGCACGGTCAGCCAGCCGTCGTCCAGCACCCCGCCGCTGGTCACGATGCGGCCGCCGCGCAGCACCGTCGGCGTCGAAGTCGTGGTCACCGTGCCCCCTCGAGGAGGTCGAGGGCGAGCAGGCCGGCGCCCAGGCTGCCGGCCTCGTAGCCCAGTTCGGCCAGCCGGAGTTCGGGCATCCGCTGGAAGGTGAGCTGATCGGCCAGCCGCTTCGCCACCGGCTCGACCAGCCGCGGTCCGGCCTGGGCCAGGCCCCCGCCCAGCACCACGACCTCGGGCCCGAGCAGTGTGGTCAGCATCCGCAGGGCGCTGGCCACCGCGTCCAGCGCGTCGTCCCACACGGCCGCCGCCACCGGGTCGCCGTTCTCGGCGGCCGCCACGACCTCGGCGGCACCGGGCAGTTGCCGTCCGGTCCGGGCCGCGTAGCGGCGGGCGATCGCCGGCGAGGACGCGATCATCTCCAGGCAGCCGGTCTGCCCGCAGCGGCACGGTTCGTCGTGGCCGACGTCGACGTGTCCGACCTCGCCGACGTAGCCGTCGCCGGTGCGCACGGCGCCGTCCATGATCAGGGCGGCCGCGATCCCGGTGCCGATCGGCATCACCACCGCCTGCCGGTAGCCCCGGGCGGCACCCAGCCGGAGCTCGGCCAGGCCGCAGGCGGCCACGTCGTGGCCGAGTGCCACCGGCAGCCCGATCCGGGCGGTCAGCTCGGCGACGAACGGGAAGTCGCGCCAGCCCAGGTTCGCCGAGTACACCCCCACACCGTCGTGCACCAGGCCCGGCACCACCACTCCGACGGCCCGCACGCCGGCGTGCTCGGCGGCCAGTGCCGCCACCGCGTCCACCACGGCGTGGGCGGTCGCGGTGCCGTCCGCACCCTTCGGTGTGGGGCGGTAGGCGTGGTCGAGCACGGTCAGGCCACCGGCCGGCTCGGCGTCCAGCACGGTGACCTTGATCTGGGAGCCGCCGACGTCGACGGCGAGCAGTCCGGGTGCGTTGGCCACGACTCAGATCTTGCGCCATGGCGACCACCCTGGTCTATACCAATCAACCAATCACCCTGAGTCACCAGAGTTCAGGGAGTGGCCGCCATGATCTTCTGCAGGGCCTCCAGCGCGCGGCTCGCGGTGGACTTCACGGTGCCCTTCGAGATACCGGCGGCCTCGGCGATCTCGGCCTCGGTGAGGTTGCCGTAGTAGCGCAGCACCAGCACTTCCCGCTGCCGCGGCGGCAACTGGGACAGCGCGCTGACCACGGCCTGGTGCTCGGCGGTCAACATCGCCAGGCTCTCCGCGGAGCGGGCATTGGGCGCGTGCGGCGGCGTGTAGTCGCGGGCGGTCTTGCGGCGGCGCAGCACACTGCGTGATCCGTTGACCACGGCGGTGCGCAGGTAGCCGATGGCGGCGGCCGCGTCGCGCAGCCCGCCCCAGTTGCGGTGCAGGCCGGCGAAGGCCTCCTGGACCACGTCCTCGGCCGTGGCCGGCTCGTCCACCAGCAGCAACGCCAGCCGGACCAGCCGCATCCGGTGGGTGCGGTAGAGGTCCTCCAGCGTCATCGGCGCGGCAGGCTCGTTCCGCACGGCGCCGGTGTCGATGGCGCGCAGGTGTCCCAGCGTCTGCTCGACGCTGCGCACGCGCCCATCGCCGTGTTGGCTCGGCTGCTCGGCCACATCCCCTCCCACGCAGAACCGTACCGGGTGGGAGGGCGAGACGGTCAGCGGTCGGCCGACCGGTCATGCGACCGCATCGCCGCCGCGCCACCGGGACCCACCGGAGCCGACGCCTCGGCGCCCCGCCGGGCCACGTCGTCGAGCGCCGCCCGGTCCGCGTCCGGCACGATCCGGCGGGCGCCCAGTTCGACCACCCTGGGCAGCAACGCCCGGAAGAACTTGGCCACCACCAGTTGCGCCGGGATGTGGATGGCCCTGGCCCGGCGCCCGATCCCGCTGTCGAAGGCGTCCACGGCGACCGACAGCGGGTACGTCCGGCCCACCGCGTTGGGCATCGTCGAGCGCAGCGGGCCGAACACCGGGTGCTCGTCGGCGCTGTTGACCATGTCCGTGGCGATCCACGTCGGGTGCGCCACACCGACGTCCACGCCGAGGTGTTTCACCTCGGCCCGCAGGGTGTTGGCGAACGCCTCGACGCCCGCCTTGGCCGCGTTGTACGGCGCGTTGCCCGGGATGTGCACGACGGCCGCCATGGACGACACGACCAGGCAGTAGCCCTTGCTCTCGATCAGGTGCGGCAGGCAGGTGCGGACCGTGCGCCACACGCCGAGCAGGTCCACCTCGATCACCCGCTCGAACGCCGCCGGGTCGATCGACCGGATGAACCCGGCCGCCGCGATCCCGGCGTTCGCCATCAGCACGTCGATCCGGCCGTAACGGGCCACGATGCCGGTGACCGCCGCGCCCAGCGCGTCCCAGTCGGTGACGTCGGCCTCCCAGGCGGTGGCCTCCGGGCCGCACTCGGCGGCCACCGCGCGCAGCTCGTCGCCCTCCAGGCCGACCAGCGCCAGCACGGCGCCCTCCGCGGCCAGCCTGCGGGCCACACCGGCGCCGATGCCTCGGGCCGCGCCGGTGATCAGCACGACCTTGCCGGTCATCCGGCGCCTGCCTCGGATCGCGTCCCACGGGGTCATACCGGCACCGTAGCCCAACCTACCGGGAGTAAGCTACCCGTCGGTCACGAAGCGGATGCCGAGTCCAGCGCGGCCAGCTCGGCGGGCGACAGCGCCAGGTCCGCCATCGGCATCAGCTCGGCCAGCTGTTCCGGGTTGCGCGCGCTGGCGATCGGCGCCACCACCGACGGCCGGGACAGCAGCCAGGCCAGCGCCACCGCGGCCACCGTGGTGTGCCGGGCGGCGGAGACCTGGTCCAGCACGGCGAGCACGCGCAGGCCGCGCTCGGTCAGGTAGGCCGACGCGCCACCCGCCCTCGGGCTGTCCACCTGGGTGCCCGTGCGGTACTTCCCGGTGAGAAAGCCCCTGGCCAGGGCGTAGTAGGGCAGCGTGGCCAGTTGCCAGCGGGCCGCGAGATCGGCCAACTCGCCCTCGAACCCCTCGCGTTCCACCAGGTTGTAGTGCGGCTGCAGGCCCACGTAGCGGGCCATGCCCTCGCGCTCGGCGAACGCCAGCGACTCGGTGATCCGCTCCGGGCTCATGTTGGACACGGCGACGTAGCGCACCTTGCCGGTCCGCACCAGCTCGTCGTAGGCGGTGACCGTCTCCTCGACCGGGGTGTCCGGATCGTCGTAGTGCGCGTAGTACAGGTCGATGTGGTCCACGCCCAGCCGGCGCAGCGACGCCTCGGCGGCCGCGTGCACCGCCTTCGCGGACAGGCCCGTGTTCGGCGCCAGCCGGCAGCCCTTGGTGGCCACCACCATGGCGTCCCGGTTGCCGCGCGCGGCCAGCCACTCGCCGATGATCGTCTCCGACTCACCGCCGGAGTTGCCCGGCACCCAGGCCGGGTACACATCCGCGGTGTCCACGAAGTTGCCGCCGCCGGCCGCGTACGCGTCCAGCACGGCGAACGACTGGTCGCGATCGGCCGTCCAGCCGAACACGTTGGCGCCGAGACAGAGCGGGAAGACGTCGAGGTCGCTCAGGCCGAGTTTCGTCATTGCTCGAACCTAACGGCCACCGGCCGGGTGCTGGAAGTTACTCCTCGACCTGCACCGGTCCGCAGAACGCGACATGCTGGGCGATGCGTGGGTCGGGCAACGTCGCCCCGGCGAGATAGCGGGCACAGTCCGGCGTGGCCTTGCCCCGCACGATGACCGAGTAGTAGTGCCCGTCGTCGCGGGTCTCGGTCGGGCGGAACATCTCCACCCGCACGGACCTGGCCGGAAAGTAGTGCAGCCCCTCGAGCACCACTGTTTCCGAGCTCTCCGCGATGACCTCGCCGTTGAGTCGCGCTATTGCCATTCTGCCAAGTTAACTCGATCACGAGACTCCCGCCAGGGGTGGCCGTCCAGGATCGGGCGACCGCCGGTCGGGCCGGTCCGCCCCATACGATGCACACCGACGGTGGGACGAGCTTTCGCAGTAGGAGGATGAATGCCTGTCGCGAGCCCCGAGGTGTACAACGAGATGCTGGACCGGGCCAAGGCGAACGGCTTCGCCTACCCGGCCATCAACGTGACCTCGTCGGAGACGTTGAACGCCGCGCTGCGCGGCTTCGCCGAGGCGGAGAGCGACGGCATCGTCCAGGTCTCCACCGGCGGTGCCGAGTTCGCCTCCGGCACCAAGGTCAAGGACATGGTCACCGGCGCGTCCGCGCTGGCCGAGTTCGCGCACGTGGTCGCCGACAAGTACCCGGTGAACCTGGCGCTGCACACCGACCACTGCCCCAAGGACAAGCTGGACGCCTACGTCCGGCCCCTGCTGGCGATCAGCCAGGAACGGGTGAACGCGGGCGGCCTGCCGCTGTTCCAGTCGCACATGTGGGACGGCTCGGCCGTGCCGCTGGACGAGAACCTGATCATCGCCACGGAGCTGCTGGACCTGGCCGCCAAGGCGAAGATCATCCTGGAGATCGAGGTCGGCGTGGTCGGCGGCGAGGAGGACGGCGTCGCCAACGAGATCAACGAGAAGCTCTACACCACGCCCGACGACTACCTGAAGACGGTGGACGCCCTGGGCACCGGCGAGAAGGGCCGCTACCTGCTGGCCGCCACCTTCGGCAACGTGCACGGCGTCTACAAGCCGGGCAACGTCAAGCTCCGCCCGGAGATCCTCAAGCAGGGCCAGGAGGTCGTGTCAGGCAAGCTCGGCCTGGCCGCCGGCGCCAAGCCGCTGGACCTGGTGTTCCACGGCGGTTCCGGCTCACTGCTGGAGGAGATCCGCGAGGCCGTGTCCTACGGCGTGGTCAAGATGAACGTCGACACCGACACCCAGTACGCGTTCACCCGGCCCATCGTCGGCCACATGTTCAGCAACTACGACGGTGTGCTGAAGGTGGACGGCGAGGTGGGCAGCAAGAAGGCCTACGACCCGCGCACCTACCTCAAGGCGGCCGAGCAGGCCATGGCCAGCCGCGTCGCGAAGGCGTGCGAGGACCTGGGCTCCGCCGGCCGCATGCTCGCCGGCTGACCCGACCCAGGCTCACCTGCGACCGCCGGCCGCACGGTCGGCGGTCGTACGCGGTCGGTGGGGTGTGGGTCGGCTTGCCCGGGGTCGCCCAGGGTCGGCGGTCGCACGCGGTCGGTGGGGTGTGGGTCGGCTTGCCCGGGGTCGCCCCGGGTCGGCGGCCGCGCACGATCCGCGGGGTGTCGGTCGGCTTGTCCGCGGTTAGACCCCGATCGGCGGTCACACAACCGGGTGGATCGGCTTGTCCGCCGGTCCACCCGGCGGGCAGGGTCGGGCGCCGTGCTGCTGCCCAAGCGTCTCGTCGCGTCCGTGATCGTCGCCGCCATGCTGCTGGCCCTGTCCGGCATCGTGCTGTCGGTGATCGGGTGACCATCCGGCAGGATGGCGCCATGAGTTTGGACAGCGGCAACCTCTTCGGCGGCCCGCCACCCACGATGCTGCCCGGCAACCCGGCCGCCCAGTCGGCCCTGGACGCCGGCGGCGACCCGACCGACGTGGCCGCGGCCCACCCGGACTTCAGCGGTGCGTGGGCGGCGCTGGCCGAGCGGTCGCTGGCCGCCGGGCAACCGGTGGCCGCGTACGCCTACGCCCGCACCGGCTACCACCGGGGCCTGGACCAGTTGCGCCGCAACGGCTGGAAGGGCTACGGCCCGGTGCCCTGGGCGCACGAGCCCAACCGGGGCTTCCTGCGGGCCCTGGCCGCGCTGGCCAAGGCGGCGCGAGAGATCGGCGAGGCAGACGAGTACGAGCGCTGCGCCGCGTTCCTCGCCGACTCCGACCCGGCGGCCGCCGTCGAGCTGGACCTGGCCTAGGAGTGTGCTGAACAACCCGCGGGTCCTCCCGGTCCGGCGGTAGCCGGGCTGGGAGGATCGTCGGGTGCGAGGCGCTGGTAGTCCCGACCCGGAGTTGATGGACGCCCACGCGCTGGTCGGGCATCTGGTCCCGGCTG